>NZ_CP071596.1:1334973-2002460 GCF_017357105.1 Natronosalvus caseinilyticus
CCGTTCTCGAATCCTGCGAGGCACTGTCGATCGAGATTCTGGAGACTCGTCGAGTGGCTCGTACTCCTCCCCTACGCATATGTGTCGAGCCGATGTAGTCCGTCTGGTATGACGCCAACCCCTAACGGAGTCGAATTTCACCGGTCGTCCGACCCCGACGCGGTGCAACCGACGCTGATCGAGGGACTGCCAGGACACGGGCTGGTCGCTTCAATCGCGGTCGATCAACTCACCGACCAGCTGGAACTCGAGCAGTACGGATCGATTCGGTCCGAATCGTTTCCGCCCGTTGCCTCGTTCGCGGACGGACTCGTCCAGGACACGGTTCGCGTCTACGGCGGGACGGATCCCGACGTCCTCACCCTGCAGAGCGACGTGCCGATTCCGGAAGAGGCGTTCGCCGACCTGAGCCGGTGCGTGCTGGACGAACTGGCCGACGACTTCAGCCGGGCGATCTTCCTCGCCGGGGCGCCCGCCCAGTCCGAGGAGCAACGGGGGGAGGTCACCGGCGCCGCGACGACCGAATCCTTGCGGGGCGACCTTGAGGCGGCAGGCATCGAACTCGCGGTGGACTCCGGGGCCGTCGGCGGCGTAACCGGCGCCCTCGTCTCCGCGTGTTACCAGGCTGACGTGCCGGCAGCACTCCTGCTCGTCCGCGCGGATCCGCGAGTCCCCGACCCGGCCGCGGCCCGGTCGGTCATCGAGAACGCACTCGAGCCGCTCGTCGAGTTCGACGTCGACACCGACGAACTCCGCGAGCAAGCTGAGGAGATTCAACGCCAGAAACAACAGCTCGCCCAGCAGATGCAGCCCCAGGGTCAAGACCAGCAAGAAGAACCGATGCAAGCGCGGGGAATGTTCCGGTAACGCTGTTCGTAGGATCGACCTCGCGACGTGCCCGTTCTGTGACTCGAATTGTAAACCTGACCTCGAGCGCCGCGTTTCCAACGAGTGTCGAACGAGGGGTGTAAACGGGGCGCACGATCGGAGCGGAACGCGCATCGACAGTTACGAGTCCATCGGACGCGAACCGAGGATACCGTTCCAACGCACGTCCCATACAGCCGTATGATACACCTGACACCGTTTCTCGTAGCCGAACTGTCGCTTACGATTGGCGGAAACCTCGAGGCGGTCGTCGAGTCGGCGACGGGCTGGCCCGGAATGGGTATCATATTCGCCTACTCGTTTCTGATCGCGTTCGCCCTTCCTGGACCGAGCGAAATCGTCCTGCTCGCTCCCCTCGATCTGGGGCTTCCCTCGTGGGCGCATCTCTCGACTATCATGCTCGTGAGTGCACTCGGAAAGGCCGCCGGGAGCGTCTTCGCCTTTCACATCGGCCAGGAGGTCAAACAATCCGGGCCGATCGTCCGCTGGGTTCGGCGCTCGAGATGGGACGTCCTGGAGTGGTCGGAGAAGCGATCTACCCAGCTTGCACGGCGATACGGGTACGCCGGTCTCGCGTTGGCGCTGTCGGTTCCGTTCTTTCCCGACACCATATCGATCTACGCATTCGCGGTCCTCGAGAAGAACTACCTGCGATTCGCGATTGCGACGTTCGTCGGCAGTCTCGGGCGACTTCTCGTGACTGCTGGACTCGTCGGCGGGGCATCGGTTGCGGTTTAGCCACTGGAACTCTTAACCCACTCGCAGTGGCAGTGACACTGTATGCACTACCGACGACTCGGAACGACGGGACTGCAGGTCTCGCCGCTCTGTCTCGGCACGTGGCGCTTCGGTCAGGAATCGAACGGAGTCCTCGAAACCGACCGTGAGACGGCCCACGACCTGCTGTCGGCGTTCGCCGATCGGGGCGGGAACTTCATCGATACCGCCAACGGCTACGGTGACGGCGACTCCGAGCGCTGGATCGGCGAGTGGCTCGACGAGCGCGACCGCGAGGACTACGTCATCGCCTCGAAGTGCTTCTGGTCGACCGTCTCGCGCTTCCAGGAGAACCTCTCGAAGAAGAACGTCCGGGCCGAGGTCGAGGGCTCGCTTGAGCGCCTCGGGACGGACTATCTCGACGTGCTCTACCTCCACCGGTTCGACGACGAGACGCCCATCGAGCAGACGCTTCGGGCCGTCGACGACCTCGTGAGCGACGGCAAGGTCCACTCCGTCGGCCTCTCGACGGCCGACGCCTGGAAGCTCACGAAGGGGTTGTGGAAAGCCGACGTCAACAACTACGAGGCGTTCACGGTCACCCAGCCCCTCTTCCACGCGGCGTACTACGAGGACGTCGCCGAGTACCTCGACGTCTGTGCCGACCAGGACCTGGCGGTCTGTCCGTACTCGCCGCTGGCCGGTGGCTTCCTGACCGGGAAGTACGAACGCGCCGGTGAGGACACCTACGACCTGGACGCCCCGGAGGGGACGCGCGCCCAGCTCGACGACCGCTTTCTGGACTACTACGTCTCCGAGCGCGGCTGGCATGTCCTCGAGGCGGTCCGGGAGATCGCCGACGAGTGCGACGCCTCGCCCGCCCAGGTCGCAATTCGCTGGTTGATCGACCAGCCCGACTTCGACTGCGTCCCGATCATCGGCGCGCGGACGGTCGACCAGCTCGAGGAGAACCTCGGCGCGCTCGAGGTCGACCTCTCGGACGAGCAGTTCGATCGCATCCTCGAGGCGCGTTACGACGAGCACGGCAAGCTGTACAGGACTGGGTAGTGGACGACATCGGGACGCGATTCGGTTTCTGAACGGTGCGACGCAGACGGTCGTAGACGCCTTCGCAGTCGGTCTCGAGCGGTCTCGAAATCGAGAACGTATTGCATCGGCGCCAACTGCTGCCAGGCGCGCTGGGAGTGAACTTCGATCACCTCGTCGAGTTCGATTCACAGACTCACGGCGTGCGACGGCGACGAAGATTGAAGCGAGGCGACGGTGTCGAACTACCTGTATCGCATGACCGACGACGTAGCGTGGATGGATCCGTCCGATCGCCCGATTCTGGTCGAACTCGCGACGCATCTCGGGTGGGTCACGCCTGAGAGTCTCTCGCTCAATCTGCCCTACACGGCCTCGCACGTGACGAAACGGTGCCGAACGTTCGAGACGTACGACCTGGTCGTCGCCCACGACGAGGCGACCGCCTACCGCATCTCGAGGCTCGGTCGTCGCCTGCTCTTCGAAAACGCGTCCATCGGGGAATTTTCGGGAGAAGGAAACGAACGGAACGCGGACGGTGCGACGACGCTCGAGTTCACCGACGGAACGCTCGAGGGTTGATTGCATCGAGGGATACCGACGCCGGTCCCCGAGAGGGAACCGGACTCGAGAGATGGCGAGCAATGGCTTTTTCGTCTCGCCCCCTGACGTTTCGGTGATGAACCCAGGTATCGCGAGGCGGGCCGGTGGCCTCGCCGACCCGTCGACCGCTGTCTCCCTCCGTCGAACGACCAACCGCGCAGTACCTCTCGAGGTCCGATGAGTCGCAGTCTCGGCGTCACAGACGCACTTCGCGAGGTGATCCCCGAGTGGTCGCTTGAACTGTTCGTCGTCCTCTCGATGCTCGGCGACCTCGTGGTGATCGTCCCAGCGCTCGCCGTCCTCTACCTGTCGGACGTGGGACGAAGCCTCGCTCGAGGCGATCGATCGAAGCCGCTGTGCTCGACTCGGACGGCGTTTCTCGTGGCGGTCGTCTTCGGCGGGTGCGCCCTGGTCGTGCTCCTGAAGGGGCTGTTCGCGCTTTCGCGTCCTCCTGCCGAGATCCAGGTGACCGACCCGAGTGCGTACGGCTTCCCGAGCGGACACACGATGGGCGCGACGATTTTCTTCGGTGCGCTCGCGACGTGGTTCCCGGTCGGACGTCGGTGGACTCGATTCGCGGGTGCCGGGCTGGTAATCTCGCTGGTGGCCGTCGCCCGGCTCGTGCTTGGCGTCCACTACCTCGTTGACGTCCTTGCCGCCGTGATCTTTGGAGCCGGGTATCTCGTCGCGATCGCGTGGCTCGCGAAGGGGCGCCCCGAGCGCGCGTTCGGCGTGGCGATCGGCATCGCCGTTCTGGCAGCGGTGGTGACGGGTGGGAGTACTCGAGCCCTGTTGGCGCTCGTAGGGACGGTCGGCGGGGGCGTCGGGTGGCAGGTCGTCGAGCTCCCCTCGGCTCGAGCGCGGATGGTGGACCTGGTCGGACAGACCAAATGATGGCTCCTCTCTGGACGTTCTGACATCTGATTCTGGTATCTGACTCGACGGTTCTTCACGTGGGATACAGAACCCACGGACCGATACTGGAGGTGTCCTCTTTCGTCGGGTGAGTTCCTCTATCGACCGCTGTCGGTCGTGCTCGAATCTTGGTCAGTCACCTTTCGGTCATCGAGGACCGTAACCCAGGATGAGAGATGACTGCCCAGGCCAACCGTCACTCTTCTTGCTCTTCCACCCAACCGACCGAGAGCCAGACGGATTCGAACGTGCGGACGGTGTCGATGAAGTCGTCGGGGTCGACCGGTTTCTCGAGATAGGCGTCGGCGTCGGGGACGATCGATCTCACGAAATCGTGTTGCGCTTCTGACGTCGTCAGGACGATGATCGGAAGCCGCTCGAACTCGGAATCCGCTCTAATTTTCTGGAGGACCTCGTCGCCGTTCATTCGCGGGAGGTTCAGGTCGAGGAGGACGACGTGAGGCCGCGGCGCATCCGTGTACTCACCACGCTGGTAGAGAAAGTCGAGGGCGCGAACGCCGTCGTTCACGACGTAGAGCGTGTTCGCGATTCGGCCGTCCTTGAAGGCCTCTTCGGTGAGGCGAACGTCGCCGGCGTTGTCTTCGACGAGCAAAATATCCGCCGACTGATGAAAGGAGGGCAACTGATTATTTACGATCTTCATCGCGTTATCCCTCCATGTCCGAACGTTCGAATCCGTTTGATATGGGCGTTCTGACCAATTCTTCAAACTCGACAGATAATTCTCATTAACCGGGGTGGTGGGGGGGGGGGGACTGACTCTTCGTCAATCCGTCCACTGTCCCAGCTCCGACGTCGTTTCGAATTCGCCACGGGCCTCTGGCGCCAACCGTGAAAGCACCGTCGTGCTACCACGTTCCTGCTCGACCAGTCCTTTGGTCTCGAGGCGTTCCAGATGGTGTGACACCGTACTGTCAGACCGATCGACTTCGTCCGCTAGATCCGTCACGCTGACGGGTTCGAGGCGAGCGATTGCCTCGAGGATGTCTCCGGTCGGTTCGTGGGTGAGCGCGGCACGAAGGTGGTTCGTGTCGCTTCCGGCGGGATAGTACCAGAGCTTCCCGAATACCGTCACGGATGCGAGTAACTCCGCCTGTTCGAGGACCTCGAGGTGATACCGGAGCGTCGAACGGTGGAGGTCGTGGGACTCCCGAAGATCACCGAGGTATATTCCGGACGTCTGGTGGACCGTCTCGTACAGTTCCTGACGGACGTCGTGATCCAGCGGATCGGAACTCCTGGAGTGGGCGTGTCCGGCCAGAAAGACGATAGACGTGACCGTGGAGGACGATACCGAGAGCGTCGTCTCGGACGACGTGCTATCGACCGTGTCGGAGGGCTCGATCAATCCCGAATCGTTACGACTGTGTGTCGTGGGTTCGCTCGTTGATTCTCCGACGACGAGGCCGGTCGCCGCGAAGCTGTTCAGGACGAGGACGATTCCGACGGCTGCGATCAGGACGGTCCGGGTTGGTCGAATGAGCATGGGTTCTGCCGTTCGATCGTCGTTGTTCGAATCGGATCAGCGGCGGTGCACACGGGCAGACCCGTGGATTTCGGTCGTCCGTGGACGCTACCGGGAGGTGAGCGACTTTTACCGATACTGTGACTGGTCAATGTCGTTAGCTAAAAAAAGCACACTTACTTCTGCCGGATTTTCTGAGACGTTCTTACTCGAGACTACGGACAAAGCTTCCGAATGTGTCGGCGAGTTCGTGTGCTCGTTCGTCGGAGTTGCGTGTCGTAAACCGAACGATGATTGTGTCCTTCTCGTCCGTGTAACGAGCGCTCTCGAGTTGTTCGGTTCCCTTCCAGATCCCGGCGACCTCGACCAGTCCATGCTCTCTGTGAACGTACGTTTCTCCTTGTTCAATCTTCCGATACGAACCGGCTCTCACTGTGGATTTGGGCCTATTTCCAGTACTATTGGTCGCTGTCTTCCGTTTCGTATCATCCGCGGTTCGCCCGTTTTCACTCAGATCAGTAGGGCCTCGCGAATTGCTCATCGACGTGCACTATTTCGAAATCATATTTAAAACATGAGAACGATAGTACGAGGTCGAACCCCTTCGCGCTCCGTTTCACCAGATGACACGGTTTTAATGACTGGTGAAGCGATTCCAGAACCGAATCAGTCCAACTGTCCGATATGGACGGGGCCGCTATTCGAAGGATGTTCCGAATACAGAACCGGAACCCCTCTGGCGAATAACGAGGCACATCTCGGTTATTCGTGAATGCCCATCGCGCTAATTTGCTCCTGGTACCGGTTTCGAATCGTGACCTCGGTCACCTGGGCAACGTTCGCGACTTCCCGCTGGGTCTTCTTCTTGTTACAGAGGAGCGCCGCGGCATAGATGGCGGCTGCGGCATATCCCGTCGGTGACTTCCCCGACAACATCCCCTTTTCGGCCGTGGTGTCGATAATCTCGTTGGCCTTCGATTGCACTTCCTCGGGCAACTCGAGTTCGGAACAGAAGCGAGGGACGTACTTCTTCGGATCGACGGGCTGCATCTCGAGGCCGAGTTCCTTCGAGATGTACCGATACGTGCGGCCGATCTCCATCCGGTCGACCCGGGAGACGGCGGCAATTTCGTCGAGGGATCGCGGAATCCCCTCCATCCGACAGGCCGCGTACAACGTGCTCGTGGAGACGCCCTCGATGGACCGCCCGCGGATGAGGTCCTCCTCGAGCGCGCGTCGATAGAGCACGCTCGCGACTTCCCGAACGGAGCGCGGAACACCCAGGGCGGAGGCCATGCGATCGGTCTCGGAGAGCGCGAACTGGAGGTTCCGTTCGCCGGCGTCCTTCGTCCGGATTCGCTCCTGCCACTTGCGCAGCCGGTTCATCTGACTGCGCTTTTCCGAGGAGAGTGATCGTCCGTAGGCGTCCTGGTTCTTCCAGTCGATCGTCGTGGTGAGCCCCTTGTCGTGCATCGTCTGCGTCGTCGGCGCACCGACGCGCGACTTGCTGTCGCGCTCGGCCGCGTTGAACGCTCGCCACTCCGGCCCCCGGTCGATCGTCTCCTCTTCCAGAATCAGTCCGCAGTCCTCACAGCTAATCTCGCTCCCGTCCGCGCTTCTCGAGAGCGACGTCGACTCACACTCCGGGCAGGTTCGAACACCCTCTTCTCCAGTAGTTTCGCGTTCTGTCTGATTCGTGTGCTCTGTCTGGGAAGTCAGGCGTTCCATTACCTCTCATTATTCCTCGAGAGAGTTAAACACTGGGTGGATTCGGGGCGGTGTGTCTGAGTGATGGCAACCTCTTCAAACGTCATATCTGTTGCAGGCCTATTGGTAATAAATGTGATATTGATTTATCGGCATATATTGTGAATAGCTTGCAATATATGGGGTATAAATTCTTTCCTAACACCGGTATACTAGAATCGTAAAAACATGGCTAAATTGTAGAATTCTTGCTCGATAGTCTGAATATATTTGCTTAAATTGGAATAATATCGATATTTAGCGATAATAGTGGCCTAAATATCCCTTTCTAATAGTATTAGTGATTGATTCGACTCTGTCGAGCAAAATCTGCCCAATATATGGTCTAAATACTCAATATGCGCATTCCCTGCTTCATAACTCGTGGGTGAAATTGGATGAAAATACGGTATATTGATTGAGCAATTAACACACTACTATTGAGCAACCTAATCAAAGTATATGCTATGTGGTAGGTAATCAACCCCCTGTGTAGCTATATCCACAATATGATGTCTCTCCTGGGTTAATACCCGTTGCCCTTTACTCTCTTTCTCGTGTCTTGTTCACACACAACTTGCCGTGACAAAGAGGTACAAGCCATTTTAGCATGAAAATGAGCTATGGAATTCGGTCTCGAGCAGGAGCAACAGCTGATTCGACGAGAGATTCGAGCGCTCTGTGAGCAGTTTGGAGATAACTACTGGCGAGAGAAGGACCAATACCACGAATACCCAACTGCGTTCTTTGACGCATTCGCCGATGGCGGGTGGTGCGGATTGACGATTCCAACGGCTTACGGTGGCGAAGGATACGGTATTCAGGAAGCGGCGCTCGTTCAACAAGAAGTCGCTCGTTCAGGGGCGGCAATGGCCGGAACCTCTGTGACGTCTCATCACGTCTTCAGCACCGCTCCATTAGTCGAGTTTGGTAATGAAGCCCACCGCGAGCGATACCTCCCGCAAATCGCCCGTGGTGATGTTCAGGTATGTACTGGTGTTACTGAACCAAATGCCGGACTTGACACGTCGAGAATCGAGACCACGGCTACCCGTAACGGTTCCGAGTACGTGATCGATGGCCAGAAAATCTGGACGTCGAAGGCCCAACACGCGGACGTAATCATGTTACTAGCACGGACGACGCCTCGTGAGGAATCGAATCGATTTGGCGGTCTCTCGTTGTTCTTCACCGAGTTCAACGCTGATAGTCCCAGTATAGAGGTAAACGAGATAGCCAAGGCTGGTCGCGGTGCCTCCGATTCGAACGAGGTTTGGTTCGACGGTGCTCGAATTCCAGCGGCCGACCGAATCGGCGAGGAAGGCGAGGGATTTCGATACTTACTCGAGTTCGCAAACTCCGAACGAATTGCTCTCGCGGCGTGTTCGATCGGTACCGGTCAGCGAGCAATTGAGAAAGCGGCCGCCTATGCAAACGAGCGTGTCGTCTTCGGCAATCCGATCGGATCCTACCAAGCTATCCAACACCCGCTCGCTGATTCTTGGAGTAAACTCGAGCAGGCCGAGCTCATGCTTCGGAAGGCCGCCTGGTCATACGACGCCAACGAAAACTGTGGAGGGATCGCCAATGCGGTTAAACTACGAGCAAGTGAGGACGCGCTTGAAGCCTGTGAACGGGCAATCCGCGTTCACGGTGGGATGGGATATGCGAAAGAGTACGACGTTGAGCGCTACTGGAGGGAGCTAATGATCAATGTGCTTGCTCCGATCTCAAATGAGATGGTCAAAAATTACCTTGCGACACACGAGCTGGGACTACCACGGTCGTACTGATTTCACACCTGGTTCCGACTATACTACGTTCGTGTCCTTCCGTTAGCGTTTTTGCACTAGGTTCTTGAATTGAATTACTCAGAGTTTGAACACAGTCAAAAGTAATCCGACAGTGCCGATCGCCGCTAGAACGAGAAATCCGCCGTCGAGATGTCCGAAATCACCGAGAATTCCGATGATTGCCGCACTCGTCGCACCGAGGGTCATCCATCCGGCTTTTAGCGTTCCTAACCCTGTTCCTTTCATATCGTCGGGAAGCGACTCGGCGATGTGAGTCTGTGTCACCACTGCACATCCATTGAGTACGCTGAGAACGATGGTAACGGCTACGATCGAAACGAGGCCACTGACGAAGGGCAGTACCCAGAGGGCGGTAACGCTCACTCCTAGAATGCCGATCAGTGACAATCGTGTTCCGTAGCGATCCCTGCTGCTACCGGCGATCGGCTGAACAATAAAAGAGGCTGCGAAAAACAGGCCGAACAGTGTCGAAGCGAGTTCCGGTGAGAGACCTTTTACCTCGTTCAAGTACAGGGGATAAAACCCTGAAAATCCCTGGAACATGAACGAAAAACTCACCTGAATAGCGACGACTGTCGGAATCGTACCGCTTGAGATTCCCGTTCTGATTCGTTTGAGGGTCCGCCACGAGAGTTCTTCGACGGCGCTCACTGTCTCTGAGGTTCGAGGGGGAACCGAGAGCCAAAGTGCCACAGCGACGACGAAAAACGGAGCAACGAGCGCGCCGAAACTGTATCTCCAAGCAATAGCAGCGGCAATAACCGTCGATACGACGGGAAGAATAGCATTTCCAGCGCTCCCCGCAGCCATTGTGATGCCAATCGCGGACCCGGCTCGCTCATCGTAGATGTCGGTGAAGACGGTAAATCGTGTCGGCCCAAACAGTGCCGTTGCGAAGCCGAACGTAATCGTCGCGAGAAAGAGCATCCAGACGTTCACTGAGAGTGCAACACCGAGCACCGTCAGGCCCGCAAGCACCGTACTGATGACGAGAATACGCCCCTCCCCTACTCGATCTCCCAGTACTCCACCAGGAATGTGCCCCACCGCGTATGCGACCCACAGAAGCATGAGCAACAGCCCAGTTGTGCCCAGCCCAATACCGAGGTCATCTCGGAAGAACGGAGCAAGAGCGGGATAGACGAGCCGAACACCAATAGAAAGGAACCAACCGGCGCTGATCGACAGGAGTATCCAGCCCCGTCCGTCACGCCATAGCTCCGCCGACGCCTGTCGAATGCCTTCGAGTGATCGTTTCGCGAACGTTAGCACGGATATCTAACCTACTCTTGTTCTACGTGATACGCTATTGATTGTTGTGAAACCGGACACGCACGACCTCTTCATTGCGTGACCGACTGGAGTTCCGTCTCTGAAAGTACTTCACCGAGTACCGAATCAGTGTGCTGGCCAAGGTTTGGCACTGTCCGATCCATTCCCGTTGACAGTCCTGAGAAACCGATCGGCACGGTGACGAATGTCATCTCCGTCTCCCCGATCGTTTTATCGAGCGTATACGATGCTTGGCGAAGATGCGGATCTTCAAACACCTCGACAGTGTCCTTTACAGGGGCACCAGGTACGCCGTACTCTTGGAATCTATCAAACCACGTTTCGGCCGACTCGGACTCGAGAGCATCTTCGATTACTTCGCCGAGTATGGATCGGTTTGCTAACCGATCTGAGTTGGTTCGGAACCGCGGGTCATCGACGAGTTCTGGTTGTTCGATTGCCGCACAGAATCGTTCCCAGGAACGCTCGCTCCCAACTGCGACAGCGAGCCACCCGTCAGCGGTTTCTACGAGTCGGTATGGGGCCAACGATGGGTGTTCGCTTCCGTTTCGTGGATATGGGCTTCCCGTTGCGAACGTTCGTCCAGCGCGTTCTGTAAGCCAGGATACGAGACCGCCGAACATCGGGACGCGAATGTGCTGTCCCCCGCAAGAATCACTGACCGAGAGGGCCGAGGTTAAACCTATAACTGCGTACATACCCGCACAGATATCCCCGATTGGAATACCGGGTCTGACTGGTGGCCCATTCGCTTCGCCGGTGATACTCATGCTGCCACTGAGTGCCTGTACAACCATGTCGAATGCTGGGAGGTCCTCGTAGGGTCCGTCGAGAAAGCCGGTAATCGAGCAGTAGAGTAAATCGGGATTGACGGCTGAGAGCTCGTTGTATCCGAGACCCCATCGCTTCATCGTCTGGGGTTTGTGATTTTCGAGGAGGATGTCGGCGGATTCGACGAGGCGCTCGAGCGCGGCAGCGCCTTCGGGGCTCGAGCAGTCGAGTTCGACGCTCTTTTTGCCGCCGTTGAGAGAGGCGAAGTACGCCGTTACGTCGCCGTCGATTCTTGGGTCAATGTTTCTCGTAATATCTCCAACACCTGGCCGTTCGATCTTGATGATTTCTGCGCCTAAATCGCCGAGGATCTGGCTGGCGAAGGGACCGGAGAGCATCTGAGTGCAGTCGACGACGCGCAGTCCCTCGAGCGGCATCGATTGCGTGTGGGAATCAGCAGGCATAGGTCTTCTCGCTGAGTGCTCTTGTTACTTCTTCCCCGAGGCTGCTTCGATGTCGTAGTAGTCTGGAAGGCCGATGATCTCCTCGATGTACGTTCGAAGGTCGCCATACTCCTCGGGATTCCAGCCCGTCTCACCGTTGTCACGGATATTCTCATACAGCGCTTTCATGTGCTTCGTAATCACCACGGGGGCCGCGGTCGGATAGATGACCATTCCATATCCCAATTCCTCTAACTCTTCGGTCGTGGGCCGTGGGTCGTAGTTGTCCGAAAGGACGAACGTCATCGGTCCCTCTGCGTGGTCTGCGACGTACTCCATCTCTTCCCACGTGCGGGGAAAGAGCATCCCTACCTCTGCGCCAGCCCCGAGATACTCGTTGACGCGATTGACTGCATCCTCGATGGTTTCGCTTTCTCGACGATTACCTCGATTGGCATCCGATCGAGCGATGAGGACGATATCACCGTCCGCATCTCGTCGAGCACGGTCGGCAACCTCGATTTTTGTTTTCATCGAGTCGATATCGGTGATATGGTGGCGTCCTTCGTGGTAGTGGAGGCGTTTCGGGTATACCTGATCCTCGATGTGCATTCCGGCGATACCTGAATTGATGAAATGGTTGACCGTCCGGTGGGTGTGTGCCGGATCGCCGAAGCCAGCGTTGCCATCAACGACGAGCGGGACGTCAACTGCATAGGTTATTTCCCGGGCACGGTCACTCATCTCGGTCATCGTGGCCATCGGTTCGGTGACGGCCGTCGCCGCGCCAGTCGCGTATCCGCCGAGATAGACGGTATCGAAGCCGACATCAGTCGCGATCGTCGCTGTTAGGGCGTCAACCGCGCCGGGAGCGACGACGAGGTCCTCGCTCAGGATCGCCTCACGAAGCTGTTGGGCGTTTGATTTCGATGTCTCGGACACGTTTATCACCGGACCACGAATATCGACTCATTTTCGATTTCGACGTTGTACGTCGGTACTTTGTACTTCGAATTGTGGATATTCTCGCCGTTGGTTACATCGAACAGCCAGCCATGCCATGGGCACGTAATGTGTTTTTCGTCGTCATCATAGTTCCAATCCCACCCGTTGTCCTCTACATAGGTTTCACCAGTGAGTTTACCTTCACAGAGGGGGCCTGCCTGGTGGACGCAGTAATTCGCGATCGCGTGATACTCACCGTCGATCTGGAAGACGGCGATCTCTTGGCCGTTGATTTCGGTGATGACTCTCGATCCGTCAGTGAGTTCGTCAGTCGTGGCGACTTTGTGTTTGCTCGGCATAGTGTTTTATTTCTAACTTCTAAATCGGAGCTTTGCTTTGGTTCCTTAAAGATCGAGTAACTCTCTTGCCGTTTCTCCCATGATATTTTCGACTGTCTCACGATCGAAGTGTCCCCGAATGCGATTAAACAGCTCGCTCGGCGGGTCGAAGTCCGAGTGGGGCAAGTCAGAAGAGTACATGATGTTATTCGGCCCGGCCATCTCGATTGCCATTGCGAGATGTCTCGGGTTATCTTCGGTATGACCGAGCGGTTGAGTCGTGAAGTATATCTGGTCGTGAATGTACTCACTCGGCATCTTCTCGAGAAGTGGGAGTTCGTAGTTCATCTCGAGGTAGTGGTCGTCCATCCGCCACATCAGGTAGGGAATCCAACCGACGCCCGACTCCTGGAAGACGAAGTCAAGGTCTGGAAACCGTTCCGGTGCGCCCTGAAAGATGAGCGACGAGAGGTTCCACATCTGGCTGAACGGATGGATGATTACGTGATCTTCGGTGTACGTCTGATTGTACATCCGCTGGAGGGGGAACACATGGCTGGTGTTCGTGGACGCACCGTGGAAGAACACGGGAAGGCCGTTGTCTTCCGCCGCCTGGTAGATCGGATCATATCGATCGTGACCGGCCGGAGGGATGACGCCGGTCGATGGAAACGCGACGCCAACGATGTCTTTTTCGCCCGCCATTCGGTCGATCTCTTCGGCCATCATCTCGGGACGGTGGTGAGAGACGAGCAAATTCGCCTTGAGCCGGTGGTTGCCCTCGTCAAGGAAGTTATCGAGCAACCAGTTGTTGTATGCCTTTGTAAGTGCCACAGCGATTCGTTCGTTGTTCACTGTCGGTAACACGAGATTGAGGCCCGGATCGACGATTCCGTAATCGATGTTGAATTCGTCGAGTTCGTTGAGCTTTTTATCGACGGTGTTCGTATCGGCACTCCATCCACCCCGCTCAGCGTGAAGGCTCGGCGGCAACGAGTGGGTCAACGAGTAAATATCGCGCTCCGGATGTTCGGTCCGTTCAACGATCCACTTTGCTCCCTCGTATTGGTCGTCTATGTACGGAAGGAGATCGTCGATCGTCTCTCTGATATGGGCGTCGGTGTCGACGATTACGTCGAGTTCGTCTAGATTACGTATGCGTTGACTCTCGGCAGTGTTACTGGGTGACCCCATGTTTGGTACTCTAACCCATCCCTCGATAGTCCTTATACTTTCTGGTGACAGCAGTCTGTTCGTGTTACTGCCAACGAACATTTTGAAGTAGTCTGTCACAATCGGCATTTTCAGACGAACTACACAAGTGTAAGGTTGCTAATAGATAACTATTTCCGGGACAAAGCCTACCGACTGCCTATGGGGCAGACCATCGCCCAGAAGGTCATAGCCGACCATTCGGACGCGACAGACGTCGATCCAGGCGATCTCGTCGACGTCACACCCGATTGGATCCTGGCGAACGACCTCTCAATGTACCGCGGAATGGAACGAATGGATGACCTCGGATACGGACGGATCGCTGACCCGGATCGCGCGATTATTGCGTTTGATCATCACGTTCCCTCGAGCGATCCGACGATCACGACCCATATGAACGAGATGCGAAAGTGGCTCACCGAGCAAAACGTCGAGCACTTCTATGATTCGGGGGAGGGAATCCTTCACAACATCGTCGCAGAGAATGGGTACGCCCTACCTGGTCAACTTATCATCGGATCGGATTCGCACACCACGACCCACGGAGCATTCGGAATGCTTTCGACCGGCATCTCTCATACCGACCTCGGACAGGCGCTGGGATCGGGCGAACTGTGGCTCAAGGTCCCGGAAACGCGCAGAGTAGTCGTCGACGAAGAACTTCCCGACGGAACTAGCGCTAAGGATCTCGGCCTCGCAATCATGGGGGAACTCACCGCCAGTAAGGCAATCTATGACACGATTGAATACTACGGCGCAGGAATAGAAGCTCTCCAGATGCACGAGCGACAGACGCTGACCAACTTTGCGGTCGAACTCGGTGCCCAGGCCGGAATCATTCCGGCTGACGATGTCACCGAATCCTACCTCAAGGGAAGAGCGCGAGAGTCATACGAACCGGTTGAAGCGGACGAGGACGCCGAGTATACGGCGACTCACGAACTCGAGGGTGGGGATATCGAGCCTCTCGTCGCAATGCCGTCGGCCGTCGACAACGTTGGAACGGTCGCGGAGAACGTCGGAACGACAGTCGATCAAGTGTTCGTCGGCACCTGCAATAACGGTCGGTTTGAAGATATCCAAGCGTTCGCCGACGTCCTGGGAAACGATTCTGTCGCAAAGCACACCAAGTTGATCGTCGTTCCCGGCAGCAAGCAGGCCTACAAGCGAATGAACGAAGAAGGCATTACGAACCAGATTATGGACGCTGGTGGCGTAGTTAACGCGCCCGGGTGCGGGCCCTGTTTCGGAGCTCACGGCGGTCTCCTCGGCGAGGGCGATACCTGCGTCGGAACGATGAACCGCAACTTCCCTGGTCGAATGGGTCCAGGTGAAATTTATATTAGTAGCCCGGAAACGGCAGCAGCATCGGCAATGTACGGCGAAATCACCGATCCGAGGGAGGTGGTCTGATGCGGATCGAGGGACCTGCTCATGTGATCGGCGATGCGGTCGACACCGATCAAATTATCCCCGGAAAATACCTTCACCTGGACGATAAGAGCGATTTTGGAGATCACGTGCTGGAGGGGTACGATCCGGGCCTTCCGAACCGTATCGAAACGGGCGATGTTATCGTCGCTGGAGAGAACCTCGGTCTCGGCTCCTCTCGCGAGGCCGCTCCGCTCGCGCTCAAATACGCAGGCGTTGGAGCTGTCATTGCCGAGTCATTCTCGCGGATCTTCTATCGAAACTGCATCAACGTCGGTCTACCTCTAGCAGAAGTTGACGACGTGACGTCATACGTCGATGACGGTGACGTCGTTGCTGTCGATCTTACGGAGGGAGAATTCACGCATGTCGATAGCGGAACGACGCTCCCCTCGGAGACGCTTCCCCCTAATCTTCAGGAGATACTCGATGCCGGTGGTCTCGTCGAATATCGAAAACAACAGATCGAATAGGACGAACTGACCCTACCGGGTATTTTCAATCAGTCCCGTCGAGCGTCGACTCTATGGTGTCAATTGCCTAGCGGTGTTTCCGTGTCGTCGAAATTATCTCCGCTCCTAATGGATTCTACCGACTCTGGAGTTATTACCGCTTGCATCATCTATTTGTGACCGGTAGAAAAGCTCTCGATAATTATTCGCATGATTCGTGAAGCTACTGGTTAGCTTCAAGACATCCTCTCTCCATGCTCTGCGTTGTCACAAGACCCACATAGCGTGTTTCGACAATGCCGAAATATAGTGTGGGGGCAATTGAGGAGGAATTTCTGAGCATTACACCGATATGCTTGTAATAGCAGTGCGGGACGAAACATGAATTATGCGTTGTCCTTGCCTTCGATGGCCCTGATTCGGCCCCGTCTGCCGATCCCTGTAGTCGTAGGGACTCATATTCCTCGCCGAATCCTTCCTATCCTGTTCAAAATTCCAGAAGACATAATTTCGGTATCGTCGAAACACTGGGTCGGGGTTCCGTTTCGCCTGCACTAACACGTCGACTCGCTTCATTAGACAATTCATTCGGAAGAATACGTAGGTATCGCGGGAGAGATCGAATTTCCCGCCTTCACTCCCGAACTAGATGATTTGGTTTCAGGTCAAATATAGAGCCGATAGGCGCGATAGTAAGAGATATGTGATGCTGGCGCGTGAATAGAGCTATCAATGGCGTCCAATACGGGGGAACGACGCGGGATCAAAGCCACCAAGACGACGTTCGATATCATCGAAACGATCCATGAGCGGGGACACATTCGTCTGGTCGAGCTCGCAAACGAAGTCGGTATCGCCAATAGCACGGCGTTCGACCATCTCGCCACGCTCAAGGAACTCGGATACGTTGTCGAGGACGACGATGGATTCCGACTGGGACTAAAACTTCTCGACCACGGAATGCAGGCGAAGTATCACTACCGCGAGTTGCACGAAGCCGCCAAACCCGTCCTTGAGCAGCTGGTCAACGAGACCGACGAAGCCGTTAATTTAGTCGTGGAGGAACACGACTACGCCGTGTACATCGCGCGTCTTACCGGTGATCGGGGCGTCCCGACAAACTCATGGGTCGGAAAGCGGAAACAGATCCATACGCTTTCGGCGGGAAAGGCAATTCTCGCCCACCTTCCCGACGAACGGGTTGACGACCTGACGAGGCGAACCGGTTTGGTGGGGGTAACGGACGACACCATCACCGCTCAGGACGAACTCAAAGATGAACTTGCAGACATTCGTCAGCGCGGGGTTGCGTTCAACAACCGTGAGTCACACGAAAGCATTCGGGCCGTCGGTGCCCCCATCATCCTGAATGATACCGTTCACGGAGCCGTTTCGGTCGCTGGTCCCGCCAGACGATTGACCGGTGAGTATTTCAGAACCGAGATCCCCGACCTCTTGCTCGGGGCAGTCAACGAAATCGAACTCAAACTCGCTTACCAGTAAGCGCTTTGCGGTGGAATCCTCCATGTCTCGTGTAGAATTGTTCGTTATATTTATTATTAAAATTCCAAGGTGTTTCGCGTCTCGGTCTGAACACTAATCCTTCTGTTCTCAGTGCGGGTGTACGCTCAGTATTCTGCCTCAAAAGTTGCGCCGCCTGCTGGAGTCAAACCGCAACATTTGGTCGATACAAAGAGTTATATCATCGGTGTCGATATACTTCGTGTGATGCTCGACTTCGTAGAGTTAGAGGCAGGTCTGAATAGTGAAGAGCGTCTCATTCGCGATACTGCCCGTGAGTTCGTCGAGAAGGAAGTTGCGCCTGATATCGGCGACCACTTCGAGAACGGGACCTTCCCCACCGAGTTGATCCCTGAGATGGGTGAGATGGGCTTTTACGCGCCGAACCTCGAGGGGTACGGCTCTCCGAACGTCTCCGAAACGGCCTACGGGCTGTTGATGCAGGAACTCGAGGCCTGTGACTCTGGCCTGCGGTCGATGGCCTCGGTTCAGGGCGCCCTGGTCATGTATCCTATCCACGCCTACGGGAGCGAGGCCCAGAAGGAAGCGTGGCTCCCCAAACTCGGGGCGGGCGAGGCCGTCGGCTGTTTCGGCCTCACGGAGCCCGAACACGGCTCAAATCCGTCGGGGATGGAGACCCGCGCCGAGAAGGATGCCGACGGCTACGTGCTCAACGGCTCGAAGACTTGGATCACGAACTCCCCTATCGCCGACGTGGCGGTCGTCTGGGCGAAGGATCGATCGAGCGACAATACGGTTCGTGGATTCCTAGTCGAGACCGATCGCGACGGGGTGTCAACCAACAAGATCACCGAGAAGCTCTCGCTTCGGGCGTCGATCACGGGCGAAATCGGCCTGAACGATGTACGCGTGCCCGAGGAGAACGTCCTTCCGGGGGTCGAAGGGATGAAAGGGCCGCTGTCGTGTCTGACTCAGGCCCGGTACGGTATCGCCTGGGGCGCGGTCGGCGCAGCACGAGACTGTTTCGAGACCGCACGCCAGTATGCCACCGACCGCGAGCAATTCGGAGGGCCGATCGGTCGCTTCCAGCTTCAGCAGGACAAGCTAGCGGAGATGGCGACCCAGATAACGCTAGCGCAGTTGCTGGCTCACCGCCTCGCCGAACTCAAAGAACGCGGCGACTTGCGCCCGCAGCACGTCTCGATGGCCAAACGCAACAACGTCCGGATGGCTCGCGAGCAGTCTCGCGTGGCTCGCGAAATGCTCGGGGGCAACGGCATCACGACAGACTACTCGCCGATGCGCCACCTCGCGAACATGGAAACGGTCTACACCTACGAGGGAACCCACGATATCCACACGCTCGTGCTGGGCCACGATCTGACCGGAATTCCCGCCTACGACCAGTAAGCATACACATGGTTGGAGAAGCACGCGATCCAGATACGGAGACCGGTCCGCTTGAGGGCGTTACCGTCGTCGACGCCTCACAGGTGCTCGTCGGCCCGTTCTGTACGATGCAGTTGGGAGATCTCGGCGCGGACGTGATCAAGGTCGAACGACCCGAGGTAGGCGACCAGACCCGAGGTTGGTATCCCCCGACGTTCAACAAGGATGAAAAATCCCTCAGCGCCTACTACGCGAGCGTCAACCGTAACAAGCGATCAGTTACGGTAAATCTCAAGGACGAACGAGGGCGTGGGATCCTTCGCGATCTCGTGCGTGAGGCGGACGTGTTCGTGGAAAACTTTCGAGTCGGAACGACGGAGAAATGGGGCTTAGGATACGAAGATCTAGCCGCAGAGAATCCCGATCTCGTCTACTGTTCGCTTTCGGGATACGGCGAATGGGGGCCTCACGCCGAACGACCGGCCTACGATTTAATCATGCAGGCTGAAAGCGGGCTGATGAGCATCACAGGAGAGGCCGACGGGAATCCCGTCCGAGTCGGTGTTGCCATTGCTGACATCGGGGCAGGGATGTACGCCACTCAGGCAATCTTGGCCGCCCTCTTCCGACGGGAGTTCGCTGACGCGGGCGGCCAGAAAATCGACGTCAGTCTGTTCGACGGCCAGCTCGCTTGGATGTCCTATATGGCCAGCTACTACTTTGCGACAGGAGAGTCACCGGAGAAGATGGGATCGAGGCATCCGACTATCGTACCGTACCAGGCGTTTTCAACTCAAGATGGCCACGTCGTTGTAGCTGCTGCCTCCGAAAAAATTTGGCAAAACCTGTGTAACGCTCTCGAACGGCCCGACTTACTCGATGACGAACGGTTCAGCCGAAACGCTGATCGAGTCGACAACCGCGAGGCACTCGAAGCGATTCTTGCGGCTGAAATCGAGCCATACGACACAGAGGACATCGTCGCAGTACTTGAAGCAGCGGATGTACCGGCGTCACCAGTCTACGACATTGCGGACGCGTTCGGGCATCCGCAAGCGAAAGCCCGTGGGATGAAAGCAACCGTCGACCATCCGCGCGCTGGGGCCGTCGAAATGCCGTCGAGTCCAATGCACCTTTCGGCAACACCGACCACCGTCCGTCGACACCCACCGGATTTAGGCGAACACACCGCATCCGTCCTCTCGGAGCTAGGGTACGACGACGAAACGATACGCAAATTTGACAACAATGATGTTATCTAGTTTGATGGTTGGTTGGTTGCGAAATTCGCCACCTGACCTCGTCTCGGCTCAAGGACACGCGCTCGGCCGCTTTGACGAGGGATGCCATGTCTAAAACGCACGTGGCTGGGATTGGACTCACACCTTTCGGGGCCCACGAAGGGCGCTCCGGACGAGATCTATTCGCGGAGGCTGGGTTGGCTGCGCTCAATGATGCCAATGTACATCCTAATGCAGTCGAGGAGGTCTATTACGGCAATTTCATCGGTGAACTCGCTGAAGGGCAGGGTCACCAGGGGCCGCTGATGGCCGACGCGATTGGCGTGACTGCACCGACAAGACGACTTGAGGGCGCGTGTGCATCGAGCGGCTTAGCTGTTCGCGACGCCGTTCGAGCGATCGAATCCGGCCAGACGGATGTCGCTATCGTCGGCGGGATGGAACGGCTGACCAACATGAGTACGACGGCAGTTACCAGCGGGTTAGCGACAGCCGCTGATGCGGCGTACGAAGGCCGAGCAGGTATCACGTTCCCAGGCGCGTATGCGTTGATGGCGAACGCCTACTTCAATCAATATGGTGGATCGAGAACCGATCTCGCCCATATCGCGGTCAAGAATCATGCGAATGCGACCACGAACCCACACGCCCACTTTCCACGTTCGATCACCATCGACGAGGCTCTCAATGCACCAATGGTTGCCTCACCACTCGGACTGTATGACGCGTGTCCGATCAGCGATGGGGCTGCTGCCCTCGTTTTGACCAGCGAACGGTACGCTGAATCTCGAAGCCTCGAGACTCCAGTCGCGATCACCGGGTCCGGTGCCGGATCTGACCGACTTGCACTCCAGGATCGGTCCTCAATAACGTACACGCCGGCAACCGAAGAAGCAGCAACCGACGCGTACGACGCCGCCGGAATTGACCCGAAAGACATCGACTTCGCGGAAGTCCACGACTGCTTTACCATCGCGGAGGTACTGGCTCTCGAATCGCTGGGGCTCGCCGAACGCGGTAACGGTATTCGACATGCTCGAGACGGCGTGACAACCCCAGACGGGCGAATCCCGGTTAATCTATCCGGCGGGCTGAAAGCAAAAGGTCATCCAGTCGGTGCAACGGGCGCTGCACAAGTCGCCGCGGTCACCGGGTTGCTATCGGGGTCACATCCCAACGCGTCGAAAGTACCAGACGCCACAGTCGGCATAGCTCACAACGCAGGCGGAACGGTCGCAAGCGCTACTGTCCACGTATTGGAGGTGATCAAATGAGTGCCGGAGGCAACGAGGATGTCCCGGAGTACAATGACTTTCTTGAGGCGGTCGATGCGGGTGACCCCTTCGCACTCGTCTGCCCAAACGATCATCACTGGATCCCCCCGCGGCGTGTCTGTCCGTCCTGCGGGTCGACGGAGCTCCGTCGTGAATCCGTACCGACCACCGGTTCCGTCGTGACGTACACTCGAATCGAGGTTCCGCCATCTGAGTTTGTCGATGATGTCCCGTATACGACTGGTATTGCCTCGTTCGGGCCTGTCTCGATCACTGGTTTGTTACGAGGGGTCGATCCCGCTAATCTCGAGATAGGACAAACTGTGACGCTCTTACTCGAGCACACAGCTGCTGATGAGGAAGTCGTTACGTTTCGGCCGAAGTGATCAGATCGCGAGCGATACGATTGCGCCTGTTCGAGTGGACATCGGTTTTGCGACTTCAGTCCGGCAATCTACGCTACCCATGCGGTGTCAGACCGAAAACAAATACGTATTAGTTAATCGAGCCGTTTATGCAGATCATGACCCCCGAGCGGGACCTCTGTACGTACTGTGCCGAACTCGAGTACACGCAACTTCCAGACGATGTGCAGAATTTGGCCGGTCAGTTTGTCCTGGATACCCTTGGAATCGCGATCCGAGCGGCCGACAAAGATTCGAGCCGAGCCCTGACAGCTGGCGCAGACGACGTTCTAACCGGAACCCCGGAGTGTACCGTCTGGGCCACTGGCGACCGAGAGTCAGCCACGTACGCGGCGTTTGTGAACGCCTCGTTCGTTCACACGCTCGAACTCGACGACACCCATCGGGAAGCAGTGATTCATCCAGGAGCGCCTATCGTTCCGACTGCGTTCGCGATCGGCGAGCGCGAGGGAGCCACCGGCCACGACCTGCTCACAGCCGTCGTCGCTGGCTACGAGGTCGCTTGCCGACTGGGGATGGCTCTCAATAATCATCGCGTTCATCTCGAACGCGGATTTCATGGCACAGCGACGTGTGGCGTGTTCGGTGCGGCCGTCGCCGGGGGGTTACTCGCTGGTTTTGACGCGGACGAACTCGAGAACCTCCTCGGAATCACGCTCAGCCAGGCATCGGGTTCGCTGCAGTACAAAGCCAACGGCGCCTGGACCAAGCGGATTCATCCAGGACTGGCCGCACGAGACGCCGTACTCGCCGTGGCACTCGCAAAACAGGGGTTCAGAGGAGCGGCGGAACCGATTACCGGACGGCACGGCTTCCTCGAGATGTTCGGCGTTGATCCGGACGTAGAGCGGCTAACCGAAGGACTGGGCGACGACCACGAAATCCAGCGTACGGGGATCAAGCCGTATGCGTGCTGTCGGTACAACCACCCGGCGATTGACGCGACGCTCGAGGTGGTCATAGAACACGACATTGATCCGGAGGAGATTACGAATATTATGCTCGAAACGTTCGAAAGTGCATACGAACTGAGCCAGCCGGTGGAACGAAAAATACGCCCGGAGAACGTGGTCGATGCTCAGTTCAGTCCGCAGTACGCAGTCGCCGTCGCCGCAATCGACCGACAGGCGCTCGCATCGCAGTACACGCGTGAACGCCTCAATGATTCGGAGCTACGTTCGCTGTTAGAGCGGGTCACTGTTCGCGAAGCCGAATCGATGACCGAACACTTCCCGTCAGCCTGGCCAGCCCGGGTATCGGTTGAAACTAATCGCGGAACCTATACGGCCAGAGTCGATGGCCCCAGTGGCGAACCGGAAGCGCGCCTGACCGAGACTGAAATGATCGAGAAGTTCCGATCCTTGACTGAACCACGAACCACAGCGACTGGGCAAGATGCCGTTGTTGAGGCGGTCCTTTCCCTCGAGTCACGCGACATCCGCGACGTGGCATCGACGATTGCGGGGGCGATCGATTCAAACTAACGCGGGGTC
The DNA here is from genome assembly GCF_017357105.1 of Natronosalvus caseinilyticus. NCBI lineage: Archaea > Methanobacteriati > Methanobacteriota > Halobacteria > Halobacteriales > Natrialbaceae > Natronosalvus > Natronosalvus caseinilyticus. The sequence continues at coordinate 1,358,382 of NZ_CP071596.1, forward strand.
AATCCGTTATCGACTCGCCAAGTGTATCTTCGTATTTCTCCTGTTCCGTTTCGGGGAGGAATTGTTCCTCCCACTCGACGATCTGGGGGAACCCAGAAAACTCGTGAAGACCGCCGATCGGTAATTCATCCATCTCCTTGTAGACCTCGCCGACGGCATCAGTCCCCTCCGATTTCACCTTTACCGCTGCCTCGTACATCGAAATGATCGCCGTACGCGTACAGATTCCTGGATAGAGAAGAATGTCAAAGCCAGCTGACTCGAGTTCGTCTGCGTCCATCAGCGGCGAGATACCCGTACAGTTGTACAGGAGCGGGCCATCAACGCCAGCGCCGACCTCCTCAACTTCGTCTGTGGTGGTCGGCCCCTCCACGAATGCGACGTCGGCGCCAGCGTCCAGAAACGCGTTCGCTCTGCTGATTGCCTTCTTGACGGTCCCGTCGACGGCACCGAGCGCGTCGGTTCGAGCGATGATGACGAAGTCCTCGTCCCGTTCATCGCGAACGCTGGCGGCGGCTTCGACTTTTCCGACGGCTTCCTCCCTGCCGATCACCTGTCGCCCCTCGACGTGACCGCATCGTTTCGGAAACGTCTGGTCTTCAATCTGAATGCCGCCGAGGCCAGCGTTGATGTACTCCCTGACGGTCCGGATCGTATTGACCGCATTTCCGAAGCCGTTGTCCGCATCAGCGATCAGCGGCACATCGATCGTTTCCTGGATATTTCTGGCATTACGGACCATCTCGGTCATCGTGATTAGTCCCGAATCGGGGTAACCAGTCGTCGACAGTGAGGTCCCGTAACCGGTCATGTAGGCCGCGTCGAACCCGACCTTGTCGATCACCCGTGCTGTCAACGGGTCGTGGGAGCCAGGACAGACGAGAATTTCGTCCTGTTCGAGTCGCTCTTTCAACTGCGTGCTGTAACGCATACTGAGGAACGATCCGTGTGCGTGGGGATAACAGTTGTGAAAACGGCACTACTCTTGATGTATGACTGTTGATAATTGTCCGAGGCTATGATGTGAAAAACGGTTGTAGCGACATGTGGCAACAATTGCCTAGAGGGACTTTTTAATGATAGTCCTCGACAATCATCCGCCGGAGCCTAACAGCCATGGATACGAATAGAAGAGAATTCGCGAAGAAGCTGGCGCTCGGCGGTGCGGGAATGTCACTGCTCGCAGGATGTCTCACCGACGATGGGGAAGGAAATGGGAACGGAAACGGTAACGGAGGTAATGGAAACGGCAACGGAGGTAACGGGAACGGAAACGGAGGTAACGGGAACGGAAACGGTGGTGACGACTTCCCGGATGAAACGATCACACTCGTCGTGCCTGGAAGTGCTGGCGGAGGGACCGACACCTACTCTCGCGAACTCGGCCCGGCCCTAGGTGATGCACTCGGGGTTCCCGTCCAGATCGATAACCGGCCCGGTGGCAACCAGCTCATCGGCCCCGGTCACGTTGCGAATCAGGAAGCTGACGGCTACACAATCGCCGTCGTTAATCTCCCTGCCGTGCCCGCTGGCTGGCTAATCGAAGAGCCCGATTTCGACCTTCGGTCGTTTGAAGGTCTCGGTGGGTTCGCCGGTGAAGGCGCCGTCATGGTCGTCAACAACGACTACGCAGATTGGGAGCCCGAAGAAGTCCTCGAGGCCTATCGAACCGGTGAGTTCTCGAATATCGGTGTCGTCCACCTGGGCAGTTTCCACATGATGGGCGCCGTACTCGAATCGGAGGATTACTTCGACGTCTCCTTCGAGTGGGTCGGCTACCCGGACGCGGCCGAACACAATCGTGCGGTCGCTTCTGGTGAAATTCCGGCAGCGTTCTCTTCAGAAGCAGGAGCGAGTCAGCTTGTCAATGAGGGCGAGGTAACCCCGATGTTCACGACGAACGAGACGGACCTTTACGATGTCCCTACTATCGAAGATATGGGTTACCCGCCGGCGGACTTCATCTCCCAGAGCCGGGGTTTCACCGTACTCGAGGACGTTCCGGACAACCGAAAGGACATCCTTGCCGACGGAATGGAAGAAGCGGTGACCAGTGATAGCGTTCAGGACTGGGCGGAATCGACCGGCCAGAACGTCTTCTACACCCCGCGCGAGGAGTTCGACGAGAACTTCCACCGGATCATTGACGAACTGCCGGATCTCATCGACCTCGATCAGTTCTCGGGATAAAAAACGAATAATAGCAGCAGGCCACTAACCAATGAAATCATCTCTAAATCGACTACGGGTAATCGACGGCGAGACAGTGTTCACGGGGATTCTCCTCGTTATTGCAGTGTACATGTTCGTCGAAGCTGCGACGTTTTCCTCTCGGGCAGCGACGTTTCCCCGAGCGATATCGGGGGCTGCAATAGTTGGGTGCGTACTGCTGCTGATTTCACCGTTTCTTCCCGGCCCGATTCGATCGTTCGTCGAAGAGGACGCACGAATCGTTAAACAGGACGATGCCACAGCTAAAGCGGACGAGACGCCAGCCGACAGTGATCCTGAAGAGTCCGAGCTCAAACCGATCAATAGCGCCTATACAGCGCTGATGATCGGGGGATACGTGATCGTTGCGTATCTCGCCGGGTTCTTTGTCGCAACACCGCTGTTCGTCCTCGCGTACATATTTGTGTTCGACATTAATCGTCTGTACGGTTCGATGATCCTTATCGCGAGCGTTCTCGTGATAGCTGGACTCGAAAGAGCACTTAATGCACCGTTGGACGAGGGACTCATCTTCACGGTGGGATTCTAATGTACGACGCATTCCTCGAGGCGCTCTGGTACGTCCTCTCCGTCGAGACGTTACTGTGGATCCTGATGGGATTCTGTTTCGGCGTCATCCTCGGTGCAATTCCGGGCGTCGGAACAGCCGTCGGCATGGCACTCGTCTTGCCGCTCACAATCTTCGTTGATGGAACGACTGCCGTAATCCTCTTGACCTGTATCTACATGGGTGGGATGTACGGCGGGAGTATCTCCGCAATCCTGCTCAACGTTCCGGGGACAGCAGGTTCGGCAGCGACGACGTTCGACGGGTACCCAATGTCCCGAAAAGGACAGGCGGTCACCGCACTTTCGATTTCGGCTGCCTCGTCCGCAATTGGTGGACTGATCTCCGTGATCATCCTGTTTTTGATCACCCCATTTATTATCGAACTAGTCCTGTTGTTCAATTCACCAGACCTCTTCCTTGTCGCCTTGCTCGGGTTAGCGATGATTACCGTTGTCTCACGAGGTTCAATGGTGAAAGGGTTGACCATTGGTATGTTCGGCCTGCTGTTTTCGACCGTTGGTGTTTCACCAACTGCTCCTGACGTCCGGTATAACTTCGACAGCGTCCTGTTGTACGACGGTCTAAACATCGTCGCCGCATTACTCGGTCTGTTTGCGATCAGCGAGATGATCAAACTCGCCGCGGAACGAGGCGGAATCGCCAAATCCGACACCGAACTATCTGGGAGCGTCGCCGAAGGCATTGCCTTCACCATCTACCACCCGTGGTACGTGATCAAATCAAGTTTGATCGGCACGATCATTGGAGCGCTCCCAGGAGCCGGTTCGTCGATGGCGAACTTCGTTGCCTACAGCGAGGCGATGCGTTCGTCGGGCATGGCTGATTCGTTCGGAAAGGGCGACAAACGCGGTGTTCTCGCGTCAGAGGCCTCGAATAACTCAGCCGTGGGTGGTGCACTCATCCCAACACTTTCGTTCGGTATTCCCGGAAGCGCGTCAACGGCCATCCTCCTCGGCGGGTTCCTCATGCACGGTCTGAACCCCGGCCCCTCGCTGTTCGGGTCGAATCTCAATATTACCTTCAGTATCTACCTGGCCGTCGCGATTGGTGTTATCGTACTAATCCCGCTTCTCGGATTACTCGTAATCACCCAACTCGGTCACTTGACGAAGGTCAACACCGATTACATCATCCCGATTATCGTCGTTCTCTCGATGGCGGGAATCTACACGTCCAACATCAGCTGGATTGATGTACTCACCGTCTTTCTCCTCGGAATTGGGGGCTATTACATGCGAAAGTATGACTTCTCCATCGTCGCCTTCTTGCTCGGAGCAATCCTGGGCCGAATGGCCGAAGAGAACCTCTTTCGCTCTCTGCAGATTTCAGGGGGATCGTACGAAATCTTCGTCGAAAGCCCACTCTCAATCGCGATCATCGTCATCACGTTGCTCATCGTCCTCTCACCACAGCTGCAAAAAATACGCGGGTTGGCGTGAGGAGTCCTTAAACAACGATTCGTCACGGTTCTTTCTACTATCTCGCTTTCAAAAACGAGTGCTCATTCCAAGAATCGCTTTCGAACCCTCAACACTACAAAAGCCAGAGTTTCTGACGGCACGGTTGTCGGCTAGTTATCCACGATAGAGACGACAGCACAGGAAGCGTTGAGCAGAATCGACTGAGCGGTGCTTCCAAAGACCGCTTTACCGGCAGGTGATCGACTTCGCGGCCCGACGACGATGTACCGTACATCGTGCGTGTTTGCGTATTCCACGACCTCGCTTGGAGCATCACCGACGAGGCCGACGGGCGTGTATTCCCCGATAGTATCGACGTCCTCGGCGATTGACTCTGCGTGTTCGGTCGCGATTTCTCGAATTTCGGCCATATCGATTGGCTTTCCAGTCTCCTCGGCGTGATCTTGTTGCCGAGAGACGAACTCTGATTGCCTCATCACGTGAACAACGTGAAGTGGTTGATCAAATGCCTGGGCGAGTGCCGCCGCTTCCTTGACGACTCTTCGAGCGTGTGCTGATTGATCTACTGCTGCGACGATCATAACACACCTATTCTCACCAACCCATATGGGTGTTGCTCTTGAACGATGTTTTGACGGCGATCGGTCTCGAACTCTCCATGAGTAGCTGTCTCGGCTTCACGATCTGAGAAACCGGACTACGCCTCTACTGCCTTTACTTGGTCGAGAACGTGGTCAATCAGCTCACCGAAGTCCGGGTTCTCGTCTGCCCGGACCCACTTGTGAGCGACTGTCCTGTCGCTCTCGATGACGAAAACACTTCGTCGAGCACTTTCGATGGAACCGTACAGATCCGATCTCACGACGTCGTATTGTCGAATCACGTCGTGGTTCCAGTCAGACAGCATTGGAAAGTTTAGCCCTTCCTGTTCGATCCAGACATTCAATGCAAACGGTAGATCGACACTGATCCCGTATACCTGCGCATTAAGATCGTTGAATGCGTGTATCGAATCCCGAAACGCGCACATTTCGTCCGTACAACCGCTCGTAAATGCTGCAGGAAAGAACGCAAGTACGAGCGGTCCGTCTCCAAGTGCGTCGGAGAGGATGAACTCGGAGATGTCGTTATACGCGCTTCCACCAGCTTTTGGAATCGTGAAATCTGGGGCGATTTCCCCAACAGAAACCATACCTGTATCTTCAAGTCCAGCTACATTAGATGTCACGGTCACGGCACTCTTTCTCCAAAGATGTCAGTGGTCTGGCGAGGTCCCCCTGCGATTATTCCGGGCCGAGGGAATCGTTGACGAGTTGCCGAAATGCTTCGGAATCGATGTCGTAGACGCTAAATCCTCCGTCGTCTCGATACCGTTCGACTGTCTCAACAGGTTCGCCATCAATTCGTATCTCCCAGTCGTTTCCTGCCTGTGGGTCGAGAACCCGAAGCTGTATGGAAACGCCGTGTTCTTTCTCGAGTGCACGGATCACTTTCGGTGTGTAAGTGCCGTCGGAAAATTGCGGCGGTCTATACGGTCGCATGCCGTGTGCGTTGAATACCTCGATATTATTGCGCCACCACGGTTCGAACTTCGTGAGATCGGCATCCGTGTATGGATCCTCCTCGTCATATCCTGGAGGGGCATCTGCACTTCGGTCTGTAGCCATAACCACGACTATGGGTTCTCGAGGTATATATTTCCGGGAGTTGTAAGTTCGAGCTCTTGCTCGTGGAATGCGACTGAATGATAATTGTCTCCGACGCTGGGGGTGACGGAAGATGATGGGATCTGGTCGGATGACTAGGCATTGTATGGTTAGCACCATTTATGAACGTTGATAGATTGGTAATCAAAAGTCCACTATATGGCATAATAGTGTGGTGTTTAATCAATATAGGTCGTGCTCAGTCAACTTTCTCTCTGTGTTGTGAAAGCGATCAATAGGCAATTGAGGGTCGAAATTGCTTTCCGATCAGTTTCCAGATGATAGGCCCTAAATTACCAAAACCATAACAGAAAATTGCAGCCATCGACAGGAAACGTGCTGGCTGAGGATTTGTGTTTCTTAGTTGAGCTAGGTAGGAATGCGTAGCTGGATCGGTGCCTAGTCATCCAAAGCCAGCGACACTGAGAATAAGCTTTGACTTGATGACTATTGTAGTATTTGAACAAGACCAAAATAAATTCACACTGACAATAATCTCATTGATAGCGACTCGCGACGACATTACCTCCCTCAGAACACGTTTGTTCCGATGGGCTGCACAGGAACAACGCCCCCGTGGATATCGCCGTGCATTTCCACTTACTGCTCACGTCGGTCTGGGCGTTCCTGGTGGGGCTTACACTGTGGATTCCGACCCATTTCTGAGAGTGGATCGTCGCTGCTGTTCATGCCGCTGGCGGTCTACGCCGGGTCCGGGTGCTCGACGCCCACGACGACGTCTCGCTGACGCTCGCGAATCTCCTGCTGCTCGTTGGACTGGGATACTCTCCCTCGAGCTGGTCGAGAACTGACCCGGTTGCGCCCAATTCTCGTGCGCGTACGAACCACTGGTCTAACGCTTCTTCATCAGGGAGGCCTGTCTGGTACTCCGTGTCAAGGACGTCCTCACCAACGTACCACTCAATAACACCGAGACGCTCGGCTTCCTCGATAATACGGCAGGTCGTCCAAAACTCTCTCCACCTCGGTTTGGGATGAGAGTGGAATTCCCGCCGGAGTGTTGACAGTCGGTCGTGGTCACTGTGTTGACCCATGCTACCAGGTTTGGTCGACACCATTTAATCATTTCTTACGTTAATTTGACGAAGTTGTGCTATATTTTACGAGATAGGAGGTTCTATCGTTTGATCGTCCGAAGTGAAGTCAATACACGATATCACAGAACTTAAGACTGTCAGTTGATTTGTTGAGTACTGTTCAGAGTAGAGACCGAAGGAGCGAGGCAGGGAACTCATGGTGTCAGAACCCACCGTCCTCAGCGGTCCCAGAACATAAGTTCAGTTTGGGTTTGTAGAGCGGGAGGCGACATCGTGTGAGCTGATGCGCCTTAGCATCTACCTCTATTTCCGTATTATCACCTTCAAGTACTGTCTATATATTCGAGATATTCGATGTCGATCGGGCTCGATCCACCGTTCACAACTGGGTACTGGAGCAGATTTACAGCCACGGAAGGCAAGTCCCGGATCACGTCGCCGTTGACAAGACGGTGATCCAAGTCACCAACCAGCGCTACTGACTGTACTCCGTTGTCGATCCACAAACAAACGAATTCCTGTAAATCCAGCTGTTTCCGACGCGAATACCGCTGCCACCTCAAGTTTTCTTCCCGTACTTCCGAGATACGCGATGTCTCCGATGCCGTGTTTTTCGTCGATACAGCATCGTGGCTACAGGCTGTACTCCACTGTGACGACCTCCAATTTCGACACGAGCACCACGGAAACTGGCACGCCGTCGAAGGTGTCTTTCAAGAAGTAAAACGATGAACCTCCTCGTTCAGAAACTGTTTCAGAAACGCCGATTCAACAACCACCGAAACATGGCACCAAAGCTTCGCATAGTGCTGGAACCAGCTAATCTAATCAGTGTCTATCATGACTCCCCCAACCTTTCCGTCTGAGGTAATGATGCAAAATGTATGCGGACAGGTGCGTACCAGGAGCAGAATACAATTCATTTCACGTGAGCACTACGCTGTAACGTTTCGGCAACGGTGACAGCCGAGTTCGCCACCCACTTGCCAGGAATCGATTGTATCCTGTTTTTCCTCAGAGAAACACTATTGGGGATCGTAGTCGTGATGGTCCAGATGAGCGTGGATGATAGTTCTTAGTGTACTCATTTCCACGTAACGGGGTAGCTTTCGAACTCTCCTTCTTGTCGTTATCCCGTCTTCACTTGAATGCTCTCAACGATCTTTCGCCGTCGTACAGATTCTATCGGACAATAGCATTACACACATAATGTTGTAACAGTTGATGATTACGTCTTGTATGTAACTGGTCGAACGGAGGGAAACGGTTTCTACTGGTAAACGTGACTGGCAACTTGAACTAAAAATGGTCCGAATTTGAGTGCGGAGTCTATAATGAAAGAACGTGCCCTATTTCTATCGGACACATATTCTCGAAATCTTTTCCAAATAGAAACTATTACGGTGATTGTATCCGTGTGAATTCACATGGCCAAAGATAACACGGGGACTCCAACGATCAAAGCCGTAGAGACGTCACATGCGGTTATCAAGGTGCTACAGGAACTTGGACAGGCAACGGTCACTGAAGTCTCGACCCATACAGATGTTTCAAAGGGAGGAGTATTCAAGCATCTGAAGACCCTTCAGGAAAGCGGATTCGTTGTTCGTGAGGATAACGAATACCGTCTCGGTTTGCGGTTTCTAGATATCGGTGGACAACTCCGATATACCCATCCGGGTTCTCAGATCATCAAGGACAAGATGCAAGAACTGGCCGAGGAAACTAACGAAACAAGCATCTATACCGTACTGGATGATACACGGACGACTACATTGTTTCGCGAGACGGGGAGCAGAGGGGTCTCTACACGGACACGTATCGGAAAGCGACTCTACCCACACGAAACCGCTGCCGGAAAAACAATACTCTCTCAACTTTCGGAGGAAGAAGTTGAGCGGATCATCGATGACGTTGGGCTACCCGCAGTTACCAAGAACACGATTACTGACAGAGCAGAATTCCTCGACGAGTTACACGTCGTTCGCGAACAGGGATATGCGTTCAACCTCGGCGAGAGCGTCGAGGGACTGATCGCGATGGCTGTTCCTCTTGTTCCCGATGGTGAAGTCCTTGGCGCCTGTTCTGTAACGGGCCCCTATCACCGTATGAAGGGTGACCCGGTCAACGAAGACATCTCTGAAACGTTATTGAGCTTCGTGAATGAACTGGAACTGAATATCGCCCACTCGTAGTCACTGAGAGTACTTCCCTCTCAATCAATTTATGGGCGATCGATAGATTTTGGCAGAGATGCCTCAGTGTTGTTCGATCGCATCCTGATCGGTAAATTCTCAACACTCTCGCTTTCTCAATGTTGGTTCTTACTGGCATAATCGATACGGTGGTCAGGAGTGACCGGGGAATTGTGGCACGTATTGGCTCATACGAAAGATATATGGCCATCAATTGAGAACGAGGAAATTGAAATGGACGGTACAATCGACCATATCGAGATAGAGGCTAGCAACGCGGACGAGATGGCAGAGTTCCTGCAAAACCTCGGATTCGAAATTCACCGCGAAACCGAACATCACGGAAAATCGTACGAACTCAAGCCACCGAACTCGGAACAGCCACTGTTCGAAATTCACACTGTTGAGGGTGAGGAAACGCCAGGAATTAACCACATCGCCTTCACTTCGGACGATGTCGAAGCACTGGCGGAGGACCTTCGTGAGAAGGGTGTCGACCAGGTCAGAGATCCGTATTACGTCGAAGCAACTGGACGCACAATTCTGAATTTCCGTGACCCTGACGGTCGACGGTTCCAAGTGGTATCTTCCGACGATTAATATCTCAGTCACACGGCAGCTGTGACACGGCGACCAACAATCGGCCTGTCATGGGAATCAGTGGAACCAGCAGTTACCTGCTCTGGCCTTCCACATTGTCATCGAACCTCCGGAGCAACTGCAAGAAACTCGTTGTCTACCGATCCGTTATCCAGAAGTATCAGCGTATTTCGTGCAAGTGTAGTGATGCCACGTTCTCGGTACTCTTCCGTCATCGCGGCGACGTGTGGTGTCGTAATGACGTTATCCAGTTCGTGAAGCTTCGAGTCAGCTGGTAGTGGTTCTGTCTCAAATACGTCGAGGCCTGCGCCAGCGACCTTTCCAGACTGGAGGGCATCGATCAATGCGTCAGTGTCGACGAGAGGCCCCCGTGCAGTATTTACGAGCAGAACGCGATCTCTCATCGCATTGAAAGCCGCCTCGTCGAACGTTCCACGTGTCTCCTCGGTGAGTGCGGCGTTCACACAAATCATCTGACTCTCCTCAAGCAGGCGCTCGATGGAGACTATGTCCGTGTCGGTGAGTTCCGATTCGACCTCGTGGACGTACGGATCGTGGGCAAGCGTCTGCACGTTAAATCCCGTAAGCAGTTTGGCAACCCGGCGTCCGATATTCCCATAGCCAAAAATACCGATTGTTTTCCCCGAGAGGAGTGTCCCTTGTGGAGCGGTATCACGCCAATTACCATCGCTCAGGAGTTCCTGAGTTTCACCTACTCGACGTGCAATGCCAAGCAACAGCGTGACGGTGTGCTCAGCAACGGATAGTGCGTTCATCCCTGGTGTGTGAGTAACTGTGACGTCGTGGTCACGAGCAGCATCGAGATCGACATTGTCGATGCCTGTGCCGAGTTTCGCAATCACTTCGAGCTCTGTGTCGGCCAGTACCCGTTCTGTCACAGAAAGTCGGGACGTAGTAAACAGGACTTCCTTGCCGCTGAGTGCATCGATAAGTGATGATTCGGTGTCTGGTTCGTCAAATTCGAGGTCGATAGCTGGTGTGACGGCGTCGCGGAGTATTTCTGCCGGTTGGATATCAGGGTCTACCAACGCATTCCAAGTCCCCATGCCTAACTCTCCATACCCGGGCTAAGTATAGATTTCCATTGTTGGCCAAACCTCACGAGCGAATACGGTTTAGACGGTCGCGAACGACTTCCTGAACGGCACCGAATTCACTAGTAATTCGTACAATTTGATACCCATCGTCAATTGCTTTGGTGGCTTCATCCGGATCACTCTTGATGCATCCAACGGGAATTCCCGCTGCGTTACACTTTTCTCTCACCTCCTGAACGCGGCGATGGACTTCCGGGTGATTCTTGTCGGACGGATAGCCCATCTGTACCGAGAGATCGGAAGGTCCGATAAATGCAAACCCGAGATCTGGAACCGAAAGAATCTCCTCAATATTGTCAGTAGCAGTCGCTTTTTCGATCATAACGCCGATACACACCTGTTCGTCCTCAGTCTTCAGGTATCGGTCGACGTTTCGCCAGGTGTTCGTACGTGCCGTAGAGTTTCCTCGTTCACCTGGTTCTTCTTGATATACATACCGTGACGCCTCGACGGCGGTTCGAGCCTCTTCTGCAGTATCGACACGAGGTATGAGGATGTTCCTTACGCCGGTATCCAGTACTTTCCGAATCATTGCCGGGTCGCTCTCTGGAACTCGCACGAGCAACTCCGTACCACCGAGTTCGGCCGCGCGGGTGAGGTTCTCTATGACGTGGCTATCCCAAGGGCTCGGACCGTGGTGTTCGAAATCTAACCAGACGAAATCGATACCAAGCTCTCCGTAGAGTTCTACCAGACTGGGAGCGAATGTATCGGCACTCGTCCCGAATACGACATCGCCGTTCTCTATACTACTCCGGAAGGAATTTGACTGATCCATCGGTATTTGAGTGTTTTTTCTGGACTGCAATATGCGTTTGGGAAGCCACAACATAGTTTCCACGAACACAGTTTTACGCTTCGGCGATACAGCGTTTTACATGGACTACGGATCGATAGTTCGTCGGCAGTTCACCGAACTTCAGGAAGTCACAGACGAGTCGCTACGGAACCAAATCGTGAAGGTCTGGACGAAGGCACTCAGAGAGAGTTCGTTTGAGAGTCCGGATGACCTTCCATGGTGGCCACCACGCCAGAACAATATTGGCCAAGACGAAACCACCACTTCACATGTTCACGACGTAACAAGGTGTGCAATAGCGATTGCAGATGCTCTTGCTACACACAGCGACGTTGACGTAGATAGAAATCTTGTCATCGCAGGCTCCCTTTTGCACGATGTGAGCAAAGTATACGAAGTAACGCAAGATGGGACAACACTTCTTCAGGAACTCGTCCCCCATCCGCACTATAGCATCCATCTACTCGCGAGCGCTGGTTGTTCATTACATCTTCAACATATCGTCCTCTCTCATAGCAATTCGTCGTCAGTCGAACCGAAGACACTCGAGGCGAAGATCGTGCAAGCAGCAGACGAACTCGTCGTTGAGGGTGCGTACGCGCAAGGAGCTGGATTACTTGTTGATCCCAGCGCGTGATGTCTCAGTATAATCTCCCGCGGCACCCTATTTTATTCCCGGGCCAGTAATTGTACCGCATCCGCATTCTCCGACAAATGATTTATAGCTAACAGTAACCAGTACTCTTATTACGCATAAATATAGACATTGTATCGCAATACCATGGAAGAGCATGATTATTCGCAGGGACAGCTGTACCGTTCACTCGACAGGAGACAGGTTCTCTCTGGTGGGGCCGCCCTCCTCGCGGGTGGGGTAGCCGGGTGTCTCGGTATGGGCGACAATGGGGAAGACGACGGTTCAGGGGACCTTACCAATATTCATATGCTGAATCTGGAAGGTTCGATGTTTGTCCCAGTGTTCTTCTACGGCCGTGAACAGGACCTCTGGGCGAGCCGTGGTATCGATCTCTCTATTGAGGTTGCCGGGTTTGGGAAGTTCTCACGGACATTCTCCGAAGGATTAGCCACTGGTCTCTCCCCGCTTTCGTCGCTGCCGCTTGCCGGTAACCTCGCCGGCGATACGGGTGTGAAATGCTTCGGCCAGACTATGAATTTCATCAACCAATGTTTTGTACAGAACGATTCCGATATCGAAGAACCCGGCGACCTCGAAGGGATGACCGTTGGGGTTCCAGGGCGGGGCTCCTCCACAACTCGATACTACATCGCTCAGTGGGCGGAATTGTATGACTTCGACCTGATGAACGATCCCACAGAAATCGTCGATTCGCCGACGTCGACGTTGTACAACTTCCTCGAGGGGAACGAAGAAATCGATGCGGGTATCCTTTTTACGGGAGATACAATCAAAGCACTCGCAAACGACGACCTGCGTTCGATCTACAATCCCGTTCCTGCGTGGGAAGAACAACACGGTTATCCACCATCCGTCACAATGTTCGGCGTATTCGATGACTTCCTGAACGAGAATCCATCTGTCGTAATGGATTTCTGGGATGGCTGGACGGAAGCAGTAGAGCTATTCCGTGATGAATTCGACCAGGCGATGAACCAGTACGGTGCTGTTGGTGGTATCGATCTGTCCTCGGAAGGAGAAGTCGATGAAGTTCGTCAACTGGTAAATGAGGGGCAGCTCTTCCCGACCGACTGGGACGAAGAGTGGATTCAAATGAACGTAGACCTGTTCAAACTCGTTGAACAATATGGTGGTCTCGATGCGGCCCCGGACACCGACAGTTTCTTGACACACGAAGAGATTCAGGATATGTCATGAACGAATACCTGCCAACCGTTCCGATCCCACAGACATGGTGTTAAATGATCGCTCGCAAAAACGAGCATGGGTTACCAGCCTGTACCAATCGAGACTAATCCAGCCAAACCTGATCGCAATCGCGCTATTTCTCGGACTGTGGCAATTGGTTTCGCAGTCGTACGACTCGACTGTTTTTCCGGGCTTGGGTCTACTGGCTGAGAATATATGGCTGGTCGTAACCAGTGGTGACCAGTTTGAATTCATGGCGAATATTCAGCCCTCACTCGTCCGAATCGGCATCGGTTTCGGACTGTCCATGATTATTGGCGTGATCATCGGTACGAGCATGGGTATCTATCCGGTATTCGAGGACTATCTCACGGCGCCGGTTATGGCGATAATGACGTTTCCGGCCGTTGTGTGGGCCTTTCTCGGGGTTCTCTGGTTCGGAATTACCGACTACGTGGTGTCGGTGTTCGTGATAACACTCGCCGTTGCCCCTTACGTTACCGTAAACGTCTGGAAGGGGGCTGAATCCGTCGACCACGATCTCGTGGAGATGGCAGCTACATTTGACGCATCTCGCATAAATCAATGGAGACACATACATATCCCACACCTGCAGCCGTTTATTTTCTCCTCGGCGCGTCTAGCCTTCGCGCTGTCCTGGAAAATCTCGCTGATCGCGGAAGTATTTGGCGCGACGTCGGGTGTTGGGTACGTTGTCGATTACTACTTCCAGACGCTCCGTGCAGACATGATCATTGCCTGGGCGTTGCCGGTCATGGTCGTGATGTTCGCGATAGAGCGGCTATTCAAGAGACTGGAAGATCGATCGTTCGAATGGCGTCCGGAACTCGAGGAGAGCGCTGGACAGAGGCGATAACAATGGATCTGAAAATACGCAACCTGACGAAGACGTTCGAAGAGTCAAGCGGGAACGAATTTGTCGTCCTCAACAGTATTAGCTGTACAGTGGACGAAGGCTCCTTTACGAGCATTATGGGGCCCTCGGGATGTGGAAAATCAACACTGCTGAATATTCTCGCAGGCCTTCATACGTACGATGAAGGTGAGATAGAATGGCAGGGTGAAATCGTCGATCCAAGCGATCTTCCTATCGCATACGTGTTCCAGGAGCCTCGACTCTTGAATTGGCGGACTGTCGAGGACAACATCAAATTCGCGCTAAACGCACAGGGGGTCCCTAAAGAAGAACACGATGAACGTATCGACGACGTACTCACAACGGTGGGACTCGCTGATGAGAAGAAATCCTATCCACTCCGATTATCCGGTGGGATGCGCCAGCGTGTCGGTATTGCACGTGCGCTTGCAGTCGACCCAGAGATTCTCCTTATGGACGAACCGTTCAGCGATCTCGACGAACTCACTGCACGGAACCTTCGTGACGATCTGATCGAGTTGTGGCAGCAGACGGGAAAGACAATCGTATTCGTCACGCACGACATCAGTGAGGCCATCTATTTATCGGATGAGATCGTGTTCCTGGACACGCAAGGGCTCATATTCAACGAAATCAGCCTTGATTACGAGAGACCCCGGAATCCGAATGACTCGTCGTTACTCGCTCTCGAATCTGACCTCATGGATACGTTCTTCGACAGGATGGAAGCGATTGACGCTGGTGAATCGGAGCCTCCCACTGCAGAGCCCGGAGAACAACCTGCGCAATTCCAGGATCAATCCGGTGGTGCCTGAATGTCGTCAGAAGCCGAAACGGGACTGCTCGGTCGGCTAAAGGCGACAATTCCATCCATCTCGAGTGGCTTCCATTGGCACGTCCTTACTCGTATAAAGCAAATCGTGCTCCCGCTCGTAGTTATTAGCGTTGTTTGGCATGTCGGGGCACTTCTGATAAACGACCCGGCGCAACTCCCGAGTCCTGTGGCCACCGTGATGCAAACGTACGAAATACTCACGACCCCCGACTTCCGTGAGTTGACCGTGTTCGATCACCTCCAGTTAACGCTCCGGCGTGCACTCCTTTCAAGTACGGTCGCTATCGTCCTCGCTGTTGTTGGCGGGGTCTTGATGTCTACGAACGCGGTCGTGGAAGACGCCGTGAGCAGCTGGTTGCCGTTCTGGATGACCACGCCGACTGTCGTGATCATCCTCCTCGCGATGGTATGGTTCAACTTTAGCGAGACGGCGGTTTACTTTGCGGTCATCGTTGCTTCCACCCCCTTCGGGACGGTGAATATGTGGGAAGGAGCGAAGGACGTCGACGTAAAACTGTTGACGATGGCAAACGCATATGATGCAAGTACTGCGAGCGTGTGGCGTCACATCTATCTTCCCCACCTCCTCCCGTATCTCTTTGGCAGCTACCGCTACATCCTCGGAATGGTGTGGAAAATCGTTGTACTGGCGGAGGTATTCGGACTGTCTGTTGGTATCGGCGCGATGTTTCGGTACTACTTTCAGCAGGGAGAGCTCATCATGGTGCTGGCGTACCTCATCCCCTTCATTGTCGTCGTCCTGACGATCGAATATGGCGTGTTGAAGCCACTAGAAACGCGCCTGTTCAGGTGGCGAGGCTAGTTTTCACTCCTCCAGCAGCACGTTGGAATCGCTTCGAATTATATGTCGGTGCCGAAGTTGTGGTAAACGCGTAGGATGTCCGCTTCAGTGACGTCTGCAGGACCACCGTGGTGACAGAGAACCATCTCTACATCGAGATCAATGAGACGGCCGATTGAGTTACGGGCTTCCTCGAGGTCGGGTGTCATGGCGCGATTCGGTCCTGAGAACCCACCCTCATTGTACAGAAGATCGCCCGCGATGAGGAGGCCACGTTCTTCAACATAGAAGACGAGGTGTCCGGGTGCGTGTCCGGGTGTGAAGAGGGCTTTCACCGGCCCGGCTTGAGTATGAAAGCGCATTCCATCAGTGAGTTCTATATCGACGGGGACGCCGGGATACGGTTCCTTGGGTCGTTTCAGCATCTTTACCTCGCCGCTCACGTACGGGGCGGCGTATTCGTGGGCAAGTATCTCGGCGTCCGTCCGTGTGGCGACCGGGGCGAGACACCCGAGGTGATCGTAGTCCTGATGAGTCAGGACGATTTTGTCGACGTCGTCGAATGTGAACCCGTCCTGGGCGAGTGCCTCCTCGAGTACGTCTTCATCGTCTGGGCCTCCAACGTCGAACAGGATCAAGCCGCGACGTGTCTCCACCCCAGTGAGATAGAACGTTCGTTCGTTACCGAAGTATGTCGTCTCTACCGGGAATACGTAGACGTGGTCACTGATCTCCATAGTGAAGTCATTGACTCAGTCCCCTTAATGGTATTGTCAGTGGCAGTTGCTGTGCTAGTTTCACTCTACTGATACTGTCCAGTTTAGCACCTCCGTCGATGTCTGTCCGTTGAGTGGCTGGTATAATCATCCCGCAAATATTATTGTCTTAAATATACAATATCCTCTCCGACATTCGTCCGATCGATCACCCACGAGTTGTGGAAGCGCTTAATCCGTATCTTCAATGTATGAAACACTTTTCGATGAGATTTTCGCTTGACGTAGTCAAGGTGACTGCTCAAGCCTAATCCAGAGGAGGCAGTCATATATCCGTAGCCATCGACGAGAAAGACCGTGCTGGAAAGTTCGTACTTCTCGGCAAATCGGTTCAGGAACGCAGCGATTGAATCGGTGGCTTGTCGTCCAAAGACTGCGACTTCGAGGTGCAACCGAGAGTCGAGATAAATTGCATAATACGTCCAAGATCAGTTGCCGTTGATCTTGACAGCGTTCTCATCAACCGCGACCCGCGAGGGCTTTGCCCTCGGCGGGCCTAGAACGCTGTCAGTCGATGCACCCACTGCCATATGGCCTGATGAGACCGTTCAACATCGAGAATGTGAAGAATTGCTTGTGCTCTCGAATCGAATATCCGGTCGCCTGGAGATATATGGGAAACGCCCTGGCGCAATCGCCGTCCGCTTACGCTCCCAACCTTCATCAAATTCCACTGCGTACAACTCGTTGAGAAGGTCTGTGTGATTTAATCCAAATCACCTCCACGACCTGCTCACTCCTCAGACTGGCCAATAGACGGTGCCGTGTTAATCTACATGTTCAAAATAATCAAATTCCAAACAGAAACTCAGATCACGCAGTCGGTAGAAACACGGTGACGGAGAACTTGTGTTTCTCAGTCAATTGATACAGGAATGTGGCGGCTGGTTGGTGCTTCGCCGTCCTCAAAACACGTTACATAATGGACCGCACGAGCGCTTGCTCACGAGTCAGTCGACGTGCATCGAAATACTTCGTGAGATCGCTCTCGAGCCAAAGTAGCTACTTGTCTCGGGGAAAGACGAGCCGTCGTAACCGTTTCCAAAGCGGGGGAGTGAGCGTAGAATCCGACTTATCGATTTTTCCCGTAGAGATACTAGTTTTCCTCGTGTCTTCTCTGTCTTCGATGGCCACCTTCAACTCACTAATGCGCTGGTTCTTTTCCTCGAGCGTCTCCTCAAGGTTTCTCACTCGTTTTTCCAGAATCTCATTTTTCCGCACATAATAATACCTCTCTCGATCGTTCTCCCTCCTCACTCTTGCCGGCTCAGACGTGCTTCTCGGTCTACCCTTTGCAGTCGCTTCCTCAGAGGCACTTGGCTCATAGTACTCGGTCGTATGTTCGACGGCACGCTCGAGCGTCCGTTCACCGTACGTTGCGCCATCTCCATAGTGGACGGCATCCCATTTCGGCCGAATGAGTCCCGATTGACGAAACAGTCGATCCATCTGGTTCTGATTGCCGCCAGTCCAGAACGCCAGCAAACAACAGAGGGCTATATCTGCCTCTGAGTGGCTATCGTACCCGACAGTCGATCCGTTCCAGAGTCGCTCAAACTTCTCGCTATTCGAGGCCGCTCGAGCTCTTTCGAGTAACTCCTCATCTGATAGCGTGGGATATGCTCTCGTCTTCTCAGTCCTCGTTCTCGAGTTTTCATCTTCATTCGAATCCTGTTCAATATACTCACGATGGATCTCTTCGAGGTCTGTTTGTCGGCGTTCGATCTCTGAGGGTAAGCCAGGAACGCGATCCCCAGTGACGGTGAAATACCGAGCGTGGTCATAGAGTTCGACCTGTCCACGCCTGTTTCGGCCACTGGGTAACGTGCCCTCGATGAGAACATGATATCCCGTTCCCGATGGAGAGACTTCGGTATACGAATCGAGTTGTTGTACAATCGATTTGATCTCGGTATCCGGGCGTCCCGTTTCGGGGTCGCGACAGTCGTCAAGGTCGATACCGACAAACGGGTCTGAAGCAGTGAACACGAAGCCGATACCATCTGCTGTTCCCGATTGTGAATACGCGAGTGCGCTGTCGAAATCGCTCCACGTCGTGTCGTCCGTCGATGAGGCAAACGAACCAGTTTTTGGGTTGATCGGAACCTTCGTGGATTTCCCATTACGTTCTTCGCTTCGCCAACAGAGCCACTGATCTCGTTCTCGCAGTTGCTCTGGGATGGTTTCTTCATACATTGTCATCAGTCGGAGATGGCCTTGTCTCGCTGACCGTCACCCGTGGTGCGGTCAGCACCAAACCCCACGTCGGGTTCGTCTTTGCTTGGAAGGTCGCGTCGAGAGTGTGTCTTCGGGTCGAAATCGATCACAGTCGCCTCGTTCTCCATCGCTCGGACTTCGATGCCACGCCACTCTCCGTCGACGCCGACGAGTGCCTCGGAGTAACCCGTTCGCTCATTCCCTGGGACGGCTTCCTGAACGAAGCGCATCTGTGCTGTATTGAGGCCGAATTCCTCTGCCCACGCACGGTCCATGCCGTCGAGATGGTGGAATTGCTTGATCGCACACTGGTCGATGATCGCCTCCGACTCGGGATGCTGGAAGAACTCGTCGACGGTCTGGGTGACGAGTCGAATAGACAGATTGTGGTGGCGATGGTGGCGAAAGACCACCTCGAGATACTCGAGACTCGCCGCATCCTGCATGATGTATCGCGCTTCGTCGATGACGAAGACGACCTCTTTCTCGGTCTCTTTGGCGCGCTCGTATACGAGCGAGATCAGTAACTGCATGATGAGGCTCGTACTGCCACCGAGACTGCCCTCCTGTTGGGCGAGGTCGAGGTAGATCACCTTCTCATCACGAATATCGAACTCCGTCTTGCGACCCAGATTCTCATACCGGCCCTCCTGGGAAAATGGTCGCAATTGATCGATGAGCCACGTCGCATCGGACTCGATCTTGCCTGCTTCTGCAGCCGTCCGAACGACATACTCCGATGGATTCTCGACCATCTCCTCGAGGATATCGAGCACGTTACGCATCGTTGGACTCTCGTTGTGGTGGGTCGCAATGTCGTCGGTGATACCGTTTCGAGTGTACGCTCGTTCAAGCGCTGTCTCGAGTGTTGTCCGTCGGTCGTCGAGGCTGATCCCGCGAAGAGCGAAGTAATTCGAGAGAAAGCTCATCACGCTATCGAGCTTTTCGCGATACGGACTGGCGTCTTCGCCCATCGCCCGCTGGACGCGTTCCGGCGTTGGCTTGATCTCGAGTGGATTGAGTCCCATCTCTCCGCCGATCGTGATTCGTTCGCCACCGAGGGCGTCGGCGACGCCAGCCCAGTTATTCAACGGCTCGAGGATGATGCCGATGCGATCCTCGCTCTGCTCGATCGAGCGGATGAAGTTCTGTTTCGAGCCAAACGATTTCCCGGAGCCAGGATCGCCGATTGTAAACATGGCATAGCCATTTTCACGGGCGAACGGGTCGATCACGACCGGACTTTGATTCTTCCAGTGAGCGCCGAATTCGACGCCGCCGTCTTCGAGGATCGTGGCCGAATGTATCGACGCGAAGAGAGCTCCTACGGCTCCGCCTAATGCCGTTGCTTCACGACCGAAGGGATTCGGTCCGACTGGGGCGGCCGCCCGTAGTGCTAGGTCCTGCTTGCAGATGGCCGTCTTCGGCGAGAGTCCGGCCGGATCTTCACGGAGTCGGCTCCGAACGGTTCGAACACTTTCTCGAAGTTCATCACGCGTTTGGGCGCGGATCGTGATGAACATACCCTGGCTGAAGACACGGCTTCCGCTCTCGACGCTCTTGTACGTCGATATGGCTTCGGCTGCTCGTTCCTGTAAGTACGCACCACGGACGTTTCGTTCGAGGTCGGCATCTGCTTGCAAATCGTCTGCGGCTCGCTGTAATTCGTCTCGAGCTTGCACCTGATTTTTGGGTGTGAGGTGTATCGTGAGATCGAATTCGACGTCGGTCAGTTCGAAGAGTTCGTTCAGATAGCCGTCTTTGGGATAATCCGGATAGTCTGCAACGTAGAGCGTTGATGTCCATTGCTCACCGACTCGTGCCGTCCGTGTCCCCCATTCAATTGCCTCGGGAGCGATGAGGTTTTGGTGCCGGTGAGCTACCTCGTCGAGAACCGTACGCTCATCCTGGGCCGCTTCGATCGTTGCCTGCTCGAGAAGGTCGCCCAGTTCGACCTCGTTGACTTCCTCTGTGTGCCACCGATCCCAGCCACTCCTTACCAGAAGTGTACCCACAACGGTGAGCCCCAGATACAGGACGAGTCCTTCCTGTGTTGCGGGGTCGGGCAGTGTCTGTGCTACGTATCCGATGAGAGCGAATCGGATCGATCCGTCGCTCATTCGCCTCGCCTCTCTCGGTTGTCGATCACTGGCTGTTCACGCATCGCGTTCTCCGGAGTGTCGTATTCGTGTTCTTCGCCGTTCCAGAAGTCCATCGCGAGGAGGAACATTTCAACCGTGCTCAGCGGGCAAACAGACCACCCTGGCGCTTTTTGCACGAACTCGGTCTGGACCGCTCGCCGCCGCGTCTCGAGTTTCTCGAACATCGCTGCTCGTAACTCGCCATCGCTCATGTTCGCTCGTCGAGTCACGAACGGATTGAACAGAAAGCCGATCACTGGAAACGAGGTCAGTTTCTCCGCTGGTGAACGCTCGTCTTGATAGCGATCGTAGACCTCGAGTGGAGCGACTTCAACGCCGATGAAGTACCGGAGCTGCGTAGTCCCCGACAGCTCTCGCGGTCGCTTCTCACGATACTCCTCGAGCAACACCTCGAAAACCGGGTTGTTCTTGACGTCTTCGTCTAAGAGCCGATCATTGATCCGGTCGATCAGGCGCTCGACGGGAAACGCCCGGGTCGTCGCGTGAAAGGTGAGTTTGAAATCGAGCTCACGATTTGCGAACTCTTCGCCGAGGCGCTGAATGTGTGCCCAGTCACCGGACATCGCGAAGTCCATGTTGCCAGCATCGATCTCGAGGATTGCCTCCATCGTGCCATCGGTTCGTTCGATCGCTCCAGCACCCGGCCAGGCGCGGGCAATCGAGGTGAGGTCCTGGGTGGACTCATCGGGTTTGAACGGCGTGTAGTTGATCAGGCCGCCCTCGGTGGTTGGCTCGTCGGAGTCTCGACCGGCTTCGCCACTGTAGGTGAATCGCGGCCGTTTGCCGTAGTAGCGATAGACGTCTCCGAGCCATACGGTCGCGGGGAGATGACCCGGTGAGGCATAAACGATTGCGCCACCGAGGGTAACTCCAAGTAAGACGAACGGAAGAATCGCCCCATCGAGCCCCGTCAAGCCTCCAAAGAGAAGACCTGCAATCGGGAAGCCAACCAGGACGTAGACGTCCCCTTCATCGATATTCAACAGTAGGATGCGACTCTCTTCGCCGAATTTATCCATAATACGCCGACTCGCGGCGTCGTGTTCTCGCGTCATCTTGCAGTAGCGAGGAAACCTCGTGCTTTAGCACGGGGAGGAATCGCGTTCGTTCGTGTCTCGACTCGCCCTACAACGGCCCCTCGGTGTCTAACGACTTCGCACCTTGGAGCAACATCCCTTTCCAGGTGAGCCCGTGCGCGTCTTTGATCTCGCTTAGGCGATCGTACTCTTCTTGATCTACTTCGATGTTCAAGTTGGGCATCTACATGCATGGTTAGTTTTTCGTTATCTTTAACTATTACGCTATCGTACTCGTAGTTGTGACGGCGACCGCCACCAAAACGCTCGAATCTACCCTTGCTCCGCCCACTACGGGCAAAGAACAACGGCTTCGGCGAACCGTGGCGACCTACCGACGCGCCCTCTCGGACGCCTTTGAGAGTGGCGCAGACACGCAAACAGCAGTCAACGATGTCGTCACGCCGTACACGCTCACGTCCTACGCCAAGGACGCGCTCAAGAACTACGTCCCGAAGCTTCGACGGACGTACAACACGTCGGATCTCAAGGACGACCACCCGATTCGATTCACTAACCGGGGCTTTCGAATCGACCACTCCGTCAACAGAACGCACGAATTCTGTTGGCGCGTTCCACAGGCCGGGCGTGGGAACGCCTTCTGGATTCCGCTCCGGATCAACCCCGAACAGGAATCGCTTTGGTTCGGCCTGATCGACGGCGACGTGACGGTTGGTGAGTTCCGACTTCAAGAGCACCGAACGAACTGGGTGCTTCACGTCACCGTCGAATACGAGATCGCCGAACCGGAGACGCCGGACGACCCGACCTACATCGGGTTCGACCTCGGTGAATCGAAGTTGCTGACGGGCTGTGCCCTTCAGCGCGACACTCCGACCCGGCCGTTGATCATTGACGGTAAGCGAGCGCGGGCACTCCGCAAGGAGATGTTCACGACTCTGAAACGACTTCAGGAACGTGACGCTGACTGGCGGGTGGACGAACGTTTCGACCACTACCAGAACGCCCTCACCGACATCGTTGAGAAGGCGTCCCGAGAAGCCGTCGAGTACGCCGAGTCCTTCGACGACCCCGTGATCGTTATGGAGGACTTGTCGTACATCCGTGAGAACTTGGATTACGGGAAGTACATGAACCGACGACTTCACGCGTGGGCGTTCGCTCGACTCACCGACCGGATCGGGGACAAGGCTCTCGAAGCCGGTATTCCGGTCGAGATCGTGAACCCGCGCTACACGTCCCAGACGTGCCACGCTTGCGGACATATCGGTCGTCGTGGATCGCAAGCCGAGTTCAAGTGTACGAACGTAGAGTGTCACGTTTCGACGTTTCAGGCGGATATCAATGCGGCTGCGAATATCGCCGGTCGCGTAGATCCGTGGGGAGAGAGCGTTCCTTGGAAACCGGAACGCGATGACTCGCCACGGAATGGGAGCCGTTGTGACACGGCCACAGGACACCGCACGCCGAGTCGGCAACCCCGACAGACGACGCTTGCGGCCTTCGAGTCCTGAAACCTCCGACGCGAGGCTTCCCTTGTAGGAAGCCCTGCCCTTTACGGCGGGCGAGGATGTCACTAGTAGTACCCCGGATCGTTTTCTGTACGACGATAGTCGGGGATTCCAGCGTTGCCGTAAGAATCACTCACCGTATTGTCGTTCGCTGTCTGACCCTCGGAAGCTGTACCCGTGGCCACACCAGAAGTGGATTGAGTTCCTGACTCGCCAAATCTCGAAGCCACGGTATACCCTGCCGCAGCTTTTGGCCCCCATCGTGCCGCTGCTGAGGCGGCTGCAGGCCCAGCGATTGTCCCTGCTCCAACGACTGCACCGGTTGTCACGGTTGCTTTGCCCGTCGCGCCGATAACTCTGGTCGTCATCGGTGCAGCGTATTTGAACAGCTTCCAGACGATAATGATCGATAGAAGCGGTAGCGTAACGGCGATGAGGTAACTCAGAAAGGCGCTGTCTGGGACAAGACTCGAGTCTGCACCGTTACCGAAGAGGAGTTCATAGCCCTTGAACAGGAGCGCAACGGGGATCGGCATGATCGCCAGCGGGACGAATTTCATACAGGCCGTCCTCGCGATTTGGGAGACGACAGGCAAGTTGCCAAACGCGAGTGCAATCCCGATCGGCATTGCGTAGATGAAGATGTAGAGCATGATCTCCCGAAGGAAAAACAACGCCTGAAGAATCCACATCGCTGTTGCACCAATGCCGGTCAAAAAGAGGGCGAGAAGTGGATTTGTGATTGTGAGATCAAGCAAATTGACCATTACCGATGTAACTGTGGCCACATCAGGAATGAGGGCAATAGTGAATCCATTGACGAGATAGAGGGCTAACACAGCAACCCAGTACCACGTCACAATCAGAAATGCGCCCGTCCAGGCACTTCGTTTCGTTTTCCGAGCATCGAAGGCGCTCCCCATATTGAAAATTCGGATCGTGTGCCGTCCCTGGACACACATTACGAGCAACAGGAGGGCAACGAGCATGATCTCGCCTATGACGAGAGCACTATGAATGTCTACCCACGGTGTATTTGTCGGTTGACCAAATACGAACGCACCATCAGTTTCTGGTGTTGGTGTTCCGAATACCTGTGCTGTAATTGCTCCGTAAGCGTCTGCTAGCCCTTCTTGGAACCATTCGATGAGTTTGTCGATGGCATCTTCGAACCACTTGATCCCGATCTCGCTAAGGGACCATGCAATCATGATAGTGCCCTCTCAATCTCGTATGCACAGCCCCGAGGTTCAGTATCTTGATACTGTATCGTGTATTCAAGTTTGATATCCTGAGAAGCGTGAACAGAGGATAACTCTACAGTGAAACGACCCTCGTACCCTGCTAAATTACATTCAGCTCCCCGAGCGGTAGGTGAGAACGGCCGTGTATTGCTGTAGATGACTATTGTCTCACCAGCTGGGATTACGACCTCGTCTGCATTACCTCCAACTTTACTGTCAGTATCGTAGATACCGCTATCCCCTGTCTCGTCATAACTTTCGTGTGTTGGGAGAGGTACGTCTCCTCGAAATCGAAGTGACGTGACTGCAGTCGATGCGGAACCCGTATTTGTGAGATAGAGTATTGCTTTTGCTGCTATATCTAGCTCATCTGCCCCTTCATACATCTCTTCGGGATACTCTTTACCTAACCGAAGGTCGGTCAACTCGAGATTGGGTTCGAGTTTCAAAGAGATGGTTTCCACGACCTCGTCTGCAGCGAGGCCGATCACGTCATATGTACCTGGAGTATACTCTGTCCCGATCTCGACGGCAAGTCGAGAAACACCAGCTTCGACCGTTCGAGTCACGAAGAGTTCTCCTGCGGGCTCGACGATGTTCACCTGATCGATTACGCCCGCTTGGAATCGAAGAATTAGCTGCGTCCCCTCAACTTTCGAGGTAAACTCGAGGGAGTCGTTCGACCCAGCCGCTGATTCGTCACTGTCTGAGGCGGTACAGCCAGCCAACCCTACTGATGTGGCGATGGTCAATACCCTGAGGACGGTTCGTCTACAGTATGTCTGTTGGTTGATTTTCATGGCAGCTCGTCATTGAATTTCAAGAAAGTGCCAATCCGCTTGGCGGCATAGAGGGCGACTGCAAACGGGAGGGCAAAGCGTACGAGATCGACCAGCAGCGTAAACCAGCCAGTGGGCGACGTCAGTGGGTGCCAGGTTGCCGTAGCGGTATCCCCGAGATAGGCTGGCTGATGTGAGCGCCACGATCCTGGGTGGTACTCCGCCGTGTAGATTCCCGGCTGGCTCACTGTTATCTCGACGGCTCCGGTCGCGTCCGTTCGGACACGGCGATCACCAACGGTAATGTACCCTGATCGAGCGTCCTGACCGATCAACGAGAACCGCGGATCGTCGAGGGTATCGAGCATAATCGGCTCTCCGGTTGCCGTATCGCGGAGCTCGATTCGAAGCGTACTCGCTGTGTCACTCGAGTTGACGACCTCGATCGAGAGCTCACTCTCACGGATCTCACGTTGTGTACCGTTATCGGGTTCGACAATCTCTGCAGTGACACCGCGAACGATTCCCTCAACGGTGATCGAATCCGGGTCGATCTCATCGTATCGAAGTGCGACTCCCGATGAACGCGTATAGGGACCTGAAACGACGTCAACCTCGACGTTGTCGTGCATCGACGACGCTGGAGATTCAGTTTCGTTCCCCCAGACCTCGAGTAGTTTCGGACCGTCACGAATTGGTTCTACGCGTGGCCCAATATCGGATGGGAACGCGTGGACGTACACGGGGCGCGGTGTTTCGTTGAGTGATCGTGTACCGTCTCGAGTCGACTCGATGAGTTGATCCCAGTCTGTATCGCGAGCCGTATAGTATCGCCATACACCACGGACGCTGACGTCGCCGTCTTCAGAGAGTGTGTACCCGTTCCAGGGCTGACGTTGGTAGATGGCAACGCCATCCTCGTCATCGGGATACGATGCATAGTAGATCACCGCTTGCGGATCGTAGACGTCAACCTCGAGTTCCTGACTGACGGTAACGTTATCGGAGACGACTCGGGTTTCGACCTCGCTCTGGTTGCCAACCCGTGCCTCTACTTCGAGGCGCGTGTAGATGTCGGCCTCGAGTGTTAGCGTCCCCTGCCCAGAGTGCTCGAAGTCGTATTCGAATACCGGGTTGTGCGTCCCCTCGGCCGTCTCGACGACGGTCTCGTCGACTCGTAATCTGACTTCGTTGATACCGTGGTCTTGGATCGACCACGAAACGATTTCGGTATCCCGTAGTTGGGCTCCATCAAGTCGAATCCGATAATCGACGAACCCTCTCACTGTTCCCTCTGGGGCGACGTAGTGAACGGATTGCTCTGGATCGATATGCATCCGTGTCGATGGATGGATCCCAAACACCGTCGCGTGCGCATCGGCGATGCCAACTGAATCCGTGAGTGTAGCGTGTTCCGGATACCTCGAGGTGTCACTTCCACCTGCCTCGAGGCGGTCGTAGTCCTGGTCCGTCCAACGTGTGGCTGTATCTGGAGGGTGGGTAAACGAAATGTCTGTACAGGTGGCGAGTTCTTCTATCGCTGATGGCTCTTTGCCGTACTGAGCTTCGTACTCAGCAGGGGTTAGACACTCATCGAGGTCGTTCGACCAGAGCGTTGCTGTTTCGTTAGCATCGAGGTCATCCTCGTCGGCAGGCACTGGGGAACTCTGGCCGGCCACACTACTGGCGATGACCGCGACGGTTACGACTCCCAGCAGCACGAACGTCGATCGAACGCGACGATTCCAGAGAGGGCGATTTCGTCGCCGCTGGCTCAGAATTACCACGGGACGAAATCCACACACTCAGCGAGCGGCAATCCCATCGTCGACCCAGCGACGGTGTACAGTGGACCCAGTATTACCAGGATGAGCGCGGACTTGAGCGCCGTTCGTTTGTGCTGTTTGAGGTCCTTCTTTTGCTCGAAGTTCATCGTGAACATCTCGACGAGTGAATCTGCCTGCCAGACGACGACGAGTCCCATGAGTCCGAGGGCAGTCGTAATCTGGAAGAAGCCAGAAACCATCCCGGGAAGGCCTTCAGCATCACAGACAACGCTATCTTGTGCAAGGACTGGATCAACGGCGACTACAGTCAACAACACGACGATTCCAGCGCTTGTACGCATGAATCGCCTGAGTCGACTCGATGTCGGGTCAGATGAGGCTTCGACAGCGGTGTTACTCAAACACATCTAGGCGTGCCTCTCAATCAGTATCTGAGGGTAGGTAACGTACGTATACGAAACGTCAGTCATTGTGTCGTCACACTCAGTCTCGCGTGATTGACTAAGTATTTTTCTGATAAAATCTGTTGGATTAAACTCTCATTTTCGAGTGAGAGTCTTTCGCGCTATCAACTGGTCGTCAGCAGAAAAACGGGTTGAACGAGCACTCGAGCGTCGATTCTGCAAATCAACACAACATAACTTCCGCGGCATAATGCCCTACTCGGATCTAGCCGTGAGTAGAGGACTGGTATGTCGGGAGAACATCTTCTAGGAGCTCGTCGATAATTTCCCAGAGGATTAGGGATGGGGTCTGGTGCTTGAACGTAATCCCCCATCTGTCTTCACTCGTCCCTGTTTTGTACTGGAAATGTGCTCGGCCGAGATTAGGGTGATCCTCATCTTGGTGCCAACCAGCGTGGAATCCTGTATTTGGATCGGTGTAGTTCACTCGAAACCAATCATGAGGTTTCTGTCGATACCAAGCAATAATCAGCTTCGGCGATTCTGGTCCTGTCTGTGGATCAAGGCGCGTTGGATCGAACGTTGCCTGTAGCTGCTTTGCCTGAACGTCGTCAGGAACATACTCAACTGTCGTGATATGGGGGATGCGCTCAAGGACGTCACGCTTGAGTTGTGCATACAGATTCGCGTTTGGATCGCCTCCCGGATGTTGAATGGACATCCGTCAACTCCTGGCATCAGCATGTTCTGCGTTCGGAGCCAGGAAATCCCATTCGCGGATTGCGAATCCAACGATCTGGATACGTCGTTGGAGATGTGTCCACTCGCGTGCAATATCGCGTCGACGACCCTCTTCATCAGGATCAAGACTCTCATCAGCGAGGGTTGCTCGAAGCTGGTTCGGTGACTCAACTTCGAACTCCTCCTCCCAGTCGCGAATCTGTTCTTTCATTTCGGCGAGTCGATCGGTTAACTCCTCAACTGTTCGACCACCATCACGAAGTCGCATTGCTTCCTGCATCGCTTGCTGGCGGTAGTCCGGATAGTACGTCGTGTGCGTCCCGCTATCATCTTGACGAAGGACACCGTCGTTGACGAGTCTCCTCAGGACACGCTTGGTCGGTTCGTGTGACCACTCTGCCTCTGAAGCAATCCAATTTACTGTTTTTGGTTCTGACAGCTGGCGAGTAACCATCTGTACGCGGTCTTCTCCGGTCGTCTGGCGATCTCTGAGCCCGGTAGCACCATCCGGCGTTTCCTCGGTCATGTTTCACACTTCGGCTGCTTTCTTAATATAGATTGAGGCTATTCGAGCTATATCGACAAACCAGCAGTGGTGTTGGACTGTAGACTACTCGAGCTCGAAGACAGCAACTTCGGTTGTTCTACAATACGGACACACGCTTTTCGCCGACTTGAGCGTCGTTCCACAGTCCCGACACTCGTAGATGATCGAAGATTGGTGCTCTCGTCCGAGCAACCAGTGGAGAACGATCACTCCGTCTCCTCCAGTGACTTTCGACCAGTTCGAACACACTCCCAGCAGGGTAGTGAGCTGAGCTCAGCACAGACACACTCTGT
Source organism: Natronosalvus caseinilyticus (assembly GCF_017357105.1). Lineage (NCBI taxonomy): Archaea > Methanobacteriati > Methanobacteriota > Halobacteria > Halobacteriales > Natrialbaceae > Natronosalvus > Natronosalvus caseinilyticus. The sequence goes on from NZ_CP071596.1 coordinate 1,387,961, forward strand.
TGACTCGTCGTTTTCGCTCTCGTGTGCTTGCTCTGGCTCCTGGCTTTCGGCGGGGATACCACCATCAGCAACGAGCTGTTTGTCTGTTACTGCCAGGATGAGCGGTCGTCGGATCGCGATCGACACTCGGTGTTTACACGCACCTTCGTAGTGCTCATCTGCCGGGCACTCACAGTGTGTTGGAACCCCGTTTTCGATCGTCACGATGTATTCGTGATCAGCTGGGGTTTCGTGACTAGCATTCCTGACGAGGACGCCTTCCAGGATGAGTGTGTATTCAAACGCCTCGTATTGGGCGCGTTTGGCCGTTCGTCGAGTAAACTCGAGTTGCGTGAGTGGATGTTTCTCCATTCGGTTTTCACGCAGGACACAGTTTGATGCCCTGCACCCCTGTGGGGCACACAAAAACAGCAACTCGAGGGAGCTCATCGTGTTAACCAACGGAACCCGGTTATATCCATCCTTGTTGGTTAATATTGCTGACCTGCTGTACCAGTTGCCTCCTCTACATGCGGAACACCTAAGTCATTATCGCAGTAATCATTATCTGGAGTATGACCTTCTACGATCGCGGCAGTGAACTCGAAGCCCTCGAGGCTGCAGCCGTATCACCGGATTACGAGTTCTACGTGGTGTATGGACGGCGTCGCGTCGGGAAGACCGAATTACTCAAAACGTTTTGTACCGACCACCCGCATATCTACTTCCTCGCTGCTCAGGAGTCAGAACAGCGCCAGCGTGAGAAGTTCATCGAACAAGTTGCCGAGTACTTCAACGATCGCATCCCGCGAATCGATGGATGGGACGATGCGTTTGAGTATCTCGGAGAGGCGATCGCTGACGAACAGGTAGTGATCGTTATCGATGAATTTCCGTACCTGATCGAAGAGAACGATTCTCTCCCGTCGTATGTGCAGTCGTTCGTCGACGAACAACTCCAAGATACAGATTCGATGCTCGTTCTCTGTGGCTCGAGCGTGAGCACGATGGAGTCAGAAGTGCTCGGCCACAAGAGCCCCCTGTACGGTCGCCGTACGGGTCAGATTGATCTACAGCCGTTCTCGTTCAAACAAGCTCAGGAGGCGATTACATACGATTTCGAGGAGGCAATTCAATCGTACGCAGTTACCGGTGGGACGCCAATGTATCTCACTCGCTTCGACTACGAACGCCCACTCGCCGAAAATATTCGAACACACATCCTGTCGCCAACGGGAATTCTCTACAACGAACCGGAGTTTCTCCTGCGTACTGAACTGCGAAATCCTTCGCGGTACATGAGTATCCTCGAATCGGTTGCGCTGGGTCACACGACACCAAACGAAATTTCGGGAGCGACCGGTATTGACGTTGGACCACTGTCGAAGTATCTGCAGACACTCCGCCGACTTCGTCTCATCGATCGGGAGGTGCCCATCACCGAATCTAGAAAGAAGTCGAAGCGATCGCGCTATCACATTGCTGATGAATTTCTGCGCTTCTGGTTTCGATATGTCGAGCCGAACCGCTCGAGTATCGAGGAAGCACCTGATGTCGTCTTCGAAGGTACTATCCAGCCAGATCTACCAACCCACGTCGCACCGACGTTTAAAGATATCTGTCAGGAAGCCATCTGGGAGGCGATTCGTAGTGGTGAACTCGAGCCTTACTCCAAGGTTGGCCGCTGGTGGTATGGCGAACACGAAATCGATATCGTAGGACTGGCACCGAAGGACGATCGGATTCTGTTCGCTGAGTGTAAGTGGACGAACGAACCGGTCGGGTATTCGCTCATTGATGACCTCCGGACGAAAGCTGAAAATATCAGATGGGGGCCAGGAACCCGCGACGAACAGTTTATGCTCTTCTCGAAATCTGGGTTTGTCGACGGACTCGAGAAGGAGGTAGAGGACAATGAGAGGTGGTCGTTCTTCGACCTAACTGACCTCAAGACAGCGATTTCCTAACCATCCCAGGAGGCTCTTGGAAGTGAACTACCCCTGCCTACTCACTCGCGGCTTCGCCGCTCGTTCCTTGAGGCAGAGGCTTCCTGCTTCGACGACGAGACTTGCAGACACGGAAACCGAGTCCACAGCGGTCGCAGTCTCCACAGGCGTTGCTTCGGAGTGAACCACCCCTAGTTTCGACAGGCTACGCGATTTCACGTTCAATGCCGCGTTCCAATCCCTATCTAACTCAAACCCACACGACGGGCACGAGTGTTCTCGAATCCACAACGGCTTCTCGGTTTCGACGCCACACCTGGCACACTCTTTCGTCGTGCCCTGAGCAGGCACTTCCACGTAGTGCGTGCCGTGCTTGTCACAGTGATGTTCGAGAATCCGGCGGAAATCACTCCAGCCCACTTCTGCCTTGTTCCGAGCGTTCCCATCACCTTCCAGCATCGACTTCACGTTCAAGTTCTCGACGAACACGGCGTCGTACTCCGTCGCGTAGAAATGCGCGAGTTTATGCTTGTAATCGCGCTTCTTGTTCGACATGCGGGCGTGAACCTCAGCGACCCGACGCCGTTGTTTCTCCCAGTTGTTTGACTCGTACTGTTTGCGAGAGAGCGAGCGCTGCTCGCGTTCGAGGCGCTCGCGCTCGTCGGTCAAGTCGAGACGGGAGAGAGAGCGTCCGCTCGAGTCGTGGATGAAGGTGAGCACGCCGAGGTCGAGTCCAACCGTGTCCACTGCGTCGGTGTCTTCTGGCTCGGGTTTCTTTGGTTCCTCGGTGCTTATGCAGAACGACGTGTACCACGCTCCCGTCGGTTCTTTCTTCACTGTGACCTCCTTAATCGAGTCGTGCTCTGGGAGGTCTCGGTGAAGACGGATTGGAACGTCGAGCGTTTCGCCGCGGACTTTTTTGAGTCGGAGAATTGCTCGGTCTCTCGGGCCACTCTTCTTGTCGAGTTCGAAGCCCGATTGCCGATACGTGAAACTCCGAAATTCACGCGGTTTCTTCCAGTTCAACGAGCCAACACTGTATCCCTTGGCTTTCAGTTTGCCAAGGTTGTTGATGTTGGTTCGGATGCGTTCGACAGCTTTCTGTAATACGGTAGAGTAGACCTGTTTGAGTTCGGTCCACTGTTGTTTGTGTTGTGGCAGTTTGTCTCGGACTTGCCAGACGCGCTGTCGGAGCGTCCCCTCGTCTTGTGGTATCTTGTTGAATTCGTGGAGCGCGTTGTTGTAAACTTGTCGCACAATGTTGCGAGTCCACTCAAGGCTCTCCCGCTGTGTGGTCGAAGGGAAGAGTCGGAATCGTGGACTGTACTCCATGCGACGTATCCCCTGCTAGTTGTTGTGTTCAGTTAACTATTCTGACCATAATCGATTGTCTCTCTTGCGGGCGCTGTATCCCCGCCCTACTCGCTCGGCTTCGCCTCGCTCCTTGAGGACGGGGGCTTAGCGCCCTCTATTTCAGCTAATCGAATCTCTGAACTCGATTTCTGACTGCTGCAACCCCGACTTAATTGCTTTTCTGAACATCAAGGGCTTCGAGGAGTACATTTCGATGTGTCCGAATTGTCGCTGTGGACGTGTTTGCTACGTCTGCGAGTTTTCTTTGTGTAATCGGGTACCCGAGTTCTTTCCCCGCTTCGTACACACAGGCTGCAGCGAATCCCTGAGGTTGACGCCCGACTGTGAGTCTAGCGTTGTCGGCGATTGTCGCTAACCTGAGCGCTCGATACCGAACCTCATCAGGCAACTCTAGTTCATTCGAGAGTCGCGGGAGAACGTTTTGTGGGCGTGGAACCACCGTTGGCAACTCGAGTGTAACATTCATGACTGCATATGCACGCTCGATCTGTGCTCGTGAGCACGTCGCTACGCATTGGATCTCACCGAGCGTTCGACCCAGCCCGTTGCATCGACAGACTGCGTACACGCTCGCTGCGGCGATTGAATCGAGGGATCGGCCTCGACAGAGATCGCGACTCTGGGCACGGCGAAAGAGCGTACACGCCTGCTCAACGAGTGACGTTGACAACTCGAGAGCGCTCATTAGCCGACGCACTTCGCCAAGACCATATGCAAGATTCTGTTCGCGCTTTGATCGCCACTGACTTCGTCGATGGTGATTGCGTAGTCGGTTGAGTTGGCGTTGCTTTCGTCCCGAGAGTGTGTTCCCCTGTCCATCGACGTGCCAACCGATTTCGCTCGAAAGGCCGCGGTCGTGCCGTCCGGCAGTCAAAGGCGCTCCGGTTCGACGCCGATCCGCGTTTTCACCTGAGACGAACCATTCTGCACTGTGATCGAGCAACTCTTCGTCGACGATCAACCCGCACGTTCGACAACACGTTTCACGGTTTACTGTGAGGAGTTGTCCACTGCATTCGGGACACGTTGAGTTTGACGGTCTCTCTGTATTCGATACTCGAGCAAAGCGACTGCTATATGTCGTCTGTGTAGCCATCACTAACTCCGACGAGGCAACTACCTGTTCGCCCCGTCACCCCTCATGGGGCGATAAACCGTCTCGAGCGATGGAATCGGAGCAACTGAAATGAACGAAACACCAGCATACCTTGCTAACAGAGCATAAGCCATGGGAACGATATCGGCGCGGATTTCGGATGATCTTGAAGCGGAACTCGAAGTATACCTCGAGGAAGAACGTCTTGATCGGAGCACCGCAGTGCGAAAACTCCTCTTGGAGGGGCTCGAGAAATGACGTCGAGAGCAAGCACTCGAACGGCTCGCTGCCGATGAGATCACGTTCACGAAAGCCGCCCAACGTGCAGAGATGTCTGTCTGGGAGTTTGCCCAGCTCGCAAAGGATCGTGACACCATGTGGGTGTCTGGCGATCACCTAGAAACCGACTTCGCGGAACTGTAAATCGCCTCAGGTCTTGACTCCGAGGCAGTTCACACAGAAAACGAGGGCGAATGACCTTCTATAGATTGCAAGGCAGAGTGCCACGGATCACCCGATCCGTGGTACTTAACAACTTGTTGACAGCGGTATCTAAATACAAGGCACACACTCCAGAACTCCCTGAAAAGTACGTTTGCACGCAGTGTCAGGTAATACACGCCGGTACGGTGTCCGAACAAACCGATAACGGTCACCAGTACGATGCACCCGCAAAATGTGGATGCTGCGGTGCAACAGAACTGGTCGCCCAAGAAAATTGGCCACATTTCAATCGGTAACTGGGCTCCGACGTGGATCAGCCACGATCTGTATCGATACTCTTTAATTCGAACCAGACCCCGATCAAAGCGGCTACGAAAACGACGAATAGAATAGCCATTCCGACGTTTTGTCCCCAGCCAGTAACCTGCGGTAGTAAGAATCCACCGACCCATCCTATGAGGACGCTTCCGAGGGTGACCGATGCCATCAGGAGTATCAAAAGCCGATCGGAAAACTCACTCATACCACGCTTTTGCTTCTGACAGCGATAAACAGGCAGCCTGAATTAGCTAAACAGAGGTAAGCTAGCCAGACAACTTGAATTCCTTATATATGCTCTTCTCTCCTTTCTGGTCAGGCAACGGACTCATTGGCGTCTATTGATAACATTACACATGGCGACATCGACGATAGCATAGAGATCAATATGTGGATGATATTAATCGTCAGCGAATAATCTCAGGAGATAAATAATATTGAGAAGAATGCGATAGCAATCGCTGACGTAAGTGTAGTTATTACGGTGAGACCGAAACCGATAATTGGCGATATAGGAGACTTTGGATTATAATTCGTCAATTCCAGAGTCATTTGTTAGATTATAGAACACGCAGTTGAAAAACATATGCATCAACTCAGTACTCGATTCGTGCTCCACGCCCACTCCTGACGTTCAGCAATAAGGCGTTTCGAGCATCGGATTTGCTGAGAATATGATTGGCGAAATATCACAATTGTGATGGTGTCATAGGCGACGTACATCAACCGGTGAGAGGAATCCGCTGGTGAAATCCATTTGAGGCTGAGTCCACTAATTAGTCTATGGGTGACGCCCACTCGCGGACAGCACAAAAAGACGAGTATGCCGCGATTATCGATCAAGGGCAGCTCACCGACGAGGTTCGAAATATCGCCTTGAAATACGACCCCTTGAATCGGATGGGGCGCGACGGATTTCACGTCACAAAGGATGGCGAACTCCACATCGACGACGAGAAAGTGATTGAGGAACACAAAATTGTCACAAACAAGATTCCGAACGACGCAATCAAGATTGTTCGCCTGCCCGCCGAACGCGGCGAATTGGTCCATCAATACGGTGAAAACGGGTTCCGGCTCTACGAATTGCCAGCCCCTATCGAAGACCGCGTCGTCGGTATCCTAGGCCCAAACGGAAGCGGGAAATCGACCGCGCTCCGGATCCTCGGCGGTTTGTTAAAACCGAACTTAGGGAACGCCGACGACGAGCCAGACTGGGACGACATCGTCCGTGAGTTCCGTGGGACTGCAGTCCAGAACTACCTCGAGAAGCTTCGGGACGGCGCCGTCCAGTCTGTATATAAACCACAGCGAGTCGATCGGATCCCCGAGCGCTACGATGGGACCGTTCGAGCTCTCCTCAAGGAGCGTGACGAACGATCTATCCGCAACGAGGCTATCGAACGGTTGGACCTCGAGGAGGTCGCTGACCGGAGTCTCGATGACCTCTCAGGCGGCGAACTCCAGCGAGTCGCGATTGCAGCGACGATCGTCGCCAACGTGGACAGCTATCTGATCGACGAACCCTCGTCATACCTCGACGCCGGCCTGCGGGTGACTATCGCACGAGCACTCAAGGAGCTTGCAAGAGGAAGGCAGGTCATCGTCGTTGACCATGATCTCATCACGCTCGATGTCGTAGCCGATAACATTCACGTCTTTTACGGGGACCCGGGCGGGTTCGGTGTCGTCTCGCGGCCGCTCTCCGCTCGACGAGGGATCAATCAGTTTCTGGATGGGCACTTACGAGGTGAAAATGTGCGCATCCGAGAAACTGCCATTGACTTCCTCAGACGATCCGACCGACGTGACATCGACGGCGCGCCGTTCCTCGAGTTTCCGATCCTCCGAAAGGAGTTCGACTCATTTACGCTTGAAGTGGAATCGGGTACTATCTTCGAGGGAGAGATCCTCGGAATTTTCGGTCGTAATGGCCTCGGAAAGAGTACGTTCGCGAGGCTGCTAGCGGGCGTCCTCGAACCGGATACCGGAGAACTAGAGACGAACGCGACAATCTCGTACAAACCGCAGTACCTTGATCCGCCCGTTGAAGGCACGGTCCGGGAGCTCTTTGCCAATCACGTCGATATTTACGATCAGGAGTTCGAAACGAGGATTCAGAAGCCGTTCGATCTCGAGTCACTGTTTAAACGAGAGATCAACGACCTCTCCGGTGGCGAACTACAGCGCACTAGCATTGCACTCGCGCTCGCCAGAGACGCGGAGATATACTTGTTAGACGAACCATCAGCGTACCTTGATGCGGAACAGCGGATGTCATTTGCTGCGACGCTCCGTCAGTTCATCGATCAGACCGGTTCACCCTGTCTCGTTATCGAGCACGACCTGCTGCTGCTGGATTATCTCTCTGATCGGGCAATGGTGTTTGAAGGCAACCCTGGGGCAAACGGCATCGGTCGATCACCCCAATCTGTCCGTCAGGGAATTAATCGATTTCTCAAGACCGTCGATGTGACATTTCGGAAGGATCCAAACACTGGGCGACCGCGTGCAAACAAGCCTGGCAGCCAGAAAGATCGAGAACAGAAGAATATGGACGACTATTATAGAGATTAGGCGAGAAAACCCCCGACTGAAGTCGTGGGATGAATCGCCGCACTGTTCGCAACCACTGAAATCGCAACGTATGAGTGTCCATACTACGTATCCGTAGTTGTCGTTGCGATGGTTCCCCATCGTGATTGACTGTCCGAAAACTGGCAGTTGACCTGGTGTTTGCCTCATCAAAAAGTAAGCCTTCGGACGACCAGACCGACGGTAAACAACCAGGTACCTCCGAGTCCTGTACAGGATAGGTGTAACGGGGGCGTGGCACTCCCATCGGCGTGTCGGGTCGTAAACGTACGTTCCCAAACCAGCGCATTGCGGTGCGGGCGTGGGAAGCCCACGACTGTAGTCGTGGGAGGATGTCACGCCTCGTGATGCCGTCAAGAGAGGATCGCCTACGTGTACCGCGAGAGACGCTGCACCACGCCCCATCAATGGGCGGGCGAAGCTATTTGGACTCAACTATGTTGCTGTGTGGCATGCACCCCGTTCTTCCGATCACTCTCGAAACGCCGGACGAGATCTTGGTGGGCGAACCCGTCACCGTCCGTGTTCGCGATCACTGGAAAAGGCCCGTCGAGGGTATCACCATCAGAACCCGTCGTCGGATCTTGGTACGGACTGACGACACGGGACGCTGTCGAATCGAACTTGCCGCTCCCGGATTCTGGAAACTCCTCGTCGTTAAGTCACCCGACGAACGGTTCGCGTACGAACCTTTGACGGCGCTCGTCCGAGTCCTTCCCGGCGCGTCGCCGCTCACCGACCGCGTCGCAGCCCCAGCCACGTGAAGCGGACCGAGAACCGAACGTTCGAGACGTTCACCGATTTGGTAGGGTTCTCGAGACCACGGGCGGGTGCAACTCGTATACGCAGAGGGTCGATTCCGGTGAGCCAGCCCCATCACTCAAGCCGGCTTCGAAATCGGTGGCGGGTCTGTGGCCCGACGATGAAGTATCTCGGAAACTCGGAACCGGCTCGAAACGGCCACCACGCCTCTGTGTTCGAGTGTTCGACGTGTGGCGAACGCCGGCTCCGTGGCTGAAACTGCTTCTACGTACTGAAACCGAGGGCGTAACCCTGTGAGCGAGCGGTGCATGAATACGACGGGCCAACAGCCTTGTCACTCATCGGTGGAGGTCAGCCCGGTCTGATACCCTCCCATGCCAGAGGATACAGACCGTTAGGCATCGAAGCGGACGAGTCGCACCATCATAACCCGGCCACTCCCCCAGGTGGCCGTTTTTGCTACCGATCCACGTACTGGAACCTGTATTTCGAGGGTAACTACTCGCACAGGGAGGTAAGGAGAAACGCGATCGCCATAGGTGTTAGCGTCGCGTTTGGCCGGGGCAACAAGGACTACGTCGCTGAAAACTTCGAGAACTGGATGGGCTAGACGAGCAACGTCGCGCCGAGCGAGAACGCTCCGGCGGCCGATCGACCGACGACGACTGACCGCTCAGTCCTTCTTCGCAGTGGCCGCGTTCACATTCTGGCGGCGCCAGCAGGAAGCAAAAAGATGAGTTCCACGGGGGAGAGACTACCTCCCGAGTCCGCGCACGTCCCGTTCGAGGAGGGTCGCGTACTCGAGGCGGACTCGACGAGCGCGTTCATCCGAGATCGTCTCATCAGCGTAGATCTGGTCGGAAATCGGATGATACCGAGTCGTATCGAAGTTCATCTGTTCTAGATACTTCCAGACTGACGTCGAGTTCAATCCTCGTTCGATCGCCGCATCGCTGAGGTGCTGGAGGTTGGCATACTCCGGGATTCCAATTCGGTCGGACTCGATCCCTGGGTCACCGATTTCGACCGGTAGGTCATCGGTCAGCCGGACGAGTGGGACCAGATCCGCAAGCAGTTGCAGGATCTGGGACGGGAGTGTTGTGTCGGGCGACCGCCACTCGACGGTCGGAGTCTTATTGCGGAGTCTGACCGGTGTCACCACGACATTTTCACGGTCGAACAACTCGCCGAACTGCTCCGGAGTGACGTCGCGCTTGAGCGCCATTGCTCGCAGTTCGTCGTAGACCTGTTGGAGTCGTGACTCCCACTCGGCCACATCGTCGGTATACTCCCATAGCACCCGGAACTTGCCGAATTTGTAGCCCGCCTTGTACCGGTAGGCATAGGCGCGAGAAGAACACGCCAGTCGTTCGCTCTTGTAATAGGGTGACGAACAGGCGAGAGCCAGCGCCGGGTCGAGCGCCGTCAAGAGGTTCAACTGCCGGGCTACGTTCCCTTTCTCGAAGTGAACGTGGGTACCCGCGCAGTTTTTCGCGACTTCCAGGCCGTCTCCGTAAATCTGCTCGAGGAACTCCCCTCGTTCCGAGGGGATACCTGATGGATTCTCACTGAGCGGTGTTCCCAGTGGAACGAGCCTTCGGTCTGTTTCGGCTGCTTCTTCGAGGAGGCGCTCGAGGACATCCCGAAGACTGTCCGCGATGGTAGCAACTGAGTTCCCTGGCGGTGTCTGAACTTCGATGAGCGATTCAACGAATTCGGGAAGGGCATCGTCGTGTACCTCGGTGAGGTCGTGGCCGTCACAGAGGTGCCCATACTCGTCGACGACCCAAAACTCCATTTCAAGTCCGATAGTCATTCCTGATTCTAGGGCCCACACGGGGATAAACATCTCACCGACCAGTATTGTCAAATCGAACTTTGGTATTTTATGATAGCGCATTCACCGTTAGATGCCGTCGTACACTGGGCCGCGCATTAACTCGCTCGAGCGCATGCCTTCGGTATGCCCCAGGAAGACGTTGCTCAGTTTACTGTCCGGTCTGTACAGGTCCTCGCAGAGGATGAAACGGTTGACGATGAATTGGTGCCCGAGTTGACCGACGATCAGTTGCTCGACCTGTACGAACAGATGAAACGGTCACGCAGACTCGACGAGCGCGGAATTGCGTTGCAACGCCGGGGTGAACTCGGGACATACGCACCGGCGATCGGACAGGAAGCGGCGCAGGTCGGGAGCGCATACGCCCTGGCAGATGACGATTGGCTCGTCCCATCGTTCCGCGAGCAAGCTGCGCTACTGACGCATGGAACTGATCCTGAGCAGATCCTCCAGTACGCAATGGGGATGGAGGAAGGCGCCGAAATACCGGGCGGGAAGGGCGCCTTGCCGCCAGCTATTCCTGTTGGGAGCCAGCCGCTGCACGCCGTTGGCATCGGTTGGGGAGAGGCACTGCAAGATCGCGACACGATCGCCATTACGTACTTCGGGGACGGGGCAACCAGCGAAGGTGACGTCTACGAAGCGTTCAACTTCGCCGGCGTCTCTGACTCTCAGACGGTTTTTATCTGCCAGAACAATCGGTATGCAATCTCGACGGGGGTTGAGAAGCAAACCAAAGCAAAGACGCTGGCTCAAAAGGCAATTGCGGCAGGCATCGAAGGGGTTCAAGTCGACGGCAATGACGTTCTGGGTGTCTACCGTGTCGCCAGGGAAGCGGTCGAAAAAGCCCGGAACGGCAATCCAGTCCTGATCGAGGCGTTGACGTATCGGCGCTCGATGCATACGACCTCCGACGACCCCACAGCCTACCGCGGCCACGAAGAAGAAGCGGAGTGGGAGCTTCGTGATCCCATTCTGCGGTTCCAGGTGTTCCTCGAAAACCGAGAGATCCTGGATGAGGAAACGGAGGGTACGATCGACGAACGAATCGAATCCGAGCTCGCTGACGCGATCGATCAGGCAAACAAGGAACGCCAGGCAATCGACCCGGCGGATATGTTCCGCTTTGTGTACGATGACATGCCGTCTGAACTCGAGCAACAGTCCGATGCCTTCGAGGAAGGGGTCGAGGGTGATACGGATGGCTGAACGACTCCGAATGGTCGAGGCTGTTCGTGATACCCTGGATGCGGAGTTAGCCCGCGACGATAGCGTCGTCGTTTACGGGGAGGACGTTGGTCGGGTTGGCGGGGTATTCAGGGCGACTCAGGGTTTGATCAACGACTATCCGGATCGGGTGTTCGACACACCGGTCGCAGAGGCGGGGATTATCGGCACCGGCGTTGGACTCGCGGCCACTGGAATGAAGCCGGTCGCGGAGATCCAGTTCCAGAGTTTCCTCTATCAGGGATTTCACCAGCTAGCACAGCACGTTGCGCGTATACGAAGCCGAAGTCGGGGGACAATAACCTGTCCCATGACAATCCGAATGCCCTACGGTGGCGGGATCCATGCATTGGAACTTCACTCAGAAAGCTATGAGGCAGGCTTTTCCCATCTTCCCGGCCTGCAGGTCGTCTTCCCGTCGTCCCCCGCCGAAACGAAGGGGCTGCTCACGTCCGCTATTCGCGACCCCGATCCGGTCATATTTATGGAACCGACGCGGCTGTACCGCTCGTTCCGTGAGGAGGTACCTGACCAACACAAAATTCCGCTCGGTGAGGCCCGCGTCGTCGAGTTCGGCGACGATGTGACGGTGGTTGCGTGGGGTTCGATGCTCCGCAAGACGCTTGACGCCGTCAACGACGTCGAAGCAAGCGTTGAGGTGATCGACCCACGGACGCTCTACCCGCTGGACACGCAGACTATCGTCGAGTCTGTGAAGAAGACTGGCCGCTGCGTCGTCGTTCACGAGGCGCCTAAGACGGCCGGAATGGGTGGAGAGATCACGGCTCGCATCAACGAGGAGGCGTTTCTTTACCTCGAGGCACCCGTCGAACGGGTGACCGGTTACGACGTGCCCGTGCCGCTGTTCGCCCGCGAGGACGACTATCTGCCCGATGAGGACCGCATCAGAAACGGGATAAGCCGGGCTCTCGAGTTCGGGTAGAAATGTGCAAGAATTCCCCGAGAGTAGAGCGAAAAGGGTCCGTTACTCCTTCATTCCACTCATGATCCCTGTGGCTTCATCATTTGTCTGATAGAGTTCTCATCACTGGATTCCTTTGGCGAAAGCCCGGCAGCGCAACGGCCATCGGCCGTGAGCAGCCCGGAACGTGGAGGTGGGTGGGGCGGTGGGTAGTGGGTGATCGGGCACAACAGCAAAAAAGAGAACTCGTTGGGCTACTCCCACCAGGACTCGCGCTCTGGGAACACGATTTCCGACCACCGAGTCAGCGCGATCGAACACCGTCCATTGTACCAGTTCTTCGCCGCCGCCCTGAACCGCACCCGTTCGCCTTCTCGAACCATCGTCTGCCGACTCTTCGCCCAAATCGTAAACTTCGTTCGACCCGTCTCGTCCTCAAGCAATCCAACCTGTTGAATCGCTGAACTTGAGGGCTCCCACAATTCGATCACACGGCCTTCGACACTGACCTCGCCTCGCCTGATCGACTCGAGGTCTCCAATCGGTACGATCGTCCCTGCCTCGTGTTGCATCTCTTCTTTGGTGTCCATCACTGCCTCGAACATGTCCGCATCCTCGAGTACTCGACTGGCAATCCGCTTTCCGATGACCGCTCGCGTGTACCCACCTTGGACGTCCTCTGTCAACCGCTGTGCCTGCTGATTGACCTGTCTCAGTTCTTCTCGCTCGAGTTTCTCACGGGGATCGACTCGTTCGTCCGCCTGCTCACGACGTGCCGCTTCGACCACTACTCTCGTTCGCTCCGCTCGTCCCTCTTGCCGACCGAACGCCGCCTGTACACTGATTCGCTCGAGTTCTTCCTCTCTCGCTCGAATGCGCTCTTCCTGGGCCAGGGTGACGCCGTAGATCCGATCCTTGCTGGTGTCGACCATCCCCTCTGGGTGGTTCGAATCCACCTTCGCCTGTATCTCCATCTCGACCGTTGGCCGCAATTCTGGGGTCTCATCGACGACGTCCGCTCCTTCTCGAACCGCCTCCTGTTCGTACGCCTGTTCATTGATCGAAACGACCTTACTGACTGACTTCTTAGTAGACATTGGAATTCCAACTTCCAAAGGCGCTCACTCGGCGTCTTTTCCGACACCACGACTCTCCAGCCATGGCTCTCTTCGTCGTTCAACTTTTCATCACACGCGTCTCGCTCGCGCCTTCGCACGCGCCCCTTGGGGCGCGAGCGAGACGCGCCGATGTTAGACCTAACCAGTACCGCGCGGCGCTTCAACCGGAGTGAACGTCCAGTTTTAAGCCGTTTTCGCGTCTGAGCGAGCGAAGACCGAAAGCGCGCTTAATACTGGCAACCGAAGAGCGGGAGTGAGCGACGGTCAGAAGCGGCGAGGGGGGCGTGCCGTTATTCGAGGAGGGAACAACCACAAAAGCCAGCTGATTTGTCCACACGGGTGGGTCCGAAAAGGGCTGACGCGCTCAGGGATCCCCGTCGACGCAAGCACCGCAACTTCGTGAGGAGCGCAGAGAGATCTTCGCAAGTGATACGAACGAAGGCTAGCGAGACGCGTCTCACTAGACGCGGGACTCGAGCGCGCCAGGAGGCTTTCACAGTAGTGTACACTCGAGTCTACTCAGAACAACTCAGCACCCATTCTTCACCTTGGTAGTCATCTCGAGGCACAGAGACACTCATATTTCGAAGTTGGAGGAGTGCAGCGTCTTCGACATCGAGGCCGAGTTCAATCTCGGTTGGCCGGCGGTCGAATGCTGCTTGCACATCGTCGATCAGTTGATCGATTCGCGTACTACTCATCGGCGAACACCGCCTTACGCACTGCCTGGATCCGGTCGTCGCCATACACCGTGATTCCTTCTTGGAAAATTTCTCGCAGTTTCGATCCGGCACGGTGTGCACTCTCTTTAGATTCGACGTAGGGTTCGAAGTCAAACCGGTCTCCATCAAAACGGCGGTCACTGAGATCATTGACGACGTCAGTTACGAGACGGCGTGCTGTCGTTCGATCACCATCAACGACGACGAACAGATCGATATCACTCTGTCTGTCGGCTTCGCCACGAGCAACGCTTCCGAAGACGACGATTCCGAGAAGATCATCTACGCTGTCGGCGCCAGTCATAGCCACACGAGTCTGTTCAATAAATGCGCGTATCGGGGCGTGGAACTCCGTCTGTTCGATAGCTAATAGCGGATCATCTTTTTGTAATCGCCGAGGATTGATAGCTACGTAATTTCGCTGGGGTGTTTCACGAACATGGACTGCACCAATTCCATCGAGTAAATCAATAGCCCTCCACACTGTGGATCGAGTAACAGTGGTCGCGTTGACGAGTTCAGCTATAGTAAACTCTGTCTCGTGCGCATCAGCCAACAGACGAAGGATATCGTCAGCTGCAGCAATTCGGAAGATATCGGTATCATCGGCAGGATTGACATCGATACACACCGCCATATCTTGACCCGTCATTTCAGACACTGTCTGATATTGTGCAACGAGTTATAAATAACTTGTTCTAGCAGGTTAAGCGCTGGGTGCTGTGGTGAACGAAGTTAACTGTGAAAGCCCGGCAGTGAAACGGCCGTTGGCCGTTAACAGCCCGAACGTCGAGGTGGGTAGGGCGGTGGGTAGTGGGTGATCGGGCACCAGCAAAAAGAGAGTTCATTGGGCTACTCCCACTAGGACTCGCGCTCTAGGAATCTGATTTTTGATCACCGAGTCAGCGCGATCGAACACCGTCCATTGTACCAGTTCTTCGCCTCCACACTAACCTCGCCCTTTCTAATCGACTCGCCATTTCTAATCGGCACGATCGTCCCTGCCTCGTGTTGTATCTCTTCTTTCGTATCCATCACCGTCTCGAACATGTCTTTGCTCTCGAGAACCCGGCTGTCAATCTGCTTCCCGATGGCTGGTTCAGCTTGTGTTCGACGACGAGTGTTCCACCCGGAGCTCGGTACCGTCCATAGATGTCCGTTAGCAGGTGGACGTATAATTAGTCGGCGGTGATGGTGTCCATGGGATTTTATCCGATCCGCTCGATCGACTCGAGGCCGGCGATCTCGGCAAGTTGACCTCTTACAGACGCGATTGGGCTGTAATCATATGCCCCTTTCTCCCTGCCGCCGGTTTTCCACAGTTCTGGAGCGGATGGCGCTGGCAATTTTGAGCCCCCCGACAACGAAGGCAGCAATACCACCGAAGGCAAACAGGGAGAGAACGACGCGGAGTAAGTATTCAAGCAGTGTAAACTCAACAACAGAACCGCCATGCAAAATGATATTGGATTCGATGATCATCTGTAATTCTGTTGACTATCTATCGCAGCTACGCCGCGTTCAAGCCTCGATATGCCATGACGACGCCGACGACGAAGACGACCGTCGCCACGTAGATGGGGCCGAGATGCGTCATCCAGTCGTGAGCAAATGCATCTGCCGTGTAGTGCATCGGCAGCGCGAGCGCTAAGCCGGTAACGGCAGCGACGACTGCGGTTGCCCACGCCCAGGTGAGCCGCTGACGCACGCCATACCACGACAGGGCGGTGATCGCGATTCCTGTCGAAATTATGAACGCGGCAGTGGCGACGTGCAGGTGACTGATGTAGTACGCCACTGTCGGGTCCAAGTCGGCTTTCGTCATCCCGTTTAGCGTACTGACCCCGAGTTCGAAACCAGTCCCTACGAAGTTCATTACGAGGAATACGATTCCGTATCCGATGAACGCGACGCCCGCGAGCGCCATCAATAGTGATCCGTTCCGGAGCGTTGCCTCGAGTTCGACTTGTTCTTGCTGTTCGTCTGTAACCGATTGTCTTGTTGCCATTGTAATCACTTGTTGGCGCCGAGCGAGATGCTCTTCACGCCGTACTTCTGACATGCATTCGCTGCTTGATCCGAGATGAACTCATACTGAGTATTGTCCCGAACCTCCCTCACTTCAAACCCGGTCTGCTCTATGAGCTCCGTGTAACGATCGACCTGTTCGGCTCCGCCGATACAAGCTGCCCACAGGTCCTCGTTGTTCTTGATGCTCTTCGGCATCAGTTTCTCGCTGATGATATCGGAGATGGCGAGCCGTCCGCCTGGTTTGAGGACTCGATTTGCCTCCGTGAACACTCGCTGCTTTTCCGCAGAGAGGTTGATGACCCCGTTCGAGAGTACGACGTCGAATGTCCCGTCATCGAAAGGAATGTCCTCGATGTACCCCTTCTCGAAGAATACGTTGTCCATCCCAACCTCATCACGCAACTGCCGTGCCTTCGATAGCTGTTGGTCGGTCATATCTAACCCGGCCACACTCCCGGATTCGCCGACATGTAACGCTGCGACGAACGCATCCGTCCCGGAACCGCTCCCAAGGTCGAGCACGTCATCTCCTTCTTCGAGAGCGGCGAGGTCGAAGTGGTATCCCACGCCCGCGAATGACTCCAGAGCCTGCGGGGGGATCTGATCGAGATCGCTTGCTGGGTAGCCGAGCCGTTCTGCCAACTCGCGCCCCATCTCGAAGTGATACTCTTCTGCCGGTTCTTCTGCAACGTCTTGATAGACGCTCTTGACCGCCTGTTCGAGCCGTTCGACGTCTAGTGATTTTGCCATTTGTCTTCACCTCATCAGTCGTCGGCCGCCACTTCGGCCGGGGTATTCACCGTGAGTTGGATGTCCTGAGCGAGAGAGACGAGCGTGTAGACTGGTGCCCGCCGCGCCCATTCGTCGACCTGGTCCTTATCGAGATTCGGACTCTCGATCTCGACTTCTGCGGTTAGATTCTCGAAGACGGCATCGGCCTCTCCGAGGTCCTTGAGGCTGAAGAGGACGCGCGGATCGAACTCGGTGCGGACCCGGGTCTGGAGGTACTCGATATCGACGCCGTTCGCGACGGCGTTGATGGTGATGCCGACGTTGATGCAAGAGGCGAGCGCGGAGAGTGCGGCCTCGATCGGTTCCAGTCGGTCGGTTCCGCCGACCCATCCGCCTGCGTCCAACACTTCCTTCCACGCTCCGTAAGGAATCGTGTACTCGCGAGTCTCGCGCGCGATCGTCTCACCGCCGAGTTCGTAGCTGTCTACCTTCGCCAAGCTATGAGCGCACGTCCCCTCGTATGTCGAGCGAGCAGCGAGCCCGAGCTGCACCCCATTGGGGTTTTCAGCCGCGAATTCGGCGAACTCTTCGAATTGTTCGATGTCGATACCGTGGTTGACCTGCGTGTCGATAGCCATATTTACACGACCTGGAGGTGCTTTTCTCGTAGTTCTTCGGCTGTGTAGTCTTGCCCGTGAACCTCTTTCATGTGGTTCCTGGCCAGTTCGGTCGCTTCGGCTTCGTTCTCTGATTGGATGATGAACCGACAATCAGCAGCTGCCGCTTCACAATCGAGTTTGTGTGCTTTTGCCATGGTGTTTCAGTTGCCTTTCGGCAAGAGATGGTTCGCGTTCAAGCGTTAGATAGCTAACTCGTGACACACCGGTGATGACTGGTGCCGTGTCCACTGATTAACGGTTGTGCAACGAGTGACTCTCGTGCAAAAGCTGAATAGTTGGCAGTGACTGAGGGAGATCGAGCCACGAATCGGAAATTCTGTTCTCTTACTATGCTGGCATGTCATCAGACAATGTTTCGGCGGCGTATGGAAAAGAGAGAATAGACGCACTGGGACTAGACACGCCAGTTCGTCAGTCCACGACTGTTTCGAGCGGGATCGTTGGGGTCTGGCGGCGATAGTACGTGTACTTTGATTCCGCCCACTCTCGTGCTTCGTGCGAATCGGTATCAACCAGCACACGAACC
This sequence comes from Natronosalvus caseinilyticus, assembly GCF_017357105.1. Taxonomy (NCBI): domain Archaea; kingdom Methanobacteriati; phylum Methanobacteriota; class Halobacteria; order Halobacteriales; family Natrialbaceae; genus Natronosalvus; species Natronosalvus caseinilyticus. The sequence continues at coordinate 1,406,273 of NZ_CP071596.1, forward strand.
GTCACGCTGTCAGGATCGTGACCACATATCGCGATCCGGTGATCGAAGATACAGATTCCATACGGCGGCAGGTCGTCGTGTAACCAGATCGTGAGATTGCCACTTGCCAGGGTTTTAGAAGACAGTTCGGGGTAAGTCGAGCGAATGTACTCGGCGACGCTTGGCGGATCGATGATCTCCGCTTGCATGCCGTCGATGACCCGCTGACAGAACTCGTCTCGACATGGCTCGATGAGAGCGAGATCGGACCCGACGAACCGGAACTGGTCGGTTTCACCGATCAGTTCACGGAATCGGTTTATCGGGCCATACGGGTTGTCAGCTTCGGCGACCGTCACGACCGCATCGGAGCACATCTCTATCGTGAACCCACTCTCTTCGCCTGGAAGCCACTGCCAGACGTCGCGGAGGTTTCGCTCGATTTCGACCCGCTCAATTAACTCCGCTACTGCGGATGCGATGAACGTACCCAGTGGTGACGCTTCATACTGGTATCCATTTCTACGGATCCAGTTGCGCTCTTCGAACTCGCTCAGTGTCCGCCGAATCGTTGACGACGAGACTCCAGTCATCTCCCAGAGCTCTGATCGGCTCCGCGGACGGACAGTTAGAGCGATGAGCGTTGGAGCACGGTGTTCGGACCGCGCGAGATACGAAATATCGTCGATTGGTGAACCCGTACTCGATCCCATGCTAGTCTTACACATGGTTCCGTAATAATCATTTGCACTCCTCTAGACAGAGATAGGACATCGAGCTTTGCCTATCGCTGATAATTGGCTGACAGCCGTGGAACCTCTCGGATACAAAATTCTCATCTACAAGATTGATCTGAGAATTCAAATTACAATTTTGTAATCAATTCTTTTTATCCGATTAAGCAACCAACACCGGTGATGCGACCACAGGATGCCTTCCTCGTGATCGAAGCACATTGAGTATTCCTACAACTGTTTGAACAATATTCACACAGGAACAGCATGAAGAACGTCTCTCGCGTCCTTTCTGGCCGTTAGATTGACATCCTCCCGCGCCTGAAGACGCGGGAATCCCGACCGCAGTTGAGATATTAGGGTTTACGAGCCCACGTGTTATCGCGGTGCAAAGCAACCGCTCTCTGTATCGAACACGAAAGTCGATGGCTGTGCCAACCAGCCGTTACTCCTATCGCCGTCCCCAGAACGCTTCGCGTTCTGGTGTGCGGACGAGACGCTGTGCGTCTCGTCAACGCCATCCGTGGCGAGACTCGGAGTTACTTTCCGCCGAATGTTCTCCGCGCCGTTCACGTCCGCATTGGCCAACGCTACACGGACTTGCATTCTCAATCCAGTCAGCGCGTTCTCGAAGAACTCGCTGAAGCGTTCAACGGCTGGTTCGGCAAGCGTCGGAACGACGACCGTGCCCGACCGCCCGGCTTCCGTAAAAACGGAGACTCCCACCCACGTTCAACCGTGTCGTTCAAAACGGCTGGCTTCAAGCACGACGCACAGTTCACCCGTGTCCGTCTCTCAAAAGGCCGTAACCTCAAAGAACACCGTTCGGACTTCATTCTGTGCGAGTATCAGACTCGCCCGGACGTTGACCTGACCGACTGGGACATTCAACAGGTTCGCGCCGTCTACAAGTGCGACGAGTGGCGACTGCAATTCGTCTGCCGAACCACCATCAACCCGGAACCGCCGGGCGACGAAGTGGCCGGTGTTGACCTCGGGATATGCAACTTCGCCGTCGTCTCGTTCGGCGGCGAGTCGGTGTTGTACCCCGGTGGCGCACTCAAAGAGGACGAATACTACTTCACGAAGAAGAAAGCCAAGTGCGACGATTCCTCATCCCGAGAGGCCACTCGTCTTGATCGGAAGCGGACTGGTCGTCGGACGCACTTCTTGCATACCCTCTCGAAAGCAATCGTGGAGGAGTGTGTCGAACGGAGTGTCGGGACGCTTGTCGTTGGCGATCTCGGTGGTATCCGAGAAGACGACGAGAACGGCGAATCCCGTAACTGGGGCGACCACGGCAATTTCGACCTGCATGGATGGGCGTTTGACCGCTTCACGACGCTCCTTGAGTACAAGGCGGAAGCCGAAGGTATTGACGTGAAGTTGGTGTCTGAACGCGATACGTCGAAGTCGTGTTCGGCGTGCGGCCACACAGACGATACTCAGCGTATCGAACGCGGGTTGTACGTGTGTGAGACGTGTGATACGGTTGCAAACGCGGACGTGAATGGTGCGGAGAACATTCGGCGGAAAGGTACTCCCGAGTCTTGCCTGCGATGGGGGAGATAGGGATAACGGCTGGTTGGCACAGCCAGCGGTTCACCTGTTCGACTGTAGTGAGGGCCGCTTCGCCCCACGAGAACAGGTTGCTAACCGCGAACCCTAATATCCCAACTCAGCGGTGCGGTGCCGTGGGATTCCCGCGTCTTCAGGCGCGGGAGGATGTCAATCAGTTCGAGGGGGTCGACGGTTTATGCTCTTTCAGTTGCTGAACTTCAGGTAATCGTCGGGGCATCCCATTCACTGTTGAGTTCTTGAAGCCGCTCGTACCGCTTTTGAGAATCTCATCTATCGACTGCGTGAAAGTCCCTGACTCGCCATCTCCTATGCTACTCGTCGTCGCGCCAGGACCCCCAGACCTCACGGTACTTCCCGAGCTCCCGATATTCCTTCTTGCGCTCGAAGACGTCGATGGCGTAGATTTGCTCGTTATCTTTGTCCCAGTCGATCAGCACGCGGAAGTCACCGACCCGGAGCTTGTACCCTGGGTGGTTCTTCAGTCGGTCGAGAAAGTGGTCGGGAAAGTCCCTTATGCCTTCGAGTTTATTGATAACGCGCTTCGCATCTTCTGTCTCGAACTGTTCTACCGTCGAAAAGAATGCCTCTGTCAGAATAATGTCGTGTGGCACTCGACAATCCTCACTCCTCGCTGTCGTTGTCGATGCCGAGTCGGTTCTTCGCTTCCGAGATCGACATCGTCCGTCCCGCGGCCACGTCCGCGTAGCCTTCGGAGACGCCTTCTTGTGCCCCGGGTGTTAGGATCGGCTCCGTCGTGTCGCGAAGCACCTCGCGGATGAACTCTGATCGATTAGTATAGTTTAGTTCCTCCGCTAATTCATCAAGTTCCTCCAGAAGTCGTCTGGGAACTTTGACGTTGAGTTTCACCATGTCGCCGTTGTCGCCTGTATCCGTGCTCATGTATCGTGGTACGTGGGTGGTACTGATAGAACTATCGCTGCTAGTAGTGGTGGCCAAGTTCTGCCTCTTTGTCCGCCACTGTCGGTCCGAAAGGACAATTCGTGGTGAACTACCGCTGTTTTCCCGTTACTCAATTGCCTCCAGCTGTTTGATAACTATATGTGCACTCGAGCGAATACGCTCGAAACGTTCACTCACCGTTTCAGGTTCGTCGCCTTGCCACGCGGCCAGGTAAAACGCCGAACCGCTCGTATCGAGTCCGACGTATCGACCAACGATGTAGGCGACTGCTTCGGCTTCGACTTCGCGACTCGCGTGCTCGCCCTTGCTGAGATCATCTGCGTGCAACAGTGCATGGGCGTATTCGTGCACGAGCGTCGTCGCGAGGTCAGCTAGGTTTGTACGCTCACGCACTTTCACGGTAGGTCGGCTGTCACTGTGAAACTCACAGACGCCTTTGGCCGAACCGAAAGGCCACGCTTCCTTAGATACGATCGTCACCTCGATATCGAGCGCGTTCCCTGCCTTATAGAGCAGTGGAACGATCTCGTGAGCATCCCCCGTTGTTTCGGTCTCGAGCGACGGGAGCGCCTCGCCTTCCGTCTGGGAGATATCGAAGACTGGAACGGGCTTGAATCCGACGAGGCCTTTCGACCACTCCTCTGGAGGTGTTTCGGTGTACTCACACCCAGTACTCGAGTGACGCGATTTCGAGAGCCCACACGACGGGCATTTTCGAGCCGTGATCGGTGCCCAGATCCAGATTGCTCGTTCTCCTTTCTTTACCTGCCTGTCGAAGTTCGTTTGCCAGCTTCGATAGCCGGCGACGCGTGTTGCCGTTGGACACTGCTGGGCGATCAAGAGCGTATTGCGGTGCGAATAGTCGTGAAAGCGACTCTGTACCTCGAGCCAGTGTTTAAACTCCTCACTTCCTCGTGCTTCGCCGATTAGGTCGACGAGGTCGCTAAGCCACGATTCAATCGTCTCGTTCATCTCGTCGTGTCGAGTTTCGGTATCCTCGAACGACGCTACTGTGGGTTGTTTCGTTGCCATTGGTCGAACAGGCACACCGAATGGAGTGCCCTCACCCGTGAGGGCACACAATAATTGCTCGAACTGCGAGCGAGATGTTCGTAACGCCGATGGTCGCTCAAGTGGGCAAAACAGAGCTGGCTGGAACGACGGTCAGCTCAATCGAGCTGTTGCAAAAGTTGGGTCACATACGGACTGTTGTCCCAGCTCCGGTGTGGACCGATCACGGTGATAAGAGCCCGTGCTTCCTGGTGAGTCATGTGGCCAGCACGAGCGTACTCAGTAATGAGCCGCGGGGTGGGGATAATTCGTGGCCCAGTAAGTGCTGCATGGACGAGCGCGAAATTCGTGCCGCCGAACTCGTCAGTGAGAAAGCCATCGACGCTGAGTGCATTTGCGAGGACGATACCGTCCGTCTCACCATCATCAAGTCCAAACGTCGGTCGAGAATCTGGCGTCTCTGCCCGCTGGTAGGGATCTTCGACAGTATAGTGGTTCTGTGCGGCGAGTACGTTGCTAGCCGCCGCTCCGTGGATGTCCTGATACTGGGCGATATCACGGAGTTCAGAGACAACTTCGGGTGGGACAGAGACGGTACACGATGTCAGCAGGTACTGGAGCGCATCCGGATTAGTGCCGCTGTCATATCCTGCATCGGCGCGAGGAACACCGAGGCTCACAAGTGCACTCGTATCAGCGACCACCGTTCGTAGCTGAAGCTGGCCGCTCATCGCTCGTCGACATCGTCAGACACGTTCTCAGGATCGACGGTCCCGGCATCCCCGTCATAGATGTCGACGTCATCGGGCGCAGCGAGGTCGAACGGCTCGCCCTCGAGATCTGCTTTGAGGAGACGGAGTTGCTGGGCAGTTTCGGCACCGACTAACTGTTTGACCGTCTCGAAGTCCAGTTGCCCGTTGTAGTACTTCGTCGCGACCAGATTTTGGAATGTCTTGCTCTCAGCCGTGTCCTCGATGTACTCACGGATGGCGTTCACGAGCAGATCGGTACGGTCTTTATCGAAGAGATCAGCGATCGCGTCCAACCGGTCGACAAGGTACTCTGGAGATTGGAAGTGGACTCGTCGGGGATCGTCACTTGCACTCATATCATGTGCATGTTCTGCACACGAACGGATAATTGTTTCTCCCGATGCACATAGATTGCACATGGATGCCGGGTCGATTCGCACACGATTCGGCGTCGGCAAAACCACTTGCTTCAGAGTTTGTCAATACGTTGTTCGCAGAATTGCAAAGGAGGAGGCCCATGACTTCAGTCGTGGGTGAATGACTGCTCGTTTCGTTACTCGTCGTTGGTCAATCGGGAATATTTGTCCCAACGTTTATTCGGGTTGCCAGCCTGTTATGAACAATGGATGTATTCAGGAAGGCCGGGGAGAAGTTCGAAGAAACGAAACAGTCGTTCATGGAAGGTAAGGATACGTCGTACGTATGTCGGTCCTGTGAGGAGCCAGTGGACGATGACTACGATCACTGCCCTCACTGTGGCAAGGAGACGGTCGAACCGGTCGAGTGAACTCGGTAAGGGGGCTGAACGGTTCCTCTGTAGTCGCCCGCTCAGTTTGTTGGATAACGGAATAAGGATCCCTTCAAGAAAGGGTAGAGCGTTGAATTGGTTGGAATATAATTTCACACACAGGTCAACGAGCCACGCTTATCGGTTGTAATGATAGTCACACGAACTCGAATACGAATTTAATACGACCTACTCCAGTTACGGAGTATTGGAGTTACTCGAACACGGCCGCTCTATCGCAATCTCCAGAGTGACGACGTCGCGTTTGATGGCGACTCCGTAGCTAGCAATGGCGACTGAAAAACACACCACGCCGCCTGCAGAGTCAATCTCGATGGGCGAAGAAACAGAGCCGAGTTCTGAGACCACATCACAGGGTGACCTCGAGACAGCCGCTGACAGCGATGATCGCCCGCCTGAGACGTCGAAAGAGAACGAGACGACAGACAGTTCGCTCGAAGAGACGCCACGCTCGCGAACGTATCTCGAGATCCGACCGTCGACGAACTCGCTGGAGTACGGTGCAGTTGCCCAGGCGATGGAGTTACTCTACAGGCGACTCGAGGATCGGACGGCAACAGGCGTGTTGAACTCGCTACGCGGGCGTTCGAACACGCCAGTCGTCGAGATGCTTCTCGTCTCAGATGGGCACACGGATACGAGTATTCGGTATCGGATCGGGACGACTGACGACGACTTCCTCGATGATCTCGAAGGTATCTGTCGGACGGTCGTTCCGAACTCGTACGAACTCACGCGGGTCGAGTGGCATCCACGCGATCTCGAGGTGGTCCTGAACGCTCCCGACAGTGAGTTGGACACAGGGTCAGATGAACGAGTCTCCACCTCAGATCCGTTCGTCGCCGGCGTCGAGTATCGCGGCCGGGCCCAGTTACGCCGCGATTGGCTCATGCCGTTCAGGTCGTTCGACGAATTGGGTACTCGATCCTCAACCCGGTCCAGACAGGAGCCTCGACACGCTGACTCACCTCGTGTTCCGCTTGCAACGCTCGTCGAAACGCTCTGTGAGAGTGACGTCCCAGTCATCTACCAGGTGGTCTGCCGACCGGCAGGCTCTCTCCAACCGCTCGCGGACGAGTATCGATTCGAACTCGAGAGCGAGGTTGTCACGAGTGGTGATCGACTCTCAGAGTTCCTCTTTCCGCGACCAGCACCAGAAGAGCGCACAGAGCCCCGGGAGGTCACACCGGCCTATCGAGACCGCCTCGAGGCCCTCGAGCATCGTGATCACAGACACGCCTTTCAGGCGTCCGCTCGAGCGGTTGTACTCTCCAGGGACGACCCGGAGACGGTGACCAAGGTCGCACACAACCTTGCAGGGGCGCTGTCCCATCTTAGCGGGGACTTTCACGAAATTGCGGGCCACGTCGTCACCGACGACGATTTTCATACGGGTCTCACCCCGCCTGGCACGCACCTCTACGAGACGCTCATCGACCGAACCTGTCTCGAGCCAACGTACGACGAACTCGGGAACCGTTTCCCGTGGAAGTCACACGAGAGTTCAGGAATCGTCGTTTCCGCCACGGAACTGCCCGTGTTCTGCCTGCTGGACGGTGGTGGGCTTACTGCACGCGGACAGCGAGCCCTCGAGGCACGACATGCAGAGCGAACTGGACTCCCGCTTCCGGCCCCGCAGCAACTTGCTCGTTACACGGGGGCTGGACAGGCGCTGTGCCGTCCGTTGACTGACGATCGCCAGCCAGCTGGTGAGCGGTTCGTCCTCCCGCCCGAGTTGCAGGACCGGCATCTGTTCATCGTCGGTGATACTGGCTCCGGGAAATCCGTCCTCACGGCTGGGGCCATGCTGTCCAATACGACGGCCACAGCTGGCCCGGAGATCCTGTTCGACTACAAAGGTGGGGGAACGGCCGAAGAATACCTTCAGGCGCACTACGCGGCCGCTGGTGGCCTCGATGCCGACACCGTCCAGTACTTCGATCTCACGAAGATGCTCCCTGCGCTCTCGCTGTTCGATATCGGCCCTCTTCTGGATGCGGGTCTCTCTCGAGAGGAAGCCCGATCACGGATTGCGGGGCACTACGAGGAAATTCTCGCGGGGCTCCTGGGCGAAGAACAGTATTACAGCGCTACCGAATCGACCAAAGCCATCCGTAATCACCTCCGGGCGTTGTACGACCCCATCCATGGTTCGGATGCGATCTCCCACAAGGATCTCTACAGCACGCTTCAGCGAACGCTGAGCGATCGAACACCGCCGCCGACCTCAGACGAACGCCTCACGGAGTACTTCGCGGGATTGCTCGAGCGCGATCGCGACGTCTTCAATATGGTCCTCGGTGGGGCCGTCGCTCGAGTCGAGACGATTGCCACGGACGATCGACTGGCACCGCTGTTTGATTACGTTCACCTCGAAGATCCGGACGTTGAGCACGAAGACTCAGCCCAGGATGCTGGTCGCGAATTACGTTCTGAAGAAGCGATACAAATAAAATCAGAACGTGACTCAGATCAGATTCGAAATCCACACTTCGATTTTATCGATGTTATCGACGAAGACAGCGTAGTCATCTTCGACTTCGGTGGCATGGAAGAGCGAGTCAAGCGAGCACTCACGCTCGTCTTACTCTCCAATATGTGGAGTGCGTTGAAAGCCCGTGCTGAAGCTCCGGATACACCACCGAACCCACCGCAGGTCAACCTGTATCTTGAGGAAGCGAAAGACGTTGCGGCCACCCAGTTGGTGGATACGCTGCTCTCCCAGGGCCGGTCCTTCGGCCTCTCGATCATGCTGGGCGTCCAGTTTCCGAGTCAGCTCGATTCGCCCGATCCCTCGAATCAGACGTACGAAGAGGCGCTCAACGAGATCGGCACGCTCGTCGTCGGCAACGTCAGCATCGAAGACGACCTCGCGAAGACGCTAGCGACTGATGACGTCCAACCCCACAAGGTAGCGCGACGCCTCGCTGCAATTCGTCACGGTGAGTGGCTCATCCGCCCCGCTGCCGAATTCGGCGCGCCACCGGCACGGCCGTTTCTCGGCCGTTCGTTAGCTCCACCACGCGGCCATCCAGCGAGCGATGAGCCACTGACGGGCGAGCAAAAACGAGCCTTCGACGCGGCCTTCGAGTCCATCACTCTCGAGACCTGGAGACGCTCGGGTCTCGGTCACGAATCGGAACCGACCCAGGCTACTCACACAGATTCATTAGACGATTCTGACGGAGACGAATCAGGGCACGATGAATCGTCGCTCCGCGTCGACTCCCTTCTTCCCCATACGAAGCGATTTCCTGACTGTGTCGTCTACGACGAGGCAATCGACGCACTCTGTTGTGGTGAGTGTGAGAATCGCTACGACCCAACGATCGAGGGGATGAAGCGAGCGATCGAGTGCTGTCACTCCCTCGAGGACGTCGACGCCGACGATATCCCGGTCTGTGAAATCAATCTCAAACTCACGCCAGCCGAGCGCGAAGCTTCCGAGTGGAGTGATCGACAACTGCTGTTCTTACAGGCAGTCTACAACGCCCAGCAGCTGCGATATGATCCCCTCGAGTACGACATCCTCTCTGACTCGATGCTCAGGCTCCAGGAGTACGTCGGCATCGACAACGACGATATCACACCACTGCTCGATGCAGACGTCCTTCGTCACGATACCGACCATCCACATCGACTCTATACCGTTTCATCAGATGGTCGCGACGCCATTGGGGAGAGCTATCGACGCGGCGTCGACTATGGCCACGGCGCTGGCGACCTCGAAGAGTCCAGCCAGCACGTCTTCGGCATCGAGGTGACTCGCCAGTATCTCGAGGCGGCGTACGCCCAGAGCGCTGACTCGAGCGTTACAGAGGTGATTCCATACTACGATCTCGACGATCAACACCGCCTCGATCTCGCAGGTGTCGACGCCGATGGCGAGATCGTCGTCACCGCCGAAGTCGAACGGATCAATAACGATTATCACCGGGCCGTTCCCGAAGACTTCGATAAAATGGCTTCGTGCGAGCCTGAGGAGGCGATATGGGTCGTTATGAGACAGGCCGATGGCCACAAAGTGCTTTCTGCGCTCAACGATCCGTTAGAGGGTGAGCCTCGCGTCGAGAAGACCTACGCCAAGACGACGCCACCCCAGCAGTTCCGCATCGATACCCCGGGAATGACTGCTGTTTACCCTGCAGACTGGCTTCGAGAGCAGTATTGATCGAACAGGTCCGTCTGAGGGACGAACGCCAACGCTGTTCCTTTGAACCAAGAAGGATGCCGGTTACCAGTTCACATATGGTTTTCCCTCTACTCCACAGTAGATGGGATTTTACCGATAGGGCGTGTGTATATTGTTATGAGCGAGAGTAAGCGTGATGAGCGAGGACGGTTTACCCCCATACACTCCGAACGCGATGTCCTCGCAGCGGTCGAAAAACACGAACCTGCGGGGACAAGTGAAGGACCGACTTGCCGATAAGCAGGTGATGGCGAAGTACAAATACCGTGGAGATGAGGCCGAGCGTAACGACCCACGGGAGTTCTGGGGATTCACCAGCTACGGGATCACCCTCGTAGATGAGTACAGCTACCTCCGGTACGTCCCGGTTTTGCGTGCCCTACAGGAAAATCTCTATTTCACCGAGAAAATCGAACGCCGTCAGGATGCGCCGCGACCAGACTTGCCAGAAGACGTTAGTGAAGCCCTCAAAATTCCAGAAATCGACGACGAAACAGCGGCCATTATCGATGACGTGCTCGCTGCCCGAGAACAGGGTGGCAGCCAGCTATTCGATGCTCCCCCTATTGAGCCGGATGAAGATGTTGAAACCAAAGACGGTGCAGACCGGCCTCTCGACGAACTCATCTAGTCCTCTGATTGTTGTCGAATTATAAAACAGGCCGGTGGTCAGAGGGTGGGTTCTGCAACCATCGATCCTCCGGAGGTCCTTGAGTCGAGAAAACCTACGCCAAGACGCCGCCCCAGCAGTCACGCTCCTTCTGACAGCAACTCGGGAGTTCATCGAGTCTCTGCAAGATACAGGGCGCGGAGCTTGCAGAAACTGGTAATGGATCGTCCACATCGCAACCTTCCTTCCCAGTCACTACCTCAACGCCATGCCGACAAGAGCCGCTTTTCGTGGATAGCGGCCCTCAACGGAACGGACTGTCCCAGTCGCCGCCGTGGACGAGTTCCTCGACGTTCTTCCGTTGGCGAGTATCGGCCGAACTCTCGACTTGCTCATCCATAGGATGGCCGACAACGATCGCGCCGATGGGGTCATACGCCTCAGGCACGTCGAAGGCGTCCCGAAGCGCTGGCCAGTCCTCGTCAGGGATGCCGAAAAACAGCGCACCGAGTTCCTCGGCGACGGCGGCGTGGAGGATATTCAATGCGGCCATCCCCGTGTCGATATACCAGTACGGCACCGGCCAGCGCGATTCCTCTCGGTCGGTCCACCCCTTGTCCGGCTCGGCGTACCGGTCGAGATAGGCGTCCTTGCAGGCGAACGGTATGACCACCAGCGGTGCCCGACGGATGCGTTCGGGCTGGGCGTTGTGTTCGTTGGTAGCCCAGAAACGCTCGCGATCTTCGGGTGACTCCAGCGCGAGGAAGGTGAAGCCCTGGCTAAACCCGGCCGAGGGACCCTGCAAACCGGCGCTGACGATCCGTTCGACCGTCTCGTCATCGATGGACTCGTCGCGAAAGTTCCGGACCATCCGACGGCGGTGGATGACCTCGTAGTAATCCATACTGGGTCAGTTCGAACTCGCCTGCTATAGTACTGTAGGATGCCGACGTGAAGGGTCAGCTGGTGGGTTCGGTCGGCGTTCTACAGATGAGCAAGGCGAGTGCCTCGAGGCTTGACCCCGAGGCGGTTCACGCCCGCGTAGTTATCGAGGACGACCATCCTGCCTGAATCGTGCCTACGACTCCCGTCCCTACCGTAACCGGGGCAACTACTGTTGCTCGTACTTCGATGGCTAGAACGACGGTAGGTAAAATCTCGTCACGAGGAGTCCGACGGTGAGATAGATCGCTGGCCCGATGAATCTCCAGAACGGATCGTCAACCCGGAAGAGATGTGTCAGGATGGCTCCGGCCATCGTGACGACGATTACCAGTCCGCCGAGAACAGCGAGAATCGGCGCGAACACGAGTCCGACGAGCAAGCCGAGACCCCCAATAGCCTCGATGCCACCAGTAACGAATCGGAACCACTTTGGATAGCCGTAGCGGTCGAAATCCGCTACCACGAGGTCAATACCGATTAGCTTCGCAATGCCCGCAGCTAGCATGATGAGTCCGAGCAACCCTTGCACGAGGAAGATGGCTGTTTCAATTGTGCTCATAGTCTACTTTTCTCACGCGATTCGAATGAGTGTTCAGTCATACCGTTCCGTCCCTCTCTCCGACGAGAGGCACGGGTTTGTTACGCGTGTTGAGACGACGGAGTTCCCCGTGAATATATTCACCTTTTTAAGTCAATAGGAACTCATGCTAAGCCACTCGCCAACCAACTCCGGTGGTATGGTCCGTGTACACCTGAGGGTCGAGATCGGGGCAGACGACGACAACTGGTTGGCTGGTGTCTCGACCGACTTCTCGGACGCCGAGTTCAAGATTCTGACGAGCCAGCCCGTAGACGATGGCGTGCTCGAGCTGATCGAGGTAACGACATCGGAGGGGGACGCCATCGTTCGCCGGTTCGACGACGCACCGGAAGTGCGCTCGTACGAAGTACTCCATTCTGACGACGGGATGGTGCTGATCCAGTTGGTGTTTCCGATGCCGTCAACGTATGAGGCGAGACGTTCGATGGAGATCCTTCCGCGATTTCCGCTCATCATCCGAGACGGATGGGCATCCGGTGTACAAACTGCCTCACAAGAGCAGTTGTCGAAGTTAACTACCGAGCTAGCAGCGGCTCACATTTCGTACGAGATACTGTCGGTAACCCACTCATACGACTCGACCGGACTTCTGACCGAGCGCCAGCGGGAGGTCATCACTGAAGCGGTTGAACGGGGCTATTACGACAGTCCCCGCGGCTGTACGCTCGTCGAACTTGCAGAAACGTTGGGGGTCAACCAATCGGCGGCTAGTGGTGTTCTCCATCGAGCTGAAGGCCGGATTATCAAGGAATTCATCTCGTAGACGACGACAGAGGGAGACGAATCGCTCTCGTCTCATCCGATTGTCGTTGGACACTCGATGACGAATTTGCCGAGAGCGACAGCGCTTGCAGATACTACGTTGCTGCACTCATCCTCAGTATTCAGCACGCGCCTTCTGACAGAATCTGAGCAGGACGTTCAGCAACTGCTGGATAGTAGGAACCTATCGTTCATCAGCGGATTGATCCCTAGCACACCGTTTCCCTGGTCAAATCATAAATCCTGTTCAACCCCTGCAGATGTTTCACGGGGTGGCGTTATGTGACTGGTTCCCATAGTAGAATTGAGGTCAACTAACCCATGGCAGACAGCATATTGCCAGACCTGCAAGTGCTCTCACTACAATTGATGTCTGGTAACCCATTGAGGAGTCATCATGCCTGACACCACACAATCCCTTACCGAACTGCTCGAGTATCCACTGCTTCAGGCCATTTTCGGGCGACGGTCCCGCCGGTTCGGTCGTGGCCTGTCGATTCCCTCGGGACCGCTGGCGTTTGAATCGGACGCTGACCCGCTTCCATTATCCGACCTCGAGCAATCGGCCCTCGTCGCTGCCGGGATCGGGGTGAGCGGGTGGCACTACGGGATTCCGTTCGGTCCGCATCGGCCGGACGAACACACCGACTTCTCGGTTCGGTTGACCGGTCGAACGGCACCGACGGCGGCCGGGATCGGCACACCGGTTCTGTTCTATACCGACGACGACGGCACATACCTAACGAACACCCGGAGCGTCGAACCGAGCCGACTCCGCGAGGCAATGGACCTCGAAGACGACGCCGGACGCATTATGGCAGTGACCAGAGCGCACACTGAGAAACTCGACGACGAGCGGGTGGACATCCCCGCCGAGTCCGGTCACATCCTCGAACCGAACCACTGGTGGACCAACACGCCGGGGTCGACGCTGTTCATGCCCGTCGGCGACGCCAGCGAAGAGATGCTGGCGCTCCTCTGTCTTTTCGTCGAGAACGGCTACGTAATCATGGATGACGAGATCGGTGAACCGGCCGGCGACCTCGGGCCGTACATCGAATCGGGGTTGTTAGACTCCGATAAGGCGTTCCCGCTGTCCTTCCTCGAACGCGCCACCCTGGAACAGAACTGTGCCGAGTTGGCGTTCATGGCACACAACATGGTGCTCACGATGCAGGCGATGGGACTTGGCGGATTGTATTTCGCGGGGATCAACGAGCTGAGCCTGTTCGGTGCCCCGATGCGTGACGATCTCGACGGTCTCGGGTTCCGGTTCGTCGACGATGAGGACTGGACCGTACCGAACCCAGTGGGCCTCGACGACCGGTACGAGGGCCTCTGTCCACCGTACTACTCAGACATGCACGCGGCGGTCGACGAACTCGTCGAGCGGAAGTTCGGACCGGGCGGCACCTACGACCCGGCGACGCCTGGTCCGTGGGAGGACAGCGAGGCGGTGAAGCGCTCGATCGAGCCATACGACGACGAGACGGTCGAGTGTCTCGGCGAGATCGCCCAGTACGTCTACGACAAACACGGGAAGTTCCCGGGGACGGTGCCGACGATGGTGCTGCCTGGTTGCGTCCAGGCACACCATATTGACACGGACTACTACGACGCGTATTTCAAAGCCGGTGCATACCTCGATACCCATACCGAGCACATGCAGCGATGGCACGAAGAGGAAAGCCCGTCTTGATCGCTCTCACATTCGGGAACGATTACACGGAGGACGATCACAGGCATGTCTACTCTATATTCGGCACGCCTGTCCTGGCGGCAATTCAGTAGGTAATGCAGACGCTGCTGAATACAAGGCACGAATGTGCCACGAGATGAGAGGGGATCTACGAGAGTTGGGGATCGCTCAGTACAGGCGAGAATGTTGTACGAGATTCAGTTCGGGTTTCGAAGGTAGTGATCACTCAGAACAGAGGAGGTGCGTATCAGAGCCAGGCATGCCCGACTGGCGAGGCACGGGATGAGTAGGGGCGTATTCATCAGCGACGTATGCGTCCCAGTATCCGGCTTCGAACGTCATCGGCGGAAACGTACGTTTGGTTGTCGGTCGGGCCAAGCACTTCCTCAAGGGATTCCCACCCATCCTGCGTTTCGATTTCATAGTCGCCATATGCCTCGATCAAGTCATCCGTCGTGGTTGGATAGTCATGAGTTTCGAGTGCTTCATCAAGCTCATCAAGCTGTTCAACAGTGTCGTTGGGTATCGGTTCGGCCTCATCGGCCCGGGTACGTGCTTCCTCAACTTCTCGCTCTTGCTGGCGTCGCTCTTCGTCATCTGCTTGTTTGTCCCGGCCCTGTTTGTCATCTGCCATCGCGTACAATAGGAGATCGATTCGGATAACGGTGTGGTCGCTCATCGGTGCGACCGCCTCCACAGACCTCTCCTGGGATCGGTACATTCGTATCCATGTATGTCGGTTGATCCTGCCCAGTTTGGATGAAGTGAACAAGGTCGATGGGCTGACTAGATCCTCTGTATTCAGCAGGCAACTCTTGTAATCTATTGAGGATTACAACAAAACGTACTATTCGCGTTTCAAATCACTCATAATCGGGTTCTACGTCCGGAAGAGTAGGTCTGGTCTCTCTTCGAGGGCCGATTATGAAGATCGTCTAGGAAAGGTTGCACGATAAGAATCTCCCTCGAGCGTATGACTTGTGACCCAATCGTCGAGTAAGAGGCCTCTCGAGGCGATTAGGGAGCGTTCGCATATGTTTTGGTGATTGCCGAGACTGATGGGCGAGCGAGGTCCGTTTCGTGATCGGTACTTGCTGCGTAGATGCAGGACTCGAGGCGTCAAACGTCCATAACCGGCTCGAGACGCGCTCTATGGTATGTTTACCTTCTCGGAAAGTGTCTCAGTCTCATCGGTAATTCCAGTGTTGTCTAGCACCCCAAAACCGATAGCAGGGAACCGATTATGAACTTTTGAATTGTGTACTGGACAGTCACACGTTCGACTCGAGTGGGTGAGTGAGATCCCTGCAGAGAAGGTACTAAACCGCCGAATCCAATTTTGTGGATTGGATCTGAGGCTCTCTTCGTGGCGTTTCTTATCCTGGTTACCTCTAACTCGGAAAACGCAAGACAGAAACCGATTATGAACTTTTGAGAGCGTGACTTTCCCCTCTTTTCGGGTTACTCTCTTTGTCCTGCTCACGCCTCCCTCTGTCCTGGACGCTATCTCGAGCGATAATCGCCTACTCCATGATCTCTTCCTAGATTCGTCTTTAGATCACCTTTACACACATCTTCCGGACCACTGTCGTGGTTATGATCGAACGTGTCGCCGTTGATGCGACGGTCGTCGGCGATCGCAAAGTCGGTGACCTCCTCGGATAGAGTTCGATCTCATCGATTTAGTGGATGGACCGAGGCAGCCGCTCACAAACCTTGGTACGGCAACGCATATTTCCGATTAGAGGAAGTGAGAATAGTTTCCCTCATAATCCTCATAGACCTCAGGATGAGCGGACGAGCGGGTCATACCATTCCCGATTCTCCTGGTACCAGTCGATGAATTTGGCGACGCCCTGGCGGATGTCGACGCTCGGTTTGTAGCCGAGTAACTCGTTGGCCTTCGAGATGTCGGCGTGGGTGTGTTCGGCGTCGCCCTCTCGCGGGTCGCTGAACTCGAGCTCGAGACTGGGATCGATTTCGTCGCGGATGACCTCGGCAAGCGTGAGCACGTCGATGGTGTCTGTCGAACCGACGTTCAGAATCTCGCCGTCTGCACTGTCGTCGGTGAGCAGCTGTTCGTTGACGCCGACGATGTCCTCGATATAGGTGAAATCGCGCGTCTTCGAGCCGTCGCCATAGATCACCGGGGGCTCGCCGTGGAGACACCGCGAGACGAAGTTCGTCATGGCCATGTTCGGGCGCATTCGTGGCCCGTAGACGGTGAAATATCGCAGTGAGACCGTTGGTAGGCCATAAATCTCGCTGTAGACGCGCGCGTACTGTTCCGTGGCGAGTTTGGAGACGCCGTAGGGACTGACCGGATTCGTCGGGTGGTCCTCGTCGTAGGGGAGGTACTCCGGTTTGCCGTAGACAGAGGAGGAAGAGGCGACGACGACGCGCTCGAGATCGTGGTTGCGGGCGGCCTCGAGCAGATTGACCGTTCCGTCGACGTTGTAGGCGTTGACTTTCGCCGGTTCCTCGACGCTCTTTCGGACGCCGGCTTGGGCGGCCTGGTGGTAGACCACGTCGGCGTCGGCGACCAGGTCGTCGAGGAGGGACTGGTCGGTGACCGAACCCTCGACGAACTCGTAGCTCGAGTCGGCGCTTTTGGCCACGGACTTCGCCGCGTCGACGTTGTGTTCCTTGATCCCGAGGTCGTAGTAGGGCTCGAGGTTGTCGAGGACCGTGACGTCGTGGCCGCCGCTGGCTACCCCTTCGGCGATGTGCCCGCCGATGAATCCTGCGCCACCCGTGACGAGAACGTTCATTGCTCGAACGAGTACGTTCGGTGATACAAAAAGGAACCGCATTCGCTTCCGGGTTCGCGAAGCGACTGTTTGTCCTCGTCTTCTCGCGAGCACTCACCACCAGCTGCCAGTCGCACCGATGCATAAGACGCCCAGTGGCAGACTGACCATCGAGAGGTCTGCCATCTCGTCCTAAAGATCTTCTCGAGTTTCCGTGGACAGTCGTCGTCTTCATCTGCACTCAAGCGCTTCTCCCTATAGATTGCGGAGGACTGCTCGAGAGATCCAATAGCCAGTCCCGTCCTCTAGATACCGCCCCCAGTCTGTGTCTCGGTCGTCCCTGTGTGAGAACAACACACCGATAGCTCGTTCGACATACCAGCAATGCTTATGGTAATACAGACGTAATACAGACGTATGTCTGATGCTGACGCTGGGGTTAATGATGACCCCAACATGACAACGATCACGCTGAAGATTCCGCAGGCGTTCCTCGACGATCTCGATGCGACCTGGCGTGCTGAAAACTTCCCGTCTCGTAGTGAGTTTATCCGTTGGGCGCTCCGAGACGCCGTCAAGCACCCCTCGTTCTCGCGGAAGGGCTGGAAGGATATCGCTGCCAGCGAGCATCAACTGGCAACCGGCGAGGGACGAACCTATAGCAGCGGCGAGATTCGAGCGCGTCTGAACGAGGACACGGATGGCAGCCAGTGACGGCGAACGGGACCGGAAATCCACCGGTAGTTGCTAGTACGAGTATCTCATCACAGAGCGGATCAGAAGAAAGGCAATATATTTTGGCTGAAGAAAGGAATATATGTGTTACACCCGTTGGGAGAAGTATGTCAGACGACGCCCACCGTGACGGCCCACCGCCGTTCGATCGGCCGTTCGAGGACGAAGATACGAAGCAACGTGTATACGGGGCCGTACTACACGCCCGAGAGCCGATGACGGCTGCCGAGATCGCCGACCGAGCGGACTGCTCGGAAGAATCCGCTCGAGCACATTTATCCTTCTATGCCGACCTCGGCATCGTCATACGACACGACGGGCGGCCAGCCAGATACGAGCGCAATGACGACTATTTCGAGTGGCGACGGGTGAGCAAACTCTCGCGGGAAAACACCGTCGATGAGTTGCAGAGTCGCGTATCGGAGCTAACCAATCAGATCGAAACGTACCGCGATAAATACGAGGCTGGCTCGCCTGCCGACGTCGATGTCCTCGAGTTCGACGCAGTCGACGACATCTACCGAGAGCTTGGTGATTGGGCCACCGCACTCGAAGAACGCCGCCTGCACGAACGCGCCCGGAGAAAGGTCGCCGGTTCGACGGCCCCATCACGCGGCTAACGATGGTGCCTGTGGACAACGGCGCAAGTCCTGCGCCATTAGATCGGGCTGTGATGGAACAGATGCGTTCACGATTCACTGGGAGTCGCCTGGCCGAATCCGCAGCAATTATCGAGGAAGGAAAGCTGTACCTCCAAGTCGAATTATCCGGTGACTACTACCCGAGTGAGGCCTCAATGCGCTTTGAGATACGCTGGTATACGAACGATGACTTCAGTATCCACTACCAAGAGGACCGACAGACCGAGACGTGGACGTGTCGATGGGACCGCCATCCAAACACGCACAATTCACGGGATCACTTCCACCCACCACCAGATGCCAGTTGCATCGATGCACAAGACGCCCAGTGGCCGACTGACCATCGAGAGGTGTGTCGTCTCGTCCTCGATTTTCTCGAGGAGCATATCGAGACGCTGTGGGAACAGCAGTAGGCGGGCAGACTCAGGCGGTGTTTATCGGCTTCTGGCGCTTTCGAAAATTCCGATGAAAATCCGCGTACTCTCGGAAGTTTAGTTATTTTCTACTGACGTGTTTTCGAGAGTAGCTTTGATTTCGTGTAGGTATCGAACAAACCACTCGAGTTCCGATTGTAGGTGCTGATACACGACCATATCGTCGATATCAGTTCCATAGTTGTGGGCTAGCACGTTCCGAAACCCCGCAGCTTGTCGCATCCGTTCGCTCGTTTCGTGTGAGAGGACATCCAATTCGTGAAGGCTTGCAAACCGACCAGCGTACGTTTCGGGCATTGGTGCGTCTGCAGCAACAATGAGGATACCCGCAATGTCAATACACGCTTCGATGGTCGTCTGAAACTCACGTTCGACGATGGCTCGTTCTTCCCGATCGTCCTGATAGGCCTTTGCATCAAGCGACTGTTTTCGAGCTAACACCGTCACTGCCTCTTCGATGTAGGCGGCTTTTTCGAGGATGCGAATTTCGTCTTGCGGGGAGACGTTCACACCCGCCCCTCCAATCGGCTTAGCAACGAATCAAACCGACGCATTCGCTCTTCGTGAGTCTCGTCGCCTTCCGGATATGAGCCTTCATATTTTTCTTTGAGGTGCTCACGAAGGGCGGGATTGTCGACAAGGACGTAGCCGTTTTCGAGCGCTGCCAGACCAATACCTGAATTGATTCCCTCGAGGTCAGCAACGTCGATGGCGTCAGTTTCAAGCGCATCAGTGAGTGACACAATGAGTGAAATGCGCTGCTCGAGGCGTTCAGTCGGATCGAGATCGGACTCGAACGCAACAGCAATGTCGATATCACTCTGGTCGGTGGCCGTCCCGTGAACCGTCGAGCCAAACAGTATCGCGAGGCGAACTGGGTATCCTTCAAGGACACAGGTGAGCTCCTCGAGGTCGATCTCACGCTCGAGAGGCGTGTTCGAACCTGTATCTGAAGGTGGTGTCGGCCCCATTATTCTAACTGTACACAGGGAACGGTTAAAATCGTTTGTCTCACGTGGGTACCAGGTTCGAAGAGCCGTTGAGGTTCCATGGACAGTCGTCGTCTTCGGTACCACACTCGAGTGCGTCTCCCTGGTGACTGCCGAAGACTGCTCGAGAGACCCACTTGCCAGTACCCAACCCACCAGCACGCCGCGCCAGTCCGTGTCTCGGTCGTGTCTATGAGAGTGATCGTCTCTCTCGAGGGTTCTTACTCAGGGGCGTCCACGGCTATCCGAGGACGCCAGCTGTCTCCGGCGCTGGGGTTGTGGTCTCTCCAGGGATCTCGACGTCCGCTGGAATAATGAGGCGCCGTTCGATGTACTCGAGGCCGTTCTTTCGTTCAGTGCGTTTCCGGACGGCCACACGATGGTTCGAGAGCTCGAGGATGGAATCGATGGTTCGCGAGACGAGCTTTTTCGCGTAGGTCTCGCTCGTCCCGGGCTCCTGTCGGCGGATCCAGTGTTTGAGGTCGCTCGCTTTGACGTACTCACGAATTTCCTTCCTGCCGGGCTCCCAGGGATTGTCGCCGACACTCGAGTCGACGCGTGTCTGCCACAGCTTCGTGGCTAATCGCGTCGGTAACGCCTTGGCCGTCGAGCGACGCATATCCTCGTCCATCCGGGCGAGTTGCTGAATTGGGAGCAGGTCGCCGTAGGCCAGCGAGACGCTCCCACTGTCGAGTGGGTCCGCGCTCTCCGGTACGCGGAAGTACGTCTGCCCGTCATCTTTGGTGATCCGCTCGAGGTGGCCGCCCTGGATCTCGAGTGCGTGTTCATCAACGGTTTCGGTTCGGAGGTGGGCGCCTTTCTCGAGTTCCCTTTCCTGAAGTTCCTCGAGGCGGACCTTGTTCGCCCCGGTGCGCTTGCGGGTGGCCTCGGTCAGCGCGTCGACGCGGGTGAGGTCTTTGTTGTGGATGTTGAGGCGCTCGCTGAGTTCTTCGACCTCGGTTTCGAGCGCGGCGTTCGTCGTCTGGAGGCGGTCGGTCTGAGTTTCGAGACTGGCGATCGTCTCGTGTGCCTCCTCGAGGTCGGTCTCGAGCCGTTCGACGCGGTCGGCGAGGTGGTCGTTCTCCCGCTCGAGCGCGGAGAGGCGCTCGCGGATGGCCTCGAGGGCCTCACTCATTGTGTTCACCACCCTGGCTCGAGCGGTCGGTCGCGGGGTCGGTGCTTTGATGTTCGACCGAGAGCGACTCGAGGGGCTCACAGCCACACAGGCGCCACGCGCCGTTGCGGTGCTCGTACTCACACCGGAGCCACGTGCAGTCCTGGTCCGGTTGTGGGTCGAATACCACCTTTTGGGGCTGATTATCGCGTGGCGCCCACTCGAGGATGATCATCGGTTTACCTCCTCGCAGAGGGCGCAGTAGGCTTGCTCGAGGTCGCCGGGGCGCTCGAAGAGAGTTCTTGGTTGTATCGATTCAGTCGAAATGGTTTCGTGCGTGGTCGTCGTAGTCGTCATTGCCTTATCCCAAGGCACAAGGCTCGGTGTACCAGCACCGGGCCGCAGATTTGTGGCCGCTTGTGCCTCTACTTCTGACTCTGACCGCTAGCGCCTTAGTGCTTACTAAGACTTAGTTAGACTAACAAAGTATAAGTGTTCCAGACACACAGTAAGAAACGCTAATGACGTAACCTGTCGAATCGGGTGCATGGTCAAATATCAATTCCAGGTCGACGACGAGACGTGGAACGCGTGGAAAGAGACGGTTCCGCGGACGAAAAGCCTCGAACAACGCCTCATCGAGTTGATTGAGGCCGATACGGATGGACGAGTAATCGAAGATGACAGCAAAGAACAAACGTAATTCGAGTACTGATCAGAAGACGTGTCCACACTGTGGCGATGACTTTCAGGGGAACAGAGGACTTCGAGTCCATATGGCAGCTGCACACGACAAACAAACGACGGTAATTATCCGATGTAACTGGTGTGGCACGCCGATGGATGTCCGCGAATGGAAGACAGACCAGAATCACTACTGCAGTCGGGAATGCGGTGTGGCCTGGAGGACGTACTTACAAACTGGAGAGCGACATCCAAACTTCAAGGATGGGACGTCACGCGGACGCGAATTTCGGTGGATTGCCATGGCTGTTCGCGCCAGGGACAGTGCGTGTGTTCGTTGCGGACGGGAGGAGACATCAAATGGACGGGGATTGTACGTCCACCATATTATTCCCGAAAGGAAGGCTGAAGATCCCCACGACCCACAGAATCTCCTCTCGGTCTGTGATGCGTGCCACCAGTCGCTCGAAGGGCTACCCCCAGAGGAACAACTACAAGCCTGTGACATAGAGTCTCGAGACGAGTTGCGATTGCGTGGCGAAGATGCGGCTTGGATGGAGAAATACTGGGAACGAGTAGCAACGTTGGAGACGGCGCCTGACCCGTGGCCGGGAATGTTTGCCGAGGCGCAGAAGCACTTCAACCAGTGTTCGGAATGACTCTGTCCTGGGATGGTCCGGCTGGCTGGCAGGATTGCGTGTACTTACGAAGTCATCGCTCGAGTCGGTCTCACCTCGACGAGATTTTGACTGCTCTGGCTTGCGAGCGGGTGTCTCTCCGGGCGCTATACGTGTTGCTCGAGGAATCTACCTCACAACACCCGATTCCTTTCGAGGGAACTCGAGACGCGTCGAGAGCGGTTGCTCGTCTTTCGAGCGGTTGCTCCCGAGACCGCGTTGGGGGGACGAGAACGTGTCCCGGAACGAAAGGGTAATGGAACGGGATACTCACTATCGGTTCAATGGCTGCGGACGATCGCGTCGCCGTTCACGAGGCCACGACCGAGTTCCTTGAGGACCGCGACGACGGTGAAGCGACGCTCGAGGCTGTCCTCGAGACCGATTCGGCGCGCGAGACGTGGACGTTCGACGACGTGCCGGTGAACTCGGGGACCTTCGGCGAGCTGGTCTCACGCGGAATCGTCGAGAAGGCCGACGGCGAGTACCAGGTCTCGGACCCGAAAGCCGTCCGGGCGGCGCTTGAGGGGGAGTCCCTCGAGACGGAATTCGATGCGGGTGCAGCGAGAGGCTTTCTCGAGGAGCGGTCGCTCGAGCTGGGGATCTGGGGCGATCGGCGGGCGCTCGCCGGGCTTGCTGGGGCGCTCGTTTTCCTGTTCGCAATGCGGATCGTTCAGTACGGATCGGTCTTTCGAGGGGACGACGTGTTGTCGCCGGGGAACGATCCCTACTTCTACCGCTACTGGATGGAGGACCTGCTGTCGCGATCGACGAGTCCGACGGACATCGGCTTGCTCGCCGAGATGCCGGCCGGAGCGATGACTAGGCGGCCGCTCACCCACGCCGCTAACTGGTGGTTTGCGACGCTCCTCGGCGGTGACCAGTGGGCCGCCGATATGGTAGCTGCGTGGCTCCCCGTCGTCGCGACGGTGGCGCTGGGAGTCGTGGTGTACGCCCTGGCCGTGGTCGTCACGCGAGATGTTCGAGTGGGGGTCGCGTCGGTGGTGTTGCTGGCCGTCGCCCCCGTTCACGCGGTCTACACGCAACTCGGCTTCCTCGAGCACCGACTCCACCAGTACTTCTGGCTCGGCGTGACATTGCTGGCGCTCGCGTTGCTCGCCGCCGACTTTACTCGTCGACGAGCGGAGACGAGAACGGAGGACGCTATTCGCGGTCATCTCGAGTCGCCGGTGACGTGGGTGGTTTCGATCGGTCTGGGCCTCGCGCTGGGGATATCGATCCACCTATGGGGCGGCTCGCCGTTGCTGTTCATGCCGCTCGCCGCGTACGTCGCCCTCCGCGTCCTCGTCGACGTCCGGGAGAGTATTTCCCCGACGCTGGCGAACCTTCCGTTGCTCGCAGGGTTGGCGATCGGAGCGGGACTCTCGATCTGGGCGCACACCAGCTGGGGCTGGCGACTCGCGTTCGTCGCGTACACGCCGGCGATGGTGCTCGGTGGAGCAATCGTGGTGGTCGCACTGGGTGAACTCTGGCGCTCTCTCGACCTCCACGTCGGTGGGCTAGCTGCGCTCGAGGTCGGCGTCGTCGGCATCGGCCTCTACGCGCTTCGGCGGCTCCGGCCCGAGGACTGGGCGAACGCTCGAGGCCGGGCGGACGACCTTTTCCTCCGCGAGGGGTACACAGAGTCGGCGTCGCTGTTCACTCCTGACTACATGGTGATCTTTGGGCCCCTGGTGCAGCTCGGGGTGGGCTTCTACCTCGGCGTCGCCGTTCTCGCGTGGGCCGTGTGGCTTCTCTCTCGAGAGTACGAACCTGCCTGGTTAGTGCTCGCCGTCTACACGGTCTTCTTTACCGTACTCGCTGGAATCCAGATTCGATTCGCCGCCCAGCTCATGATCCCTGTAGCCGTGCTTGGTGGCATTGGATTCGTCTACGTCCTCTCGGTAGTCGACCTAGCCCGGCGGCCCCGTCCGTTTCGGGAGGAAAGTAGTCGGGCTGTCGCTGCCGACGGTAGGACGGAGCCGTCGATAGACTGGCCCGAACGACGACAGGTGCTCTACGTCCTCGGTACCGGCCTGCTCGTCTGCGGGTTCGGGTTACTCTTCGTTCCCGGCCTGACCGGACAGATCACCTACAGCGAGGGACAGCACGGAGCGACGGCGGCGATCGAGGAACACGCTCTCGAGACCGATCGCGAGTACCCGGAGACCTTCGTGCTGAGCGAGTGGGGGGACAACCGGATGTACAACTACTTTGTCAACGGCGAGTCGCGGAGCTATTCATACGCTCGCTCAAACTACGGCGAGTTCGTCGGCGGGGCTTCTCCGGACGAGCAGTACGAGCAGATTTCCGGGCGCGTCGGCTACGTTGTCGTAACCAATGACGAGGGAACGGTTCGCTCGGGGAGTACGCACGAACAATTCCTCCAAGATAACGGGTCTGTTCCAGAGCTTGGTCACTACCAGGCGATTTCCCTGTCGGACTCGAGTGCTGCCTATGCAGTCGTCCCCGGCGCGACTATCAACGCAACCGTCTCGCCGAACGAGAGGGTTTCGGTACGAACGACTGTCGAGGTCGATGGACAAACCCTCGAGTACGGGCGGGACGGGGAGGCGGATGGCGAGGGGCGACTCGAGGTCACCGTGGCCTATCCGGGAACATACGAGGTCGGTGATCGAAACATTACGGTGACGCAGGCGAACGTGGAGGCCGGTGAGGCGGTCGCAGGCGGGTAAGACGTATCTCAGGGTATTCGTTCAACTTTAGCTGGCACTACTGGAGTCTCGTATGGGTTGGTTGAACGGCCGTATTGAGGGTTCTACGTAATCACTGAGGAGGGACAGGCGTATCTCGAGAGAGTTCGATGTGAGTGACCTTGAGGAGGAATTGTGAATCAATTACTATCTTTTGAGAGTCAATATCCATTTGAAAAGTGGATCGAACTTTCTCGGTGCTTTCTGGCGAACCAGTTCTATTTCATCGGTATTAATCACTCCAAGCTGGATTGAGAGTACAAAATACAGTAGGAATCCAATAGACGGGACAACGATGAGTGAGGGAATTGGTGTAAGGATTCTTGCTAAGCCGAACACGATCGGTGCAGTAAGAAGACCAGCTGCAATTATCCGAATTGCACGTAGATCAGAAATTGGATCGAATCCAATCCGTCGTGCAATCCACGTATGAAGAAGGACCATCGAACCGTAACCGATAGATGTTGCAAGTGCGGCGCCAATCATGCCGTATCGTGGAATCAATAAGAGATTCAGACACAGGTTAAGGACTGCAGCACCACTAGTGGCGAGAACAAGGCTTCGGAGTTCACCTTTTCCTTGACCAATAGCGAAAATCGGACGAGCTAGGGCAAATCCGAGAACACCCGGTAGGAGAACTAAGAGAGGTCCAACTGCTGGGTAAAATTCAGATCCAAAATAGATCGGAACGAAGACGTCTGCAAGAGCAGCCAATCCAATTATCATAATAACCATAAGAGAGAGATTCAGTCTCGTGGATTGAGACGCAATCTCTGTGACCGTTTCGTGTTGTCCCTTGGACCACATCTCGGACGTAGAATGAACGAGGGTATACTGGATTGCCATGGGTGCCATCCAGAGGAACTCAGCAACTACGAGTGCTGCTTTGTAATAACCAGTCTCGACATCTCCTGCTACTGGCCGTAGAATTAGAATATCAACGTGATATAACGATATTGTAAGAAATGCCAGCAGAATACTATACGCATTGAAACTCAACAGCTCGTATCTCGGAACAGATTGAGACCTTTTGAACAAGATTGAAAATGATATCTGTTCTCTAATTAACCAGAGAGTAATAGCGCCCACGATCAGCGCTGCAGTAACTTGACCGATAAGGACACCTTCTACACCCAGTCCAAACTGCAGCAGTACGACCGCTGTTACTGCATATGTTAGCTTCTTCATGATTTGAAGTGGTTCCGAACGATGCTCTAATCCAAAGCCCATTAGGGCCCCTCGCCCTACCGAATAAAATTGGTTGAGGAAAAGATACGCCGCCAGAATTATAAAGTACGTTTGAAACTCTACCGAGAACATATTTTCGACGATATCCGTTTGTGAGAACACCGCCAAGAGACTCGCAAATCCTCCAGTAATCAATATCGATAATTTAAAGTAAAATGCGAATACATGGTCATTCCAGTGAGCAATCGATCGATCCTCAGCGATATACTTTCTTATGCCATTAAATATTCCAGATGTAGTAAAGACAGATAAGACACTAAACACAGACATCACAAGTGCGTAATCACCATAGCCACCACTACCCAAGAAACGGACGATAATCGGTGTTGTAAGTATACCTAAAACAAGAACACCGATCTTTGTTCCCAAGATAGAGAAGAAAGCGCGAACTAGGTTTCGTGACACTCTTTATCACTTATCAAATAATCTGTTAAATAAATTATTTTGCTGAACGATTTTGAGTTTTGTTTCTATGGTACTAGACTCACGGCTATACTGTTCACTCATTTTGCTTACTGCAACAGTGAACTCTTTCTCGTTAATCTTCTCTCTCCCTTCGAAGAAGTACTCTCCTTGATTAAAGTCTCTCAGAAGTGATTTATATTTAATAGCCCAACCGATAGTGATAACGGGTGTATGGTTCTTATACGCATGAATAAGCGAGTGGTAACGAGAACCTATTAGGAAATCAAATTGGTTGATAATATGCTCAAGTTCAATTGCATTTAATTCGTCTTCAAGTAGAATGACTCTTTCATTGTTTCTAAACTGTCGTTTTATATTGCGACAAAGATCAAGATCTTCAACTGAATGTCGAAGAATATAGATCGTCCGATTCTCTGAGAGTAATTTCTCTATAGCTGCGTCGTAGAGTGAGTACAGATCTTCGTGATCTGCGTGTTCAAACACTTTCGAATTTGGGACGATTCCAACAGCATCTGATTGGATTTTTTCATATCTCAAATTGGGTTTATCTAAATAAATATTTCTAATGTCATATCCCTGTTTCTGAAGAACGATATCAAATTCTCTTTGAACATTATCCCGTGTATACGGAGTAAGTGATTCAACCCCCTCAACTTCCCGTGGACAAATAACTTCGGGATATTGGAGGTAAGTTTCCATCAATGGATTAATAACCTGTTTCTTTGCCATTTCATAATCGAATGGCCCAATTGATTGCGGAAATATGTACATCGGCATTCCGAATTTTCTAGCTATAATTATATTATTAATATAGATTATTGATCCTCTGAAGCTACATTGTGAGGAGAATGCATAACCATTGATGTCAATAAGAAATGAGCAGTTTTCCAGCGCTTCATGGATCTGTTCTACTACGTCGTTTGTAAATTCAGTAGTATTGAAGTACTTCATCGAGGGAGATAGCAAAGGCAGCTGAATTTCTGCACCCCAAGGTAGGATCTCAAACGTGTATTGTGACTTCTCGTCCGTTGACCGTTGATAATCTCGTCCAGAGAGCAAAATAATGTCTTTCTCGGGAAATCGTTTGGACATCTGATCAACCACGGTAAATGTCATCGCTTGTGCCCCCTTGTTGAATAACTCTCCACCGATGATAATAATATTACTTCGGTCCGTGGAATCAGTGGGGTGATTATCTTTGGAAAACAGTAGAGTAGACAGAAGTTCCTTCTCGGTAGAAGCGGCAAGAGACATATTTCGAGCAACCTCTCTACATCTTTCACTCATAACCAAATACCTGTCACGCACCAGTATAAATACCTCGAAGATATCGCAAGGATGAATGAAAAGATACGTTGAAGTGGCCCCAGCAGATTAATGCTATTTGGAATGTCATCGATGCTTTCTCGAGGAAAATCAATTTACTGTCAGGGAGGCACCAGGAAACTACTCCGAAAGGGTATGCAGTTTTCACTTAACATGTTCTACGAAAACGTCATCTGGAGAGCTCTTCCAAGGGATAAGACACTTCGAACGATCTCCCGTTCACGGGTTTTAACTAGTCTATACTTCTTCTTTAAAGGAACATTCTACCAGGAACAACGTACTGTGCTTTGTGGTGTGTCAGAGTATCATAAATTGGAGGAAGAACGAGATAATTTACGGCACCGTATTATTCGAAACACTCATCGGATTGAAAAAGGTCTTTCAATGAGAAACCGCCGCCCCGTATTTGCAGAAGGGTACATTCGGGATTTAGTTAATGATTTAAAAAATGCGTGGGATCATTCCCAAGAAGATGCTCAACTCTATTGGACTATTGATGTTCTTGTCGAATACTTTGAAACGGTAGATCATACTGATGTAATAGGAGATGCGTACAGTGAGTTTTCAAGTTTCCTAGCACATATTGATCATACACCAGGCGATCGAGTACCATTCCCACGTAGAGAATTAAGTGATCCCCCCGTGTCTCATGACGAATTAAAGCAACTTGCGACCCAGAGAACTAGTACTAGGTGGTTTCAAGACCAAGAGGTTCCAAGATATCTTATTGACAAGTCACTAGAGGTGGCGATACAATCACCGAGTGCGTGTAATAGGCAGTCATTTGAATTCAGATTTTACGATGATCCAGAATCAATTGAGAAGATTTCTTCACTTGCCATCGGAGCTGGAGGATATAGGCATAATATTCCATGTCTAGCAGTCATTATTGGAAAGCAGCGAGCATACTTTGATTCTCGTGATAAACACGTTACTTACATCGATTCTAGTCTCGCTGCTATGGCATTCCAGTTTTCTTTGGAAACACAGGGACTCGCGTCTTGCTGTATTAATTGGCCATCTATTCCAAGCAATGACCGTCAAATAACCGATCTTCTTGGCCTAGAAAATGATGAAATCGTTATAATGTTAATGGCAATCGGTTATCCTGATCCAGATGGTCTAATCCCTTATTCTGAAAAGAAAAGGTTAGAGGACATAAGATCGTATAATGTTGGCAACTGGTGATTAAATGAATGGTAGAATATGCATAACATGTGCCAGCCATGGTACAGATGCTAATGGATAGTAATCGTCTATCTATACCTACCACGTTCCATCAACTTCATATCTCTCTGATCAGAAACTTCAGAACAATATGGTAGCAATAAGTGTAATCACTCCCACATACAATCGAGTGAACGTTCTTCCACGAGCTATCGACAGTGTTCTTGAGCAGTCAATGGGAGATCTTGAATTGATAATTATTGATGATTGTTCGACAGACAACACAAAAGAAGTTATCAAATCTTACACTGACGATCGTGTGACATACGTGCGCCTTGATAAAAATATGGGTGCTAACGCCGCTAGAAATAAAGGTATTAAAGAGTCAGAAGGAGATATTGTAGCATTTCTCGACTCTGATGATCAGTTCGAACCGAATTACCTTGGTAAAGTTCTTAATCAGTTTGATAGTAGGTCGAATCGATGTATTGGGACGTATTCCTCCCGAATTATTTATAAGGACGGAG
This sequence comes from Natronosalvus caseinilyticus, assembly GCF_017357105.1. Classification (NCBI taxonomy): domain Archaea; kingdom Methanobacteriati; phylum Methanobacteriota; class Halobacteria; order Halobacteriales; family Natrialbaceae; genus Natronosalvus; species Natronosalvus caseinilyticus. Next base: position 1,436,300 of record NZ_CP071596.1, read on the forward strand.
ATAAGACCAACGTCACAATTGCAGATCAGGCAATCAAATATGAGGAGATTCTTGTGAAAAATAAGATCGGGGGTTTTTCAAACACTGCCTTTCGCCGTCGTATCTTTGAGGAAGTCGGCTATTTGGACGAAGAGATGAGTTCCTCTCAAGACTACGATTTCTTCATCAGAGCACTGCAACCCGACGACTATTTGATTCAGCCAATCCGGGATGCCTATATTGGATATCACATCCATGACCAAGGAGAAACCCGGATTGGGGCAAATTTACAAAAAAAGATTGAAGGTCAGAATAGGCTACTGGAAAAACATCGTGACAAGTTTCCACAAGCAGGTATCGCGAATCAATACTACCAACGGGGGATGGCTCACGCTCGTTCTGGGAACATGGGAGCAGCGAGATTTTTCTTTTGGAAGGGATTGCGAACTAATCCAAGATCTTGGCGCCACTGGTATCACTTGTTCGCTAGCTTTGGTGGCCGATACGGGATTCAGGCTGCGAGTTGGTTCAAGAAAACCTTTAAACGTCTGTTTTTTCACATTCGATAAACCACAGAGCAAATAATCTGCCCTAACTAATTATTCACCGATGAATATTTCAATCGCTTTCTTTGGCATTCTTGGCTCTGTCGGTCTATATCTCGCAGTTCGAGGTACAATTAGACAAATGCTTGCCTTCCTACTCTTTACGACGCCATTCGTTCAGTCCATTGAACTCCCATTTGTTGGTGAGAGATTTGCTGTGTTTGAGGTAATATTTGTTCTTCTGGCAATGAAATATATAATCTACGTGTATAAACGTGACGCTAAACTACAACTTCCTATTCATGTCTTTCCGTTGGTCCTTCTAATAGTTGCTGGCATCGCTTCTCTCTGGAACTCCTACAGTCTGACCTCAAGTTCTCTCATGCTATTCATTTTAATCTATTATGTGGGGTGTCTCATTGTCTGCTACCAGATTATTGACACGGTTGAAAACTTTGTCTGGTACATTAACATGTATTTGGCAGGCGCAGCGGTGGTTCTGTTAGTGAGCATTATCGGAATGGTCGCTATCCTTATGGAGATTCCATCTTCATTTGTGTTTGAACCAAGCAATCGCCTCATCGCAACGTTTCGACGGCCGAACCAGCTCCCAGCATATCTCCATACTATTGTCCCGCTATTGGCGCTTCATCCGGCGCGATCCCGCTCCAGACGCCATTTCTTCATGTTTGTCGGTGCAACTTTACTATCCTTTCTGGCAGTCATTGCGAGCGGATCCGACGGTTCGCTTGTAATTCTCATCGTCCAAGTCATGATGGTCCTTGCCTACGAACTGATTTCTCGAGATATAACCTTCAGAACGGAACTTTGGGCGAGTGTTTGCGGCGGTATCGGACTTCTTATCGCGACTCCTCTAATTATGGGTGTTCAAATGCCGTCCGCAGTCACTTCCTCGTTTGACCTATTCACTCGCCAAGACTATAGCCTGCAAGCGCTTAGCGGGCCGCGGTATCTCCAGTTTGTGTATGGGGTTCCACGGGCACTAGAGTTGCATCCGATTGTGGGTGTTGGTATCGGTGCCTCGGCAAGATTTATGAGCGTTGAGGTTGGTGGAGGTGGCTCGATCCACAATACCTTTCTCGCGATTCTGGCCACGACAGGAATTGTTGGTGGTGTATTTTTTCTAGCATTTCATATTTTGCTCGGCCGGACAGTACTGCGCACGTTCGCAATACTACCTGATGGAGAACTCCGTCGACTTGCTGCCGGGGTGTACATTAGTTTAGCAGGTCTCTTGGCTTATGGAACCGTTCATTTTGGATTTAGACAACGGCATCTATGGCTGATTTTCATATTTGTGCTTTCATTAGGAAAAATCGCGCCAAAACTGGATAAAAGCACATGATTGAGGACATACTTGGGAACAAACTACACCCCGTTTCCATGTGTTCTGATTCCGTTGTCGTGTCTATCGAAAACAGAGATAATGCACTCAAACTGTACCCAAAAACTGTGCTAAGACTTACTACAATTCATACCATAATAAAGTGTATAAATCCCTTGTATGATTTCGATTTGTTTATGTGTGATGACTCTATATATCGATTCTAATGCGGTCCATCGTTGATCTATAATACGTATGTCTAATGATAGTTCCCCCCTAGTTTCCGTAATCATCCCGATGTATAATGAGGAAGACCACATTCAAACTACTATTAATTCACTGCTTGCTCAGACGTATCCAAATTTCGAACTTATACTTGTAGATGATGGCTCTACTGATGGGACTATAATCAAAGCTCGCTCATTCATAGATGACGAGCAACATACGATCCTCAGAAACGAGACAAATATGGGACAGACCTTCTCAATGAATCGGGGTGCAATGCACGCCGACGGGGAATTCCTTGTGTTTCACGATGCCGATGACATTTCGCTGCCTGTCCGTTTCGAAAAGCAGGTAGAATTCCTTGAAACTAATCCTGGCATCGGTGTCGTTGGAGGTGCGTTCTATTATATTACTCCAAACCAGGAAACCCCGGAGCTGCGAGTTCGCCCGTCGTCTGATGGAGATATTCGGAAGAACATGGGACGTGGACCGATGATTAATGGCGGAACAGCTATGTATCGTCGAGAGGCGCTTTTCGGAGCCGACCTCTTTCAGTCTGAAAATGTCGAAGGGTATGAACTTATAATCAAGATTGGAATCAACTGGGAGCTTGCAAATCTGTCTGACCCTGTATACGTCTACCGAATAAATGACGGATCACGGAGTCAGCACAATGAACTCGTAAAGAAAGCTACGCTTGCATATCGTAGTTGGCAAGCGATTAAAGCATTCAAACTGCCCTACCGATACCTGTTACTCCAATTCGGGTGGCTGATATACATGAATGTACCTGTGAAGATCCAGCGTCGACTCCGTTCAGCGTTTTCACCCACTACACAGTGTGAGGCAACAAAAGAAGACTGTAGAAAGATAAGAGAACTCATAGATTCGTATGCTAAGTAAAAGTATTCGGCGGGGACTACAAAATCCAGAGACCGTCAAGCGAAAAATCCGGATTAATTTGGTTCGCCCGTTTGTGTCTCGATTACCTGATGAGATTCAATTTCTTGAAGAGGACTGGGATGTACTCGTCATACTTGACGCATGTCGGTACGACCTGATGGCAGAAATTGATCCATTCGAGATCTCAGTGGGGAAGGTCCATTCGAACTCTAGCCATACACGGGAGTTCATCAAGCGGAACTTTACCGGTGTCGACTGTCGAGACACCGTCTACGTGACGGCCTCGCCGCAGTTCGCGGACTTCGAACTTTCTTTCGCACACATTGAACACGTTTGGCAGAACAACTGGAACGAGAACATCCGGACGGTGCGCCCCGAACACGTCACCAAAGCTGCGATTGACCTTGATAACGAATATCCAAATAAGCGACTGATCATCCATTATATGCAGCCACACTATCCCTTCATCGGGCCAACGGGAAGAGAGATCGATGAACAAGCCACATTCGGTCCGAACCGTGAGAGCAAGTATAGTTCCGTGTGGGTACAACTGTCAGCTGGCCAGATTTCAGAGGCAACCGTCCGAACAGCTTATCGGGAGAACTTGGAGCTCGTCCTTTCGGAGATGGACAGGCTCCAGTCGGAACTGACAGGAAAGATTGTCCTGACTAGCGATCACGGAAATCTCTACGGAAAACGAGTGTGCTGGCTGCCAATCCGCATCTATGGACATCCACCTGGAATACACGATCCTGAACTCACGGCTGTTCCGTGGGTCGAATTTCCTTATGAAGAACGTAGATCGATTGTCAGTGCAAACGAGTCGGCCACTAATGTAGAGTTCGAGAGTGTTGATCAACGTCTTCGTGACCTGGGCTACAGATGAATGCCGGCCTCATTGTGGTACCACAGCGCCAATAGCAAGGGACATAAGCATGCCGCCGGAACTGCTGCTGCCAAAGTAAGCAGAAACATCCCGCTAGTCTTGGTATTATCTAGTGATTTTCTCGACCGGTATTTGCCTATCAAGTGCTTGAGGCGGTCGCTGGAAGATATTATCTTGCGCAAATTGTAAGAACACTCTTGATTACTCGGCCGCCCGTCCACCCATGAGATGTGTAAACGGTCAACACGCATTTGAGCGTATGAAACCACTTTTTGATAGGCTTTTATTTACCGTATTTGGATCGACCACTCAACCCTAATCGAGAGCAGTCTGATAGCCGTAGCCATCAATGAGAACCCTAGTCTCTGAAGGGCTATATTTTCGCGAGTCGATAGATGGTTTAATAAAACACTATTTGCGATCACTCCTGAATTCCACACCTGAGGCGAATTTATAAATATAATTTATTAAATTATTGATTGTAGAGATATTGTTGCTTGTTTAACTGTATCTCGCCAGCGGAATTCCTCGACAACTGCTTTTCGTCCCTTCTTCCCAATCTCCCCAAACTCAAGCATTCGTTCTAATGATTGAACGTACCCTTCAACATCCCCAATCGGTACGGTTTCGCCACCTTCCTGAACGATTGGTGCAGTATGCTCAAGGTGGCTCGACACAACTGGGACACCGGAGGCAAATGCTTCTAGTACGGTTCGCGGTAACCCTTCGGCGCGACTCGGTAATAGCAGTGCAACACCAGTGCGGTAGATTGCTGGCATCTCGTCGTAGGGTACCTGACCAAGGAAGGTCACAATATCGTCGTCGGCCATCGCCTCGAGTTCGGAACGCATGGTCCCATCACCGACGACGTATAGTTCTACGTCCCTCGTCTCGGCTACTCTCGAGACCGCCCGAATGGCATCCTGTGGACGTTTCCCCTCGACTAGGCGTCCAACGAATAGCACCACTTGACCGTCGCTATTCACCAGTTCGCTTTCCGGACCTTCAGGTGTGAACCGTTCCGTGTCGATCCCGTTCGGCACGACCTCGATCCGACTCGAGACGCCGAACTCCCGCACCCGCTCCTTGTCGGTCTCAGTATAGCAAAACACCACGTCGGCCTGGTTGAACGTCCACCGCCCCACCGTCCGCAGGTACAGGTCGAACACCCACTCGGGCGCGTTCTGGGAGTACAGCCCGTGGTTCGTGATCGCCAGCGGGATGTCGCCAAGGAACCGCTTGATCGCCGCCAGGTTCGTCGCGAAGTACAAGTGCGAGTGGGCGTGCATCACGTCGTACGCCTCGGCCTCCGCAAGAAACCGCGCCAGTCCGAGACTGATGTCGTTCCCCAGCAGGTTCACCGCCGGATCGTACCGCACCACGGTGTACCCGTCTCGAGTCTCCACCGGCGGCAGCTCCGGGTCTGTTCGAACGGTCAACACGGTCACGTCGTGGCCCATCGCCGCCTGATCGCGACTCATCGCGTGGACGTGGTACGGGCCACCGCCTTTTACGTCCGGGTAGACCTTCTGTGCGACGCGTAGAATTCGCATTGTATCTGTATTCTCGAGCAATTTGATAGGCCGTTCGATTCCCCTTATTGATCAGGAGCGAAATGTCTCCCACACGTCCTCGAGCACTTTCCATACCTGTCGAATAACGATCTTCACGTCGACCCAGAACGACTGTCGACGAATGTACTCGAGGTCGTAGCGAAGCTTCATCCCAGGCTCAGTACTTTTCGCGTCGTTGATCTGGGCCAGCCCCGTCAGCCCGGGTTTCACGAACCAGCGCTTGCGCCAGGCGGGCGTATCTTCCTCGAGCAGGACTTCCTCTTCGGTCCAGGCGGCCCGCGGGCCGACGACGCTCATCTTCCCGACGAGGATCGCCCACAGCTGCGGGAGTTCGTCCAGGTGCGTCTTTCGCAGCACCCGACCCACCCGCGTGATCCGATCGTTCGACTCGTCGTCGACGGGTTCGGCTGAGTCCCCCTCGGGGACCATCGACCGGAACTTGTAGACGGGGAACGTCTCGCCGAAGCCGGCGGTGCGATGCTGTTTGTACAACACTGGTCCCGGACTGTCGAGTTTGACGGCCGCTGCAATTACCATCATCAGCGGCGCAAAGACGACCAGACCCACGGCAGCGAACACCACGTCGAACAGCCGCTTGAACACGTGATCGAGCGGGTCCCAGGGCTCGAGGTCCACATCTACCAGCTCCCCGACGTCGTCGGTATTCACGAGCACGCTCGAGGCGTACTCCCGGTGAACTTTCGCCTCGACGCCATGTTCGTGACAGGCATCCAGCGCGCCGAAGAACTCCGCGCGGTCGGCCCGGAAGAAGGCCAGGACGACGGTGTCGACGTCGTATTCGACCAGGACGTCCTCGAGCCGAGACAACCCGCCGAGTCTGGTCATCGCACCCAGGTGGCCGTACTCGTCGATGGCCGCTTCGACGTCCGCGACACTCTCCTCGACCGTCCCACCGTCGGTCAAAACTCCGTCGACTTCGGTCCCGGAGTGTCCGTTCACCGTGGGCCGGGTCGGACAGAGATACCCAATCACGGGAGCGTCGATGGATGGCGCGACCCGTTCGATCTGGTGGAGGTCGTCGCCGACGATCAGCGTTCGACCCGTCTCGCCGGCCGGCCGTCGGCGCACCTGGAAGAACCACACTGGTACTACGACGGCCAGAATCGCGACGGTCATTGTGAGCGTCTGGCGAGGCAACCGGTGGGACCACTTGAAGTACCCGAGCGTCGCCATCGCCAGTCCGGCCACGAGTACGCGTTTCTCGGCGATGAAGATCGTATCGAGGGCCCGTCGGGGCTGTGGCTTGTACAGCGGCAACAGCGCCCCGACTACCGCAATCGCACTCAGCGCCACTGCCCACCGCAACGACGCCCCCGAGAGGATCGTCGGCTCAAGGCGGTCGAACACCGGGACGTATGTCGTGAACAGACGCTGGGGGATCGGGTGGTTCGCAATGAGGACGGCAGTAATCGTTAGCGCGAGTATCCCACCTGCGCTCACGATTCGGTACTGCCACCCCTTCAACATCTAAGTAAGGCACCCGCGTTCTGAAGATATATGTCTTTGGAAATTACTGGATTGCTTACACCAATCCACATAACGGTTGTGGCCGTTCGATCGTTTTACTCCGATCACGTAAGTTGGGAATCACGTTGGTGCTCATTAGTTTGCTCCTGTATATCTTCACGCAAGTAAGGAAGTCCAGAGAGCGTCGTCCACAGTCACATGATTACGGAGACAACTGCGCGATAGCGATCGCCTCCTCCCGAGGCGAAACAGACCGCCCGAAAGAGCGCTCGCTCACCAATACGTATCGCGTTCTCGAAGTAGTGCAGAACGAAACGCCGAAGTACTGACCGTGAGTCGGCAGAGACGATGCACACCGCGGTCCGTCTCGGACTGCTCGCCATCTGTCTCCTCGGGGTCGTCGGACTCGCGATCCACTACGGGGCGACCTACGACGAACACTGGCCCCACCCGACGGGCGACCAGCTCGAGGGGAACGTCGAGGCCTACACCGGCGAACAAGTGCTCCTCTTCGGCGAGGTCCACGCGGTCAAGGACGACGCACTGACGGTCCACGTGACCAACGACGCCGACGAGGTCGTTCTTGAGCTGACGGTCTACGGTCCCACCGAGTCAGTCGAACCCGGCGGTGTGGTCCAGGTCTATGGAGTCCTAGAGACCGATCGAACCATGACACCCGACGAGTTCGTCGTTGTGAACGAGAGTCCGACGGCTACCCGGTACAAGCACCTCGCTTCCCTCATTGGCGGGCTCCTCGCCGCCGGGTACTTCCTCAGGCAGTGGCGAATCGACGTCGCTAGAATCAGCTTCGAACCTCGCCACGCCACAAGTGATACGCAAGAGGTGCCCGACGATGGCTGACCTCCTCACACACGTCCTCGTGGCTTACGCCTGTTTTACTGTCCTGAGTTGGCGCCTCGAGTGGATCACCCCGCGCTGGCTCGCCGTTGGTCTCGTCGGGTCACTCCTGCCGAACCTCAATCGAACCGAACTGATCATCTCCGATGCCGCGGTCGAGGCCGCGACCGGCGTCCCCTTCGATTTTGATGCGATCCACACGTTCGGCGGCATCGTTATCCTCGCCGCCATCGGCGCGCTCTGCTTTCGAGCCAGTCACCAGCGGGCATTCGTCATGCTGTTCGCGGGAGCTCTCTCGCATCTCGTCGTGGACAGCCTGAAGGTGTACGCCGACGCACAGTCAGGGGTCTGGCTGTACCCGTTCACCTGGTATCGTCACCCGTCGCCGAACCTGTACGTCTCCTCGGACCCCGTCGTGCTCACATCGGCGCTCATCGTAGCCGTAGTCGTTTGGTGGGTCGATCGATCGCTAAGGCCGGAGGCGACGCAGTAAGCCTTCGAACCGCCACCGCTCGAGGAGAGCGCTGAGGAAGAAAGTATTTGTGACTGGAAATCACCCCTAGATGACATGCAAGCAGTTGTTCTCGCCGCGGGGAAGGGTACCCGCCTACGCCCGTTAACCGACGATAAACCCAAAGGGATGGTAGAGGTTGCCGGCAAGCCGATTCTCACGCATTGTCTTGAACAGGTCGTCGACCTCGGTGCCGACGAACTCATCGTCGTCGTTGGCTACGAGAAAGAAAAGATCATCGAACACTACGGCGACGACTTCCAGGGTGTTCCTATCACCTACACCCACCAGCGCGAGCAAAACGGGCTGGCTCACGCGTTGCTCACCGTCGAGGAACACATCGACGACGACTTCATGCTGATCCTCGGGGACAATATCTTCCGGGCGAATCTCAGCGATGTCGTGCGTCGTCAGCAGGAGGACCGCGCTGACGCGGCTTTCCTCGTCGAGGAGGTGCCCTGGGAGGAGGCCTCCCGGTATGGGGTCTGTGACACGAATAAGTACGGCGAGATCACCGACGTCGTCGAGAAACCCGAGGAGCCGCCCTCGAATCTGGTGATGACTGGCTTCTATACGTTTACGCCCGCGATTTTCCACGCCTGTCACCTGGTCCAGCCCTCGAACCGCGGCGAGTACGAGATCAGCGAGGCAATCGACCTCTTGATCCAGTCCGGACGTACCATCGACGCGCTCCGCCTCGATGGCTGGCGAGCCGACATCGGTTACCCGGAGGATCGGGACGCTGCCGAGGAACGAGTCGAAGACGAGGAACTCGAGACGCCGGCGGCCTGAGCGCGATCGATACCGTCCCACCGACTTACCATCACTGCCGTGTCGATCCACGAGAATCGTCCTTTCTTCGTGAATCCATCGACAGATAACAACAGCTATAGTCCAGCGTCGGCCTTGCCAGACATATGATCGTGGTGGCTGACGTATGGAGCTGATCGACGACGAGGGCAAGCTCTTCGGGCGAGTCAACGTCGTTGACGCGCTCGTCGTACTGATTTTGCTTGCAGTCGTCGTTGCCGGCATCGCCGTCGTCGGGGTCCTTTCGGGCGATGCCGAACCCGAAACCCGCTATGCGACGATCGATCTCGGCCCTCAATCCGAGCACGTCGCTGAACAAATTTCCGAGGGTGACGTCATGTACCTCGAGGGAAGTGGAGACAATCTCACGGTGACCGACGTCTATCGGTCGGCGTCGAATAGCGATGACGAGGAACGCGCTGGTGGCGCTCACGTCGTGATCCGCGCGGAACTCAACGGGCAACTCGCCGAGGACGACCAGCGAGAGGACCGCGTCTTCCAGTTCGGTGGTCAACGCCTGCACGTCGGCCAGACTCTGACGATCGACACGCTCGAGTACACGACCGAGGGCGAGGTCCGATCGGTGGCTGGCGAGGAGACGACGCTGCCGGTGAACGAGACGGAACTGGTCGTCGAGACGACCGTTCCGACCGCGACGGCCGACGAGATCGCCGAAGGGGATACCTACCGTATCGCCGGTGACACCGTCGCGACTGTCGAGTCGGTACGGACGCACGTCGCCGGGGACAACCGGCGCCGCGTCGTCGTCGGACTCACCGCCAAGACGATCGACACCAGCTCCGGGCCGGCGTTCGGCGATCAGCCAGTCGTACTCGGGTCGACGATTCCCGTCCGGACCGACGCCTACGCGTTCGCGGGGAACGTCACGCGACGCGGGGCGCTCGAGGAGTCCGGCGAGGAAACCACCGTGAGCGTCACGGCGACCCTCGATAACGTGAAACCAGACGTCGCCGACAACCTCGAGGCCGGCATGACCGAAACCGAACGGGGTGAAACGGTCGCGACCATCGACGCCGTCGAATCCGAACCCGCGTCAGTCATCCTCGAAAGTGAGGACGGCAACATCTACGAACGCGACCATCCCCGGAACCTCGACCTCACGCTCGACCTCGAACTCGAGGGTCGAGAGACCGAATCTGGCCTCCGATTCCACGGTGAACCACTTCGGGAGGGTGAGACGATAATCCTCGACTTCGGCACCGTCATCGTCACCGTCGAGGTAACGGATATCGATCGATAACACCTAACCACACCGATGACCGATTCACTCCGCGTAGCCTACGAACGTTCGACCGTCGTCACCGTCGTCGAGCGGGTTCGCCGGAGGCTTGCAACGGCGTTCGCACGATCGTGGCTCGCCTCGCCAATCCTTTCTGAATCCTCGAGCCGAGATGGCCGAGATTCGCCCGATGACTCCGCTGGCGTCGAAGACGAACGCGTTACGCCTGCAGAGGCGGCCGGAGCCGGGGCTCTCGGAGCTGACGACTCCACGACGGAGCGCAACTCCCGATCGTTCGTCGCGCGGGCGACCGAGTCGTCGGTCATCGCTTCGTGCGGCCGGGCAGTCCAGCGCTCTGTAACTCGCGCTGGCCGTTCCGCTCGACTCGTGGGAGCCGCGACCGTTCTCGCTCGATACGTGACGTCGTCGGCGGTCTATCGCTGGTTCACGGCCGAACCCGAACCGGAGGTGATCGTCATCGACCTGCGCAAGACGAGAACTGTCGGGCCCATCTTCACCATCCTCGATCGGGTAATCGCGTTCGTGACTGCCGGCCTCACGACCTCGCGTGTCGCCAGGACCGGCCGTTTGATCGCCGACCGGATCAGCGCCCGTCCGATCCGCGTTCTGGGGCTGTGTCTCCTTTCAGCGCTGATCTCGAGCTTTTTTCTGTTGACGGTAACCAATGCGCTCACTGTCCCTCTCGCCGTCGTCCACGGCCTGCTGGCCCTCGTGGCGGCCGCCGGAACGCGTTCGAACATGGCCCTCGAGGATCTGCGCTCGTCGCGGGCTGCTGCCCTTCTCAGCACGGTATTAGAGCCACCGGAACCGCCCGAACGGGTAGACGATGAGTCGCTATCTGAGTCCGACCGACGGTGAGGTGTCAACTCGAGAAACTCGAACTTGTCTTTCTGGTCGCCTAGGCTGTAAACCATTTTTCCCGTATTGGATCCTGTGATTGCTATTGACAATATCGGGTGCAGCTGACCAAACGAAAACCATCAAACACGGTCGACGACGAGAGCCACTAGAACTCTCCTCGGCGTTCAGCGATCGGCACCGATGTCGTCGAGCGCCAATTCATAGAACGGATCGAAGCGAACGTTGGAGACGCCGGGTTCGAGCCCCTGAGAGATGGCATCGCCATCGCCGTCGGCAGGCCTACCGGTCTCGGGGTCGGCGTACGGTTCTTCCGGGTCACCGAAGCTGGAGGGGCCGTTTGCAGCCCCCCAGTAGTTGTCGACAGCTGTAACCAGTCCTTCCCGCCGATGTTCAAACGGAAAGTCGCGGTCGGGATCGTCTAACAGCTCCGGATCCATTCCCGGCTGGGAACCAGCGTTGACGCCGTAGTGTTCATTTCGACAGATGTGACACTCCTCGAGAATCGTCCCTTCGGCGATGGGGGAGGTCTCTACGCCGATGGCGTTTTTGACGATACGACTCCGGGAGACTTCGGCACGGCTCAGGTGACCCACCCGGAGACCAGTACCCCCATTCGACGTGATCGTACAGTGGTCCAGCTTGACTCTTGGCCCCATCAAAAACACCTCTTCTTCTCCCTGGAGGATGATCCCGTCGCCCGCGTTGTTTTCGACGTGACAGTTCATAAGGCTCCCTCCGGTGCCCAAGAAAAAGAAGCCGCTGTCGTTCTCGATAGCGGTGATGTTCGTGTACTCGAAGCCCTCCGCGAACAGCGAGGCGATGCCATTACGGCCACCGCGGACGACCACGTCCTCGATTACCGTATTTAGAATCTCATCCTCGAAGGGATCTCCCACCACGATACAGGAGCCAGTTCCATCCCCTTCGATCGTGTGTCCGTTGCCCCACAACGTGACGCCCTCGGAAGCAATAACGATGCAACCCGGGTAATGCGATCCGGCTTCGAGGTCGTCGAAGGAAATATCGGCGACGAGTTCGTACTCGCCGGGTTCGTCGATCAGCGTACATGAATCGACCGGTGTCGGGTCACCATCGTTTTCGCGGCCGTTGTCGGTCGTCTCCTTGTTCTCGGTATTGACATCATCCTTTACCGAGGTGACCACTGTCGTGCCAGCTGTCAGGCAGAGCCCCGCGGCCCCAGCTAATTGGATGAAAAGCCGGCGACTGTGGTGAGGAATTCGTGAGTCTCTGGACTCCTCGTTGTTTTCGTTCATTACATGGTTTACCTGATGGGCTAGCAGCATCGCTATGTCACAGATAAACTGTTCCATCCGAGTATGGAGTCGGTACCTCCCTGTAACGGATCGACTGACCTGATGGTATCCGGATACGGCTAACGAGGTAGCATTGTCCCACATGAAACGATTGTTTAGGAGGACATCTAGCATCGATCCAATCAGCATATTCGAGCCCTCCAGTCGGCCATTATTGCCTGAGTGGACATCCACCAGTTCGAGAGCGTACCGCTACTCGGGTGAGTGGTGGCGAATACGCACATCCCCACATGGATTTAGGCCACTGCCACTTCCAGATTGATCATCCGGAGAGCTCAGTGGATCGGGAAGAGGCTGCGTTTCTGGATAGTCATCCGTTATCGGTAGTCGAAACTCGTCTTCAAAGTCTGCCAGCGAGACTCATGGCAATTTCCAGCGAGTGAGCACGTTGACTGGACTCAGAAGAGTTGCCCCAGTAGTAGCCCTTGTCATACGCGTCTCCCAGAAGGGACAGGCGACGATTCCGAAGACGCGGCGAGAGCGATTCGGGGTCGACACCCCGGGTGAGGTGTTCAATTACGAGGAAGATGAGCGAATCATCGTCGAACCGATCCTATCACCGAGGAGCGGGGTGGGATTCACGCTGATACCGTCCGCGAGCGTGGTGAAGTGCTCGATCGGGTTCGAAAACTGAAACACGGCTACGGCTCGTCTGGGCGTGGCGCGTTCTCGTACTTGACCATCTTCTCGGGTTTCTCGGAGATCGTCTCGTAGATCCGTTGGAGCGTCTCCTCGGCCGCGAGAAGGTTGTGGGCCTCGAGGAATTCACGGCCCTCGTCGGTGAGCCCATAGAACTTCCAGGGATACCCCTGTCGGCGTTCATCGTCGTTGAGTGCGACCTCCTTGACGATGTCGGCGTCGATCAACTTCTGGATGTGCTTGTAGACGGTGGCGTCGCTGACGCTCGGATTGAGCGCCTCGAGTTCGTACATCGAGGGGAGCTGGTCGGGATGCTGGAGGATATTGTTGATGAGCGCAAATCGCGTCTGCTGGGTGACGAAGTGGACGAGTTCTCGGGCCTCCATCCCGTCCGTAGTTCCAAGGTCGGTGCTCATACTGCACGGTACACGGTATGGCGGCAAGTAGTTTACCTCTGGGTAAATTACTCTCGAGTAAATCAAACATACTTACACTCGAAATTGGGAGGTGTTCTCGCTCACGCCGTGTCGATCTCGGGGATTACAAACCGCAGATAGTAGGACTCGCGGGTGTACACGGCGTCCATCGACGGGGCTTTCTCCTGGACGTACACGTCCATAGCGACGAGTTCCTCGTCGTAGTGGACGATCAGATCCCCCGTCTGGGCCGACCCCATATTCTGGATGTCGCCAATGGCCAGCGCGCCGTACAGTTCGAACTCGCCGTGCATGTACAGCGTCGATTCGGAGGCGTGGACGTACCCCGTCACGCTGATATCGTCGGGGTCGGCGCGTTCGCCGCGTCGTTCTTCGCCCGCCTGGATGTCACCAGCGACGAAGACACGCACGGTGGACGCCCGATGGGGATTGCCAGCGGTTTCGATCCGGACGTCATCGCCCAGCTCGAGGTCGCCCGTCACGTACACTTGAAGCTCGTCATCAGCGACGATTGTCGCGTTCTCGAGCGTGAGGTCACCATCGACGAATAGGGAGGTGTCATCGGCCAGGTAGAGCGTCTGATCCCTGACCTCGAGGTCACCGTCCGTATGGTACGACCCGCCGGCTTCGAGGGTGGTCAAGTTCGATGCTCCGATCTGGGCACCCTGGGTTGACTCCTGGGCTGCGATGACGTCGCTCGTGGGCACTGGCACAGAGACGTTGTCGGCATACTCGACGACCTGATCCTCTGTGAGCCAGGGACCGGGGGTGATCGACTCACCTGAGATAACGCGCTCGACCTGAAGGTCCATCGTGCCACCGCCACCGGCCGCAAAGTGCAGTTCGTTCGGCGAGCGAATCGTTGCGTTGGCCCCGCGATTGTCCCCGTCATAGGCCCCCGCCGAGGAGGCGTAGCTGTCGACCCACAGTCGATCGATCTCGCCGACCGTCACGCCCCCTGACTCCCCGAAGGCAATCGCCGACGAAACGGTCGATGGCCGTGGCGCGTTGCCCCCTTCGAAGACCACCTCGACGGTCTCGCCGTCGACCAGCCGCGCGTCACCGTGGTCTTCGAACGCCTCGTACCAGGCCGGCGCGTACGCACTGTGGACGGTGAGGGTCACGTTCGCGGTCGGATCCTCGACGCGAATCGCTGTCGTTCCCGTTCGCTCGAGGTCGCCAGAAAACGTCTCACCGGCAAGTCGCGGCACCGTAATCTGCGTCGCCCGCTCCCGCGTCTCGACGGCCGGCTGCCTGATAGCCCGACCGTCCTGCACCACGAGGCCGCCTTCGTACACCAGGCCATCGGTCACGAGCCGCCCCATCGTCTCGTTGTATGCCTCTTGGCCGTCGACGCTGATCACGAGCCGTCCACCCTCGCCCCGCTCATACGACTCCTCGAGGCCGACAGCCTGGCGATCGCCTTCCCCCAGCGAGGAAATCTCGTGGGCGACCGTCTGCATCTCGAGGCGATCCCGTTCTGTCTCGGCTTCGTCTTGCACTAGCTCTAGTCCACTCACTCCCACAGTCGCAATCGCCGTGGCTCCCACCAGTACCATCCCAAAGAGGAGGACGACTCCGAGAACCTCCGCCTGTGCACGCCCCGTGACATCCTCCCCTCGTTAAGATGGGGCTTCCCTACAAGGGGAATGCCAGTTAGTCGTTGCTGGCAGTGGGTTTTGGCTCTTGAAACGGCGTGAGTGTCATCTGCGCTGGTGCGCTCTGCTCACGGTGAGTCGTGGCCGTGTCACTACGGCTCCCGTCCTGTGGCGAGTCATCGCCTGCCTGTTTCCACGGCAGGCTCTCTCCCCACGGGTCTACGCGATGTGCGATGTTCGCACTCGCGTTAATATCTGCTTGAAACGTCGAAACGTGGCACGCCGGGTTCTTGCATTTAAACTCGGCTTGCCGAGGCCGATACCCGATCTGCTTGCACGCGTGGCACGTCTTCGAAGTATACTGCGGATGAACGTATCGAACCGGAATACCCGCGTCCTTCGCCTTGTCGTCGATTCGTCCCTGCAAGCGAGCGAACGCCCACGAATGCAGGCGTCGGTTCATGTACGTCCCGTAATCCAGCGACTCGCGGATGTACGCCAAGTCTTCCATTGCGATGACTGGATTCTCGAACTGCTTAGCATACTCCACAGCCTCACGAGAGGCTTTCTCGATGATGTCTGTGAGCCGGTTCTGGTAGAACGAGAACCGTTCTTCGATACGCCACTCCGAGGCGTCTCGTTCTTGGAGACGCTTGAGAGTCGTGAACATCTCCTTGCGGAGTCGTTTGGCTTCTTTCCCGTTGATTAGCAGTGGTTTCGTGGGAGTGTCGTGCTGGAGGGCACAGCCCGTGACCAGCATCGACTCGCCAATATCGAAGCCGACGTGAGTCGGGTTCTCGGGCATTTCGGTCGTGTCTTCGATCCCGTATTCAACGGTAACGTGGAGTGTCCACGTCGTACGGCATTTCTGTAAGCGAAGTTCGCCCACCTTGGTACTCGACTCCTTATTGAGCAGATCGTCCCACAAGTCTTGCTGGTCTGGGTTCAGTCGGAGCGGAATCCAGAAGTTGGTTCCGCGACCGGGTTGCGGGACGTTCCAGCAGATTTCGTACTTGCGCGAGGTATCGCGGTCGAACTTTCCAGCTCGATTGACGAATCGGAGGGGGTGGTTGTCGTCCAACTCGTTCGCGTTGTACGTTTTGTGGAGTTTGGGGACGTAGGATTTGAGGGCGTCTTTTGCTTGGTACGGCAGGCTGTACGGCGTCACCACGTCGTTCGTGGCGCTCATCGTCGTACAGTCTTGCTCGAAGGCGTCTTCGAGAGCTTCACGGTATTCAGACAGCGTTTGTTGAAGACATTGCTCTTTGCACCGAGTGGGTGGCGCGAGCGTGGCTTCCAGCGTCTTATTCGCTGTCGGAGTCGTTGACATCGTAGCCTTCGGATTCAAGTGCTTTACGGAGGAGTTCGGGGTACGCCCGTGAGTGGCGAATCCCGTGGTCGCGGGCGTATTGCTTCACGGCTTCGTGGAGCGGCCCGCCTCGCTCCATATTGAAGTCGGCTCTCATCCATCAAAACGTAAGATATTGCGTAAGTTAAAGATAACGCTCAACATTCAGACTAAGCGTCAGAACGTGGTTCGTTCAGCAAATATCGGATTCCCTCTCGCTGCAAACGGTGAGATTCCTTCATTGAAGGAAGTTGTCATGTCAGCCCAACGGTGGTATACATACACATTATGGCGAGTTTAACATTCTGCAAATCGAATGGGTTGCCTAACCGAAGGAACAACACAGGTAGGCAGCCGAATGGACTGTCCAGAACGCTCGAGCGACACGACCGCGACGATAGCTACGCGTCCGGATCGACGAGCTCGGCCTGCCCGGCGGTCCCTTCGACCTCAGTTACGCGGACGGTCGCCTGGATACCCATCACTTCTTCTTCGAGAAAGAGAACGAATCCGCCGTCGGTTTTGCAAACGAGCGTCCCGTCGGGCTTCTCGTCGACGATGTCGACGGTCAGTTCGTCGCCCGGTTCGGGTTTCCCGCCGAGGGGCTCCCCGCACCGCCAGCACTCCGTATCGTACGCTGGCGTGCCTTCAGGCGCGTTGTTCGCGCCACACCTCGGCGTATCGCATTTGATGAACGTCTCGTGTTCGCCTGGTAAATAACGTCCCACGCTACCACTGTCGAGAGCCAGGAGCAAAAAGGTCGTTCATTCCTCGAAGAGTCCCTTCGCGCTGGTATCGACGACGATCATTCACAGGTCTGTGAGTTCGTCTGTCAGTTCGTCGCCCTGCTCGAGAACGGTTTTCGATGCCCGGAGCGCCTCTGCATCCTGCCGACCGAGAACGGTTTTCAGGGTGTCGAACTCGATCTGATCCTCGAGGTAGAGTTCGGTGACCCCTTCCTTAAATCGGCTTCGTCCTCGATCCCCTCGAAGTACTCCTGGAGTGCTTCCTTGATGACCTCGGTCCGATTTTTGTGAGCGACTTTGGCGACGAGATCTGCCTTCTTGACCAGTTCGTTCGGTAGTATAATGTTGACTCTCCTGGTTCCCATACCAACACCTCTTGTACGTCCGTTCTACTCGCGTCTGTGTAATTGCTTCCCTCGCCACTACGTCTCCGTGTCGACACGTTCCGTCTGTTCGGCGACTGGCCGTTCTGCGTCACTCGGCTGGTCGCTCGGACCATGGGAGCTGGTCCAAACTCCCGAAGCACTGTCGACTGGACTCCACCGTCCTCGGCCCCCAGGGCTCGAATGGCCTGTTACTCGAGGCGCATCCGCTCGAGACAGAACCGCTCTGCTTCGCCCGGCTGATCGTCGAGGAGGCTCGCCGCTCGCGACGGCAGTCGGAAGGCGGCGCGACCAGCATACGGCATCGCGTAGGCCTCGCTGACCGCCTCGGCGTTCGCCAGGGTGAGGCCGTCGGCGAGAAAGCGCTCGCGCGAGAGACCGTAGCAGATGGCGGCGTCCGACGCGGCCGTGACGACGCCGACGTCGGACAGGGTGTTTTCCGTTCCCTCTTGGTCGACAAGCGACGGGTGGCTACTCGAATCAGTGAGACCACTCCCGCGGAGCCACAGATCGAAGCGGGCGGCTGGGTCGAGCCCGTCATCCTCGAGTGTAGCCAGTTCGCGGAGTTGCTCGGCGAAGTCCGGGTAGCGCAGCGCGTCGAGCGTCGGGGCGTCGGACTCGACATCGGTTATCGAAATCGAGAGTTCGCGACGCTCTCCGGGCGCTAACCTCGTGGACTCGCTGTGACCGAGGCTGGCAGCTTCGAACGCCGTCTCCCCCAGCGCGCGGTCGACGAGCGCGGCTACCTCCTGTGCGGGCACGTAGGCCCCAGGATCGAACGGGACCGCGACTGCGGCGTCAACGGTGGTGCCTTCGCTGTCGGCGGGCGTCTCGATTTGAAGTTCGAGCACCCCGTCCTCGAGAAAGCGGTCGCGATCCAGCGCGTGAAAGCACGTGGCCCGGTCGGTCACCGCGCTGGCGTCCGGGTACTCGCCATTGGCGTATCCCCCGAGGTCGCCGAGGTACGTCCACGCCCCATTGTGTGTTCGCGCCGCCAATCGATGGTCGGCGTACCCGAAGCTGTCGCCGACTACCCAGAGGTCGAACGCCTCGTCGGCGTCGAACCCGTCACGGCTCGCGAGCGTCGCCGCCCAGGCGTACTGGAAGCGATCCCGGGCGATCGTGAAGGTGTTGATGGCGTCCCCATCGGGCTCGGCGCCGGGAACGTTCGGCACGAAGGGATCGAAGCCGGCCTCCGTGGGCACGTAGCCGTTCCGGACGTACCACCCGAGCCCGCTCGCACCCGCCGAAAGCGCCGTTCGAATCGTCATTCCGAGCGTCTCCTTATTCGGCGTGTGGTTCGGGTTGACGGTGTGACTCTGACCGAGGTAGAACACGGGCCGATCGTCGAGGACGTCTCGAGCGTTCGAGACGAGACTGTGGAGAGCAGCGTTGGCCCGAGCTGGTTCGACGTCCTTGTCGAACCAGCCCCGGTAGAAGTCGGTGAACGCGAACGCCGGGGCGATGTCGCGTGCATACATCTTCTGGAGGAGTTCCTCGAACACCTCGGGGCGCTTCGAATCGATAATATATGGAAAGTGGACGAACAACCCAACGTCGAGCTCGTCGGTAACCGATTCGACAGCGTCTTTCTGGGCGGCGAAGATCTCCGGCCCCAGCTCGAGCAGGTTGTCGACGGCTTCCTCGGTCCACTCGCCACCGGGAACCCACTGCCCGATAACGGGGGCCTCCTGCCAGAGAATCACCCGCCCGCGGTCGAAGAACTCGCCGTGGGCAGTGACGACCGACTTCAGCCACTCGAGGTGAGTCTCTCGAGCCTGTTCATCGTTCACGAACGCTTCGGCGGGGATTTCGCTCAACAGTCCCGTATTGAGCCAGACCTCTAGCCCGTACTCGCTCGCAGACTCGAGAGCCGCGGTGAACGCCTCGGTGTCGGGGCCGCTCGAGGGGGAGACGACCAGCACGACCGCGAGGTCGTGTCGCTGGGCGAACGCGAACAGGTTCTCGCGGACGGTTTTCTGCGGCCACTGCCCGCCCGACAGCCAGAGGAAGTCTTGGCGAGATTCGGACGCGTCGGCGACCGGTGGCGAGTCGAATCGGTGGTGAGCCAGGCCACCGATCGCGCCGAGGCCGAGACCAGCGGCCAGGGCGAGCGAGCCGCGACGCGAGAGACGAGTACCAACGGTCGACCATCTGGAGGAATCCTCGGGCATGCGTACCAGTAACGTCGACCACAACACCCGCGACCTTGAGAGTTAACCACGCAGGCAACGGCCCACTCCTTCGTCTCGGCTGTAGTTCTCAGACGACCACGGAGACAATTGTCCCGCCGACGATTGCCAGCTCCCCGAGGCCGAAACAGACCGCCCAGAAGGGGACCTGCTCGACGATCTGCATCAGGGCGTCGACAATCTGGTATCTGATGATCACACTCACGATTGGGAGAGCAGACAGAATTGAGACCGCAACCGGTTTCCACCGCTACGCTCACGGCGGATTGGTGAACGAATTCAATCGACTGACGTCATCGTGCTCGTAGGCGGCTCGCCACATTGCGTGGACTGCCCGTGTGACGAGCGACACCTCCTCGACGGTAATACACGAGGGCTCTGCGGTCACACCCTGAACAGGTGGATGGAAGTGTTTCTCGGGAGAGTGGGTATTGGGATGGCGATCGAATCGCCAGTTGACGTCATCGCTACCGACGTAGTGGAACGAATACATTCCGCGCTCGCTCCACTGGACGTCGAGACGCGCGCCGTCAGCCGTTCCGATGCCGTCGTCGAGTTCGATGTGGAGTTCGGTCGGAGCGATGGGGTCGTCGTAGGACGTCTCGTCGACGAGCGGCTCGAGCGTGCGCCAGAGGTCGCGAATTCGTCGAAGTGCAGGAAGGTAAATCGGACCGAACTCGCCAGCACGATCAGCCCCTGTCATGCAGTGAGCTGCTGGCTCGCCTCGCTGTATGCGAGGGCCGCCTGTGCGATAGAGAGGTTCTGCCGAGTGGTGCGCCACGTACTCAGGTCCTCCCACCCCTGTCCATCGTCGGCGTCGAGTTCACGTGCGAGTTCCTCGGGCGAAACGACGTCGTACTGGTCTTCGTACCGGCGAATCTCCCGTTTCATCCGTTTGATGCCGTCGAGCAACTCCTCACGAGTCGTTTCGCGTCGAAGCTCGCGAATACGGGTCATGAGTACGCGGTCGGCGTTCCGTTTGTAGACCGTCGATCGGCCGTCCTGCTCGGCTTCGGCGAACCCGGTGTTGACGAGGGCCTTGCAGTGTCGACGAGCGGTCGGCTCGCTAACGAGCGCTCGCTCGGCGATTTCGGCAGCCGACTGACCGTCGTGAGTCTGTTCGACAATCTCGTAAACACGTTCGAACGGTGTCGTCTCGGCTTTCCACTCCGCTTCGACGTGTTCGTTGATGTCGTCCCACGTGTCCTCAGTCATAGTCTCACGTACGACTCGAGAGGACAAATAGTTTCCTCAGAAAATAATTCCTTTTCCACTGCTTCAAGCGGCTACGATCACGTGATCGCGGCGTCGCGACTAGACAACCACAGAAACGACCGTCCCGCCGACGATCGCCAGCCCACCGAGGCCGAAACAGACCGCCCAGAAGGGCACTCGCTCGACGACTCGCATGAGGGCGTCGATGGTCAGGTACCCCACGAACCCGCTCACCAGCAGTGCGACCACAGCTGGCACGGGTGCGATTCCGGGCAACCCACCGGCGCCGGCCATCGTCAGCGCCGCCGCGCCGAGACTGGCCGGAATCGACAGCAAAAACGACAGGCGAAACGCCGCGGGCGGTTCGTAGCTCCGGAACAAGAGCGTGCTCGAGGTCATCCCAGAGCGCGAGATGCCGGGCAGGATGGCGAGGCCCTGTACCGCGCCGACCAGGATCGAATCCACCAGCGTTGGCTTCTCGCGGGTGCCCATCGAAACGGACTCGAGGCGCAACTGGATCACCCCAGTGAGAATCAGGAGGACGCCGATCAGACCGATGAACACCCCACCCGTCAACTGGCCCGCGAACTCGACGGCGTAGATATACAGCGGAATGCCCACCAGGCCGGTCATCATCGACGCAAGCACGATGTAGGACGTAATCGCGTTCTCGCCCTCGTAGGCCCGACTCGGGCGCCACTCAGGAACGGACGCGAGGGCCGCCCGGATCTCCCCGCGATAGTACGTCGCTGCCGAGAGGGTCGTCCCGACCTGCAAGAACAGCGCCAACTGGAGCGCCACGTCGGGGTCGGTGCCGACGAGCGTCAGAAACAGCGAGAGGTTGCCCTGGCTCGAGACCGGCAGCCACTCGACGACGCCCTGGACGATCCCGGCGAGGATCGCGACGAGCACCTCGAGGTCCGACTCCGCGGCAGCAACGAACGCCCCCATATCGTTCCTGACTCTCAGGTGGACGCACAAGACCGTTTACATTCGAGTGCCGAACCATGCGGCTGGTTACGCCGATTCACGACTGGAGCGTCTATCCGCGTCATCGTTGATGCCCCAGGAGACGACGCGTTCGGGCGTGACCTGTATCCATGCCTCCCCGGAGCCGGGGCCGAAGCGTTCGCCATCGCCGTGATGTGTCTCGGCCCGACCTCGTATTTCGATACCGTGAACCACCCACGGATCGACGCTGGCCAGATCATCGCGACGAAGGCGACTCGTGGATTGCGTTCGACGTCGTGGAACTTCTTCGTCTCGGTGAGGTTGCGCCCGCCGATCTGAATGGTGTCGGTCTCGACGTCGTAGCGGAATCCAACCGGGACGACGTGCGGTTGGTTCTCGGGTCCGATGGTCGCTAGTCGCCCCAGGCGTTGTCCGTTCAGGTAGTCGATCTCCGGCTTGGTGAACTCACTCATTCGATTTTCCGCTGTGATTGAGTCGAGAGGTGCGTAAACACCGTATTCGGCTCATTCTTGGGCACGATTCGTCTCTTTCGTCAATCTTCGTAGCTAACGATTGAACGGAAGCCACCGTATGCCATACGCTCCGGGTCGAAGGGCATCTCCTCTTCGTAGTTTTCGGGGCCCATTGTCGGATCGTCCATCACCTTCGCGTTCACGTCGTCGCGGTGGTCTCGCGACTCGAAGACGATAAATGAGAACACGACCGTCTCGTCGTCCCCCATGCCCGCGAGCTGTGGGAACGTCACCATCGGCATGCCGTCCATGTCGGGCTCCATGTCGTCTCCGACCCCTTCGAAATACTCGAGAGCGCCGTGTTCGATCCAGAGATTTCCGGCCTCGCTGGCCATTTCACGGTACGCATCGAGCTGTTCGTTCGGGACCGGGATAACGAATCCATCGACGTATCGTTCCATAGCTTACGTAAGGAGGATGTGAGAGGAGTTGAACTTTTTTGCACCAATCGAGATCTACTTCTGCTGCATACAGTTTTCGTTCGAACGATCCGTGGAGACTGCGCTCCCTACAGGCACCACTCAGGTGTCTGCAAAGCGCGTCGTGGAAACAGGAAGCCTCACTCTCAAACGCGAGCCGTTAGGCGAACGATAGAGTGGGTAGTTCACGGGAACACTTGTGTCCCTCGAGAGCGTATCCCACCCCATGACGACCATCTATACGGCGCTCCCGAATCGGTTGCTGGTCTCTCGAGACGATACGGGTGCCACTGGCGATGACGAAAGCGAGGACGACGGCGACGGCGAGTGGTCACAGTCGACTCGCCTCGAGGGCTACGACCTCGAGTGCGTCGCCGCCTCGCCCGACGCGCCCGACCGGGTCTTCGTCGGCACGTTCGAGGACGGCCTCTTCCGCTCGACCGACGGCGGCGAGACCTTCGACGCACTCGAGACGGACTTCGCCAGCGACGCCGTCATGGCGGCGACGGTCAGCCCCCACGACCCCGACGTTGTCTACGTCGGCACCGAACCCAGCCGCGTCTACCGCTCCGAGGACGGCGGCGACTCCTGGACGCACGTCGAGGGGCTGGTCGACCTCCCTTCCGAGGAGGAGTGGTACTTCCCGCCGCGACCCCACACCCACCACGTGCGCTGGCTCGAGGTGGACCCCCACGACCCCGACCGCCTCTACGTGGGGATCGAGGCGGGGGCGTTCGTCATCCGCGACGAAGCCCAGGATAGCTGGCAGGAGCGCCCCGAAGGCTCGCGGTTCGACAACCACAGCCTCGCCACCCACCCCGATATGGAGGGCCGGGTGTACTCCGCGGCGGGTGACGGCTACGCCCAGAGTGACGACGGCGGCGAGACCTGGAGTCACCCGCAGATGGGCCTCGAGCACCGCTACTGCTGGTCGGTCGTCCCCCATCCCGACGACCCCGATCGGGTGCTCATCTCGAGCGCCAGCGGCGCCTCGAGCGCGCACACGGCCTCGCGGGCGAAGGCCTACGCCTACCGAAAACCAGGACGGGACGCCGACTGGGAGCGCCTCGACGACCGGGGGCTCCCGATGGGCGAGGGCATCGTCCGGACGATATTCGACGAGTCTGAAGGAACGGTGTACGCCGTCAACAACTTGGGCTGTTTCGTCTCACGGGACTTCGGGGACTCGTGGTCGGTGCTCGAGGCGGATTGGGAGGGTCCGGAGTCCAAAACGCCGCGGGGGCTGGCGGTCGTCGCGTAACCGACACAGCCATTTTTCCGGTCTAACCGAAAGCAATAACTCCTACCTCTCCCGCTGGAGACGCTCGCGACGTTCCTCAAATTCTTCATCCGAGAGGTCCCCACGAGCGTAGGCCAATCGCAGCTCCTCGAACGCCGCGTCGCTCTGTCGAGTGCCTGATTGGCGAATCGCGCTGTACAGCAGGTATCCGATACCGAGAATCACGAGTACGGGCACCAGAAACATGAGCGCCCACATCCAGGTTCCGCCGGAGCCGTCCCACGCACCACCGCCCCACATATGTCCCCACCCCCAGAGACCCATCATCGGCATCATCACGACCATCATGACGACCGGCACGAGCAGGATTGCAGCGATGACGATCAGGAGCGTTCGAGTGAGTGAATCATCGGTTGCCATACACCAAGGATACGGCGCCCAGGTACGTTATTCCTCCACCCCCATTCCCGCAAAACAGGAAACGTCGCTCGAATACAGCCGCGCCGTCGGCCTGATCGAATCGCCAGGCGATGCCGTCGATGGTAGCCGACAGTCGCTCGTCCAGCGACTGTGTTCGTTCTTTTAAGTACTCTCGCCGCTCACGCCCACACATGGCTGCACCGGGTGTCTCGAGAGTCCGTCGTTCCGCCTCGGACGGCCACCGATACGAATGAGCGAGGAGAACGACGTACGGGCGGTCGGCGGTCTCCTCGAGGACGAGTACGCCCATGCAATCCTCATCCATACGAGCACTAAATCGATGTCCGCGCCAGAACTAAGCGAGGTCTGCGACGCCTCCGTCTCGACCATCTACCGACGGATCGAACGCCTCCAGGCGTACGACCTCCTCGAGGAGCAGCTCCAACTCGACAAGGACGGCCACCACTACAACACGTACACCGCACGGCTCGAACGCATCGAAATCGAACTCGAGGACGGCGGATTTGGGCTCACGATCACCTACCGGGAACCGAACGCGGCCGATCGGTTCACCGACCTTTTCGAGGGGTTCCGATAGGATGCTCACACTCACACCACTCCAGTCGACGGGCGGATCGCCGATCGTCGTGACGCTCGCACTCGCCACCCTGCTCGTGACGGCGGTGTTGTCACTCGCCGTCGCGGTCCTCCTGGTTCGCGGCTATCGACGGAACCGGGATCGCGCCCGACTGTATCTCGGGCTGGGGCTGGTCTTCCTCACCACCGTCCCCATCCTCGTCCAGTTTGCCCTGACGAACGCCGGCCTCTCCCCCGAGCTCCGGTCGGCGGCCGCGAACGGGAGCAAACTCGTCGGGCTCGCGGCGATGCTCTATGCCATCTACGGGATCACCCGATCCCATCGAGTGGTCCGGTCGGAACGGAAGTCGAATCCGGACCCACGTCCCGGCCAATCGGAGGAGGATTCGTCGTGATCGCCGCCGCGCTGGTCCCAGCGGCTGCCATCCCTGGCGGTGGGCTGATCGCGCTTTTCGCCGGCGCGACCGCCGTCGTCGGCTTCCTCGTCGCGGCGCTCGCTTACGAAGGCTCCCGCCGAAACGGGAGCCGGCCGATGGCGTATCTCGCCGCCGGCATTCTCTGTCTGACCACGATCCCAGTGAGCCTCAACTACGCACTCGTGGCGCTGACGACGGCGACCGACGCGGAGATCCTACTCGTGATCTCGGTAGCACACCTCGCTGGTGTCGCCTCGATCCTGTACGCCCTGACCAGAGCCTAGCCGCTCGAGAATCCCACTGCTTCGATGAGCTACCTGCCAGGACGCGTCCAGTAACGCGGCGTCGTGAGCATTCGACGCGCGTACCGTCCCCACAGCCCGGCGGCGACGTCGGCCAGTACGAGCAGCCCCCAGAGAAGGACGATTCCGAGTCCCGACACCAGCAGGGCCCCCGGGAGGGTCTCGATTCGCCAAGAGCCGAGAGTGAACGTCGTGGTGAGGCCGACGAGCAGCGAATCCCATCCGAACAGCACGTCGAGGGCCACGTCGGTGGTCGGGATCGGACCGTACGCGACGATCGGCGCCCGGGTGTAGTACAGCGGGGCGAGGATGAAACTCGCCGCCGTCGCCGCTCCCGAGGCGAGGACGCCGAACAGGAGACTGCCGTAGACGAACTCCGAGAGCACGTAGGCGATGGCTTTCCACGTCTCTCGAGCCGTCACCAACCGCTTCGAACGCACCCAGCGCGATCCGCTCGTCTTTGGGTCCGGAACGGGGATGTGAACGCCCAACAGGGCGCCGACGAGTCGGCGCTCGAGATGGGCCGCTTCGACGGCGATCACGAACACGGCGAGCAGGAGCGGAACGCCGACGCCGAGGACCAGAAGCGGGATCCCCGTCGCGAATCCGACGACCAGGACGTCGAAGTAGAGGATCCCGAGCGGGAACATCAGGACGAGATAACAGACGTTCAGGTACGTCTCCCGTCGCAAGGGCGCACGAAGGACGTGACCGATCGAGGAGGCGTTCGGCTCGTCGGACGACCTCAATTGCGTGGACATGGGATGGGAAGTGGTCGCATCGTTGTTGGAGCGTCGTAGGACTCGTGTATCCTTAATCGCCGCGATGGCCCCTTTCGGAGCCAGCTCTCATTCGTTCGCATGAACGTACGTGTAGTAGTTGAACAGGTCCGTGTACGAGGGGCGGTCGATGTCGACCAAATCGGCGCCCTTCA
Organism: Natronosalvus caseinilyticus; assembly: GCF_017357105.1. NCBI lineage: Archaea > Methanobacteriati > Methanobacteriota > Halobacteria > Halobacteriales > Natrialbaceae > Natronosalvus > Natronosalvus caseinilyticus. The sequence goes on from NZ_CP071596.1 coordinate 1,463,250, forward strand.
TCTCCAGGTTCGTTCTAATCTCGTCGAATGCGTCGCTTCCTTCGAGGAAGCCTCGAATCTCGTCTCCCCGCCGAAACACCCTGCCTCCGAGCAGGTCGTTCTCCGGGGGTAGCGTCCCCCGGACGCGGAGAACTGGCGGCAGCGTCTCGATCAGGGTCCGGGGAGCGTCGCTTGCGATGACCTTCCCGTCCCGGACGAAGACGATTCTGTCCGCGATCTGTGCGTCTAGCGGCGCGTGGCTGGTAATCAGCACCGTCTTTCCCGCCGTTCGCATGCCCAGGAGCAGATCGTGGAGTTCGCGAATCGTCGCGAGGTCCAGTTCGATCGTCGGCTCGTCGAGGACGTAGAAGGGGACATCGAGGCTCAGCGTGATCGCGATCTCGAGTTTTCGTTGCATGCCGCCGGAGTAGTCGCCGACGACGCGATCGAGATCGTCCTCGATTTCGAGCCGCGTTACCAGCTCGCGCCATCGACCCGTCCCGTTCGGGTGGAGCGCCTCGTAGAACTGGAGGTTCTCGCGACCGGTCAGATCGGGATCGGCCATCGCGCCTTGGAACATCGTACTCACCGCCGGCCGGGCTGCTCGAGGGGTCAGTTCGTCGAAGAGCGTGATGGTGCCACCGTCGGGCGTCGCGCTCCCAGAGAGACACGAAACGAACACGGACTTTCCCGCACCGTTGGGCCCCATCAGGAGGACGATCTCGCCCGGGGCGACGGTGAAGTCGAGCCCCCTGAGCACGTTCTGGTCGCCGAATCGTTTCGTGACGTTCACGGCCTCGACGACCGCATTCGGCGTCCCCGAATCGCTCATCGGGAGCCACCCCCGTAGGCGACTCGTCGCATAACGAGCACGGAGACCGCCGACAGCACCGCCGCATACCCCACGAGGAGGGCGACGTACTCCCTCGAGGTGGGGACCTCTGGCGGCGCCATGAACGCGATACGCTCGGTGCCCAGCCAGTACCCGATCTGCATTCGCGTCGCCAGCGAGTTGGGGAGGTAATTCACCATGCCCGCGCTGTTCGCCAGCATCTCCGGCGACGTGCCGTTGAATCCCGTCATGAAGTAGGCGAGCAGAACGATGACGATGGCGATCGTCGTCAGTTGCTCGGGTTTCGTCACCACGAGCGCGAGCACCATCGCCAGGGCCATCGCGATCAGACAGAACAGCAGTAACGTCGCAAGCAGTACGCCGATCGTACCCGCATCGAGGGCCGGGAACGCCGCACCGTCGAGGGAGGCTACGGCGACGGTCGCGAGGTAGGACGTGACGCCGAAGAGCGTCCCGACCGCGAACCGGCCGGCCAGGTCCGCGGTCGGCGCGAGCGGCATCGTCCGGAGCTTCCGGTATCGATTGCTCTCGAGGTCGCGAGCGAATCCGCCGGCGAACAGGGAGACGGTGACCGTAAACGCACCGAAGAGTCCGTAGTTGATCCCGTTGGCTGCCTTGAGCGGTCCGAGATCGGTTCCCGCGGGGACCTCAACGAAGAAAGTCATCGTGAGGAAGTACCAGAGGATCGGCCAGCCCACGGTGAGAAAGAGAATCATCTTGTCGCGGACGAGTTGCTGCAGGTGTCGTCGCGCGAACGCACGGGTCTGTCGTCGCCAGGGAACCGGGCTCGAGGTCACGTTCGTCACCGAGAATCACCCCGCTGCGGTGTCGCCTGCCGGTTCTGAACGAACACGCGATCGAACGTCGAGTCCGCCGAAATCTCCATCAGTAGCATACCTCGACTATTCGGGGCGCCGGTGATAGACCGACGCGCACGATCGCCACGCGAGCAACTGTGGGGAAACATTTATGCCTGTCATCGCTTCCGCACCCCGCTCGCGGTCGGTGGGCGCGAGAGCGACAGCTACCGTTCTGCGTCCGGGGGCGCCCTGCACGACTGTCGTCGATATATACGTCTTTCGCACACCCGCTGTGTCGGCGTCTGTGCTGGACGCTCTATCCCCGTCCCGGCCGTCTGAGAGAGTGTGAACAACGAGACGAACTCTGGATCACGATCGAGTCACGACATCGAGGGCCAGCGGAACCGGTCGGCCATCGACGAGAGCGGGCCATCAGTGTCTCACGAGGGCACGAATCGCCGCCAGTTCCTCCTCACGGCGGGCACACTCCTCGTTTCGGGGGCGCTCGCCGGGTGTACGGAGACCCTCGGAAACGGCTCAGGCGAGGACGGCGGAAACGAGAGCGTCGACGAGTGGTTAGCGAACGCGGACAACTACGACGGCAGTATTGAGGAACCGGACGGGGATATGGTAACTGTCGAAGTTGGGCCAGACGTCAACGAGATGGTTTTCGAACCGGCTGCAATCCAGATTCGGCCGGGAACGACGGTCAGGTGGGAGTGGATCGGGAACGGCTCGCACAACGTCGTCGCCACCGACGGCCTGTTCGACAGCGGCGGCGTCGAGCAGCGTGCGACCTTCGAACACACGTTCGACACCGTTGGCACGACGCGTTACTACTGCGATCCGCATCGGCGGGCGGGGATGAAAGGCGTCGTTATCGTCGACGAACACGAGGGCGCGGCGGCGACCGAGAACGAACGGAGCGGCTAAATGGCGGAACCAAAGCGGGTCGTCTGGGCGCGCTACGGTTTCTTCGTACTGGCGTCGTTCTTCGTCCTCTGCGTGCTCGTGCAGGTGTACATCGCGGGGATGGCTGTCTTCGTCGATCCGACGAACTGGTCGCTACACCGAACGTTCGTCCACGTCTTCGAACCCGTTGTCTTCCTGTTGTTCCCGCTCGCCTTCCTGGGTCGACTCTCGGCGTTTCTGAAAGCCGTTCCCGTCGTGTTGTTCGTACTGGTCTCCGCCCAGTACGCAACGGCCCACCTCTACGGTTCCCTCGTCGCCGCCATCCATTCGGTAAACGCCGTCGTCATCGTCTTCGTGGCTGCGATGGCGGTCAGACGAACGTGGGCACAGATCCAGGCGGATCGGTAGAGAAAAGCACACTCGTCGAACACCGTTCAGATACCGATTTCGTGCGGGAGCAGAACTGGGATGGTCAGTGTCGTCCCCCATTCCGACGACCCGATCGGATGCTCCTCTCGAGCGCGCAGACGGCCTGCGAGCGACAGCCTATGCCTACCGCAAACCGGGACCGGACACCGACTGGGAGCGCCTCGACGACCGTGGCCTCCCGATGGGCAACAGGGTCGTCCGGACGATCTTCGACGAGTGTGGGGGGTCGATCTACGCTGTCAACAACGCCGGCTGTTTCGTCTCACAGGACTTCGGCGATTCCTGCTCGGTGCTCGAGACCGACTGGGACGGCGAGGAGTCCAAAACGCCGCGTGGGCTAGCCGTCGTCTCGTAACGGCGATTGCTAGCTCTCACGGCGTCAGTTACCGATCGCTCGATTGACGTCACTCAAATTGAACAAACGTAGATCATCGCGCTCGGATACTGCCTCCTGGACGGACTGTGTTGCGCCGCTCCGTGTGAATAGCGCGTATTCCGTGGCGGAACCATCTGCGTTTGGCCCCCAGCGAATTTCTTCTACGTGGTCCTCGAGCGAGGCAAGAGCACCGTAGTCGAGCGGTGCATTCGTGAATTTGCACTCCCCTGCAACGATTGTCCCATCTGTGGCCAGTCCGACGACGTCGACCTCGTGCTCCTTGTACCACCAGCGGCCGATGTCGAGAAACGTCGTCTCTGGGTAGAGGTTCGGCAGGGCGTCCTGGCACAGTTTCTCGAACTCTGGACTGACGAAGTCAGCCATCTCTGGCTCGATGATTGCCTCGTATGCCTCCTCACCGAGGCGTTCGTATCGGTCCTCCTTGCCGTAGACGAAGCGGAACCAAAACCGAAACAGGGGGTCTCGGATCCGGTAGCGTCCACGGCGTGACTTCGCTTTCTCTTCAGTAATCGGTACTTCGCGCTCGATGAGTCGTAATCGCTCTAGCTTCTGTGTGTACGTCGAGATCTGCTTCCCATCGATTCCGATTGCCTGGGCGATCTCGTTCGACGTCGTTTTGCCCGCTGCGATCGTAGTGAGGATTGCAAAATACCGATTCGGGTCGGTGAGTTCCGTCCGAAGCACGTACTCCGGTTCGTTGTGAAGGTAGCCGTTCTGGGAGAACACTTCTTCGGTGAGAATCGTCCCGAGGGTCTGGTTGAGGTCGATGCCATCGAGATAGTACGGAGTACCGCCAAAGGTACCCCAGACGAAGATCCGCTCTTCAGGCGAGTACTCATCTGGGATGAACTCCTGTGCGGCGGCGAAGTCGAGGGGACGGAGGTCGAGCCGTTCTGTAAACCGCCCGTACAGGGGACTGTTCCCGAGTAGTGTCGCTTCTTCCATCATACTGATCGACGACCCGATCAGAATGAGCGTCCCCGACGTGTTTTGGAACTGCTGGTCCCACAACCGCTGGATGACTGAGGGGAGACTCTCGTCGGCGTCGATAAGATACGGAAATTCGTCGAGGACGACGACCCCGCCCTGATCGCCGAGATATCCGAGCAGTGCTTCCCAATTCTGTCTGATCTGTGTAATGCTGGGAAACGCCTCGGACGCGACATCGACGAATTCGTCGAGTTGAATCTGTGCCGTGGTCTCCGTGGCCTGAAAGATGACAGCATCATCGCGGTCGGCGAGCGAATGCTGGACGAGCTGTGTCTTCCCGAGACGTCGTCGCCCAAAAATGACGATCATTTCGGCATCATCGGACTCGTAGCTCCCTCGCAAGCGTGAGAGTTCGACTTCCCGATTGACGAAGTCCTCCATACGTCTACTTACTCTCGGTGGTGAATAATACTTCCGAATAGCCTAACTCAAAATAGCCTAACTCAAAATTGGCTATTTTCAAATCTTTATGGACATCTGGGAACAGGGACGGGGTTTCGCCCGATTACCGTCAAAGCAGCCGGTGCCCCCGTCGAACTGATCGAGAAGATACTTCGGAATTGGAATGGATTTGCCGGGGGTGGTTGCTCGAACACGTTTTACATCTAGGCACGTGAGATAGAACGACTTTTCGGTACATACCGTTCGTCGTCGTCCGCTCGCTCTAATCAGTGTGTGCCCAACCGACACGCCCCCGGGTTCGAAATCCTTTTAGGCGCTACCCGGGCATAGTAGAGTAACTGAGTGATATCATGGACGTCGACATCATCTCCGAGGAGGAAAATCCCATGTTGCACCGCTCGAACGTCACGTTCGAACTGACCCACGACGAGGCGACGCCCTCGCGTCTGCAGGTCCGTGACAGCCTCGCCGCGAAGCTGAACAAGGACGCCGACGAGGTCGTCATCCGCAAACTCGACACCAAGTTCGGCATGCGAAAGACCGTCGGCCACGCGAAGGTCTATGAGACCTCCGCTCACGCCACCGAGGTCGAACAGGAGCACATGCTCGAGCGCAACAAGATCGTCAGCGACGAGAGCGACGTCGAAGCGGAGGAGGCCTGAGATGGCACACTACGAACTCTACAACGACGAGGGCGAAGTCGAGCGCGAACAGTGCCCACGCTGTGGGGACTCGTTCCTCGCCGACCACGGCGACCGCCAGCACTGCGGCAAGTGCGGCTACACCGAGTGGGCGTAAGCCGGCTCGAGATCCGTTTCGTCGCCGTGTCGAACCGAACTCGACCAAGACCACGATTTTTTACACGTGAGGAGTGTCGGCTGTGACCCGGAACACCCACAATGACAATGAGCCCGAGGCCCACTCGAGCACACACGCGAACCCTGCTTCCACCTCCGCCTCCGACAGCGACCGACCGCCGCGGATCCTCGGCATCGAGGGTACCGCGTGGGCGGCGAGTGCGGCCCTGTACGACGGCGACGACGTGGTAATCGAGACCGACGCCTACGAACCCGACAGCGGCGGCATCCACCCCCGCGAGGCGGCCGAGCACATGCACGACGCGATTCCGCGAGTCGTCGAGACGGTGCTCGAGCACGCGGCCGAGACGACGGACGAACGGCCGCCCATCGACGCCGTCGCCTTCTCTCGCGGCCCCGGTCTCGGCCCCTGCCTGCGCGTCGTCGGCACTGCCGCACGGGCGCTCGCGGGTACCCTCGAGGTGCCTCTCGTCGGCGTCAACCACATGGTCGCCCACCTCGAGGTCGGGCGCCACGCAGCCGACTTCGACGACCCCGTCTGTCTGAACGCCAGCGGAGCTAACGCCCACCTGCTTGCCTATCGCAACGGGCGCTACCGCGTCCTAGGCGAGACGATGGACACCGGCGTCGGCAACGCGATCGATAAGTTCACCCGACACGTCGGCTGGTCCCACCCCGGCGGCCCGAAGGTCGAGCAAGCCGCTAAAGACGGCGAGTACGTCGATTTGCCCTACGTCGTCAAGGGGATGGACTTCTCGTTTTCGGGGATCATGTCCGCGGCGAAGGCCGCCGTCGACGAGGGCCACGCCGTCGAGGACGTCTGCTTTTCCCTCCAGGAGCACATCTTCGCGATGCTCACCGAAGTCGCCGAACGCGCGCTCTCGCTCACCGGCAGCGACGAACTCGTTCTCGGGGGCGGCGTCGGCCACAATGCTCGCCTCCGCGAGATGCTCGAGACGATGTGTGCCGACCGGGGTGCCGAGTTCTACGCCCCCGAGCCTCGATTCCTGGGCGACAACGCGGGGATGATCGCCGTCCTCGGCGCGAAGATGTACGCTGTGGGTGATACGCTCGAGATTCCGAACTCCCGCGTCGATCCAGACTTTCGGCCCGACCAGGTGCCGGTCACTTGGCGAAGCGACGAACCAGATCGGGCCGTCGTCGGAGGCCAAGGAGTCGACGACGCCGAGCGTGAAGGCGAAGGCGGAAACGAACGTGACGACGAAAACGAGAGCGAGACGACGATTCGCGGCGCCGAAGCCGTCGTCACCCTCGAGCCCGAGGCCGGTCGCGTCCGCAAGCGTCGCCGCCCCAAACGCTACCGCCACCCTGATCTCGATGCACGTCTGCGACGCGAGCGGACCACCCTCGAGGCACGCCTGACGAGCCACGCTCGACGAGCGGGCGTCCCGACGCCGGTGGTTCGCGACGTCGACCGCCAGGAAGCGACCCTCGAGTTCGAGTACGTCGGCGACGACGATTTACAGAAAGCGCTGACGATCGACCGGGTCGAATCCGTTGGCCGGTCGCTCGCGACTATCCACGAGGCGGGGTTCGTCCACGGCGACCCGACCACGCGAAACGTGCGCGTCGACGCCGATCGAACCTACCTGATCGACTTCGGACTGGGCTATCACTCCGACCACCTCGAGGACTACGCGATGGACCTCCACGTCTTCGACCAGAGCCTGGTCGGGACGGCCGACGATCCCGAGCCACTCAGGGAGGCGCTTCGGGCGGGCTACCGCGAGGCCGGGGACGGGGCAGTCCTCGAGCGTCTCCGCGAAATCGAGCGCCGGGGTCGGTACGTCGAAAAAGAGTGATTCGGGTCGCTCTGGAACTCCCTGGCCACAGCGGGGCCGTAAGTCCGAAGTCGAGACTGAGGCGGATTGGGTCGTTCACGACCGGCGAGGTTGTCCTATTCCGTACTCGGGATGAGTCAGTCTTCCAATGACTTGAGAAGAACCATACCCCACATTGCTGACTATCACCGTACTGTACAGCGAATACATCCCCAAATCGTCCGGCACCAATAGTGGCTGTGCCAGCTCGATTTTACTATGCTAGCCATTGAGTACGCTTCGCATACCTTCAAGACAAGCTAGTCTTCCTTTTGGCGTACCACGTATATGTATTCTTGTATTTCATGAATAAACTAACGAACGACCGCTGGATTCCTGGTCACGAATCTCGAGGAGCGATCACCCATGAGTAATCACACGAAACACACGGGCGCGATTCTCACCAAATTAGCGAACGAGGGGTCGATGGCTGCCGCGACAGCGCAGGACTCCGTCGAGTGTAACGAAAACCATCAGTCCGCGGTTGACCGTGACCTCGAGGAGATGATGGCGCAGGTCGTTAGCGTCCTCCCTGCCGACGACGTTCGGTTCGAGGACGCGCTTCTCAAGGAAAATCTCGACGAGGTCCTCTTGATGCTCGTCGCCCTCCACGACGGGGCTAACGGCAAGGAACTCCTCTCGACGTTAGCCACCTACTTCGACGTCCAGTTGAGCCCCGGTATCGTGTACCCAGCGCTTCACGACCTCGAGGACGAGGCATTCCTGGAGATGCACCCGATGGTCCGGACGAAGGAATATTCGATTTCGAACGAAGACCACGTACGTGCGACGCTCGAGTCGACGATGGTCCAGCACCTCGCGTTCGGTTTGCTGCTCTCTGCGTTTCTCTCCCGACTCACCTCATCATAACTTACACGACTGCTACTATCTTTAATCAGCGAGAGAATCCCGCCGTTCACGGCGGGCGTGAATCGCGTCACTCAACTACGTAACCTACGAGCGACGGCCAACCGAACATCTATCGCGATACGAATCTTTAAGATACACAATAACGTACTGAAAAACGGATGCGAATTGATATCGCCATCGACCGTGGAAGCGACCTCCACGAGCGAGTGAAAGAATACTCTCGCGAGAACGGCCTACGAATGGACTTCGCCTACGCCGAACTCGTCGAACAAGGGTTAGACGCTGACGAATGAGTGAGGAGTGCAAGACGCTCGAAGCGTATCTTGCCCCACTCACTCAGCACAAGCAGCGCAAACTCGAAAACGAACACGAACGATACGAAGCGTTACTCCATCGTAGTTTCAACGACGAGTGCGATACGATGAGTGCCGTCAACGAGGTCGTTAGCGGCGAAGCCCTCAACTGGCACTCGAAAAACGCGCTCAAACAATACGTGCCAAACCTCTTAGACGAGGACACGTATGATGCGAAGCAACTCGCAGACGACCACCCCATCCGCTACGCCAACACCGCAGCCGTCTTCGACATCCATGAAGATCGCCACCACAAAATATGCTGGGAGGTTCCACTCCCCGGTCGTGGAACAAACGTCTGGATTCCACTCCAGTTGAATCCCGAGCAAGAAGACTGGTGGTACGCACTCATCGATGAAGACGACGAGAGTGTACGGGCGGGGGAACTCCGCCTGCAACGCGATGGGACTCGCTGGGTGTTACACGTCACTGCGAACTACGAAGTCGAACTTGACCACTCGTGCTCGTGTGACAGCGACGATGTAACGCCCGTTGGATTCGACGTGGGCGAATCCAAGCTCTTGGTAGGCTGTGCCCTTCAAGACGACACCCCCGTTGACCCGTTGTTCGTGGATGGTGGTCGCGTCCGACACCTCCGACAGAAACAAGCCAGTGCCGAAGACCGCTTGAAACCCCGAGACGCCCCAAAGCTCCTCGACGATCTCGTGTGGGGACGGTGGCAAGACGCCATTGAAGACGAAATCGAGAAAGCCTCGACACGAGCTGTCGAATACGCCTTCCAATTCGAAAACCCGATTGTCGTCCTCGAATGCCTCGATGGCATCACGGACGAGGATATCGGGAAGTACTGGAATCGACGCCTCGGCAAGTGGTTGTTCTCTCAGATACAATCGCGTATCGAGGATAAGGCTGCGGAGCGTGGTATCCCTGTGGAGTACGTGTACCCGCATTACACGTCGAAGACGTGTCACGCCTGCAAGCACATCGGGTATCGACCGCATCAGGGCACGTTCAAGTGTACGTACAAGGGGTGTTGGGTGTCGGAGTATCAAGCGGATTTGAACGCAGCCGCGAATATAGCCAGTCGGCTAAATCCGTGGGGAGAGAGCCTGCCTTGGAAATCGGCAGGCGATGACTCACCACAGAGCGGGGGCCAGTGGCAGGCCCACGAAGACACGTCACCGAGCGAGGAACTCCCGTCTGAGAAGCGGGCTTCCGATGACAAGGTTTCGTCTAGCTCACCAGCAGTGGGAGCAGGGACGAAGCCGGAGACCGGTGACACGCACACGTCTTGAAACCTCAATCCAGCACTTCACTGGTATTCCACCTGCGGTGGAAGCCCCGGCGTTCACGCCGGGCGAGGATGTCACCGAAACCAGAACTGAGTAGCGCTACGTAGTCAATTTATTGACGCTTTCTGAACAAAACCAGTGTTTGGAAAGGAGGGTATCGACAGAACCGCTCAGGCCGTCGTTCCCGGAACGAACGGTTGAGTGTCGGGGCGTTCGCTAGGCCCGCCGTCGCGAAGCTGTTCGTACGCGCTGACGGTCGTCGCGAGCACGTACACCGTGATGGCCGCGCTGACGACCTGGGCCAGCACGCCTCCGACGATGCCGAGCAGGGCGACTGGCAGGGCAAAAGCCGCCGTGACGACGGCACCGGTCACGAAGACGGCGACGCCGAGGCCGAACAGCCGAAGCCGGTTGCCACGGGTGAGCTGCCAGCTGCTGCGAAAGCCCTCGAGCGCGTTCTGGTCCTCGACGGCCACGAAGACAGCCCAGTAGTAGAGGCTGACGAGCAAGAACAGCCCCGGAACGACGAATAGGACGGTTCCGAAGGCGACGATCAGTCCGAACGCGATGCCGCCGAGGATCACGTTGAGCGTCGCCCATCCGACGTTCCGACGCACGAACGCGTCCGGGATCGTCTCCGTTTCGCCCGCGGCGAACGTGCGCAAAGCGACGATCGCGGCGACGACGGTAGCGATAGCGACGACGATCGAGAGCAATCCGGCGACCGCGCCGCCGAACCCGACGATCGGCACTGCTGGCTCACCAGCGTCGAGTCGCATCGGGGATAGGAGGACGCTCGCGATCGAGAGGATGGCGAAGACGGCGACGAACCGCAGCCCGTTTCGAGTCGTGGCTCGCTCGAACCCATCAGTCATCGTGTCGATAATAGGAATTCCCATACCACTAGTAGGCGCCCGAGCAGCATATACTAGTACGCAGACATGTGTCTGGAAGTCAGACAGTTTGGTTCCTCTCTCGAACACCGAATGGCGTTCCCACTCGACGCGGGAAGGTGCCAAAATTACAGAACATCGAGGAGAAAGCCCACGACTTCAGTCGTGGGATGAATCCGACAAACCCATACACAGTCCACCGTTCGATGGCACAGCAGGATATTCCACGCCTGAATCCATACCTTATAGTAGGTTTGTCTACATAGGTTACATATGGCGAAACAGGTCGTCACACGAACCTACACTGCTTCCATTGGGAATCAGCAACAGGTGTCTGACGACCTTGACGCCCTTGGGTTCGCCGCCTCGAAACTCTGGAACGTCGGACGGTGGACAATCAGTCGCGTCTGGGATGAAATCGGCTACATCCCAGAACACGACGAACTCACCGCGTACCTGAAGTCACACGAACGCTACGATGACCTGCATTCTCAGTCAAGTCAGCGAGTCCTTCAAGAACTCGCTGAGGCGTTCAACGGCTGGTACGGCAAACGACGCAACGGAGACACGAACGCGAACCCGCTCGGCTACCGCAAACACAGAGACGAACATCCGCGTTCCACGGTCACGTTCAAAAACAAAGGCTTCAAACTCGACACTAAGTACAACCGCCTCCGCCTCTCCAAAGGCTCCAACCTCAAGGAGTACTGGTCGGACTTCATCCTCTGTGAATACCAGACTCGCCCCGACGTTGACCTCTCTACCGTAGAGAGCGTTCAACAAGTTCGAACCGTCTGGACAGGGGATGAGTGGGAACTGCACTTCGTCTGCAAAGTCGAAATCGAAGTGTCCGAAGCCCCTAGTGAGCAAACCGTGGGTGTTGACCTCGGGATCACCAACTTCGCCGTACTCGCCTACGAAGATGGCCACGCTGAGTTGTATCCGCTCAACTGTCTGAAGCAGGACGACTACTACTTCAGCAAGCGTATCGCTCGCTGTGACGACTCGGATTCCGAGCAAGCCACGCGGTTGAACCGGAGGAAGTCGGCTCGCCGCACCCACTACTTCCACACGCTTTCCAAGCACATCGTCCAGCGGTGCGTTGACGAAGGGGTTGGAACGATTGTGGTGGGCGACCTCTCCGGTATCCGCGAAGACGAGGAGAACGGCGAGTCAAAGGACTGGGGCAAGCACGGGAACCTCGATCTGCATTCGTGGGCGTTCGACCGCTTTACCGACCTTCTCGAATACAAGGCCGAGATGGAAGGCATCACAATCAAGCAGGTGTTTGAGCGGGATACGTCCAAATCGTGTTCGTGCTGTGGTCGTAAGCGTGACGCGAACCGCGTGGAGCGCGGGTTGTACGTCTGCGACGAGTGTGGGATGGTGGCGAATGCTGACGTGAATGGCGCAGAGAACATTCGGCAGAAAGTATCTCCGATTCTCGTCACGGATGGCGTTGACGAGACGCACAGCGTCTCGTCCGCACACCAGAACGCGAAGCATTCTGGGGACGGCGATAGGAGTAACGGCTGGTTGGCACAGCCATCGACGTTCCTGTTTGACAAGGAAACTGGTGCGTTCGCACCTCGAGAACAGGTCACGTCGTAAACCACAATATCCCAACGACGGTCGGGAATCCCACGACTTCAGTCGTGTGGAGGATGTCAAAGAGTGCGGTTCAACCGACCGAACCTAACGCTCGCTCGACACTCGAGTCCTCCACAAAAGAAACGCAACCGAATCCGGCCTAGAGCACGTACTCGTCGGCGACGTCCTGGGGCGTGACGACCTCGATTTCGCCGGCCTCTTCGAGTTCCTGGACGTGTCCCAGGGTCGCCTCGAGTTCGCCGACGCCGCCGTCGAATCGGACGAACGAGATGGCGGTGATGCCGCCGAGTTCGGCCGTCGTCTCGAGAGCCTCGCGGGCCTCGTCGCCGTCGGGGTGGACGAGTCGCGGGCACAGCGCGGCGTTCGTGAGGTAGCCGTTGACGGGGTAGCCGCCCGTGAAGCCGAGTTCGTGGTTCGCCTCGACGGCCTCGATCGCCTCGTCGTTGTACGCACCGCCCGGGTAGGCGACGTACTCGGGGTCGTACCCCTCGTCTTCGAGCCAGGTGGCGGCCTCCTCGATTTCGCTCGCGGGCGTCCGCTCGCCCTCGAGGGCCGTCAGGTCGTTGCCGTGGGCGCCGTAGCTCCCGATGGTCCAGCCGGCGTCGGCGAGTTCGGCGACCTGGTCTGCGGTGAGGCGGTCGCCCTCGTCGTCCTCGGAGGCACGGAGACGGGATGGGGGGACGAACGCCGTCGCGGAGTAGCCGTACTCCTCGAGGAGGGGCATGGCCTCGGTGAGGTGAGATTCGTAGCCGCCGTCGAACTGGAGGAGGACGGTCGGGTCGGGCTTGGGAACGAAGTGGAGGTCGTCGATCCAGGCCTCGGCCGTGCCGTCGCCGACCCAGATCGAGATGTGGATCTCGGTGACCGCGCTCAGGTCGGGGTCGCCGTTGATGTACTCGACGCCGAAGTTCACGTGACGGATGGACATGCCGTGGGTCCGCTGGCGGTAAACCACCTTGTCGCGGGTTTCATCGTAGAGCTGGATGCCGACGTTGACCGTCGAGTGGGAGGCCACGGCCAGTCCGGGCGTGATCTCGGTCACGTCGAGGGGTTCGTCGAGTTCGCGTGCGATGCGAACCTGGGACTCTTCTTCGCTCGCCTCTAGGAGGACGGACTGGGAGCCGACGACCGAGTAGTCGGTGTAGGGGGTGGCCGACCCGGAGACGACCTGCCAGTCGGAGAGGTCTTCGAAGTCGTCGAAGGTTTCGGCTTCCGTCGGCACGTCGCCGTCGCCATTCCCGTTGCCATCGCCGTTTCCGTCGCCATTCCCGTTGCCGTTACCATCGCCGTTCCCGGTTTCGTTGCCGTCCGGGTCGCTCGAGTTGCTGTCGTTTCCTCGCGGTTCGTCGGTCTCACCAAAGCCCATACAACCGCCGAGGGTCAGTGCGCCTGCCGTTGCGAGATAGGTACGTCGCTTCATTGCGCCGACAGGGGGTACGACGGGAGATGGGGATTGTTATGAACCGGTTGGCGTCACCGTAGGTCACCACTTCCGAACGGTTTCACGAGGAAGCCGACCGCTCGAATCGATGCGCTATCCGGTGAAATCGCCCGATGACGAGGGTAGGCGACCGTTACCGGCGCCCGGTCGCGTGTCCGATCCCTACTTGGTGTTCGACGAGCGCTTCTCCTTCTCGAGTACGCGGACGTGCTCGATTCGCGTAGCCGGGTACTGACCGTCTGCGTCCTTTTCGACGGCCTTGACCATGTCCCAGACGACGTTTAGCCCCGTCGTCACGCCCTCGAGAGCCTCCATCTCGCAGCCGGTTTTTCCCGTCGTCTCGACGGTAACCTCGAGTTCGAGTGCGGCCGATGCGGGTTCGCTGTCGCCTGGCTCGCTCCTCTCGGATCCCTCGTCCACGTCGTCTTCCCCGGCCGATCCACCCCGTTCGCCCGCACCATCCTCGAGGAACCGAAACGCCGTGTCGACGTTCGTGATCGGGATCTGGTGGCACATCGGGATCGTCTCCCAGGTGTGTTTGACCGCCTGGATCGCTCCGACGCGCGCGGTCGCGAGCACGTCACCCTTGCTCACCTCGTCTTCGCGGATCGCCTCGAGCGTCGATTTCCGAAGTCTGATCTCGCCGACGGCGACGGCCCGCCGTCGAGTGTCGGGTTTGGCTCCCACGTCGACCATCTGGACGTCGCCGTCGTCGGTCGTGTGGGTGAGGTCGCTCGCCGTCGATTCGTGGCGGTCGGCGTCCACGGCATCCGATCGATCCTCACTCATCGTCCCCACCCCAGATCGCTGCCGGAATCGCCTCGAGCAGGTCCGATGCGACCAACCCGAGGTCGTGGCGACGCGCGACGCGCTCGCCGGCACGGCCGTTGACGTACGCCGCCGCCGTCGCGGCCTCGAGGGGGTCGGCGTGCTCGAGTAGCCCCGCCGTGATTCCCGACAGGAGGTCGCCGGTGCCACCGACGGCCATCGCTGGCGTCCCCACGCGGCTGACGCGGGTCGTCTCGCCGTCGGAGATCACGTCCGCCGCCCCCTTCGCGAGGACGACGTGACCCAAACCTTCGGTGAAGGTCTCGAGCTCGTCCGTGACTTCTCGGAGGTCGTCGGCCTCGGGCCCGCCCATCCCCGCGAGTTCGTGCCGGTTGGGCGTACAGACCAGCGTCGCCTCGGTTTCGAGGTCGGGCACGACCTCGAGGGCGTCCGCGTCGACGACGGCCGGGCCGGTGTACGACTCGAGAAATTGCCGGGCAGCCTCGAGGGTTTTCTCAGCAGTGCCCAGGCCAGGCCCGAGGACGACCACGTCGTCGTGGCGTTCGGCCGTCTCGACGAGCCCCTCGACCTGATCGGGCGTCAGCACCTCGCCCTCGTATGGCTGGACGATCAGGTCCTCGGCGTACCCCTGGATCTCTCCGGCGACCGTGTCGGGCGCAGCGACGAACGCGAGTTCCATGCCCGCCCGGAGCGCAGCCTGGGCGGCGAGCGCCGGCGCGCCGGTGTAGGGGCCACCACCAATGACGAACGCCCGACCCGTTCGCTCGGCGGGTCGAGCGAGGTCGACATCGCCGGGGCCCGCGAATCGCTCCGCGGCCGCCGGAATGCCGATGTCGGCAACCTCGAGCGTCGCCTCGAGGGCTTCGAGCCCCGGCTTGGCGTCGTGGAAGGTGACGACGTGGTCGGCCGCGACGCCGTTGTCGGCGTGCTCGCCCGCGTCGGCGTCGAACCCGGAGGGGACGTCGACGCTCACCACCGTCGCGTCGGCCGCGTTGATCGCCCGGGCGGCCGAAGCCGCAGGTTCCCGAAGATTGCCGCTGATCCCGGTACCGAGCATCGCGTCGACGACCACGTCGCACTCGGGGAGGGAAAACGAGCGGGAGTCGGTGACCGTCCGCAGGTCGTACTCGCCTCGCTCGAGCGCCTCCCAGTTCGCTCGCGCGATGTCGGTGCCGATGGCCTCCGGTCGACCGAGCAACAGCGTCGTCACGTTGTAGTCATCGAGAAAGCGGACGGAGACGAGGGCGTCCCCGCCGTTGTTCCCGCGGCCGGCGACCACGACGACCCGTGCGCCGGGGTCGGCGACGCGCTCGACGGCTCGAGCGACGGCGTTTCCACTGGATTCCATGAGCTGTCGGCGGGGGACGCCCAGCACGGCGGCGTTCTCGTCGACGGCGGCCATCCGTTCGCCAGTGATCATGCTCGAGCCTTCGCCATCCGACCCGTTGAAGATTGCGGGGTTCGGATGGCGAATCACCGAGTCGCTGGTTGGCGGAATTCGGGTGGCGAGCCGCCGAGCCGGGAAGGGGGCGTGACGCGGCCTGCGAGACGCTTAGGTCTCTCGAGCCCTACCGTCTCCCGTGAACGTCTTCTGGCTCGACGAGGACCCGCGCCTGGCGGCTCGCTATCACTGCGACGAGCACGTCAACAAACTGTTGCTCGAGGCCGCACAGGTGTTGTGTACAGCGGCCCGGGAGAACGGCTACGACGGGGACGACGAGTTCCTTTACGCCTCGACGCACGCGAACCATCCGATTACGCGCTGGGCGACCGAGTCGGAAGCCAACTGGCTACGCCTTCGCGAACACGCCGCGGCACTCAACGCGGAGTTTCGCGAGCGCTACGGGCACGCCGACGACCACGCTAGCTGGACCGTCGTCGAGCGGATCGACCCCGACCTGATCGACTTCCCGAGCGCGGAGCCGACCCCGCGACCACAGGCGATGCCCGAGGCGTACAGACGCGACGATCCCGTCGCCGCCTACCGGGCGTACTACGCAGCCGAGAAGGCGCCCTGGGCTACCTGGGCCCACACCGAGCGACCACCGTGGCTCGCCGACCTCGAGGCGAGCGACGGAGACGCATAATCGTCAGTACCGGACCTCGAACCCACTCTCACCCTGTGGCTCCTCGTACTCGACCTCGACGCCGCTGACGTCGGCCGCCGGGCTGCCCTCGTGACACCACTCGACCATCGACTCGACGGCCGCCTCGGGACCCTCGAAGACCGCTTCGACGCGCCCGTCGTCGAGGTTTTTGACCCAGCCGTCGACGCCTACTTCTCGAGCGGTCTCTCTGGTCGTCGCCCGATAGTAGACGCCCTGCACCGTCCCGGAGACGAAGACGTGGGCTCGCGTGCTGTCGTCGGAGTGTTCGGTCGTCATACGCGAGCAGTGGCTCGCGATGAGCAAAAAGCCACTCCCGAAAGGGGCTTGGGGTGGGGTTGGAAAGGGGGGGGGGGAGGTGAGGGGGTGACTCGCGGGCCACCCGACGGGCGGACATCGACGCCCGGATAGGGTGACCCGCGTACTACAGTGGTCAACGAATAGCTACATGTGGGTTCTTCCAAAA
Organism: Natronosalvus caseinilyticus; assembly: GCF_017357105.1. Lineage (NCBI taxonomy): Archaea > Methanobacteriati > Methanobacteriota > Halobacteria > Halobacteriales > Natrialbaceae > Natronosalvus > Natronosalvus caseinilyticus. The sequence continues at coordinate 1,480,452 of NZ_CP071596.1, forward strand.
TTGTTTGGGTCGAGTGAACACGAACCAGGGTAGCACTGTCTGAGGCCGTGGACTCGCCGACAGACGGTCGTCATCCTCGCGAACGTGCACGCCGATCCGTCCAGGAAGTTCGACCAACCTATCTTGATTCAAGGAGAGAATCCCGTCGTTCACGGCGGGCGTGAATCCGACATGTTGCGAAACAACGGCCGCCGGTTGCCCGCCGAAACCCCAACGCTTAGTACACGCCGTCTCGTCTACGTTACCAAGGGTTACGTCGGCTCTCGGCACTTGCGCGGGAGTATGAGACGCGCTGAAACCAACGTCTGGGATTTTCTCGGGCGTCGGTTCCCACGGGTCGGTTCTGCAACCGATTGCGGGGTTCGCGTCGTTCGCCAGCACGGGAACCCGGCCTACGGGTCGGGGAAGTGTGACCGAACCGACCGTGCCGTGAGGCATGACCGCTTGGGAGAGAGACGCCCTGAGAAACCGGGCGTCGATGACTCGCTTGCGGATGGGAGCGCCCGTGACAGCGCCACAGGACGCTCCCGAGCGAGGAACGAAACCCGTTCCACCGACCTCGGGAGAGACGGTCCTGAAACCTGCTCGGCAACAGGCCGGGTTTCCTCGTGCGGGGGAAGCCCCGTCGTTTACGACGGGGAGGATGTCACATCAGCGCGTCCGTCGAAATCGACCCATGGGCATCATCGACCGGTTCGAAACCGAGTACCTCGACGTCTCGAGCAGTCGTGCGACCGTGCGCGACATCGTCGAACTCGTCGTCGGGTCGGTGGTCTTCGTCGCGCTCGCCTGGTTGTTCGTCTCCACGTTCGTCGGCGACGCGGCCGCACTGGGCGTCGCGGTGATTCTCGCGATCATCTTCACCATCACGATTTTGTCGCAGGCCTACTGGGGGCTCACCGGACGGTCGGATTATCGCGAGGACGACGGCTGACGCCACCACCTTCAGCGACGCCGAACACCGCCCTCAGCAGCGACTGCGAACGTCGTCTTCGGTAACGACGCCGAACACCACCTTCAACGGCAACCGCCGAACGCCACCCTCGGTGACGTCACCGGGTCGGAACTCCGTCTTCGGGACGCGGGTCCGTCCCGCCTGCCGTCCCCGTCTCGCGTCCGGGAACGGCCGACACCCGCCGGAAGACGGCTTCCGGGTCGCGGTTCCACTGCCAGTGCCAGCGCGTCTTCAGGACACACCACAGTTTGCGTGCCGTCGAGAGCGACGGCTCGGCGTTCAACACGTCGTACCCTCGAGCGCGGATGAGCGCGTGATGTTCGGCGTACAGCACGGCCGCGAGCAAGACTGGAAGCTGACAGTCTTCGGGGAGATACTGGATGCCAGCGACGCCCTCGCGGTACAGCGACTCCGTGCGCCGGAGTTCCTGGGCCATCGCCGTCGCGAACGCGTCGGTCATCTCGAGGCGCTCGACTTGCTCTTCGGTGACCCCGTGAGCCGCGAGCGTCTCGAGGGGCAGGTAAATGCGGTTGCGCTCGAGGACGTCCTCGCGAACGTCCCGCAGGAAGTTCGTCATCTGGAACGCCTCGCCGAGTTTGACCGCGTAGGGGAGGGCTGTCTCCGGATCGTCGGGGTCCATGATCGCCGTCATCATCACCCCGACGGCGGCCGCCGACCCGCGCATGTACGCCTCGAGGTCGGCGTAGGTGTCGTACCGACTGGTGTGGATGTCGGACTTCATCGCCTCGACGAACGCGTCGACCTCGGCGTCGCTGATCCCGTATCGCTCCCGGAGGTCGCTAAAGGCGATGAGGACCGGATCATCGGTGGGCTGTTCGCCCAGCGCCTGTGCGCGAAGGGTCTCGAGGCGGGCGGCTTGCCGCTCGGATGGAACGCCCGAAGCGTCGTCGACGACTTCGTCGGCGATCCGGAAGAAGCCGTAGAGGACGTGCGTCGGCTCCCGGACGCGTCGCGGCAGGAAGCGCGTCGCGAGGTAGAACGTCTTCCCGGTTCGTCGCTGAATTTCCTTGCCGGCGTGTACGTGTTCTCGATCCATATGAATCCCCTCGTCGACCGATTCGACACCGATCCGATACTATACTGTCCGGCAGAAGCGTACAAAAAGGGAATCCCTCACCAGGTTAAGTTTCGCTCGAGAAAGTATTTGAGGGCTGGCCAGTAACGACGACACTGTGACGCGATTTGCCCTCCAGGTCATCGCCGTGGTCGCCCTGATCGCCCTCGCAGGGTGTACCGGCTTCGCTGCGAGCCCGTTCGAGGACTCGAGTCCCGATCGCGAGGCCTACGGTGTCGACGAGCCACTGGATCCCGACGAAATCGAAACCGGATCCGACCAGGACGCCCCTCCCGACATTCCGAGCGACGAGTCCGGATCAGTCGACACGGGAGAGGTAGCCAGGGGCCACATGGAGGCGACACTGCACAGTACGTATCGACAACACATCCGGAACGTCGTTACCCTCGATAACGGGACGACGCTGCTCGACAATCGCGCTTCGCTGGCGGCCGACCCCGAAGCGGGTATCTTCCACGCCACGGAGCGCTTCGAAGGCCGATTTCCGACGCAGCGCCCACCATCGAGAGTTCGCGTCGACGTTCCGGTCGACGGACTGACGGCGGCCGAACAGTGGATCAACCGGTCCGAATCGGAACAGCTCGGCGTGTACGAGTACGAGAACGGGTCGACGCGATACACCCGGACGATGGTCGGGTTCGTCGACTACTACTCCACTCAGCAATCCATGGTTCAGTCCGTCGAGGACGTCACCGTGGAGCGACTCGAGGACGGCGGCGATCGGTACTACCGGCTCACCTCGCAGACGCCTCGAGACGACACGTATCTCGAGGACGAACCCTTCCAGTTCGAGGCCTACGTGGACAGCGATGGCGTCATCGTCTACGCCAGCCTCGAGGGAACGATGCGCCTCAAGGAGGTGCCGATCGGACAGCGATTCGACGCAGGAGAACGCGAGGGGAAGACGGTCACCGTCCAGCACGTCGCCACGACGACGGATATCAACGAAACGGATCTCGAGGAACCCGACTGGGTTGAGACGGCGCGGGAGGAGGCACCCGCTCGGGAAGACAGGGTCGAACCCGACGACGCCGAAACCGAACCGGCTGAACGAGAGGGAGACGACGCTCCTGAGAATACTACTGACGACTGATCCGCGAACAGGTCGCGTACCGAACAGCGCTGACGACTGACGCTCGCCCAGCGCGTCTACGCCTCGTCCTCGAGCAACTCCTCGGCCAGCATCGGCAGGAACGTCCCGATGTCGGTGACCATCCCGATCGCCTGGGCGCTCCCGCGGTCGAGCAACTGGGTGACGGTCGCGGGGTTGATGTCGACGCAGACGGTCTTCGTCGTCGACGGCAGGCAGTTGCCGACGGCCACCGAGTGGAGCAGCGTCGAGAGCATCAACACGAGGTCGGCCTGTTGGGCCTGCTCGCGGATCGCGTCCTGAGCCTCGATCGAGTCCGTGATCGTGTCCGGGAGCGGGCCGTCGTCCCGGATCGACCCCGCGAGCACGTAGGGGACGTCGTTGGCCACACACTCGTACATGACGCCGCTGTCGACGATGCCCGCGTCGACGGCCGCCTCAATCCCTCCGGCGCGGCCGATCTCGCTGATCGTGTAGATGTGGTGCTTGTGGCCCTTCCGGGGGTGCTCGAGCGTCTCCGTGTCGACGCCGAGTGACGTGCCATAGAGGTCGCGCTCGAGGTCGTGAACCGCGAACCCGTTGCCCGCGCTCAGCGCGTCGACGTATCCCTCGCGGACGAGGTCTGCGAGGGCCTCCCGCCCCCCGGCGTGGACGATGGCGGGGCCACAGACGACGAGCACGTTGCCGTCGCGCTCGGCCACGTCGCGCATCTCGTCGGCGATCTCCTCGATCAGGGACTTCGAGGGGCGCTCGCTCGAGACGCCGCCCTGCATGAACCCGAAGGCGCTGCCTTTCCCGCGTGGGCGTTCCGGGGGGTCGACGCGAATGCCGGTTTCCCCCGTAACGACGAGGTCGCTCTCCTCGATGGCGTTGAGGACGCGCGTCCGCACGCGCACCTCGTCGGCCTCGTCCTCGGCGCGGGTGACGACCAGCGCACAGTCCATCTCGACGTTCTCGACGGGAATCCACTCGCCGTCGACGCGGACCTCGGTCGGGTGGTTCGTCGTCGAGTAGAAGTCGATCGGTACCACCTGGTCGGCGGGCGCCGGCTCGAGCGTCGCGTCGCGCGGATCGGCCACGGTCGCGCCGTTCTGGTTGAGTTCGTGGAGGATCGCCCGGAGGTCCGCCTCGCTTTCGGCGCTGACGGCCATCCGGCAGTAGGACTCCTCGTGTTTGTGTCGACCCACCTCGAACGCCTCGACGTCGAACTCGCCACCGAGGTCCATCACGGCCCCGAAACACCGGGCCATCGTCCCGGAGTCGATAATGTGCCCCTCGAGTTCGACGGTACGACTGACGGTCATCGGTCGGGCTTGGTTCCGGGGGACCGTGAATCTGTGTATCACCCGTCCGCGACGGAGTGATTCACTCGGAGTCGGGCAACCGACAACCCGATTTCCGGGACCTCCCGTCACCGACTCGAACTCGACCGACCCCTTCCCGCCACTCTGAAGGCTGTTAGCCGACGACTACCAAAGTCCTGCGAGAGCGAAGGTCGCGCATGGTCTCGGACCGCGAACTGGTCGACAAGTGGCGAACGCACGTGTTTCGACCCGCAGCAGACGAGGTCAGGTCGCTCCTCGAGCGGTTCCCCGACCGCCGGTCGCTCACGGTCCCGTTCGACCGTTGCGGGACCGACTACCGTTTTTCGGCGCCGCTGCTCGAACAACCCGACCGGACGCTCGAGGCCGGACGGGCGGCCCTCGGCGAGTTCGCTGAAGAACTCGGGGCGCGAGAGGGGCGGATTCACCCGGACGACCGGGTCTACCTGCGAGTGACCGGGGCGCCGACGAGCGTTCGCCACTCGCTGTCGGACCTCGGCACGGAGCACCTCAACCGACTCGTGACCGTCGAGGGCACCGTCGCCGACGTGGACGCACCCGGCCCGCGGGTCGCCGTCGCCGACTTCCGCTGTGACCACTGCGAGGAACTCGTCTCGGTCCGCCAGCCGGGTCGATTCATGCGTCGCCCGGGGCGCTGTCGCCACTGCAACGCGAGCGGGCCGTTCACGCTCGAGCCCGATCGAGCGACCTGCGTCGACGCCCAGACCATCGCCATCAGCGACGACGGCCGGACGCTCGCCGTCGAACTCGAACACGACCTCGTCGACGCCTTCTCGATCGGCGAGGAAATCGAACTCGTCGCCATCCCCAGGGCGCGACTCGACGGGAAGACGACGACCGGCACGCTCGAACTCGAGGCGGTGAGCGCCGACCACGAGGGCGAAAACCCGGCGCTAGCGCCCTGAACGCGAGAGCAGAACGGATTTACGTCGCGGGCCACTTGGCTCGAGTATGGATTACGAAGCGAGCCTCGAGCGCGCGATGGAGAACGTCCCCGACATCGGCGGGGACGACGACCGACTGCAGATTCCCGACGCCCAGACCCAGAAGGACGGCGCCTTCACCCGGTTTACCAACCTCGGCGAGATCGCGGACGTCCTCTCGCGAGAGACCGACCACCTGCACCGATTCGTCCAGCGAGAACTCGGGACGAACGGGAAACTGGCCGACGGTCGCGGCCGGTACAACGGTTCGTTCTCCGGTCAGGACTTCGACGCCGCAATCGACGCCTACGTCGAAGAGTACGTCCGCTGTTCGGAGTGTGGCCTGCCCGACACCCGACTCGTCCGCGAGGACCGCACCCCGATGCTCCGGTGTGACGCCTGTGGGGCGTTCCGCCCGGTCACGAAGCGCTCCTCGAGCGCCCAGCAACAGACCCAGCGCGAGGCCGTCGAGGAAGGCCAGACCTACACGGTCGAGATCACGGGCACGGGACGCAAAGGCGACGGGGTCGCCGAGAAGGGCGAGTACACAATCTTCGTTCCCGGCGCGAGCGAGGGCGACGTCGTCGACATCTACATCAAGAACATCTCGGGCAACCTGGCGTTCGCTCGAATCGACTGACCCTCGAGTTCGCTCGGTCTGGTTGGATGCTACTCTTTGTAATTGGACACGAGCCTTGAGCCGATAGTATCTGGTGGGAAAACTTGTTAACCCGTCAGCCGACGGGTGGCAGGCGATTTGCTTGTTCGACGGAGGACTGGGCAGTCACGACGTCAGTCCACTCGGGAACGTCGTCGTCGAAGATAGGGGACTCGTTCCTGCCGCGTCTAGTCGGTACCGATCGCTCCTGCTCGAGAGACGCGAGACGGTCGTGAACGTTGAATTACCAGCAAAAACGAAAAATCTGATTCGCTCGTCTAGAGGAACTTCCGGGAGGCTACGAACAGCCCACCGATGACAGCGACGCCGGCAACGCCTGCTGCGACGGCAGCGGTCGTCGAAATCGGGAGCAGCGAGTCGTCGTCCTCACCTTCCTCGAGGAACGAGCGGACCTCGTCTTCGTCGATCGAGGGGAACTCGCGGTCCCACTCGCCGGGCAGGTGGACGTCGGTGTCCTCGCCGACCTGGCGCTGTTCGCGAACTTCGGCCTCGTCAGCGTCCTCGCCGACGAATCCCTCGACGGTAACGTACATCGTCGTCGTCGCGTTCTCGGTCTCGCCGTGGACCGCTGTGACCGTGAGGCCGTCTTCGGTCTCGAAGGGGACGCCCTCGAGTTCGGTCATGTTGCCGAACGCCGCGGCCGTCTCGAACTCGGCTTCTTCCTCGGTGATCGACATCGTCGCTTTGGCCGTCTCGAATTCGGCAGCGCGGAAGTTCTCGATGGTGTCGGTGAACTCGTCACCGATCATCGGATCCTGTTCTGCCATTTGCTCGTACTCGTCGAGGATGCGCTCGAGCAGAGCGTCGTCTTTGGCGGCGTAGTCGTAGACGATGTTGACGTCGCCGTCGACCGTCTCGGCCTCGAAGGAGAGCGTCGTCTCCGCGATGAACTGCTCGACGTCACGTTCCTCGAGTTCGTCGACGTAGTCGCCCCAGTTCTCGGCGTCGGCCGAGGAACTGAACTCCAGACTCGTCTCGTTGGGCGTCTGGGTCATCGAGAGGTCGAACTCGGACGTCTGGACGAGGTCCGCTTCCTTCTGAGCCTCGATCATCTGTCGGGCCTCGTCGAACTGGTCGGCGAGTTCGTCGTCGACGTCGTCGAGTGATTCGGCGATCTCGATGACGCCCAGGACGACCTGGTCGTAGTTGTGGATCTCGGTGTTCCAGTTCATGACGACCGTCGAGCCGTTCTGCTCGGCGGAGAACTGGATTTCTTCGATGTGCAACTCAGCGAGGCGGTCGGCGATCGCTCGCGCCTCGGTTTCGTCGAGGTCGAGTTCGGGATCGTTCTGGAGTTCCATCGCGATCATGTCGGCAACCTGGTCGCTGATGCCGGTGAAGGTCACCGAGTACTCGAGGTCGACCGTCGCCGACTCGCCGTTGTCGTCGTAGCTGTAAGACTCGAGCGTGAGGTCGTAGTTCCCGCCAAAGTTCATCGCGACGGACTGGAACTGGCGGTCGAGGGCGGCGCGTGCGTCCTCCTCGGTGGCCCAGTTGTCCTGCTCGTAGTCGCTGAGCGCTCGCGTTTCGCTCACCGAGAGGTCGTACTGGTCGTCGCTCTGGGTAAGCGTCATGTCGATGGTGAAGTCGCCCTCTTCAGCGGGGGTCCCGCTGTCGACGGTCATCGTTCCCGAGGACTCGAACGTCGTTGCGGTGGTTCTGGTCTCTGCGGAGAGGTCGACCGATTCCTCCGTTTCGACGTAGTTACTCTCGTTGATCACCATCGCGAGGTCGGCGTTCGCCGAGTAGGTCGTTCGGGACTGCTCGAGGTTGACGTCGGCACTGAACTCCTCGTAGGCCTCGACGTCTCGGAACGTGAGGTCGGCCGCACTCGTGACCGACTCGGGGGACATCCGGAACGAGGCGTCCCCGACCATGCCGAGTTCCTCGCTAGCGTTCTCGTCCATCTCGGTGAAGTCGGCGCCGTAGAGGGCGTGCATGAGTCCCGTTTGGGTCTCGATACCGAACGTACCGGAGACGGCCTCCGCGTCGGAGTCGTTGGAGGTCTCCTCGTAGACGAGGACAGCGTCGCCGTTCTCGGAGACGTAGACTTCGTCCGCTTCGTCGGGGTCCGCGTCGAATTCTTCCTGCGTCGACGCGCCCGAGGTTTGCGTCGCCGCGATGGCCGTCGCCCCGAGACTCGCGACGAGCAAGAGGGACAGCACCAGTGCACCAATTTGTTTATTGCGTATCATACCTACTGGTAAGTAGGACACTTCACACGCATAATAGTTTCTGTAGGTGCCTGTTAGCAGACAACAATATTTGCCAGCGAAGATCGCAGACGATTCGTCGGGCTTTTGGCCGCTGACGCCCCATTCGCGAGTACCACCCGTGGCCCGCTATCACATCGAGACCTACGGCTGTACGTCCAATCGCGGCGAGAGCCGCGAGATCGAGCGGCGTCTCCGTGACGCGGGCCACTATCGCGTCGACGGTCCGGAGACGGCCGACGTCGCCATCCTCAACACCTGTACCGTCGTCGAGAAGACCGAGCGAAACATGCTCGAGCGAGCCACGGAACTGAGCGAGGAGACGGCCGATCTGTTCGTCACCGGCTGTATGGCCCTCGCCCAGGGAGAAGAGTTCGCCGGCCTCGACGCCCAGGTCCTCCACTGGGACGAGGTTCCGACCGCGGTCACCAACGGCGAGTGCCCGACGACGACGCCCGACGCCGAGCCGATCCTCGACGGTGTCATCGGTATCCTCCCCATCGCACGCGGCTGTATGTCCGACTGCTCGTACTGCATCACGAAGCAGGCAACGGGTAAGATCGAGTCGCCGCCGATCGAGGAGAACGTCGAGAAGGCGCGTGCGCTCGTTCACGCGGGGGCGAAAGAACTCCGGATCACCGGCCAGGACACCGGCGTCTACGGCTGGGACACCGGCGAACGCAAACTCCACGAACTCCTCGAGCGTATCTGCGCCATCGACGGGGACTTTCGCGTGCGCGTCGGGATGGCCAACCCGAAGGGCGTCCACGGCATCCGCGAGGAACTCGCCGACGTCTTCGCGGCGAACGACGAACTCTACGACTTCCTGCACGCGCCCGTGCAGTCGGGTAGCGACGACGTCCTCGGCGACATGCGTCGCCAGCACCAGGTCAGCGAGTACCTCGAGGTCGTCGAAACCTTCGACGAGGCGCTCGGCTACTGGACGCTCTCGACGGACTTCATCGTCGGCTTCCCGACCGAGACCGACCACGATCACGAGCAGTCGATGGCCCTCCTGCGAGAGACCCGGCCCGAGAAGATCAACGTCACCCGGTTCTCGAAGCGACCCGGCACCGACGCCGACGAGATGAAGGGCCTCGGCGGCACGATCAAGAAGGAGCGATCGAAGGCGATGTCCGAGCTCAAACTCGAGATCGTCGGCGCCGCCTACGAGGAGATGGTCGGCGAAACCCGCGAGGACGTTCTGGTCGTCGAGGAGGGGACGGGCGACTCGGTGAAGTGTCGCGATTCGGCGTACCGACAGCTCATCGTCCGCAACGCCAGCGAGTACGGCCTCGAGCCCGGGCAGTTCGTCGACCTCGAGGTGACGAGCGCGAACACGGTGTACGCGTTCGCCGAGCCGATCTGAGTCCGTACACGCAGGCCCACTTTTCGGCAATTCTAGGGCTTCGCTTCGAAGACCAGACTGGTCGGCGTCTCTGCCGCGCGGCGAAACCGCGTAAACCCGCCCTCGGTGACGACGTCGCGAGTCTGCTCCTCACCCGCCTGGGCGCCGAGACCGTAGCCGACGTCCTGGCTGAGCGAGTTCGGCGTACAGGCCACCGTCGAGATCGAGTACGCGAGGCGACCGAACGGGGTGAGGTTGTCTTCGACTCGATCCTCGGCGTAGGGCTCGACGATCATCCACGCACCGTCGTCGGTGAGCGTCTCTCGGACGTGGGCCGCCACGCCGACGGGATCGCCCATGTCGTGGAAACAGTTGAACATCGTCACGAGGTCGTAGTCAGTTCCGTTGTACTCCCTCGCGGTCGCCACCTCGAAGTCGACGCGATCGGCGACGCCCGCCGCTTCCGCCCGCTCGCGTGCTACCGCTATCGAGGCTTCGTGATAGTCGATGCCGACGACCCTCGAGTCGGGGTACGCTTCGGCCATGCGGATCGTCGGTGCGCCGTGTCCACAGCCAATGTCAGCGATCCGTCCACCCGCTTTCAACGCTGCATCTACCCCGTCGAGCGCCTCGATCCAGTCGAGCAGGAAGGCCCCGTAGGACGGGCCAAAGAAGCGTTCGGTGCCGTGAAACACGTCCTCGTCGTGTTCGTGCCAGCCGATGCCCTCGCCCGTTCGAAACGCCTCGGTAAGGTCGGGTTCGATCTTGGCTACCGACGTGACTAGCTGGAAGGCGCCCGGCATGAATACCGGGCTCTCCCTGTTGGCTAACACGTACGCCTGCTCGGGAGAGAGATCGTAGCGGTCGGTCTCGGGATCGTAGGTCACGTACCCGCCAGCGGCCTGCGAGCGCAGCCATTCGCGGACGTAGCGCTCCGCGGTATCCGTTTTTTCTGCTACCTCGGTGGACGTGAGCGGCCCGGCGTCGTCCAGTGCCGTATAGAGACCAAGTTCGTCGCCGATGACGGCCAGCGCGGCGTGGACCGTCGCGCCGAGATCGACGAGCGACGTCTCCACGAGTTCGTTCAGTTGCTGTTCGTCGATCGGATCTGCTTCTGCTCGGGTTTCTGTTGTCATTGTCTCATTTCCGTCGCTACACGATTTTCAGGTGTTCACTCCGGAGTACCTCGACCGCGTAGTCCTTCCCGTGGACGTCGCGCATGTGCGTTTTCGCTAATTCGATCGTTTCTTCCTCGTTTTCCGACTGAATAATGAACCGGCAATCGCCGACTGCCGATTCACAATCCAGCCTGTGGGCCTGTGCCATTTCTGTACCCCCGGATACACCATCGACCACGACCGGAATAAGTGTAATTAGAACGATATTTCTATTGGAATGCTGATCGAACTGTGGTTCTATAATTAATATGATGTCTTGTCCCGAACCCGATGCAGTATGGGTGCGATCCCCTCGGCACCTCTCGAGGCTCTTTTCGAGGTCCCGATACTGTGCTGTATGCTAACGTGAGGAAACGTCTTTACCGTCGTTCGCGTGGTTTCTGTATGGACTCCTCAATTCCGAGCGAAACAGCGGGATCACCTCAATCCACCGGAGACGAGGCGTTCCAGCTCCTTTCGAACGAGACCAGACTAGCCGTATTACAGGTTCTCTGGGAATCACACGACCCCGCAAACGAGACGCCGATGCGGTTCGCCGAACTTCGCCAACGCATCGGCGTCGAGGATCCCGGCCGTCTCAACTACCACTTGAACAAGCTCACAGGTTACTTCGTCCGGCGAACTGAAGATGGATACGAGCTCAGGGATTCGGGAAAGCGGATCGTCAGAATGCTCCTTTCCGGCACCGCGATCGACGATCCGGAGATCGAACCAGTGGCGGTGGATATCTCGTGTTGGTACTGCGGAGGGAAACCTAAGTGGAGCTACCGGGATGGGTGGCGATACCTGGAATGTACCGACTGCGACGCCCGGTGCGTCGATACCTTCCCGCCCGGCGTCATCAGCAAAAACGAGTTCCCACCGTCGGGGTTACGGAATCGCACGCCGAACGAAATCAACGAAGCCGATCGGATCTGGGGCACGCATCGACGAGCATCCGTAATAGACGGCGTCTGTCCGGAGTGTGCGAGCGATATGCCCGTTACCGCGGTCGATATCTGCGACGACCATCACCCCGATTGGAACGAGTACCAGTTCTGTGAGGGCTGTGGGTCGCTCTTCTGGATGCTCGTCTCGCACGTCTGCGAGGGGTGTAAATATCGGTGGCGGATGCCGACGTTGTTCTACCCGTCGAGACAGCCGGCAGTGACCGCGTTCTATTACGAGCACGGCATCGAGTTCGACCTCGCCACGTACGAACAGCGCGCACTCCTCCTCGACTTCGAGGAGGAACTCCTCTCGGAGGATCCGCTTCGTATCGGCATCTCGATTCCGTTGGAGGACGAAGCGCTGCAGGTGACATACGATGAACGGATGGAGGTGATGGATGTGGATCGGCGGGAGCGAAAACACTGACTCAACGGTTGCCTACTCGACGGTACATTCGCTGGGTGGGGCTCTATGGTACCTGCGCTGTTAGAACGTCTGACCGTGCAGCAGGAGGGTTACGACAATGGACAGCATCAATCCGGCGACGGAGGAGGTGGTCGAAACGTACGACGATCACACTGCGGACGACGTCGATTCCATCCTCGACGAATCGGCGGACGCTATGGACGACTGGGCGGAGACGCCCATCACCGATCGACAGCAATTGCTCGAGCGAGCGGCCGAGATCCTGCGCGATCGCGAGGACGAGTACGCCGAGTTGATCACCCGCGAGATGGGGAAACCCATCTCGGAGTCCCGGGCGGAAGTCGAGAAGTGTGCCTGGGTCTGTGAGTATTACGCCGAACGGGCAGGCGAGTTCCTCGCGGATCGGGTTATCGGGAGCGAACCCCACGCGCGGACGTTCGTCTCCTACGAACCGCTCGGCGCGGTGCTCGCGGTGATGCCCTGGAACTTCCCGTTCTGGCAGGTGTTCCGGTTCGCCGCACCCCACCTCACCGCGGGCAACGTCGGCCTGCTCAAGCACGCCTCGAACGTACCGGGCTGCGCGCTGGCGATCGAGGACGTCTTCCGCGAGGCGGGCTACCCGGAGGGCGTCTTCTCGACGCTGCTGGTCGGCTCCGAGAAGATGGAGGACGTAATCCGGGACGACCGCCTCGACGCGGTGACGCTCACGGGGAGCGAGGGCGCGGGACGTACTGTCGCCGAGCAGGCGGGAAGCGAGCTAAAGAAACACGTCCTCGAACTCGGCGGAAGCGACCCGTTCGTCGTTCTCGACGACGCTAACCTCGAAGCAGCGGCCAAAACCGGCGTTGCGGCGAGGACGATCAACTCCGGCCAGTCGTGCATAGCCGCGAAGCGATTCGTCGTCGTCGACGAGGTTTTCGAGGACTTCCTCGACCGGTTCGTTCGGGAGATGGAGGCGCTCGAGGTGGGCGACCCGACGGACTCCGATACCGAGGTCGGCCCGCAGGCCCGCTCGGACCTCGTGGAGGACCTCCACGAGCAGGTCGAAGCGAGCGTCGACGCCGGCGCCGACCTCGCGTGCGGCGGCGAGCCGATGGACCGAGAGGGCTGGTACTACCCGCCGACGGTGCTCGCGGAACCGCCCGCGAACAGCCCTGCGGCGACCGAGGAGGTGTTCGGCCCGGTCGCGGCGGTGTTCCGCGCCGAGGACGAGGCCGACGCGATCGAGATGGCCAACGACATCCACTACGGACTCGGCGCCTCGATATGGACGGACGACCTCGAGCGCGGCGAGGGACTCGCCCGCGAGATCGACGCCGGCTGCGTGTTCGTCAACGAACTCGTCAAATCCGATCCGCGGGTGCCCTTCGGCGGCGTGAAGGCGTCGGGATACGGCCGGGAACTCGGGAAGGAAGGAATCCACGAGTTCGTCAATCGAAAGACCGTGTGGGTCCAGTCGCCCGGTGACGAAGACGATGTGGTTCCCACGGAGTGATTCCCGTGTCCACTGCATCCAACCTGCTCGTCGCCTGCCTCGAGGCAGAGGGCGTCGAGCACGTCTACGGCCTTCCCGGTGAAGAAATCGAGGACCTCCTGTTCTCGCTCCGGGAGTCGTCGATCACGTTCGTCCCGACCCGCCACGAACAGGGCGCGGCGTTCATGGCCGACGTACACGGTCGATTGACCGGCGAGGCGGGCGTCTGCCTGTCGACGCTCGGGCCCGGTGCGACCAACCTCGTCACCGGGGTCGCGGACGCTCACCTCGACAAGAGCCCGGTCGTCGCGATCACTGGCCAGGGCGGCCTGGAACGGCTCCACAAGGAGAGTCACCAGGCGCTCGAGGTAGTCGACATCTTCGAGCCGATCGTCAAGTGGAACGCTCAGCTGACCGCCCCGGAGATCGTCCCCGAATCGATCCGCAAGGCGTTCAAACTCGCCGAGTACGAGAAGCCGGGGGCGACCCACCTCGAGTTCCCCGAGGACGTCGCCGGCGAATCCATCGACGCCAGTCCGATCCCCCAGCACGATCAGGTGCGTCGACCCGATCCGGATACCGAATCGGCGGCACGAGCGGCCCGGACGATCGAGGCGGCCGAACGGCCGATCCTCCTCGCCGGTAACGGTGCGGTGCGAACCCGTGCCTCCGACCGACTGCGCGCGTTCGTCGATCGCCTCGACATTCCGGTCGTCGCGACGTACATGGGGAAGGGAGCGATCTCCGACCGCAACCCAGCGTCGCTCCTGACGCTCGACTCCGGCCCGGACGAGGAGGCCGCCCGTGCCATCGAACTGGCCGACTGCGTCGTCGCCGTCGGGTACGACATCGCCGAACACGACCCGGCGGCGTGGAACCCCGACCTCGAGACAGCGGTCGTCCACGTCGATCACGAACCAGCCGAGGTGTACCGTCACTACAACCCCGAGGTGGAGATCGTCGCCGACGTCGGCGCGTCCCTCGAGGCGATCGGTGAGCACCTTCCTGCGAGCGCCTGCTCGCTGTGGTGTGCCGACCGACACGACCGGATCATCGAGCACGTTTCAGCGCCGCCGGAGGCGGACGACCCCGTCACCGTCAGGGGTGCACTTCCCCTGCTTCGCGAGGCGATGGCCGACGAAGACGTACTGGTCTCGGACGTGGGGAACCACAAGCTCGCGATCGCACAGAATTTCCCGACCTACGAGCCCAATACCTGCGTCATCTCCAACGGCCTGGCGAGCATGGGTATCGCCGTACCGGGAGCGCTCGCGGCCGACCTCGCCGTGGACGCGAACGTGGTCGCCGCGACTGGCGACGGGGGTTTCCTGATGAACGCAGCAGAGATCGAGACCGCGACGCGCCTCGGCTGTGCGTTCACCATCGTCGTGTTCACCGACGACGATTACGGACTCATCTCCGCACAACAGGTCGACCATCGTGGGGAGTCGACCGGAACGACGCTCTCCAACCCCGACTTCGTCGCCTTCGCCGAGAGCTTCGGGATCGAGGCCCGTCGCCCCGAGACGTGGGACGAGGTCGAACTGGCGTTCGCGCAAGCGGTCCCCTCAGACGACCTGACGCTGATCGAGGTGCGTCTGGACGCGTTACGTCCGGACTGAGTGGGTGATCGTCGCCTGCAAAATTGCTTGAGGCGGCTACTCGAACGCAAATCGAACCGCACTCGAGTCGTCCGGAACCTGCGCGCTCTCCTGGGCGGCGAAGGCCTCGTGGACGAGGGCGTACGTCTCCTCGAGTGCCTCGACGATGACGGTGGTATCGCTCAGGACGGGCATGAAGTTCGTGTCGCCCTGCCATCGCGGGACGACGTGGGTGTGCAGGTGATCGCCGATCGAACCGCCTGCGCCCGCTCCCAGGTTCAGTCCGGCGTTGAATCCGTCCGGCTCGAGGGCGGTCTCGAGGGCGTCGAACGTGCGCTGTTTCAGGCGGGCGTGGTCGAGCAGCTCCTCGTCCGTGAGTTCGGTGTAGTCGCCGGTGTGGCGGTGGGGGATCACCATGACGTGTCCGGGGTTGTACGGGGCGTTGTTCAGCAACACGAAGGCGTGGTCGCTCCGGGCGACGAGACGGTTCTCCCGTTCGTCTTCCCACTCTGGAAGCTCACAGAAGACGCACTCGTCGACGTTCGGATTTTTCTCCTCGCGCCTGATCCACTCGATTCGCCACGGCGCAAAGATCCGGTCCATACGGGTTCCACTCGAGACGAACTGAAAGAGGTGTCGAGAAGAGGTGTGGGCGGTGAGCACGACGAGGACAAATGGGCTCAATTCCGGTATTGTGGCGTGTTGGCCGTTCTCACGGCCCTTGTCGATAATCCAAACTTACATTTCTGTCACTACTTTCAGGAAATCGTGAAATAATCACTGAGCGATGAGTTTGAACTGTCTAAAACCGTCTCGGGCCTGCTTATGGTCTGTATAATCCCCTGCTTGCGGTTTTCTCGACTCAGGATCCGAAATGAAACTGGGTTTTAATACTACTCTAACGGAAGAATCTCTCAATGGCAACGACTGACAGCTCATTTAACGGATTGACCGAATACTGCAAGGAGTGCGACCTGGATACGCTACACGAAGTGAACGTGCAGATCCGCACCGAGAGCCTCAAAAAAGAGAACGCGCAGTTCTCCCGCGAACCCTACCGCGTCACCGAGTGCCAACGCTGCGGAACGCGTTCGAGCCAGCGGATGAACAACGCGTGAACTACCCCTGCCTACTCACTCGCTTGCGCTCGTTCCTTGAGGCAGAGGCTTCCTGCTTCGACGACGAGACTTGCAGACACGGAAACCGAGTCCACAGCGGTCGCAGTCTCCACAGGCGTTGCTTCGGAGTGAACCACCCCTAGTTTCGACAGGCCACGCGATTTCACGTTCAACGCCGCGTTCCAGTCCCTATCCAACTCAAACCCACACGACGGGCACGAGTGTTCTCGAACCCACAACGGCTTCTCGGTTTCGACGCCACACCTGGCACACTCTTTCGTCGTGCCCTGAGCAGGCACTTCCACGTAGTGCGTGCCGTGCTTGTCACAGTGATGTTCGAGAATCCGGCGGAAATCACTCCAGCCCACTTCAGCCTTGTTCCGAGCGTTCCCATCACTTTCCAGCATCGACTTCACGTTCAAGTTCTCGACGAACACGGCGTCGTACTCCGTCGCGTAGAAATGCGCGAGTTTATGCTTGTAATCGCGCTTCTTGTTCGACATGCGGGCGTGAACCTCAGCGACCCGACGCCGTTGTTTCTCCCAGTTGTTTGACTCGTACTGTTTGCGAGAGAGCGAGCGCTGCTCGCGTTCGAGGCGCTCGCGCTCGTCGGCCAAGTCGAGACGGGAGAGAGAGCGTCCGACTGAGTCGTGGATGAAGTTAAGGACTCCAAAGTCGAGTCCAACCGTGTCCACTGCATCGATGTCTTCTGGTTCGGGTTTCTCTGGTTCCTCGGTGCTGATGCAGAACGACGCGTACCACGCTCCCGTAGGTTCTTTCTTCACTGTGATCTCCTTAATCGAGTCGTGCTCTGGGAGGTCTCGGTGAAGACGGATTGGAACGTCGAGCGTTTCTCCGCGGACTTTTTTGAGTCGGAGAATTGCTCGGTCTCTCGGGCCACTCTTCTTGTCGAGTTCGAAGCCCGACTGCCGATACGTGAAACTCCGAAATTCACGCGGTTTCTTCCAGTTCAACGAGCCAACACTGTATCCCTTGGCTTTCAGTTTGCCAAGGTTGTTGATGTTGGTTCGGATGCGTTCGACAGCTTTCTGTAATACGGTAGAGTAGACCTGTTTGAGTTCGGTCCACTGTTGTTTGTGTTGTGGCAGTTTGTCTCGGACTTGCCAGACGCGCTGTCGGAGCGTCCCCTCGTCTTGTGGTATCTTGTTGAATTCATGGAGCGCGTTGTTGTAGACTTGTCGCACAATGTTGCGAGTCCACTCAAGGCTCTCCCGCTGTGTGGTCGAAGGGAAGAGTCGGAATCGTGGACTGTACTCCATGCGACGTATCCCCTGCTAGTTGTTGTGGTTAGTTAACTATTCTGATCATAACCGAGTGTCCCTCTTGCGGGCGCTGTATCCCCGCCCTACTCGCTCGGCTTCGCCTCGCTTCTTGAGGACGGGGGCTTAGCGCCCTCTATTTCAGCTAATCGGCTGGCGTTCGGTGATCACCTCGGTCCCCCATTTCCTTTTCCCTCTCGTTGTGTTCTGCGTACGACCGCTTACCGGTCGGTCACCAGGCGGTTCGAGGCGAGTGTCTCGGGGCTTGACCCCGAGCGGTTCACTGATCGGCCGTCGTGACCTCACACCCGTCTTCGGTGACGATGATGGTGTGTTCTTTCTGACTGACCAGACAGCCCTCGTCCTCCTTGAGCACGGGGTAGCCGTGGACCACGTTCTGGCGCTTGAGTCGGCGAAGCGCCATCTCGGGACGGTCGGTCTCGAGCCAGCGGGTCGCAAACGGCAGCGTGCGGAACTCCTCGGTGATCTGTGCGAGCGCGTCTCGCGCCTGCCGGTTGCGAACCGACGCCTCCCGCTCGAGCGAGTAAATCTCCTCGCTCGAGCCCTCGGTCACCTTCCCGCCGCCGTCGGTCGCGAACGGTTCGATGGCGACGACGTCGCCCACCTCGAGGGTCGTCCCCTGGGAGACGGCCCGGTTGGGGATGTTCGGGCTAGTGTGTTGTTCCCAGTGACCCAGGCCGTGGCCGGTGAGGTTGACCACGGGGTTGTAGCCGTAGCCGTCGATGACCTCCTCGATTTCGGCGCCGATGTCGCCGGTGTTCACGCCGGGTTCGACGAGGTCGAGGGCAGCCTCGAGAGCTTGCTCCGAGGCCTCCGCGAGTTCGGGGTTTCCGGAGAGGTCGACCGTGATGGCGGTGTCGGCGAGCCAGCCGTCGATGTGAACGCCGATGTCGAGGTTGATCATCTCCTCGCCGAAGGTCGACTCGTCGTCGATGGTCGGCGTGCGGTGGGCTGCCTCTTCGTCGATGGAGATGTTGACGGGGAACGCTGGCTGGCCCCCGAGTTCCCTGATGCGGTCTTCGGCGTACTCGGCGACCTCGAGGTGGCTCACGCCGACCTCGACGCGGTCGGCGGCTTCCTGGCGGACCTGGGCGAGGATCGCCCCGGCTTCGCGATGCTTCTCGTACTGTTCGGCCTCGAGGTCGACCGCGCTGTCGCTCATGCCGTGTGCTTGTGCGGGTCGATAAAAAGAGATTGCGTCACGGCTCGACGTGAGTCGACCGCCATCGGACCCGCATTAGCTCGGTGGCGCTCTATGCCGGTGTTCGCCCGCCCCGGACCAGCTTGAGCACGCCCTGGGCGATCATCCCGAGCATCGTCCACTTCCAGGCGAGCGCCGCGAGGACGAGCAGCCCTGCTGCCCTGAGTCGGCGTCCGTTCTTGAACGCCCGTTTCGCCTCCGCGGCGACCGAGACGACCGTCAGCGTTCGAGCCGCTTTCGACCCCAGCAACCGTTTGAGTACCATAGCCGGTCTAGTCCTCGAGGGAGGTTACCTCGCGTGCCAGTATACGCAAGTCTCGAACGTCGTGGGTGGAACGATCACTCCGGGTCGAAACCGCCCACAAGTCGGTCGAGCGCGAAGAGCGCAATCGCCCCGACGACGGTCCAGACGGCGGCCAGGACGACCGTATCGGCCGTCCAGGTGTGCGTCTCGCCGATGTTGTGCAGCGGAGCGGGCGTCGACCCGGCGATGAGGCTCACCAGAAAGAGCAGCGTCGTGTTTCGGTGTCGGTCGAGCGCCGCCCGGACGACACGAGCGACGCTCAGCAGGCCGACCAGCCCGCCAGCGACGAACAGGACTACCGTGGTCCCGGGATCGAGGACGGCCTCGAGCGACCCCCCACCGGCGAGACCGGCGATTCCCGAGAGGAACGCGCTCAGTTCGCCCGAGAGGAAGACGTACTGGCCGAGCAGGATCAGGATGAGCGACCCGGAGACGCCCGGTAAGATCATCGCGCTAATCGCGAGGGCGCCGGCGAAGACGATGGTGATCGCGCCGCTTCCCGGCAACTCGAGGATGTTCGCCGCGATGAGCAGTGCGAGCGATACGCCCGCGATAGCCACGAGTACGTCCGTCCGCGTTCGAACCTGCAGCTCGCGGTAGAGGACGATCGCGGACGCCCCGATGAGCCCCGTGAAGAAGCCAAAGAGGGCGACGGGATGTGATTCCGCAAGCGACGCCACCGCGCTGGCGATGAGCGCGACGGCAGTCACTGCGCCGAGCCCGAGTGGGAGCAAGAAGCCCACGTCTATCTCGAGGAGTGCCTCCCTGGCCGAGTTGCGGTTTCCCGGACGAACGCCGTTGAGCACGGTCCAGATGCGACTCGGCGTGATCGACGTGATCGCCGCGATCAACCGACCGTAGAACCCGAGGAGGAGGGCGATCGTTCCGCCGGAGACGCCGGGGAGGGCGTCCGCCGTTCCCATGCAGAGCCCGTAGGCGTAGATTCGGAACATCGACAGACGCTCGACGAGGCGCTCGTCGACGCTATAGCCCACGTCGCGTCACCCCGAGGGCGCGTGGCGCTCGCCGGACGGTCGTCGAGGCTGACGATTCGCGGGGCCGAGTGGCGTCCATTACAGGTCCGTACCGCGGGGAGCCCCTAAAACGGTTCTACTCGCTACGGTTCCTGCAGGCTGCGATCGTCTGCCATCCGGACCCGGGCGTCGACGCGTCACTCGTTGGCGCCCGAACTCGAGCCGCTTCCGGTCCCCGTATAGTCGCTCCCGATGACCTCGCGCAAACGTTCGGCGGTCACCTCGCCGACGCCGTCGGCTTCCCGCAACTCGTCCTCGCTCGCGATCATCACCGCCTCGACGCTCCCGAAGGTCTCGAGCAACGAGCGAGCGGTCACCGGGCCGACGTCGGCGATCGAGGAGACGACGTACTCCTGTTGTTCGCTCAAAGTCTTCGCCCCCTTCTCCCCGTGGACGGATACCTCCCGGCTCGAGAGCTGTTGTTCCCGCTTGGCGATCGTCGCGAGCAACTCCGTCGTATCGTCCTCGCTCTCGCTCCGGAGGATACTCGCGCCGAAGTCGACCGCCAGGCTCGAGAGCGCCCCGCGGATCGCGTTCGGGTGGACGTCACGTTGTTCGTACAGCCCCTCGCCCTCGACGATGACGACCGGGCGGGAGTAGTGGCGGGCCATCGCCCCCACCTGCTCGAACACCGATCGCTCGCCGCCGACGAGGGAGTCGACGAAGTCCGCGACCGACTTGCGCTCGACGACCACGCGGTCCGAGCAGACGTAGTCGCCGACGTCGAGCGTCTCCAGACGGATTTCGATCTCCTCGCGCCTCGAGAGTTCGCGGGCGATGTTCGCGTCCATCTCGCGCTGGTCGGCGACGATTTCGACCGCGTCACCCTCGGCGCTGGGTTCGTGGGTTTCGACCGTTGCGGCTTCCTCGTCGGTCGCGTCAGGGTCGTCGATGCTGTCCTCGTTGCCATCGCCTATCCCGTCGATCGAGTCCGTCGCGTCGCCGACGAAATCCTGCAGTCCAGGCTGGCTGCTCTTCCCCTGACTCTCACTCGAGGTGTCGCTCTCCGAGGCGGGTTTTCCCCCGCTCGATGCCGCGGACGCCCCGCTCTCGAATGCCTCGAGGGACTGCTGGGCGTCGTCGAGTTCGGCCTCGAGGTCGCTCGCCATCCCTTTGAGTTCTCTGAGTTCGCTCTCCATCTCCTTCTCGCGGCGTCGCGAGATCCAGAAGTACGCTTCGTCGCGGGTGTCCTCGGCCATCAGGACGACGACGCGCCCTTTCGCCTGACGGCCGGTTCGGCCCTTGCGCTGAATCGACCGGATCGCGGTCGGGACGGGTTCGTAAAAGAGTACGAGGTCGACCTCGGGGACGTCCAGCCCCTCCTCGGCGACCGACGTCGAGACGAGCACCTCGAACTCGCCGGCCCGGAACGCGTCGAGCACCTCCTGCTGTTGTTTCTGGGTCATCCCGTCGCTGCCCTCGCGGTCGCCCTGGCCGACGAAGCGCTTCGCGTCGAAACTCGTGTTCAAAAACTCGGTTAGCGCCTCAGCCGTGTCCCTGGATTCGGTGAAGACGATGACGCGCTCGCCGCCCTCGAGTCCCAGGGTCTCGGCTAGGAGCATCCGCGTCTTGCGATATTTGGGGTGGAGTTCGTCGAAGGACTCCGCCCGGCGCATCGCTTCTCGTACTCTCGGATCGCTCACCAGCCGCTGGCTCGCCTTCGAGGCTCCCGAACTGCGGGCCTGGTTGCGCTGGCGCTCGAAGTACCGCCGCAGCGCCTCGACGCTCTGGGTCTCGACGAGGGTGACGGCCTGGCGGAGCTTCATCACCTCCGCGTGGACGGACATGCCCTTGAACCCCTCCGACTGGTCGTTGTTGATCAGTTTCTGTAACTCCGCGCGCATCCGGTTGAGGTCCTTCTGGGACTGGTCGGGCTGGGTTGACCTGGCGACCCCCAATTCTTTGAGCTTCTCGAGGCGTTCCGTGATCACCTCGTTCAGGGCGTCCCTGATCTCGATGACGTCGTCCGGAAGCTGAATGCGTTCCCACTCGACGTCGGTGTCGTGGGTGAACTCCGCGACGTCGGCGTCGTCCTCGGTCATCACCTCGACCTCTCGTAATCCGAGGTTCGCACACACCTCGAGGATGGCCTCCTCGTCTCCGCCGGGGGAGGCACTCATCCCCGTGACGAGGGGGTCCGTGGCGTCGGCGTGGTAGCGCTCGGCGATGTAATTGTAGGCGTAGTCGCCGGTGGCGCGGTGGCACTCGTCGAAGGTACAGTGCGTCACGTCGGCGAGAGAGATGCGAGAGCCCACGAGGTCGTTCTCGATCACCTGCGGCGTCGCCATGATCACGGTCGCCTCGTCCCACAGCGCCGCGCGGTCGTCCGGGCTCACGTCGCCAGTGAAGACGACGATTTCCTCGTCCGGTACCTGAAGAGCTTCGCGGTAGAAATCGGCGTGTTGCTGGACGAGGGGTTTCGTCGGCGCGAGCATCAGGGACTTGCCACCGACCTCGTCGAGGCGTCGGGCGGTCACGAGCAGGCTCACTGTCGTCTTGCCGAGTCCCGTCGGGAGACAGACGAGGGTGTGATCGTTCGCCGCGGTGCCGGCGAGTTTTAGCTGATAGAGGCGTCGCTCGAGAAAGTCCGACTCGAGCAGCGGGTGGTCGATGGAGGGCGTTCCCTCGTCCGTCGCGGCCATTGCCCCCGATTCGAGGCGGGATCGGTTAAGGGTTCTCGTACCGTGGTGAAAGTGAACGGTGCGGTTCCTGACTCGCTCTTTCTTGACGTACTCATTCTAACTGTTTGGCGGGCGTAGGTCAGTTATGGACGAAACGGGAACAGTGGACAGCGCACGTCGCGGCGGATTTTCCCTTCGATCGCTCTCGCGAGGCGACGTCCTCGAGGCCCTGGCGTTCGTGATCGGCGTCAACGTCGTCGGCGGGCTCCCCGCGGTTCTCGGCGGCCCCGATAGCGCCTGGTTCGAGAGCCTCGAGAAACCCGCCTACTACCCGCCCGAACTCGCGTTCCCGGTCGTCTGGACGCTCCTCTTCACCTTGATGGGGGTCGCCGTATGGCTGGTGTGGCGGTCCTCGAGGGACGGCCGACGGCTGGCTCTCGGGCTGTTCGCCGTCCAGCTGGCGTTCAACGTCGCCTGGACGCCAGTGTTCTTCCGGCTCGAGGAAATCGCGGCAGCACTCGTCGTCATCGTCGTCCTCTGGGTTCTCCTCGTCCCGACCATCGCGGCGTTCCGCCGGGTCGACCGCCGAGCGGCGGCGCTGCTGGTGCCGTACCTCGCCTGGGTGACGTTCGCGGCCGTCCTGAACTATGGCATCTGGCGGCTGAACGTCTGAGTCGGCCGGAAATCGAAACCTCCGGAGTACGGCCTGTCGCCTCCAACCTGGCTGGCCTCCTCGCTATCGAGTCAGTTCTGGGTCCCCCTCCCGTCCGCATCGACGGGTGCGTCGTGGGCCTCGGACGCCCGCACTCGATCGGTGGCGTACGCGAGCGCGCGTTCGAACGTCGTCGGTCCGTCGTACGCCGTCTCGAAGAGCGACATGAACCGACGGGCGAGTTCGTCGCACCTGGGGAAGCGAAAGACGTAACGAATCGTCCTCGAGGTGGATTCGAGGCCCGCGTCGGCGGGACCGTCGGCTGACTCGAGTTCGGGATAGGCCGTCGTGGTGATCGCGTACCCCGGCCGGTCGTCCCCATCGATCGAGGCGGGAGCGACTCGGACCCGCAAATCTCCTGATTCGTGGCGGTACGTGACGTAGGCCATCTCGCGGTCGCTCGTCTCCGGTGTGTAGCGTCTGTGGGTCTCGGCGCGCCAGCCGGCTGGCGGGTCCTCGAGGTCCTCTTCGGTCATCGTCCACTGAAACGACGGGCACTGCCACGTTCGTACCGACTCGAGCAATATTACCGGACTAACGTCTTACTTTACGACGAATGTCTGGTACTACTGGCGTAAACGGGGAAATTTGTGTGTGTCTGTCCGGGAGTAACGCGGCGACCCGGACTATCGTTCGTTTGCCCGCGGATACTCCGCCGCGAACACGTCCTCCACCAGCGGTTCGCCGTCGGCGGTGTTCGTCGTGGCGTCGGGTTCCACCGGACTGTCCGCGGCAGGACTCACACTCCCCGTCCGGTAGCCGTGGAGGTCGAGGGTGACGTGATCGAACCCGAGCTCGAGCAGCGGGTCGCGGATCGACTCGACAAACGCCGGGTCGAGGGCGTCCTCGAGTTCGTCCGGATCGATCTCGATGCGGGCGAGGCCGTCGTGGTCGCGCACGCGAAAGCCCTCGAATCCCCACTGACGGACCAGCGCCTCGGCGCGCTCGATGCGCGAGAGGCGGTCCTCGGTGACCGACAGCCCCGTCGGGATTCGCGAGGAGAGACAGGCCATCGACGGCTTGTCGGCCACGGAGAGGTCGTAGTCGTCGGCCAGTTCCCTGACCGCCGACTTCGAGAGGTCGTGCGCGAGCAGCGGCGAGTGGACCTCGAGTTCCTCGACGGCACGAAGGCCGGGTCGGTGGCCGGCGCCGGGGTCGTCCGCGTTGGTCCCGTCACAGACCGTCTCGATGCCGAGTTCGCGGGCCTTCTCGAGCATCCTCCCCAGGCGCATCGTTCGACAGTGGTAACACCGGTCCTCGTCGTTCGCGACGAAGGCGTCGCTGTCGAGTTCCGAAAACTCGACGACTTCGTGGCGGATGCCGATTTCGTCGGCGACGCGTTTCGCGTCCTCGAGTTCCGATTCGGGGAGGGTCTCGCTCTTCGCTGTGCAGGCGACGGCGTCCTCGCCGAGGGCCTCGTGGGCGAGGGCCGCGACCGTACTCGAGTCGACGCCGCCGGAGAAGGCGACCAGGACACCGTCGTGGGTGCGGAGGTCGTCGACGGCGGCTGCGCGTTTTGCCTCGAGGTCGAGGGTCATAGCCCTCGTTTGGCCCCGACGGGCAAAAGCGCGTTGTCACGAACGGAGGTGCGGTTACACGATTTTCGGCTACTGATTGTTTCTTCGATTCGACTACTATTCACGCTCGCCCACTGGATGAACGTCGCGTTCACAATTCCGGCATCTAATTTGAGCAAGGCCGTCTCGAGATGGCAGTAGTCAAACTGGCTTAAAAACGATATGATTAACAGGCGTTGGATCGTGGTATAATCAAATGCCGACTCGAGAACTTCCGGCGGATGCACCGGGCCATTATCGGGAGTCGCATCCACACCCGTACTACATTCCGGAGAAACTCCCTTTTTCCACAGCGATCACTGTAGACGACGAACTCGCGAATCGTATCGCAGACGCGTCCTTTCAACTCGGTCGCCTCGACGGAATCAGTCCAACCGTCGACTTTGCACCGGTCCTCTACACGTCTCTCGTCCGGCTCGAAGCCGTCGAAACCGCTGAGATAGAGGGTGCTGACGTCGACGTGGACGAGGTCTACGCCTACCACACGCGTACCAGTGCAGGCGCAAACGTCGACACGAGCAAAGACCTCCAGGAGGTTCTGAATGCCGAACGTGCACTTCAGGACGGATTCAACGCAATCAAACACGGCGAGTCGATAACGCTCGAACTCCTCCAGTCACTCCACGAGTCGCTCCTCGAGAACGTCCGCAATGAAGGCGAAGCAGTCGGAGAATGGCGAACCACAGACGTTCACATCCCTGCCCCACGTTCTGACAAGCCACCGTTCGTTCCGCCGCCGCATCAGGACGTTCCTGGTCTTATGGACTCTCTCGAGGCGTACATTCAGATGGGCGGCCAACATCACCCACTCGTCGACCTCGCAATTACGCACTACCAGTTCGAGACGATCCATCCCTGTGAGGACGGGAACGGACGGCTTGGCCGTATCCTCATCGTGTTGCAGCTCTGTGCTGCTGGCTACCTGGACGAGCCATACCTCTACCCGAGCGCCTACTTCAATCGCAACAAACAACAATACGTCGAACGGATGCGCGCCGTGAGTGAAAACGGAGAGTGGCGTGACTGGATCGCGTTTTTCATCGAAGGTATCGAAGTACAGGCTCGGAACTCGTACCAGCGGACGGTGAATCTGATGGAGCTTCAACGCGCCTACGAACGACGGTACCCGCACCAAAAAACGAGTCATCGCCTCGCGCGAGGTGTATTCGACATGCCATACTTCACGGCTCGCGAGGTCCAGAATCGGTTCGACGTCAGTCGCCAAACCGCGTACAACGCCATCGAGGAGTTAATATCCGAGGGTGTCCTCGTCGAGACGACCGGGAATCAGCGAAACCAGGAGTACAAAGCAGTCGACGTCTTCGACATCCTCGAGGGAACACCGAACCACTAGCCGAACCGACGGATAGAACTCAGTGCAGACAACTAAACACCAGACTCGTTTCGGCGACACAGCGGGCTTCGAAGCGGTTCGATTCTACAGTCAAACCTCGGGTGGGCAGCTGGGATGCACGACGATGCTACCCGTGGTGAGTCATAAGACATCACCGCGAACCGTCGCTCCCGCCTGCTCGCCTCGCCAGGCGTGGACCGCCTCCGCGGCCTCCTGTGCCTCCGCGTCGTCCATCCCGAGCATCTCGAGTGCACCCGACAGCGGGGGAAACGCCAGTTCGCTGTTTCGCACCTTCTCGAGCGCGTCGTCGCTGCGAACGCCGTCGGACCAGAGACAGACGCCCCGCGGGTCGAGCAACTGCGTGTAGTCCTCGCGCAAACGCGCGCCGCGCAGGCGCTGGGTCACGTTGTCCTCGAAGCGGGCGTTGCAGACCTCGAGGTGAACCGGTTCGTCGTCGGCGAGCAACTGCGCGGCGAGGCACTTCTCGGGGGCGGCGTGGCCGTTCGCGTTGGCCCGGAGGTACTCGGGATGGGCGCGGGCCCACTCGGCTCGAACCGACTTGCCGACGCCCTTGACGCCGTGACTCTCCTCGAACTCGGCTTCCGCCTCGGCTTCGTCGCGCATCAGGATGTCCTTCGTCAGGTAAATGTCGAGTCGGTCGACGGGGTCGAGTCCGAGCGCGAGGTCGCCGTAGATCCACACCTCGCGGACGGGGACCGGCAGTAGTTCCGAGTCGACGGTCTCGAGGATCGCCTCCACCCTGTCGACGGCGTCGTCCCGGCTGAATCCGCTCATGGCTCGAGATTGGGGCGAGTCGGGCAAAACGGTTTTCCTCGACCTACGCCGATCGACGAAGTTCCTCGACCTGCGCCTATCAGCGAACTCGCTCGATCGCCTCCGCAAACACCGGTTTACGCGCGCTTCGACTCGTCGGTCCCGACGTACACCTCCTTCTCGGCCCTCGCGTGACGGGTGCCGTCGGCCGCCACAATGTCGACCGCGTAGGTCCGGGTCGTCGAGGACTCGGTCTCGAGGATCGACTCGATCTCCTCGAGTTCCGCGTCCGGGAGTCGAAACCTGGCGTACAGCGTCTCTTTGCCCGGCTTTTCGAACTCGATCGTCGCGCCTCTGTCCCAAACGACGTAGGAGTCCTCGAGTGCCTGGATGAGCATCATCGCGTAAATCGGATCGATCGCGGCGTAGATGCTTCCTCCGAAGGTCGTCCCGAAGACGTTCTTCGTTCGCCAGCTACGCGGGATCGAGACGCGGACCTCCTGCCAGTCGCTCGCGATGTACCGTACCCGGCCGCCGGCGAGTCGGTAGGCGGGAAACAGGTTAAAGCGATAGCGCGCGAGTTTCGTCCGGAGGGATTCGGGCATTGCGTACGTCGCTCATCTCGAGGGGGCAACGTAGCGGCTTCGATCCTGGCGTGTGGACTGTTGGCTTCCACCCCGAACCCGCCGACGGACAGCGTACGCTTTTGTCACTTCCCGACGAATGGACAGCCGAGATGCGCCATCGAATCTTCAACGACGAGGGCGAGGAGGACCTCGTCTTCGTCATGGGCTTTGGGAATCGCTGGACTCACGAGAACGTCAGCTGGCTCGTCGGGACGCTCGCCAACGCCGGCTACCGCGTCCACGCGTTCGAACTCCCGACGAACATCGACGACTTCAAAGCCGACTGGCTCGAGCCCGTCGCCGAGTACGTCGTCGACCTCGAGGACTATCAACTACTGGCTCACAGCGCGGGCTCGCTCGTCGCCCAGGCGCTCGACGGCGCGGACAACCACGTCTACCTGAGTCCGTGGTGGGGATACAACGAGCGGGTTCCCGACCCGGTCCTCGACCTCCTCTCTCAAATTCCGACGAGCGCGCCGTTTCTCCCGCGCGGCGAGACCGACAGGTCGGCCATCGGCGACCTCGCGACGGACCACCAGCTCGCGACGGGCCCGAAGTGGGTCTCGCCATCGTTCGTCCGGGAGACGCGGCGCGCCCAGGGTGATCTCCTGGCGATCGACCACGACGCCGTCGTCTTCTGTTCGCTCAAAGACCCCATCATCGACCACCAGCCCATCGGCGAGCGGGTGCCGCCCGAACACGTGGTCCTCTACGACGGCGGCCACGAACTGTTCTCCTCGAGCGTGCGCGACCAGTACGTCGGCCTCCTGCTGACCGCGCTCGAGGGTGGGGCCGACGCGATCGAAGCGGCCCACGGGATCTACACGCTCGAGGCGTCGGACGACCGTGGCGACGCCGTCGACGCCGACGCTGGTGCTGACGCCGACTCTGACGCGGGGGACGAAGCCGACGCCGTCGACGCGACGAACTAGACGTTGCAGCCAGCCAGGAGCGGCCAGTTCCAGCCATCCAGGAACGACCGCTTACAGCCGGCGAGGAGCGAAACGCGTTTCCCCCCGAACCCGCTACCTCGAGTCGATGAACTGCAACCGGTGTGACGCCGAGGCGGTGATGCACGCCGCCTACTCGGGGGCGCACCTCTGTGAAGACCACTTCCTCGAGTCCGTCGACAAGCGGGTTCGGCGTCGGATTCGCCGCGACGACCTGGTCCCGCGAGACGCCAGTCCCGAGAACCCCCAGACGTGGGTAATCGGCCTCTCGGGCGGGAAGGACAGCGTCGTCTTAACCCAGATCCTCTCGGAGACCTTCGCCGAAGACCCCCGGATCGAACTCGTCTGTCTCACGATCCACGAGGGCATCGAGGGCTACCGCGACGAGAGCCTGGCGGCCTGCCTCGAGTTGACCGAGGACCTCGACATCCGTCACGAGGTGGTGAGCTACGAGGAGGAGTTCGACGTCCGCATGGACCACGTCGTCGAAGACGACCCCGAAAACATGGCCGCCTGCGCCTACTGCGGCGTCTTCCGACGCGACCTCCTCGAGAAGTACGCCGACCGCTTCGGCGCTGACCTCATGCTCACCGGTCACAACCTCGACGACGAGGCCCAGACGGCCCTGATGAACTTCCTCGAGGGCGACGTCTCCCAGATCGCCAAGCACTTCGACGCGAGTCTCGGCCCGCTCGACGAACGCCGGGAGCAGGACAACTTCGTTCCCCGGGCTAAACCCCTCCGGGACGTCCCCGAGAAGGAGGTAGCTCTCTACGCTCACCTCCGGGACCTGCCCGCCCACATCACCGAGTGTCCCCACTCGAGCGAGGCCTACCGCGGCGAGATCCAGCGACTGCTCTACGGCCTCGAGGAAGATCACCCCGGAACGCGCCACTCCATCCTCTCGGGCTACGAGGAACTCGCCGGCATCGTCGCCGATCGCTACGACGAAGACGGCGACGACGCCGACCTCCAGGCGTGTACCGAGTGCGGCTCGACGACGACGCGGGAGGTCTGTCGGAAGTGCTCGTTGCTCGAGTCGATCCACGCGGTTTGAGTTTTCTCGAGAACGCTCTCGACGTATTACGTCGTCGTACTCGCTAGTTCCCGTTTTCGCGCTCGTCAGTGACGTCTCGAGAACGGCCGGCGGTGATCACGAAACCCACGTGTAGGTAGGGTCTCGCCGAGCGTCGCCACTCGAGGGCGTGAAAGCGTCGGTCGGCCAAAGTGGTGTGTCTGGTGTGGTGTTCTGCGGCGGCGGTGTGTCAGGGCCGCCGCAGGTGACCGACCGATGGTGTGTCGTGATTCGCGGTCGCGATTGCGTTAGTGTGTCAGTCGCGATTGGTGTGTCGTTTCGGCTCGAACGATCGAACGTCTGAACGGCTAGCCCCGCGTTAGCGGATGACGTCGACGCCGTTGTTCCGCTCAACCTGGTCGCGGCCGCCGTCGCTCTGAGCACCGAAGCTCGAACGCGAGCCCGAGTGGGAGTGCGAACTCGAGCGACGCCCGCCCGAACCCCGCTCCTGTGTCTGCGAGACGTTCTGACTCGCGTCGAAGTCCGCCTCGGTCACGCCCTCGAGGCTGGCGCGGGATTTGTCGGCCTGTTTCTGGGTACTCGGGCCGAGCACCTGCGCGCTCTGGACGCCGGTCATGATCGCCATGACCCGCACCTTGCCCTTGTAGCTCTCCTGGATCCGGGCGCCCCAGATCACGTTCGCCGAGGCCTCGAGGCGCTCGGTGATGTTGTCGGCGATTCCCTCGGCCTCCTTCAGCGTGAGGTCGGGGCCGCCAGTGATGTGGACCAGTCCGCCGGAGGCGCCGCGATAGTCGACGTCCAACAGCGGGTGGTTCATCGCGTCGCGGACGACCTCCTCGGTCTTGTTCTTGTCCTGGGTCTCCCCCACGAGCATCACCGCGACGCCGCCCTGGTTCATGATCGTGGACATGTCCGCGTAGTCCAGGTTGATCAGGCTCGGCTGGGTGATCGTCTCGGAGATGCCCTTGACGGTCTCGGCGATGATCTGGTCCATCACCGAGAACGCCTTGCCGATCGGCAGATTCGGGACGTAATCGAGCAGCCGGTTGTTGTCCAGGACGATGATCGAGTCGGCCTGCTCGCGCAGCTTCTCGAGACCTTCCTCGGCCTTGACCGTGCGGGCGCGTTCGACGTTGAACGGCGTCGAGACCATCCCGACGACGATGGCGCCCTGCTCTTTGGCGATCTTCGAGGCGACGGGAGCGGCACCGGTGCCGGTACCGCCACCCATGCCGGCCGTGACGAAAACGAGGTCCGCGTCGCCGAGGACCTCCTTGATCGTACCCTGGGCCATCTCGGTGGCACGCTCGCCCATCGAGGGGTCGCCGCCGGCACCCAGTCCGTTCGTGAGCGACTTGCCCACGAGGATCTTGGTGTCGGCCTCGATCATCTTCAGGTGTTGCTTGTCGGTGTTGATCGCGATCGTTTCCGCGCCTTCGACACCGATGTTGTACAGCCGGTTGATTGTGTTGTTGCCGGCTCCACCGCACCCGATGATGACGATTCGGGGCTCCCCGAACTCGTCGTCGTCGAGGGAGCCGTCCATGTTCTTGGCCTCTTCCTCAGCGTTTTCGAGGGCGTCTTGCACGATGTCCTGCATCGTTACACCTTCGCCCAGCCGCGTTTACCCGGCTGTTCGTGGCGACCCTCGTACTGGTCGTTGATCATCTCTCGTACGGCCGAACGGATAGCTTCGCTCCGGTTTGGAAACTCCCCCGTCTCGACCAGCTGTTCGACTTCTTCGATCTGCTGTTTCGGTATTCGCAGTGTCACACGCTCCATTATTGTATTCCCCGTATTGGGTAAGACGGTGCGCGCCCCTGTCAGACGCGGCGTGTCTTACACGTCGAATCGACCGACTGCGGCCGATTTCCGGGTGGCGTCCACCCGCTGTAAGACAACCGTCTTACGCGACTGTAGCCAACAGGCTGGTAGGTATTAAAACTATCGGCGTCGGTGACCGTCTGTGTCTTACGACTGAATCGTTTGTATGACAGTCACGACTGATTCGACTCGAGCACGTCCGCTGCCGGCGTTCGACGCCCACAGCTCGGGCAGAACGCCCAATCCGATCGCACCTCGTCCCCGCAGTCACAGAAGACGCGGTGAGTCGCCTTCTCGCCGCAGTTGGGACAGAAGACGTGTTCGGACTCGAGTCCCGTCCCACACTGGCCACAGGCGTGCGCGCCTCGAGCGGGACGGTCCTCGACCGAACGCGCCGGTTGGTCTCGCGCCGATCCGGTTGAGGTGCTCGAGTGGTCGGCCGCGTGCGTTTCGCCATCCACTGCCGGGGTGGCAGATTCGGTCTCGCGTGCGCGCGTCGCCTCGACACCCTCGAGCGCGATGGAGACGTTGACGTCCTGGCCGCTCGATGTGTGACGAGCGGACAATCGTTGTTCGAGCAGGGAGTCGATCCGTTCCTCGAGCAAGGCGTCGAGGCTGTCGTCCGGAGCGGCGGTACGAGCGTCGTCGGTCGGACGGGCGTCGACACCGTCTGTCGGCCGCTCGTCCAGGTACGCTCGGAGTGCCTCGCGCATGACCTCGCTCTTCGAGGCGTCGAAGGCCTCGAGTTCGGCGACGAGGTCGTCGTCCGCGCGGAACGTGATCTTTCCCATGGTCGATTCAGTTACCGACCATATTATAACTTATCCTATATGAAACTTCCCACGCGTCCGACAGTGTCACACACGGTGCGAATAATAACCCTTATACCGCCTTCGTCTGCTACGTACGAGTGACCGCTCTTAGCTCAGCCTGGTAGAGCAGTCGACTGTAGATCGACTTGCCCCCCGTTCAAATCGGGGAGAGCGGACTCGTTTTCTTCGTCGAACGGATCACGTTCGACCGACAGGAGCGATTTCGATACCACGTCGTGTCCACGGCGAGTCGTCGATCCTGAAAGTGACTGCTCGAGTGCTCTCCCACGTGTCCAGATGCTACGCTTTTCAGATGGACGTTTACGGGCGATCAGGAGGGGCGAAGCTGCACGAGCGCGTCGTCGTGCTCGAGCGGGAACGGCTCGTCGGCCGCCCCGTCGCGGTTCGAGGTTCCGAGGAGGACGCTCCCGTCCGGGGCCTGCGTGACGGCGCGGATTCGTCCGAACTCGTCCTCGAGGAGATGGTGGGCGGTCACGGAGTAGGCGTCGTCGAGCCACGGCGCGTCGAACTGCTGTGCGTCGTC
Source organism: Natronosalvus caseinilyticus (assembly GCF_017357105.1). Lineage (NCBI taxonomy): Archaea > Methanobacteriati > Methanobacteriota > Halobacteria > Halobacteriales > Natrialbaceae > Natronosalvus > Natronosalvus caseinilyticus. The sequence goes on from NZ_CP071596.1 coordinate 1,513,496, forward strand.
GCTTTTAGGCGAATCTTCGTCGTCCGCGTCGGACGACCGGAGCGAGAGGACGGCGAGGGATTGACGTTGCAACGTCCCGACTAGGAGGCAATCGCGCCACGCGGGAATGGCGTCGCCGGTGTACCGAATACACGCGCTGGGAGCCCACGTGTCGTCCGACCCGGTGTTGACGAGCGGCGGCGCGATGTCCTCGCGGGCGTCGTAAGACTCGTACTCGGGGTCGTCGGGACCGCCCTGGACGTCCGGCCAGCCGTAGTTCGCGCCGGGTCGAAGGACAGTTACCTCGTCGCGGCCGTCCGGTCCGTGATCGACGCAAACGGGCGTCCCATCGGCGAGCCAGGCGATTCCCTGCGGGTTACGGTGACCGTATGAGAACACCCGGGGGTCGGCGCCGTCGATGTCGGGATTGTCCGGCGAAGCCTCGCCGGCCGGGGTGAGTCTGAGGACCGTCCCCCCGAGGCTCCCGGGGTCCTGCGCGGGCGTTTTGTCGGCGGTCCCGGCCGTGACCCAGAGCGCTCCATTGGGACCGAACGTGATCTCGCCGCCAATCGTGTGGTCCCCGACGATGCCCTCGAGGAGCACCTCGTGGGTCGCCTCCGGATCGCTCGCCTCGGCGTCGAATCGCCCGACGCGATTCTCCCCGCCCACGTTGTAATACAGGTAGACGTACGCGGGATCCGGGTAGGACGGGTGGATGGCGATCCCCTGGATCGACTCGCCCGGCCACTCCTGACGCCGCTCGTCAGGAACGTCGCCCGCCCGTATCGGATCGCCGGCTGCCTCGAGCAGCGTCTCCGCGTCCAGGCGCAGCAATCGTCCCGCGCGTTCGGAGACGAAGACCTCGCCGGTGGGCGTAAACGCGATCTCCCAGGGGACCTCGAGGCCGACGAGCAACGGCGTGGCGTCGACGTCGGCCTCGAGCGGTGACTCGGCTGATTCGTCGCTGGAATCGTTCGAGGGTCCGGTTTCGGCGGGTTCGTCTCCATCGCGCTCTCGCTCCCCACCTCCATCCCCGTCCGGTTGTAATTCGGTGGCGCTGTCGGGCATCGAACAGCCGCCAAGCACGGCGCTCGCGGCCGCAGTCGCGGTGAGCAGGCGGCGACGGGAGGGCCGATTGGGCCAATCGGGCATTTCGTGACCGTTCGTTTTCGAGATAAATAGCTCCGGCGAGAGCGAGGGCGAAGGCGACGAGGACGAGGGTAAGGGTGAGGGTGTCACGACCTCGAGGACGGGTCCGAGGTGACCGAAAGCGGACCGCCGGATTGGACGGTGAACTCCCGAACCCGACCGCCTACCGCACGAGCTCCGGAATCGCGTCCAGGCCTGCCACCTCGTAGGTCGCGGCTTCCGAAAGCACGACGTCTCTACAGTGATCCCGACGGACGAATGCCGAGTCCATTCCCGTCCGGTGGGCGGCGAGCACGTCGCTCTCGCTGTCTCCGACGTAGAGCGCGCGGCTAGCCTCGACGTCGAGGTCGGCCAGCGCCCGCTCGAGGTAGTGTCCATTCGGCTTCTGCAACGCCAGGCTCTCGAGGGTCTTCTCCCGGCCGTAATACGTCTCGAACAGGTGCTCGAGGTCGAAGTACTCGAGGACGAACTCGATCGTGGTGTGGTGGTTGTTGCTGACGATTCCACAGGGTTGCTCGAGTGTCTCGATCGTCTCGAGGTCGTCGTATGGCCCGCGTGTTCCATCCCTGAACCGGTGAAACTGGGATCGTTCGTCGTGATCCTCCCACGTCCGCCAGAACGGCTTCGGCTCGAGGTCGTATTGCTGACACAGCTCCCGAACTCGGTCAGCGGGAACGCCGTCACAGAGCTCGTCGACGACCGCCCGGTCGACGGTCTCGACGCCCATCGCTTCGAACGCGGCCGCCGTCGCCTCTGCCTGGACGTCGTCGGTCGGCGGGCGCACGAGCACGCCGTCGCTGTCGAAGATGACCGCGTCGTAGGCTGTCACTCGCGAACGTGTTCGCGGAGGGCACGTGATCGTTTCGGTCTCCAGAGACGCGCGATTCGCTCCCGGACGGTCACCCCCGCAGTCGCCAGCCAACCGCTTTTTCCGCCGCTCGTGGTAGGCAGGACCATGAGCGACCAGCCACCAGATGCTGACTCGAGTGCGGGTTCTAACCAGCAAGACCCCGACCCCGAACGCGTCCAGGAACGCGCACGAGAGCGCCAGTCATCCCGGGCGGAGTCGACCGAGGACATCCTCGAGACCGTCGAAACGCACCTCGGCGACCTCGAGTATCCCGTCTCGAGCGAGGAAATCGCGGCCGAGTACGGCAGCGAACCGATCGACCTGCCCAACGAGACCGAGACGATGGGGAGCGTCCTCGATCGGCTGGCCGGCGAGACCTACGACACGCCCGAGGAGGCCCGCGAGGCGATCTTCGGCCAGTTGACCGGCGAGGCGGGCGGGCGAACCGAGGCGAACCCGGAGCGCGACCTCGAGTCGCTGGACGAGGCGGAACAGGGGTCGCCGAGTGAGAGCGGGGGCAGCAGTCTCTGATCGGTCGAGTAGCGCCCGTCGTCCGCGCTGTCGTCCACCGGAAGCCGCGACGACGCCACCGTTCACCGTCATCCATTTCGAGTGTTTCGAGTCGACGAGCGTTGCGGCTCCGAACTAACCACCGCCACTGGAGGCGTCGTCTACTCGTCCCCTCTCGGCATCCTCGAGAGCCACAGCCAGCCAGCGACCAGGGGGGCGTGGATCGTTGCGAGCGGGTAGGCGGTTCGATTGGGGTCGACTCCGAACCCGGCGGCCAGGCCGATGGCGGCGACGGCGACGAGCGCGACCAGGCCGGCCGTGACTCGCCGGTCGGCGGGGAAACCGACGGCTCGAGCGCCGGCCCAGCAGAGTGCGAGCGCGTAGGCGAGGCTCCCGAGTGGCCAGTAGCGGAGGAACGAGGGCGTCGGCCCCGGCTGATCGAGAAACGTCGGCAAGAGGGTGACGTGCCCGGTCTCGAGGACGACCGTCCCCCAGGGAAACAGCAAGGTCGTCCCGCTAGTTCGGATGACGACCCAGGGAACGACGCCGAGAGATAGCAGGGCGAGCCAGCGGACGATCCGATGGCGGCGATTCTGGCCACCTGTCTTCGATTCGGGACTCGTGTTGTCGCCTGCTCCGTCCGACTCGTGCAACTCGTCGGTGGGCGCCACGTTACCAGCCACCTGCACGTTCAGAACGGGCACACGTCCGCCGTTTCTCACCGCTGGTGATCATTTGTCCAGGTATGCTCGAGCGTGCGCGACGCGGCGAAAAAAGCGTGGCGACCGCTCGCGACCGGGGAACTCATCATCGCGCGCCCGAACGAGTGGCACATGTCGACGATTCTGGTGACGGGCTACGAACCGTTCGGCGAGTTCGAAACGAATCCGGCGAGCCAGCTGGCTGCAGCACTCGACGGCACGCGAGTGGCGGGAGCGGCCGTCGTCGGGCGCGAACTCCCGGTGGCCTTCGACCGGGCACGTCCCGCTCTCGTCGAGCACCTCGAGCGCCACGATCCGACGCTGGTCGTCTCGCTCGGCCTGGCCGCCGGTCGACCCGCGCTCTCGCTCGAGCGCGTGGGGATCAACCTCCGCGACACTGCCGGAACGCCGGACAACGACGACCGCTCGGTCACGGACGACCCGGTCAACGCCGAGGGCCCGGACGCGTACTTCTCGACGCTCCCGGTTCGCCAAATGAGGACAGCTATGCGCGAGGCAGGAGTTCCGACGACGCTGTCGACGTCGGCGGGCACCCACCTCTGTAACGACATCCTCTACGCGACTCGCCGGTACGTCGAAACGAACGATCTCGAGACTCGGTCGGGATTCGTCCACGTTCCGCTGAGTCACGAGCAGGCGGCCACCCGCGCGGCCACCCAGCCGAGCATGGCCCTCGAGACGATGCGACGTGGACTCGAGGTTGGGCTGAAGACGGCACTCGAGGCGTAACGCACCTGCGACGACTTGACTGCGCCCGCCACACCATATTTGATATAGCGACTACAGACATATCGGCACCTCAGATCCCGTGCGTTGGTCCACCTCTCGAACCCGCCTGAACGGCGAACGAGGGCGATAGGCGCCGATTTCGCCCAGCTGCCGATGGCGCCGCCCCGGAAAGTCTTCGTTCTCCAGGGCGAACGGTCGACAATGCCTCCGATGCGCGTCTGCTACGCCTGCGACCGAACGTTTGAGTCCCCTCGGGCCCGGTGTGACTGTGGCGAACCGCTGTGGCGCCCCATCGAGCCGCTCGTGGAGTGGCCCACCGCTTCGGATTCTCGATCCGTCTGGCGGTACGACGCCGTGCTCCCGGCGAGCCAGCCGGCGGGCGATCTCGAGGCCGGCGGTGCGGCAGTCTGGCGAAGCCACTCCCTCGAAGGCTACGCTGGGACGCGCGTCTGGCTCGCTGACGAGGGGCGAAACCCGACGGGGAGCTTCAAGGATCGAGGAAGCGCCGTCGGCGTCGCGGCCACCCTCGAGGCCGGAATCGATCGCGTCGGGACCGTCTCCCATGGCAACATGGCGAGGAGCGTGGCGGCACACGCGGCGGCCGTCGGGATCGACTGTACCGTTCTGGTCCCCGCGGACATCGCCGAGGAGCGGATCCGGGCCATCGCCCGGTTCGACCCACAGATCGTCCGCGTCCGCGGGGACTACGGCCGGCTGTATTACGACGCCCTCGAACTCGGCCGCAGGCACGGAATTCAGTTCCTCAACTCCGACGTTCCTCTCCGGGTCGCGGGTCAGAAGACGCTCGTGTTCGACCTCCTCGAGCGCGTTCCCTCGCTCGACGCCATCGTCCTCCCGGTCAGCAGTGGCGGCAACGCGAGCGCCGTCTGGAAAGGACTGCTGGAGTTGCGCGCCGGCGGATTGCTCGAGTCGCTGCCGCGACTGTACCTGACCCAGGCGGCGGCCTGCGATCCGATCGTCGTGGCGTTCCGGTCGGGTCGAGAGCGTGTCGACCCCGCTGCGAACGTGAACGAGACCGTCGCCTACTCAATCGCCAATGCCGACCCGCCGAGCGGAACCCGCGCGCTCGCGGCGGTTCGAGATACCGATGGTGCCGTCCTCTCGGTCGACGACGACGCGATTCTCGAGGCCCAGGATCGCCTGGCCCGCGACGCTGGCGTGCGCGTCGAACCCGCCTCGGCGACCACGCTCGCGGGCCTTCGCCGACTGACCGAACGCGGGGAAATCGACGCTGACGAGACGGTCACCTGCGTGCTGACCGGGCGCGGCTACGGCGGTGGAGGCGACGTTCCGATGACACCCATCGTCGACTGCGAGGACCTCGAGTCGGTACTCGAGTCCAGGTGACGCGGATTCCTTGTGATACTCGAGTCCGGGGACGGACAGTTCGAATCGGCACTCACTTCGGGTGACGGTTCCGCGTAGCTCGAGGGAGCATTCAGACTCCGAGTGGTACATAATACTCTTATTACCGGACGATGTACGCCCGGGTATGGCAGACAAACCGACCTCCGGTGAGATTTTCGGCGTCCCGTACAACTTCGAGCGACCGAGTTTCGGCCGAATGCTCTCGTCGTACTGGCAACCCGGTGAGGGAATGCTCGTCGAGAAGCCCTTCGGCGTCGGCTACACGCTCAACCTGGCCAACTGGCGCTCGTGGATCGTCGTCCTCATCGCGGGCGCACTGCTCTGGCAGGAACAGTCGCCGTCGTCGGAGACGGAGTCGGACTCGGAATCGGCGATCGACCCGGTCGAAGTGATCGTCGACGACGAGAACGACGACTGAGCGGTCTCCAGTAGCACTTTTCGACCGTCTTTCGTTCGCTCGAGCCTCGAGGTCGAGCGCTAGCCCTGCCGCTCGAGTCTCTCCCTCTCCCGGAACTCGTATGCCGAATTCGACGACTTCAGGCGCCGATTTTCCTTTTTCCTCTTCCCCTTTCGCGCGTGAGCTCAGGCCTCGACCGCGCGGTCGCGAACCCAGCCTTCAGCGCCGAACTTCCGCTCGGCGAGGTCGGCCGCGGCCTCGAGTTCCCCGTCACGCCACTCGCCCTCCTCGGCGTTAGACCACTCTCCGAGCGCGTTGGCGAGACAGTCGACGGCCTCCTCGCGGTCGATTCCCGCCTGCTCGCGGATGCTCGTGACGCGGTCCGTAAACGTCTCCGGCTCGATATCTGCGGCGAAGACGCCGACGTGGGTTTCGGGCTCGAGGTCGAAACTCAGCGAGCCGTGCTGGATGACGACGTCGCGCTGGCGGTACTGGGCGTTGCCGCTAATCTTCTTCGCCTCGGATTCGCTCGCCGGCGCCACCACGTCGTGAGCCGGGTGGATGTCCCGGAGGTAACACGAGGGACGGTAGATGGCCTCCTGTTTCGCCTCCGCGAAGTCGGCGTCGACGCCCATCCGGGAGAACGCCTCGAGGATGGGTTCACAGAACATGGCGTAACAGTCCATCAGGTCGCCGGGGACTTCCGCGGCCGGGGCGACGATGGTGTAAGAGATGTCGGCGACGGAATCGTGGTAGATGCCACCACCGCCGGTCTGGCGTCGGGTGACGTCGACTCCGTACTCTTCGCAAAAGTCCCAGTCGACGGTATCCGAATCTTGCTGATAGCCCAGCGAGAGCGTGCTCGGCTCCCAGTCGTAGACCCGAACGGTGCGCAGGTCGTCCTCGAGCGCCGTTTGCGCGGCGATTTCCTCGAGGGACATCTGGGTCGCTCCGTCCCTGGGGTCGTCCCTGATCAGGCGCCACTCGCGGTCGGCGAGGTCGGTCATACCCGTGTGCTCGACGGCCACCGAGAAATGGATTCCGACGTGCGGTCGCCGTCGATCGTCGCCTGCCGACTGCCGACCGTCAACCGTCGACGAATCCTCGTACAAGCACCTGATTTAGATCGGTCTAAAAATAGACTTCGGTAGTAACTACTTTATAGTTCGCAGGCGCTACGTCTCGACAATGAGCGAGCGACTACGGTCGTCTGACGAACACACGATATCCCGCCGCCAGGCACTCGCGAGCGGCGCTGGCGTACTCGTCGCCGGGAGCGCGGGCTGTCTCGCGGGCGTCCGCGGAAGTCCGTCGAGGGGTGAGGACGGGTCGCCGGTCGTCGCGGCGTCCTTTTTCAGCTTCTACGACTTCGGGCGCAAGGTAGCCGAGAACACGCCCGTCCAGGTGACGAATCTGATTCCGACTGGCCTCCACGGCCACGGCTGGGAACCGGACGCGAGCATCACGCGCGACATCATCGAGGCGGACGCGTTCATCCACGTCGGCCCGGAGTTCCAGCCCTGGGCCGATCGGGCGATCCAGACGCTCGAGGACGACGGCGTCGACACGGCGTTGATCAACGCCCGCGAGGGCGTCGAACTGGTCTCGCTGGCGGCCAGCCTGGACCCGGAAGAGGAGGGTGTCGGCGACGGACGAGGCAAAGATCCGCACTTCTGGCTCGACCCGCAGCGCGCGAAGCGCTCCGTCGACAACATCGCCGACGGCCTGATCGAGGTCGCCCCCGACCACGAGGAGACGCTCCGGGAGAACGCCGAGACGTACAAGGCGGACGTCCTGAACCGGATCGACGCGGATTACGAACGAATCTTCGAGGCGGCTTCGCGGGACGTGGTCCAGCTCGCGGCCCACAACGCGTTCCAGTACGTCGGCGTTCGCTACGGCGTCGAGATGCGGCCGCTGGTGACGAACCTCGCTGCCAGTGGGAACGTGGCACCGAGCGACATCGTGGCAGCCAAAGAGGTCATCGAGGAGAACGATATCGAGTACATCGGTGCCGCGGTCTTCGAGACACGCAAACCGGCCGAGCAGTTGCTCGCGGAGACGCCCGTCGAGGCCTACTTCCCCGTGACGCCGTACGCCGGCGTCTACGAGGAGTGGGTCGACGCGGGCTGGGGCTACGAGGAGATCGCGTACAACATCAACATGCCCACGTTCAGTGTGGTCCTCGGCAATGAATCGCCGGACGAGGCCGGACCGGACGGCTGGGCCGACGAGTGGCGAAACTTCGAGTGAGACATATGCAAACCACAGCTAACCAGGAAGCGCAGACGAACCCCGCTGACCCGAATACGCCCGTCATCGAACTCGCCGACGTCGACTTCGGATACACGTCCACCCCGGTCGTCGAGGACGTCTCGCTCCGCGTCGATCCCGGCGAGTACGTCGCCATCGTCGGCCCGAACGGCTCCGGAAAGTCGACGCTCATGCGACTCGCGCTCGGGCTACTCCAACCGGACCGGGGCACCGCACGGCTGTTCGACGAACCCGCCCACCGCTTTGACGACGGCGCTCGAGTCGGGTACGTCGCTCAGCGGGCGAGCGCCTCGACGGAGATGCCGATTACGGTTCGCGAGGTCGTGAAGATGGGTCGGTTTCCCCACGTTCGCTTCGGCCGACTCGACGAGGAAGACTGGGCAATCGTCGATCGCGCCCTCGAGACAGTCGGTATGGACGCGTTCGCCGACCGGCGGATCACGAACCTCTCCGGGGGCCAGCGCCAGCGGGCGTTCATCGCGCGGGCGCTCGCGGGCGAGGCGGACTTACTCGTCCTGGACGAACCGACCGTCGGCGTCGACGCCGAATCGGTCGAGGCGTTCTACGACCTGCTCGAGTCACTCAACGACTCGGGGATTACCGTCCTCCTGATCGAACACGACCTGGGCGCGGTGACCGCCCACGCCGATCGAATCGTCTGTCTCAACCGCGAGGTGTACTTCGACGGGACGGCGGAGGCGTTCGTCGAGAGCGACGCGCTCGCCCAGGCGTTCGGTGCGGCGGCGGCCATCGTAGGTGACCGTCGATGAGTCGACTGGCCGTCGGCCCGCTGCAGTCGAACCCCACAGACGTCGCCCTCGACCCACTGCAATCGGATCCCGTCGACGTCGCCCTCGAGCCGCTGTACTGGCTGCTCGAGGCGTGGTACTGGCTCCTGTCTCAGTTGTACTACGCGACGGGACTCGAGCTGATCCACCCCGAGTACGCGTTCATGCACCGGGCGATCCTGGTCGGTCTCTGCATCGGCGTGATGGCCCCGCTCATCGGCACCTTTCTGGTCCACCGCCAGCTCGCGCTCATCGGCGACGCTCTCGCACACACCGCGTTTGCGGGCGTTGCAGTGGGGCTATTCGTCAATGCGACCCTGTCGTTCTCGGTGTCGCCGTATCTGACAGCCATCGTCGTCGCGGTAATCGCCGCGTTGCTCATCGAACTCATCTCGGAGTACACCGACGCCTACAACGACGTCTCGATGGCGATCGTCCTCTCGACGGGGTTCGCTCTCGGGACGGTGCTCATCAGCCTCAACGCGGGTGGGCTCACGGTCTCGATCGACCAGTACCTCTTCGGGAACCTCTCGACGGTGTCGGCCGAAAACGCGGTCTTGCTGCTGGTGCTGTTCGCCGTCGTCGTCGGCACCGTCGCGCTCACCCGCAATCAACTGCTGTACGTCACCTTCGACGAAGTGGCCGCCGAGGTCGCGGGGATTCCCGTGCGCTGGTACAATCGGGTGATGGTGATGCTCACTGCGCTGGTCGTCGTCGGCGCGATGCAGATCATGGGCGTCATCCTCGTGGCGGCGATGCTGGTCGTCCCCGTCGCCGGCGCCTCGCAAGTCGCGCGAAGCTTCTCGCAGGCGCTACTGACGTCGGTCGTCCTCGCCGAACTCGCCGTCGTCGTCGGTATCGGGGTCGCGTACTACGCCGAGGCGACCGCCGGCGGCGTCGTCGTGCTGGTCGCCGTCGCCATCTACGTCGGGTGCGTCGGCCTCGGCAAGCTCTTCGCCGGAAGCCACCGCGAGGAGTCGGCGCCAGACGTCGACGCGATCGACAGCGATGGGACTCCCCTCGAGTGACGGTTCGACGGCGACGGAACCTCGCTCGAGTGACGGCCCGATCACTGAACCTCGAACGCCCCTATACGGCACACCTCGAGCGGTTTCACCCGGTCGTTCAACCACTATATGTTTATACGCCTGGCTCTACGTCTTGGCGTAATGGAATCGCCAGGTTCGGCTCCGAACTGCACTCGAGCGGACGTCCGACGCATGTTTTCGCAACTCGAGGACCCTTCCACGCCGGTCTCGGCTACCGAAATCGCCGACGAGCTGGGGTGTTCCCGGGAGTCTGTCCGCCGAACCCTGTCGGAGCTCGTCGAACGAGGCACACTCCGGTCGAAGCGAATCGACGACTCGACGCGAGTCTGGTGGCGCTCGAGCGATGCTGAGCGTCCCGACGACGACGAACGAACGGATCGAGAGGAGTTCAGCGCCTTCATCACCGCTGTCGAGGATTACGCCATCTTCGCGCTCGACCCCGACGGCACCGTCGCCAGCTGGAACGATGGCGCGGAACGGATCAAGGGCTACGACGAAGCCGACATCGTCGGCGAGCACTTCTCCACGTTCTACACCGACGACGATACTGCCGCCGGCGTTCCCGAGCGAAACCTCGAGCGAGCGGTCGACGAGGGTCGCGTCGAGGACGAGGGCTGGCGCGTTCGAGAGGACGGCTCGCTATTCTGGGCCAACGTCACCATAACGGCACTCCACGACGACGAGGGGACGCTTCGCGGATTCACCAAGGTCACTCGCGACATGACAGAGCGACGAGGGTACGAACAACGCCTGCAACGCGAACGGGACTTCACCGCCCAGGTGCTCGAGACTGTCCCGGTCGGGATTCTTGTGAGCACGCCCGACGGTGAACTTACTCGAGCGAACAGGCGCGTCCTGGACTGGCTCGATGCCGAGGCGTCGTCGTTCACCGACCACGACCGCGAGACGTGGGACGTCTACGATACCGAAGGCGAGCAGATCCCGTTCGAGGACTGGCCACTGGTGCAGGTCGTCGAAACCGGCGAGCCAGTTTTCGGCTACCAGTGCCAGATCGACACGCCGGCACGCGGTCGGCGGTGGGTCTCAATCAACGCTGCACCGATCGACGACGGCGACGACGAACGAGTCGTCTTCTCCGTCGAGGACGTCACCGAACAGCACGAACGCGAACAGCAACTCCGTCGCGAATCCGAACAGACCGAGCAGCTCCTGCGGACGGTGCCGATTCCAATCGCCGTTTGGGACGCCGACGGGGAGACGGTGATGGCGAACCGACGCGCCCAGGAAACGCTCGACGTTTCCGAGCAGGAGTTCCTCGACGACCCCGACGGCGCCCACCAGTGGGAACTCTACGACCCCGATGGGAACCCGCTCGACTCGAGCGAAACGCCGTCCGCGCGCGCTGTCGCGACCGGCGAACCGGTTCGCAACGAGGAAGTCGTCGTCGATCCGCCCGACGGCGACCGCATTCATCTGCACGTCAACGCCGCACCGGTGGTCGATCCCGACGGAAACGTCGAACGAATCATCGTCGCTGGCGAGGACATCACCGACCTCAAGGATCGGGAACACCAGCTAGAGCGACGGAAGTCGGAACTCGAGACCGAACTGAGCGAGATCCTCGGTCGGATCACCGACGCGTTCTACGCGCTCGACGACGAGTGGCGATTCACGCACGTCAACGACCGCGCCGAGGAGTTGCTCGACTTCGATGATCAGGGGCTGGTCGGCGAGCACGTCTGGGAGGTCTTCGACTGGGTCGCGAACACGCAACTTCGCGAGGAGTACGAGCGAGCGATGGAGACGCAAGAACCGACCTCGTTCGAGTTCTACTACCCCGATCCGCTGGACGCGTGGCTAGAAATACACGCCTATCCGTCGGAGACGGGTCTCTCGGTCTACTTCCGGGACGTCACCGAACGGAAAGAGCACGAGCGCCAGCTCGAGGAGTCCGAACGGCGCTACCGCACGCTCGTCGAACACTTCCCAAACGGCGCCGTCGCGCTCGTCGACGAGCACCTCCGCTACCAGACGATCGGTGGCACGCCGCTCGACGGGGCGGACGTCACGGTCGGGACCGGGTTCGACGAACCAATCGAGGACGTCCTCCCGGCGCCGCTCGAGGACGAACTCGTGCCACGATACGAGGCCGCGCTCGAGGGAGAGTCCAGTTCGTTCGAGATGGAACTCGGCGAGCGGGCCTACCAGTTCCAGACGGTCCCCATCCGCGACGAGAGCGGGGAGGTCTTCGCCACTCTCGGGATGTCCCAGGACGTCACCGAACGGCGAACGTACGAGCGACAACTCGAGGCGTCGAACGAGCGCCTCGAGCAGTTCGCCTACGCTGCCAGCCACGACCTGCAGGAACCACTGCGGATGGTCTCCAGTTACCTGCAGCTAATCGAGCGCCGGTACGGCGACGACCTCGACGAAGACGGCGAGGAGTTCCTCGAGTTCGCTGTGGACGGCGCCGAACGCATGCGCGAGATGATCGACGGGCTCCTCGAGTACTCGAGAGTGGAAACCCAGGGGAACGCGTTCGAGCCCGTCGACCTCGAGACGGTTCTCTCGGAGGCGCGAGCCGACCTCCGGTTCCCCATCGAGGAGAGCGGGGCCGACGTCACGGCGGACTCCCTCCCTCGCGTCGAGGGCGATCCGACCCAGTTGCGCCAGGTGTTCCAGAACCTGCTAAGCAACGCGATCGAGTACAACGGCGACGAACCGCCCCGGGTGCACGTCACCGCCGAGCGAGCCGGTAACCTCTGGGAAGTGTCGGTCTGCGACGAGGGAATCGGTATGGATCCCGACGACACCGACCGGATCTTCGAGGTCTTCCAGCGTCTCCACAGTCAGGAAGAACACGCTGGAACGGGGATCGGGCTCGCGCTCTGTCGACGCATCGTCGAGCGCCACGGCGGGACGATCCGGGCCGATTCGGAACCGGGCGTCGGGACGACCTTTACCTTTACGCTCCCGGCGGCGGACGGCGCTGACCAGGACTGAACGGTCGTCACTGCTCTCGAGACGGATTCTTCTTTCCTGCTGCGAGTTCCTCTCTTGCGGCGGCTCGTCTCTCCCGCAACGAGTCCCTGACCCTGGAGACAAGTCGGTCGATCGAATTTTCGCTCCTGCTCGCTGAGCAGCGGTTTTCTCGACCCACACGCGACTCGAGCGCTGAGAGCCGGTAACCTGGGCGCTCCGCCGCGAGCCGCTCGACGAGTCATGACTGCCGGGTGAAACGGAATTTCATACAGCTATATACAGTTTATAACGTGGCGCCCGAGCCGCTCGAGCGGTTGTGAGCACTTTTACGTCCACGGCGGCTACGGCGCCTATGGTGCGGAACGTCGCCGAGCTGTTGGCAGAACTCGAGTCCGAGGACTTCTATCTCCTCTCGGGGATCGAGCAGGGAATGCGCTTCTCGGAGTGGGTCCAGCGCGAGAAGCTGTCGAACTTCTCGGGGCTCACCCCCGAGGAGGTGGACTACCGCCTCGAGCGCTGTCTCAAGCGCGGGTTGATCGAGAAGAAGACGATCCAGTACGAGGGGTACACCCTTCAGTTCGAGGGCTACGACGCCCTGGCCCTCCGGGCACTCGTCGAGCGGGATACGATCTCGGAGTTCGGCGCCCCACTTGGCGTCGGCAAGGAGAGCGACGTCTACGAGGTCAAATCCTACAAGCCGCTGGCTCTGAAGTACCACCGCGAGGGCTATACCAACTTCCGGGAGGTCAACCGCGAGCGCGATTACACCTCGGAGAATCAGCACGTCTCCTGGCTCTACACCGCCCGGAAAGCGGCTGAACGGGAGTTCGACGCCCTCGAGACGCTGTATCCCGACGTCTCGGTCCCCCAACCGATCGACCAGAACCGACACGCCATTGTGATGGAGAAGATGCCGGGGGTAGAGCTCTCGCGAACCCGGTTCGAGGACGACCAGGTGCTAGGGGTACTCGAGTTACTCTTGCGAGAACTCTCGCGTGCGTATGAGGCGGGGTACGTCCACGCGGACATGAGCGAGTACAACGTGTTCGTCGCCGAGGAGGGGGTGACGATCTTCGACTGGCCGCAGGCGGTGCCGATCGACCACGAACACGCCCGCGAGTTCCTGGATCGCGATCTCGAGAATCTGGTTGGATACTTCCGGCGGAAATATCCGTCAGTTGTGCCCGAGGGCCTCGAGAGCGACGCGATCGCTGCCGAAATCGCCGCTGGAGAGTTCGACTCGTTGTCGGTATAGCTATTAATAAACTCTATAACGGTATACAAAACATCCTTCCCAGTAGTTGAGACCGGCCGTCTCAATGCATACGATCCTCGAACCGGTTTGGAGCTATGGACGAGGTGCTCCTTCGACGTTTTCGCCGCTTTCTCTGACAACAGACGAGGCAGGAGATCTGTCCGTTCCATGGAGACCGTATTTTGAGTTGATGTCGAAGTCGTGAACGGACGTGCTGATACTGGTCCAACCGCGAAAATTTCCGCTACTCCTTCCAGGTGAGCTGATCGATAGTTGGAAACTCAACCTTCGCTGTGTGGGGTGGATTGTAGTATCGAGACTTGATATCGTAGTACCCAAATTCGGGAGGGATACGAGCACACGCCTTTGCCAGATTTTCGTCCGCTGTGTGGGTAATCACACGAATTCTGGCGTTCGCATCGAATAATCGAACTGCCAATGCGACCAATGCCGCATCCTGCCAGTTGTTCGTCTCTGGATACTTGCTCTGCTGGTTGAGAAACTCATCTGCAACGAACCGTGCTTTCTCAACTGGTCCAGCACTCCTATCGAACCCCTCTGTGCGATCACCTGGCAGTGGTGAGGCTACCCGAAGCCACTCTTCTTCGATAGCCGTATCGAGGTACGGATTCGTCGGTGAGTCGGCACTCCCGGTATCCGCCAGCTCGTGGTAAACCGCTGCTGGCACCCAAATTTCTGTTCCGGCGTCTTCGACGGCCGACTTGAGATTCTGCAAGTGTAGACTAGGGTGTTTCCCCAGGTTCCGAAACATCACCGTGTCTGCAATGTTCGCAGTATACATCTCCGTCACTCGGTCTACCTGTCGGTGTATTCTTTGAGATGATCGCCCCCGTCCTTATCGAAATCATCCGGTGTGTACGTCGTCGGGGTCGAATCGTCGTCACCGAGATCGAGGATCGAATAGAGCGCTTCGACGAGGTCGTACATCGTTCCAGGGGATAGATCTGTGAGACTCGCGATTTGCCGGATTGTGACATCGCCCTCACTGTGTGCCTTCACGAGATCGTATGCGAGCGCGAATGTGACGATCCCGTGGTCTTCGAGAACCCGTTCGATCGCTGGGTACTCGTTCTTCTGGGCGATTACCTCGATAATCTTGGGAGTGATCGAGACTTCCGTCTCGCGGACCGTCAACGTGAGTTCGAACTCCTCAGCGGTGTATACGGCAGTCCCGGCCTCGTTACCAACCTTGCTGATCAGGCCCGCTTGCTCCAATTTATGCAGGTAGTCGTACACCGTCTTTTTGGAGACGGTCGTTGTTTCGATGAGTTCGGGGCCTGTTGCAGTCTCTGCCCGTTTTATCGACGTATAGAGGTCAGCGAGAGACGGGTTTTCAAGTAATTCTGCGAACGTCGGAATTCCAGTGATCGTTCCCGGAGTGTTCCCTGCGTTTCGCACGTGTTCTGTATCGTAGCTCATCTTGTATAGAGTTACGAAACTAGAAACCATAAACGTTTGCCACGGAAACGGGACGTTATCGGACACTGACTCTCGAACCCGCTCGAGCCCGAAAACCGCCTACTCGAGTTCTGCTGCCGCATCTCGAAACAACCCGTCCAATATCTCGGGCGTGGTCGGGTGGTACGCACGGTCCGGAATTTCGCGCACGTCGAGGCCCATCTCGACGACCACCTGCATCGTCTTGACCATCACGTCGGCGTGGAGGTGCAGACCCTGGTACCCCAGAACGGTCCCGTCGCGAGCGTTGACGACCAGCGTCGCGACGCCCTCTGGGTGGTTCTTGCTCTCGAAGATGCCGTCGTCGGACGCCTCCCTCGAGACCACGACCGCGTCCATCGCCGAATCCGCGGCGGTGTCCGGGGTGTGGCCAACGCGGGCCACCGGGTAGGTGCCCAGGCCCGAGAAGATGACGTGATGGGGGACGTTCGCGTAGGGCTCGAGGTCGTCACCTCGAGCGTGGCGCAAGATGTTCTCCCCGGCGGCGAACCCCTGTTCCTTGGCGACGTGGAGGATCGGCTCGCGGCCGTTGGCGTCTCCGACGACGAACGTGTGCTCGTCGTCTGTGGCCTGCATCGTCGGCTCGACCCAGCCCTGCTCCGGTTCGAGGGGTGTGTTCTCGAGGCCGAGTCCGTCGACGTTCGGGCGGCGGCCGGTGAAGACGTAGAGCTGATCGGCCTCCAGGACCTGCTCGGTGCCGTCGCGGTCGACCGTGAGCCGAACGCCGCCGTCGGCGGTCGACTCGAGATGTTTCTCGTCGGTGTTCGTCAGAATTTCGACGTCGAACTGGTCACGGTAGAGGTCGAGGATCGTGTCGCCATAGGCGTCCTCGAACTCCTCGAGCGGGCGGTCGTCGTGTTCGATCACCGTGAGGTCGACGTCGCCGACCTCGCTAAGGTAGGGAGCGAGTTCGAGGCCGATGTAGCCAAAGCCCATCACGATCCCCGAGTCGGGAAACGACGTCGCGTCGAGCACGTCCGCGCTCGAGCAGTAGTCGACGTCCTCGATGCCAGGCGTGTCGGGAACGTTGAGCGTCGAGCCAGTCGCGATCACGACGTAGTCGGGCTCGATCGTGCGGTCGCCGACGGTGAGCGTGCGGTCGTCGACGAACCTGGCTCGCTCGTGGAGGAACTCGACGCCGTCGCGGTCGGCGAGGTTGTGGACGTGATTCCGTCGATGCTCGGCGAATCCGTGAATGTGCTCGTCCTTCTGGGTGACGACCGCTTCGGGATCGACTGACGGTGTGCCCTCGAGTCGGCCGTCGTGTCGCGCCTGATAGCGGTGCTGGGCGGCCGAGAGGACGTCCTTCGAGGGCATGCAGCCCCGTAGAATGCAGAGGCCGCCGCCCGGTTCGCCGCCGTCGATCAGCGTCAGTTCGAGGTCGGTTTCCGATTCCGCGGCACGCTCGAGCAACTCGTCGGCGGCGGCGACGCCCGCGCTCCCGTAGGCGCCGATCACCGCGACGTGGAGACTGTCCATATCGGCGAAACGGTGGCTTCCCCAATAGGCGTTCGTGCGGTCGTGCGCGGACGACTCACTGGCGAGAGACGACTCACTGGCGAAGGGGTGGGGGTGTGACGAATCGAGGGACACGGGTCCGCCACCAGCATTTACTCGAGTGACTTCCGTTCGTACGACGGGCGGGCAAAAGGAGATGGCATTTTCGAAAACGGACGCGACGACGGGTCTATCGTCGAAGTCTGGACACGACACCCGTCCCGAGGAGTCCGAGCAGTGCGGCGAGTGCCCCGAATCCGGGGAGGCCGTCGCTTTCGGCGCTCGAGCCGCTGTCGTCGTCGGCCGTCGCGTCGTCGTCAGTGCCATCCTCGGCACCCGAGCCGTCGATCGACGCGGTTCGTTCCGAGAAGTGGTTGAACGCGACGTAGACGGTCGCCGTCGCGTCCGCCTCGGCGTGCTGGCGCACCATGTACGCGGATTCCTCGCTGCCGATCGCGCTCTCGAGTTCGGAGTGGGAGGACGCCTGGGCAGCGGCCTCGCCGTCGACGCGAACCTCGAGCTCTTCGAGCGTGCCCACGGTCTCCTCTTCGACCGTCGTCATGACGATCGTCCCTTCCTCGATGGCGCGGTCGACGGTGACGTCAACGCGGCGCTCGCTCTCCTGTTTGGCCTCGAGGGTCAGGTCCTCGCCGTAGGTGACCGCGTCGGCGACGGTCTCGCCGTCGCGCTGCTCGACGTAGACCTCGGCAGCAGCCGAGCCGTCGGCGATGAGCTGTTCTTCCCCTTTCGTCTCGTCGGTGCGCTCGCCGTCCCCGTAGGACCGGAAAACGAGCGTCGATTCGCCCTCGAGGCTGGCCGCGACGTTGCCCTCCTCGTTGACGGTCACGTCGCCGTCGCCGATCACGAGGAAGACGCCGTTGCGGTCGCCGCCCTCGACGACGACGCGCTCGCCGTCGCCTTCGGCGCTGGCCTGGACGTTCTCGCCGAGTTGTGCTTCGACGACCTGGGCGTCACCGCCGGCCCGGACGACGAGAATCCCGCGTTCGTTGTCGTGAGCCGACAGCGTCGCGCCGCTCTCGGATTCGATTCGCGTTTTCGTCTGGGACTCGGCACTCACCGAGAGGCCGGCGCCCTCGAGGTTCACGACGGCTCCGAGGTCGATACCGGCGCCGACGCCGGCGTTGCTTCGGGAGTCGACGGCGACCGACGAAAAGAGGGTCTCGCCGCCAACAGCGTAGTTCGTTAGGGCGCTACCCGAGGTCTCGAACTCGAGGTGGCTTCCTGCGTACGTTTCGCTCTGGGTGGTCGCGCTCGATTCGGCCGAACTCGCACCGGCCCCGGCCGCGGCGACGAGACTGACGCCGAGCATCGCTGCGACGAGGACGGCTACGACTGCATTTCGATTCATTTCATCTGATCCGTTCGTCCACACCATAAAAGGGGTTCTGGCAGAGCCGTCCAATCGAACGGGGCTCGAAAACCACTCGAGTTCGTCCAGGAGATTCGTTCACGACGCTCGACCTTCGATTCACGACGCTCGCCAGTCGGGCAGGAGAGGGTGTTTAGCGCGAGATCGACTCGCCGCTGTCGGCGACGACCGCGTCGACCTCCGCTTTCGTGAGGAGGGCGGCATCGCCTGGAATCGTCCGCTTCAGTGCAGCCGTTGCGGCGGCGTACTCGAGGGCACGACCGACGTCGTCGCCGGAGAGCCGGCGGGCGATGAACGCGCCCGTGAATGCGTCGCCAGTGCCGATGGGGTCGTGGGTCTCGGTCTCGTAGGCGTCGTGGTCGTGGACGACGTTGTCGTGCCAGGCGAGCGCGCCCTGGTCACCGCGGGTGACGACGACGGTTCGGAAGTCGAACTGAGAGCCGAGCTTGTGGGCGAGCTGACGAGGGTCGCCCTCGTAGCCGAGCACGGTGCGGGCGTCGCGGGCCGCGATCACGAGCACGTCGATTCCGGGGAACAGTTTCGTCAGGGTGTCTCGCGCCTCCTCGGGCGACCAGAGCTTTCGTCGGTAGTTAAGGTCGAAAGCGGTGGTCGTGTCGTTCTGTCGCGCCGCCCTCAGGAGCTGTGCCGTGGTCTCCCGGAGCGTCGGCGACAGCGCGGGGGTGATGCCCGAGGTGAAGAAGACCCGAGCGTCCCGGATGAGGTCGATGTCGAACTCCTGGGGTTCGGCGGTCGTGATTGCGGCGTCCGATCGGTCGTAGACGACGTTCGTTCCGCGGGGCTTGCCCCCGTGCTCGAGGTAGTACGTCCCCTGGCGGCCCTCGTCGCTCCAGACGACGTCGGTGTCGATGCCGTACTGCTCGAGTTCGCCGACGACGCGCCGGCCCAGCGGGGAGTCCGGGAGCTTCGAGGTCCAGGTGGAGACGGCACCGAGTCGCTCGGCGGCGACGGCCACGTTGCTCTCGGCGCCTGCCGCGCGAACCTCGAACTCGTTGGCGGTCTCGAGGCGTTCGTGCCCGGGCGGCGAGAGGCGGAGCATCGTCTCGCCGAAGGTGACGAGGTCGCTCACGCGTCTCCCTCCCGGTTCGGTCGGTCGGTGGTGATGGTGAATCGCTGGCTCATGGTCGAAAAACGGAGGGCCATGCTATAAGTTGTGTCGTTGGTGGCGGTATCTCGCTCACACTCTCACTCACATTCGCACTCCACTCTCACTTTCACCCACACTCGAGGTCCTGACCTGTGGCGTCTCACTCGAGACTCGTCTCGGCGACCAGGGCGGTCGACCCGTCGTCGTTCTTCCGGTGCTCGGGTTCGAAGTCGAAATCTAGGTCGGAGCCAAACGCCTCGAGCAGTCGCAGGCTCGTCTCGACGTGGTCGGTCACGGCGGGAATCCGCAGGCGACCGCCGCCGAGAACGAGGAAGTCGAGGAGTTGATCGGCGAGGTGGGCGTCGACGCTTCCGTCCTCCTCGAGAAACGCGACGGCGGCGTCGGCGGCTTCCTCCCCAACGCGCTCGGCCGGTTTGCCGGGTTCGCCGAGGGCGGAGAATCCGGCCTGGGGACGAGGCGTCGACGCCGATCTTCGCGTGCCGTTGGCGAACTCGTGCTCGAACTCGAGGGCCAGGACGATTACCGACCCCGGACAGGCGCTCTCGGCCGTCGTCTCGACGCGCTCGCGAACCTCGAAATTCGCACCATCCGCACCGATTCGTGCTCGCAACCGCTCGAGGGCACCCTCGACCTGCCGTTCGGCGACGTCGGCGTCGGCCAGCGCGGCGGCTTCCGTCGAGTAGACGCACACGTCCGTGAGGTCGCCGCGGGTCTGGAGGTCCAGCGGTCGGAACCGCGAGGGGGCGAGGTGAAGCCGCAACCAACCGCCGCCGGCGGGATAGAAACCGCGACGGTCGACCTCGAGGGCGGCCTGCAGGCCGCACCGACGAAGGAGTGGGAGCTTGACGTACCGGAGGTAGTCCACGGGCGGCGACCAGGCGACGTCCGTTCCGCCCGTGGCGGTCAGAGTGAGCGGCGACTCGAGGCGGGCGGTGAGGGGAAGGACCGCGTCGAAGAGGAGCGTGAGGCTGCCGGCGGTGCCGACGTCGACGGTGTATTCTCCACCCGAAATTTCGACTGCGCCGTCGCCGCCCGTTCCCGCATGAGGGTCGAACTCGACCGTCTCGGCCTCGAGTTCGCCACCCGAGACCTCGGCGTCGGTGATCGCCGCAATCGCCTCCAGGACGGCCAGGTGCTGGTTCGCGAGTCCGGGGTTCGGCCGGTCGCCGCGGACGCGCTCGAGGCGAACGGGCTCGCCGGTGAGTGCCGAGAGGGTGAGCGCTCGCCGGAGGAAC
Source organism: Natronosalvus caseinilyticus (assembly GCF_017357105.1). NCBI lineage: Archaea > Methanobacteriati > Methanobacteriota > Halobacteria > Halobacteriales > Natrialbaceae > Natronosalvus > Natronosalvus caseinilyticus. The sequence continues at coordinate 1,534,257 of NZ_CP071596.1, forward strand.
TGGCCGCCGGCGTCGTGCCCGTCGAGGGTGTGCATACCTGCGTGCTCGAGCGCGGCGTGGAAAGGTCTTCGCGTGGTGTGATACGGCGCGTGGTTTCCAGCGCATCCGTGGAACGCACCCGAGTGAAATGGATCCGATGGCTCGTGTGAGCCGGATATGTTCGAGTGAGACGAACGCGAGGAGCGCGGTCGAACACGAGCGATCACGGTCGAACGGTATCGATGCACGCCGGTAGAGCCGCGAATCTCTCTCGAACCCCGTTCGCGATGACCGCTTCCGGAACCTGAATCGTTAGGTCACTCGAGTCGAGAGAGGACAGTCATGCGAGGCTGGCGCGACCCGCTCACTCGCCGGTGGTTCCTCTGGGGGACCCTCGGCGTCGTCTTCTTGCTCGTGAACGTCTATCGGCTCTCGACGGCCGTCCTCGCCGAGGAGCTGATGGCCGGTTTCCGGACCACGGGCGCCCAGCTCGGGACGCTCCACGCGATTTTCTTCTGGATCTACGCGCTGATGCAGTTGCCGACGGGGATCCTGGCCGACCGGATCGGTCCCCGTCGGACGGCCGCCGCCGGCGGGCTCGTGATGAACGTCGGCGCGATCTGGTTCGCGCTGGCCACCAGCTACGCGGGAGCGCTGGTCGCCCGTGGACTCGTCGGCCTCGGGGCGAGCGTGATCTTCGTCTGCATCCTCCGGTTCTGTGCCAGCTGGTTCCGGGCCGACGAGTTCGCTACCCTCAGCGGCCTCAGTTTCGCGGTTTCGGGCGTCGGTGGCGTCCTCGCGACTACGCCCCTCGCGGTCGCCGCGGAATCGGCGGGTTGGCGGACGACCGTCGGCGCGCTCGGGGTCTTCGGCGTCGCGTTCAGCGTCGTCGTCTATGCGGTCGTCCGCGACACGCCCGAACGGGCCGGTTTCGACCCCATCGAGGGCGTGCCTGGCCAGCCGACGCTCTCGACGGCTGCCGTCGTCCGCCACGTCCGCACCGTGCTCTCCGATCGGGTCACCTGGGTCGCCAGCGTGATGCTCTTCTGTACCTCCGGGCTCAACCTGACGCTGTTCGGGCTGTGGGGCGTCCCGTACGTCGTCCAGACCTACGACGTCTCCGTGACCCACGCCTCGCTGTACACCCTCGCCGGCGGCGTCGGCATGATCGTCGGCCCGCCGTCGATCGGCTGGGTGTCCGACCGCCTCGAGCGCCGCGTCGAGCTGATGGTCGTCGGCGCCGTCCTCTACGTGGCTTCGCTCGGTCTCGTCGCCGCACTGGGGCGACCGCCGATCGCCGTCGTCGGCGTCGTCTTCTTCGTCGCGGGCGTCCTGCTCGGCGCGTTCGTCCTCGGGTACCCGCTGGTGAAGGATCGCCACGACGCGAGCGCGAGCGGCATCTCGACCAGCGTGATCAACGGCGCGGCCTTCTTCGGCGCCGCCGTGCTCCCGACGGCGATGGGATTCGCTCTCGACACCTACTGGACGGGCGAACTCGAGGCCGGCGTGCGCGTCTACACCGCGACCGGCTACCGCATGGCGTTCGTGATCGCGACCGTCGCGGCCGCCGTCGCGCTCGCGTGTACGCTCTGGTTGTATCGGTACGCGGCGGACGGCTCGAGCGTCTGATGGTCCGAGCGAGTAGCACCCTTTCAGGCGTCGACCGGTGCGTGAAATGATGCGTGAAACCGGATGAACGCTATCGGTTTCACCCACCTGTTCACTCGGAACGTGACTAGCCGCACATTTTTTCGTCTTTGCCCACTCACAAGCCATCGTGACCGATTCGAGCCGCCACCGATCCACTCACTTCGTCCGACCCGCGCGCCTCGAAGACGCCCGTGCGATCCGGGCCGTCGCCCGCGAGAGCTGGCACGCCGCGTACGACGACCTCCTCGGCCCCGACGCCGTCGAGTCGGTGACCGACGAGTGGTACGCCCTCGAGGGTCTGCGCGAGTCGATCCAGTCGAGGGACAGCCACCTGTTCGTCGCCCCCGAGTCCGACGATGACGAAGCGGATCGAACTGACGACCTCGCCGGCTTCGTCCATGTCGGCCAGTGGCCGGACGAACCCGCCGTCGGCCACCTCGCTCGGCTCTACGTTCACTCGAGCCACTGGGGACGGGGGCTGGGAACGTCGCTCTGTGAGCGCGGGGAACGAGCCCTCGAGGACGACGGCTTCGACCGGATTCGTCTCGAGGTGTTCGCGAGAAACGAGCGAGCGATCGACTTTTACGAGGACCGAGGGTACGAACCCGTCGCCGAGGTGGTCGAAGAACTCGAGGGCGAGACGTATCGGGTGTCGTTGCTCGAGAAGGCTCTGTGAGTTCGTAACCGCGTTCTCCGCGATTCAGAGTGTTTTGTCCGCCTCGTCCTCCTCGACGACCTCGAGCCCGCGGTTGTTCACCGCCATCGGATCGAGGCCGACCTCCTGGAGGAACCCCTTGTACTCGCGTTCGCAGGTCTCGGCGGCCTTCTGCTTGTCGCTGGCGCGGTCACAGAGGGCGACGAGATTCTCCGGCACGTCGTTCTGGTAGACGATCCAGTGGTTGATCAGGTCCGAGAGTCGGCGGATGGGGCTCGTGAAGTGGCCGTAAATCTCGAAGTTGAGCGCGTGGTGGCCGCCGAACGGGTCGTTCATGTACTTCGCGCGGGGCATCACCTTCATCACCGCCCACTGGATCTTATCGAGTTGGCGACCCGGCGCGGTCTCGAGGGTCGCGTTGACTGCTTTGCGGGGCTCGTCCCAGGTGTCGCCGGGGATGGAGACGCCGTCGAGGTCCTGGATCTCCTGGAGGGCCTTCGACCACTCGTCGGGCGTCGGCTGGGGGTGGACGCGGTACATCGCCTCGACGCCCCGGTTCCACATGAGTTCGTGCGTGACGGCCTTGTTGGCCTTGAGCATGCACTCCTCGATGATGGTGTGAGCGCGGTCGCGGCTAGGGTTCAGGACGAGCGAGCCGTCTTCCTTGCGAATCTCGTGCATCTCGTTGGCGACCTCGTAGACGAGCTTGTTCTCCTCGTGGAGGGGTGCGTCGGGGTCCTCGAGGCGCTGTTCGGCCTGGGAGTAGGTGAGCCGTTCGTCGGACTCGATGACGGACTTGTAGATGTCGATGGAGTCGTAGCTCAGGGTCTCCTTGTCGAGGTGCATTTCGACGGTGTGGGCCAGTCGCTCCTCGTTGGGTACGAGGGAACAGACCGACTCGGCCAGCACCGGCGGCAGCATGTGGATGGTGTAGGCGGGCAGGTAGACCGTGTTGCCGCGCTCGACGGCCTCGTTCCACATCTCGGATTCGGGGTGGACGTAGTGAGTCACGTCCGCGATGTGGACCCAGAGGACGTACTCGTCCTCGCGCTCTTCGATCGAGAGCGCGTCGTCGAAGTCCTGGGCGTCGATGGGGTCGGTCGTCCACGTCGTCATGTCCCGGAGGTCGCGCCGATCCTCGAGTTCCGCGTCGATGTCGGCCTGTGGATCCTCGGTCAACTCCTTGGCCTCTTCGAGGACGCTCGCGGGGAACTCGTCGCGGATCTCGAACTTCTCGAAGAGGTCCTCGCGCTTGTTCTCGAGGTGGCGGGCCAGGTCCTCGGAGATTTGGACGGGACCTTGCCCCTCGGCCGTGCCGGCTGCGGCCTGTGCGTCGTCGCTCATACCCTCGGCTACGAACAGGAGTGCCAAAGTCGTGTCGGGACGCGTACGCGGTATTTCACAGCGACTCAACCGGCTGGTACCCGTGCTGTGTCGTCCGTTATCCCCTCTCTCGCGGGAAGACGGGGAACAGGCAAAGGTTACTTATCGTTAGACACCGAGGTTCGTGACGATGAGTCAGAAGGCAGATCGAAGCCGTCAGCAGGAGTCGCGGGCGGAGAACTCCGCCACCGCCGACCCGCTAACCCTGGAGAACGGTCTGGAGGCGCTTCGATCGAGCCCGTCGTTTCACGGCACGGTCGAACCGCTCGACGGGCTCGACGACCTCGAAACCTGCGAGCACATCGCACTGTTCTACCGGAGCCGCGAGGAACGGTTCGCCACCGTTACCCCGTTTATTCGACAGGGTATCGAGCGCGGCGAGCGGGTCATGTACGTCATCGACGACCTCCCGAAGTCCGACATCCTCACGGAACTCCGCGGCGGCGACGTCGACGTAGACGCGGCTCTCGAGTCGGGCCAGCTGACGTTTCACACGCTCGAGGAGACCTACCTGCGGTCCGGCCGCTTCGACCCCGACGACATGCTCGAGGTGTACGCCGACGCGATCGAAGAGGCAAAAGCGGAGTACCCGGCGCTCCGGGTGACCGCGAACACGAACTTCATCCTGGACGAGTACGCGACCCTCGAGGACTTCATGGCCTACGAGAGCCGCGTCAACGACCTCTTCCGCGGCGAGGACTGCATCGCCCTCTGTCACTACGATTGTGAGCGCATCCCACCCGAGACGCTCGTCGACGTTATCCGAACGCACCCGCACCTGGTGTACGAAGACACCGTCTGTCACAACTTCTACTACACGCCGCCTGAGGAGTTCTTCGAACCTGACGAACCCACCCGTGACGTCGAGCGAATGCTGAACACGCTGGTCGACCGCGCCAGAGCGCGGTCCGAACTCAACGAGACGGTCGCGGAACTCGAGGAGTCCAACGAGCGACTCAGGCGGTTCGCGTACGTCGCCTCCCACGACTTACAGGAGCCGCTACGGATGATCTCGAGCTATCTCCAGTTGCTCGATTCCCGCTACGCGGACGACCTGGACGAAGAGGCGCGAGAGTACATCGACTTCGCCGTGGACGGCTCCGACCGGATGCGGGAGATGGTCGACGGGTTGCTCGCGTACTCGCGAATCGACATGGACGAGGCGGACTTCGAACGAGTCGAGTGCGACGACGTCGTCGACGACGTACTGACCGATCTGCAGGTGCAGATCGACGAGACCGATGCCGCAGTCGACCTCGAGCCGTTACCCACAGTTCGCGGCGAGGTCCACCAGCTCAAGCAACTGTTCTCGAACCTGGTTTCGAACGCGATCAAGTACAGTGGCGACGAGCCACCCCGGATCGAGATCGCCGACGAGAAACGGGGCGACCGCTGCGTCCTCTCGGTCGCCGACGACGGAATCGGTATCGAGACGGAGTACGTCGACCAGATCTTCGACATCTTCAATCGACTCCACTCGAACGACGAGTTCCAGGGGACCGGTATCGGACTCTCGCTGTGTCGGAAGATCGTCGACCACCACGGCGGCGACATCTGGGTCGACTCCGAACCGGGCGACGGTACGACGTTTTACTTCACCCTTCCTGCGGCGGCGTAGATCGGTTCACAGGTACCAGGATCACAGGCTCCAGGCACAGGCACAGACTCACAGGCTCACCGTCACCAGACTCAAGATTCACTCCAATGGCCGAGGAACCGTTCGACATCCTGGTAATCGAGGACAACCCGGGCGACGTCCGTCTCATCGAGAACGGATTCGACGAGAGCGACGTCCCGCGTTCGCTGACCGTCGTCACCGACGGCGCGGAAGCGCTCAACTACCTCTATCGACGAAACGGCTACGAATCCGCGGCGAAACCGGACCTCGTGCTGCTGGATCTGAACGTGCCGAAACTGACCGGCAACGCGGTTCTCGAGCGGATTACCGACGACCCCGACTTTCGTTCGACGCCGATACTCGTTCTCTCCGGCTCCCAGTCCGACGACCACATTCTGGAGACCTATCAGCTGGGAGCGGACGGATACTTCGTCAAACCGGTAGACCCCCACGAGTTCATCTCGCTCGTCAAAACGATCGGGGATTCGCTGGCCTCGCCCGGATCGCTCCCGTCGGGGAAGTTCGCCGACATCGACCAGCCCCTGTGAGCCACGCTCGAGTAAACTTCGCCTCACTTGACTGTCTGTACGTGCCACGCTCGAGCACCGACTACGGCCCCTCGCGACTAACTACACTTTTTATAGTTTGTGCGATCACGCAGAACCGACCGCGTTCTGGCTCTCTCGAGTCACTCAACCAGTTCACGAGAAACACGTTGGATTTTATATATTATCAGCAAAGAGTATTCGGCGATGACGACGATTGCCCTCCACGACGTCGCGAAACGCTACGGCGACGTCACCGCACTGGCCGGCATCGACCTCGAGGTCGAATCCGGCGAGGTCTTCGGCTTCCTGGGCCCGAACGGGGCCGGCAAGTCGACGACCATCGACATCCTGCTGCGCTACACCCACCCCACGAGCGGGCGGGTCGAAGTCCTGGGTCACGACGTGACGAGCGACCCGGTCGCCGTCCGCGAGCGGACCGGTATCCTCCCGGAGGGGTATGCCCCCTTCGAGACGATGACCGGCCGCCAGCACCTCGAGTACGCCATTGCGGCCAACGACGCCGACGACGACCCCGACGTCTTGCTCGAGCGCGTGGACGTGGCCCACGCGGCCGACCGCAAGGCCATCGGCTACTCGAAGGGGATGACCCAGCGCCTGGGGCTGGCGATGGCTCTCGTCGGCGAACCCGAACTCCTGATCCTCGACGAACCGTCGACTGGGCTCGACCCCCACGGCGTCCGACTGATGCGTCAGATCGTCCGTGAGGAGCGCGACCGGGGCGCGACGGTCTTCTTCTCGAGTCACATCTTAGAGCAGGTCGAGGCCGTCGCCGACCGGGTCGGTATCCTCCGGCAGGGCTCGCTGATCGCCGTCGACACGATCGACGGCCTCCGGACGGCCAACGAGAGCGACGGCGAACTCGTCGTCGAACTCGATCTCGAGACGGCCGAAACAGACGAGAAACTGGCCGCTGGCGAAGGCATATCCGGAATCGAAGCTGGCGTCGCCCTCGAACCGATCGTCGCAGCCGTCGACTCCCTCACGGGCGTCTCCTCGGTGCGTCAAGACGGAGACGCGCTCGTGGTCACCTGCGCGACGAAGGCGAAACTCGAGGTGCTGGATACAATCCGCGAGCACGGGGCAACCATCACCGACTTTTCGACCGCGGAGACGTCGCTCGAGGAACTGTTCGTCTCCTACACGGAGGGCGAGCGATGAACTGGCGACTGCTCGCGAGCAAGGAGTTCGGCGACGCGATCCGCAACTACCAGCTGTACGCGATGACGGCGCTCTTCGGGCTCGTCTTCGGCGTGTTCGGCTACATCCACGTGCGGAACGTTCGGCAGGCTCGCGTTCACGACTACCTCTCGGCGCCCGAACCGGTCGAGTTCGTCACGATGCTCTCGTTGCTCTGTATCGTGCTGATCCCGGCCACCGGGCTGATGCTCTCGTACGAGGCCATCGTCAAGCGACGCGACGGCGGCCAGCTCACGCTCGTACTGGGAATGCCTCACGACCGACGCGACGTCGTGATCGGGTCGCTGGTGGGTCGGTACCTGGTGTTCCTCGCGCCGCTACTCCTCGGCGTCGTCGTCGCGGTCGCGATCCTCCTCGGGTTCGGCGCGACGATTCCGCTGGCGGCGCTGGCCGGATTCACGCTCGCCACCGCCGGTCTGGGTCTGGCCTACGTCGCCATCGGCATCGGCCTCTCCGGCTTGGTCCGGTCGCCGTCGTGGGCCGCCGTCTGTGCCTTCGGCGTGTTCATGCTGTTCGTCTTCGTCTGGCGAGTCGTTCCCGACGGCGTCGTCTACCTGCTCTCGGGGCTCGAGTTCCCCGACGAACTCCCGTGGTGGCGCCCCTACGTGGCGACGCTCTCCCCGAGCGTGGCCTACGAACGGGTGCTCGACGCTTACGTGTTCGAGCGAGCTGGCGAGGACGCGCCGTCGGCGTTCGGCGTGGCGGTCTTGCTCGCCTGGGTGATACTCGCACCGCTGGCGGGGTATCTGCAGTTCGACCGGACGGATCTCTAGCGTTCGACGGACACCGGCCTCTACCGGTCCACGCACACCGACTTGCGACCGTCGGCGCGGCCCACGATCACCGCTCTTCGACTCGCCGGCGCTCCTCGAGCGAACACAGATACCGACGCAAAAACGCCTCCTGGGAGTGCTCGCCAGCCTCGAGGTCGGTGAGCTGGGCCTCGAGGCCGTTGCGGCCGTACCGACAGAGGTCGCCGTCGCAGGGTTTACAGAAGTACTCGAACGTTTTTCCCTCGCGTTCCCAGCGATTGCCGTACTTGTCGTACTCGCGGGCCTCGGATCGCGGGATCGTCTCGCCGCAGGCGATGCAGGTCACGGTCTCCGTTCGCCACCGGGAGAGCCACATACGTCGGCTATCACCGTGCGCCTACTTAGCAATTCTCACGGCTCGTGTGACGGTCACGATTGGCGACCGAGAACACGGAACCTCGTGATCGAACCGGCCTCGAGACGGGCGTTTTATAGCCGGCGTGACCGTGGTGGCGCGTATGCAGGTCAAATCGCGACACCACCTCCGCAGTGACGCCATCTCCGAGATCGAGACGGCCGTGTCCAACCGGCTCGGCGTCACGCTCGCGGGCGACACCTACGAACGCGTCGAGTTCGAAGACAGCGACTGGGAGGTCGTTCTAGTCGACGGCGCCCCCGAAATTGCCTACTTCGACGACGAGCCGTTCCTGACCGTCCGCGGGGCGAACGCCTACGACCCCGACTACCGGATCGTGACCGTCGACGCGGGCGCGGTCTCGTTCGTCTCCGACGGCGCGGACGTGATGCGCCCGGGGATCACCGAAGCCGATGCCGAAATCTCTGAAGGGGACCTCGTGTTGATCGCCGAGGAGTCCCACGGCAAGGTGTTGGCGATCGGGCGCGCTCGCGTCTCGGGGACGGAGATGGTCGGCGAGGAGGGGAAGGTCGTCGACTCGCTGCACCACGTCGGCGACGACCTCTATTCGTTCTCCGGGTAGCGCTCGACCTGTTCGCGTTCGCTGACCGCTACGTACTCTAACCCCTCGAGCGAGGGTCCTACCTCTCGAGCGACGGCTCACTCCTCGCCCGCGTCGATGTCGTCTTCCTCGTAGGCGTCCTCGTACTTCTCGAGCGCCGTCTCGTAGCCCTCCCGAGCCAGGTCGAAGGTCTCCCGGAGGTCCGCGATCGGCTCGAGGGTGGCGTCGACCCGGAGGTCGTCGTAGAACGGCTCGAGTTCGCGCTCCTCGGTCGTCGCGACGCGGACGGCCGCGCTCTGGACCCGCAGTTCCTCGCGCTTGTCGCCTCCTTCGGCGTGCCCAGCGGCGAGGGCGTCGATCAGGCGTTCGGCGAGCGGGGTGTCGTCCCTCGAATCGGCGTAGGCCGCCGCGGTTGCCTCGATCACGGACTCCCCGGTCAGGAGGTTGCCGGCGACCGTGTAGCGGTCGCCGCTCGTGTGTCCGTACCAGTCCTTGCAGTCTTCTCCCGAGAACGTGAACTTGCCGTCGCGGTCGACGCCGTGGAGTTGGCGGTTCGAGGCCCCCTCGTCCGCGTTGAGCAGGGCCTCGAGAGCGTCCTCGACGGCGAGTCCGTCGTCGACGTACTGGATTCCCCGCCGGCCGAGGTCGACGTTCACCAGACTCTGAGTGGCGACGGCCCCGTTCTCGCTGACGAACGGGCAGAGGGTGCCGACGCCCGGGAGCCGGGTGGTCACGGCGACACCAAAGCGGTCGTGTTCCTCGCCGTCGTCATCCTCGTACGTCTCGTGGACACAGATACTGAACGTCATGTCGTCCGGGGGCACGTACTCCGCCGGCAAAAAGGAGTGGCTCGCGGCAGTTCGCGAGGCCGAAGGGGGCGATCGAACTGTCTCGTCCGCTCAGTACGCCTGGCTGTCGCTCGTTTCGTTCCCCGCGGCGTCCGTCACGACCATCCGGACGCTGTCGGGACTGTCGCGGGTTCGGAGGTCGTCTTCGCCCGAGGCGCTCGAGCCGCTGACGCTCGTGGTCTGGCTGTCGAGCACGCTGGTTCCCGAGAGAAGTTCCGTCGTCACGCTCGCGAGGTCGCCGTCGGCGTCTGAGACGGACCAGGTGACGCTCGCGCGCGACCAGGGGCCGCTCGATTTGGTCGAGACGGCGAACTGGTCGATGACGGGTGCGGTGTCGCCGTCACCGCCGTCACCGCCGTCGCCGCCGTCGTCATCGTCACCACCGTCGAGCCCCAGCGAGTTCGCGACGTTCAGCCGACCCGCGCCTTGCTCGTTGCTGGCCAGGCCGACGTCCTCGGCGCCATCTCTCAGGAGCTGTCGGACGTTCGCCGGATCCTCGCCGGCACCGATCAGGCTCGCGGCCGCGCCGGCGACGTGCGGGCAGGCCATCGAAGTCCCGGAGAACTGGGCGTAGTCGCTGCGCGGGATCGACGAGAGGACGTCGACACCGGGAGCGGCGATCTCCACCTCCGGGCCGGTCGAGGAGAAGTCCGCGAGATCGTCGTTCGAGTCGGTCGCGCTGACGGCAACGACCTCGTCGTACGCGGCGGGGTAGCCGACGCAGTCGGTACACGGTCCGGAGTTCCCGGCCGCCGCGACGATGATCTTCCCCTGCTGGTCGGCGTACTGGCAGGCGTCGCGGACGACGCTCGAGTCGTCGCCACCGAGGCTCATACTCAACACATCGATCTGGCCCTGGTCGGCAGCCCACTCGATGCCAGCGGCGATGCTGTCGTACGAGCCACCGCCCGAACAGTCCAGCACCTTGACCGCGTGCAGGGTGGCGTCCGGGGCGACACCGATGACGCCCAGTCCGTTGTCGGCCGCGGCGGCCGTCCCCGCGCAGTGGCTCCCGTGATCGTTGTCGTCGTCCCAGACCTCGAGACACTCGTCGATGTCGTTGCCGCCGCCGAAGGGACCGCCGCCACAGCCGGTGTCACACTCCGCGTCGCCCGCGGCCCAGCCCTCGCCGAGGTTTGCCGAGAGCGTCTCGTGTTGGGCGTCGATCCCCGTGTCGATGATCGCGATGTTGGCGCCGGCGCCGGTCTCGCCGTTGTCGATCGCCACGTCGGCGTCTACCAGGTCGATGCCGTACGGCGTCGTCTGCTCGAGGGCGTGCATCCGGCCGTTCTGCTCGACGTAGCGAACGTTCGGGTTGTTCTCGAGCGCCTCGATCGCCTGCTCGGAGAACCGTCCCGAGAGGGCTTTGCCGACGTCGCCGAACTCGAGCTCGAGCCGGACACCGCTGGCTCGCTCGCTGGCGACCTCGAATCCGCTGTCGGCCCGTAGTCCGACGATGTACTCGTCGTCCCGCCCGGACGCCTGTCCGGCCAGTGCCGTCGCGGCGACTCCAGCGCCGACTCCGTGCAGCAGCGTTCGTCGTGAGATGTGTTCCCGTGACATGGTATTATCAACCACGACAACACTCTCCATACCTTACCATATAAACGTTCTTATGATACTTCGAAAAATGAATTCTAACTGATAGGCGAATAACAATTAGGTGGATTGCAACAAGCTGGTATTGCGGTTACTAAATCGGGGAGGACCGTGAGGTCGTGAGACAGCGTCTGACGTAAGAACTATACTCCAGCGCGGGTCCATTGACGCTATGGGATTAATGAGCAAGATCCTCGGCAGCGGGCAGACGCGCACCGCCGACGAGTACGTCGAACTCGACCTCGACGACGTCACGCCGTCGACCGGGGACGCCGGAATGTCCGTCCACATCGCCGAAATCGGGGGGCAAGTCGACGCCATCGACATCAAAGACGCCGTCTACGACGGCGACATCGTCATCGCCGACATCACCCGCCTGCGCACCAAAGACAGCACGACCGAACACATCGTCGACGAACTCCGACAGGTCGCCCGCGAGGTCGACGGCGACATCGTCCAGAAGGGTGACGACCAGCTCATCATCACGCCCACAGGGATTCGGATCGGTCGGGAGAAATTGGGTCGGTAAGGTTCAGGAATTTCGCTTCTCGAACGCTCGAGCATCATCGAGCGTGGCATTTTCCACCCTCCGGCTGGCAGCGAGAGTGACCGCATTCGGTGCTCCAAAGTTCGTCAGTTGTAACTCCCGTCGACACTATTCCTGCATTCGTTCGAACGATTACTCCGGAGTCTGGAGGTATCCGCTCTATTTGGTTCCCGCAAAAGCGTGTGTATGGTCCCGCCTGGGGAGTAATGTCAATTGAGATTCCAGTGGGGGTAGTGCGCGTCGTAATCCGGTTATTGCTCGTTTTCCTCGGCCTTTTACTGATAATACGTCAATCAGATTCTCGCTTCTGGGCCAAATGTTCCCACACTTCGGTACACCCGCAGCCGTCAGCAACGTCCGCTAAGTGTTGATCGTCTCGCTCATCCTCGGCCAGGGGTTCATCGTTTGTAGATGCCATGGTACTCAGTTTCTGAGTAACTCAATTATCCATGAGGTCTTAGTACTTTCCCTCGATCTCGCAGGTGATGGCAGAAGCATTATATGGAAGGTACTCAAATTATGAGTAACTATGTCGATACTGGTTACGGGCGGTGACGGATATCTCGGCTGGCCTACCGCACTGCGCATCGCATCGCGAACCGACGACCGCGTGGTCCTCGTCGATAACTTCGCGAGGAGAGAGTGGGTAGAATCCGTCGGGTCGACGACAGCGGTACCCATCGCGGATATCGATGCGCGACTGGAAGCAGCCGAAGAAGTGCTCGGTCTCGAGAACCTCTCCTTCGTCGAGGGTGATTTGACCGACAGAGCGTTCGTCGATCAGTTGCTCTCAGTTCACGAACCCGAGACGATCGTTCACACTGCCGCACAACCGTCTGCGCCGTACTCACAGATCAACGGTGAACGGGCAAACTACACGCAGCACAACAATATGCAGGCGACCCGGAATCTGCTCTGGGGGCTGCACGAAGCTGGACTTTCAGACACCCACTTCATCGAAACGACGACGACCGGCGTCTACGGGGCGCCCACGTTCCCGATTCCGGAGGGTGGGGCGACGATGGAAAACCAGGGCGAGCGGGACGACGTCCCGTTCCCAGCGATGGCCGGTAGCTGGTACCACCTGACGAAATCGCACGACGCAGCCAATATGCGCCTGGCACACAAACAGTTCGACATACCAATCTCGGACGTGCGAACGGCGATCACGTACGGCACCGAAACCGAAGAGACCGCAGCACACCCCGACCTGGCGACCCGGTTCGACTTCGATTACTACTTCGGGGTCGTTACCCACCGATTCTGTGCACAGGCCGTCGCTGGCTATCCGATGACCGTGTACGGGAAAGGCGAACAGCGAAAGCCGTTTATCGCCCTCGAGGACGCGGTCGAAGGGCTGGCGCGTCTGGCCCTCGAAGAGACCGACCACGACGGACTCGACGTCTACAATCAGGTCACTCGAGCGATCAGTATCGTCGAGATTGCAGAAACCATCGCCTCTGTCGCCCACGAGTTCGATCTCGACGTCGACGTCGAACACTTCGAAAACCCACGCGAAGAAGACGAGACGCACAAGATGGAGATCGAACACGACCGCTACGCGGACCTGATCGACGGCCAGTCGACGACGTTCGAGGACGGCGTCAGACAGATCCTCGGAACGCTGGTCGATCACGAACGGACGGTCACTGCCCACGAAGATCGGTTCCTCCCCGGCGTCCTGACGTCTGATGACTGATCTGCACGTCCTCGTGACGGGCGGCTGTGGGTACATCGGGAGCGAACTCGTTTCGCTCCTCCTCGAGGAGGAAGCCGTCGGAACCGTCAGCGTCCTGGATTCGCTGACGACTGGCTCGCCGTCGAACCTCGCCGGACGCGTCGACGACGTACAGTTTCGACGTGGCGACGTACGCGAGTACGGTGACGTCGAGAACGCGATGCGCGACGTCGATCGAGTGATCCATCTCGCCGCGATTACCGGTGCAGCGTCGACGCACGACCGCCGCGAGGAGACATTCTCGGTCAACTATCACGGGACGGAGAACGTGCTCACGGCTGCCGGCAAGTTCGACGTCGAACACGTCGTCTTCGCCTCGTCGTGTAACAACTACGGGCGTACCGCGAGCACCGACATCGACGAGACGACCGACCAGGATCCGCTCAATCCGTACGCGGAGTCGAAGGTCGAATCCGAGGCGTTGCTTCGCGAGGCAATCGACGAACACGGGTTCGACGGGACGGCACTCCGAATGAGCACGAACTACGGCTGGTCGCCGGGCGTTCGTTTCAACCTGGTCATCAACCACTTCGTGTTCCGAGCACTCACCGATCGACCGCTTACCGTCTACGGTGACGGGAGTAACTGGCGCCCGTTTATTCACGTCAAAGACGCCGCGAGAGCCTACGCCCACGCTGCGCTGAACCCGAACTCGTGGCCGCAACTGGTCTACAACGTGGGGGCGAACGACCAGAACTACCAGATCGCCACCATCGCGGAACTCGTTCGAGACGAACTCGATCGGGAACTCGATATTACGTACCTCGAGGACGAGCACCCGGGGCCGTCGTATCACGTGAGCTTCGACCGATTATCGGAAACCGGCTTCGAGACGGAATGGACCGTACGAGAGGGAATTGCGGATCTGGCCGACCGGCTACAACGATCACACCCGAGGCAATGATACTATGACGAGTCAACGATCATCGATACAAGACGACACGAACGAACCGCCGACGATTGCCGTCACCGGCGCGGCCGGATTCATCGGCAGCCGCGTCCTTCACCTGCTGGAACAAACGCATCCCGACTGGTCCGTTCGCGCGATCGATAACCAGTACCGGGGTCAGGTTTCCGCGGTCGGGTCGGTCGACATCGAACACGTCGACATTCGAGACCGTAACCGGCTGGAATCGGTGCTCGACGGAGCGGATATCGTGCTCCACCTGGCAGCAGTCAGCGGGGTCGACGACTGCGATACCAACCGCGACCTCGCCTACGACGTCAACGTCACCGGAACGAACGACGTCGCGTGGTTCTGCCGAAAAACGGGTGCCGCGCTCGTCTTCCCGTTTAGCATGGCCGTTCTCGGCGACCCAGACACGTTCCCGATTACGGCGGACGATCCACGGGACCCGCTCAACTGGTACGGCCGAACCAAGCTCCTCGGCGAACGCGCGATCGACACGCTGGCCGACGGTGCGTTTCCGGCCCACCTGTTCCTCAAGTCGAACCTCTACGGCGACCACGTCGTCGACGGAACGGTCGTCTCGAAACCGACGGTGATCAACTTCTTCGTCAACCGGGCCACGTCGAACGAGCCGTTGACGGTGTACAAACCGGGCACCCAATCGAGAAACTTCGTTCACGTCAAAGACGTCGCCAGAGCGTACATCCACAGCTGCGAACGACTGCTCGAGCAACTCGAGACGGGCGAGACCGGCACCGAGATTTACGAGATAGCCGGTACCGAGGATCCCTCCGTGATGTCGGTCGCGGAAACCGTTCAGGCGATCGCCCGCGAGGAACTGAACGTCGACGTCGACGTTGAACTCGTCGAAAACCCCCGAAGTGGCGAAACGATGGTCGAAAGCTTCACCGTCGACACGTCGAGGGCAGACGAGCAGCTGGGCTGGTCGCCACGACACACGATCGAGGAATCGGTTCGAGAACTCCTGCAGCGAGCAGAGGGTTGAGTTGTCGATCCCAGACCTGAACCTCTGAGTATAAATACACGGATTTACGGTTTCTCAGCCCAATTGTGGAGTATCTGCTATGGGGACCGAGCCAACCGACTTACTGCAGGAACTAGAATTGAAGGAGTACGAGGCGACGGCACTCGAGCATCTCTTGAGCGCCGGACGGACGACTGCACCGGACATCGCCAAGGCGACGGGCATCCCCAAGGCTCGCGTGTACGGCGTTCTCGAGTCGCTCGCGAACTACGGCTTCATCAAGGTGATTCCCGGCCGGCCGAAGCAGTATCAACCGAAATCTCCGGAAACCGTTCTCGAGCGGGCGAAGGAGAATCGACGACAGGCGTACGAGGACTACTGCACCGAGATCGATTCCATCGAATCGACGTTTCTTGAGACGTTCGGGCCCCTGTACGAACAAGCGAACGAGGACGTGACGCCGACGTCGGAACTCTTTCACGTCGTCGACGTCGGCGATCCGAGCGAGACGGAGACGCGTCAGCTCTACCAGAACGCGGCCGAAACCGTCTACGTGATTACGAACAGCTTCGCCTACTTCGAGGATATCGAAACGGCGATTTCGACCGCGAGCGAGCAAGGACTCGAGGTCTCGGTGTTGTTCCTCGATCCCCGTAGACTTCCGTCGGAGAAGGCAGCGGTACAGGCGGATATCGTCGAGCGAATCGCCTCCGAGTATCCTGCTATCAGATATCGATTCAGCGAGGAGGTACTGCCCTGGCGCGGAACGTTTATCGACCCGAGTATGGAGTACGATTCTGGGAAAGCGATCTTCCTGGTTGAAGAGACCGACGTTCCGAACCATCAGCGGCAAGCCGCGATTACGGAAAACGGCTCGTTCGTCGCAGGTATGAAACGGTATTTCGATTTGATCTGGCGGTACGAGAGTCTCGAGTCACGACCATATGTCTGAACGATTACAAACCATAACTGAAGACACTGGACCGCGAGATATTTAGCCGAGTCTTCAGCATATTCAAACAATGCGTATCCTCTACCTCACCGAGGAGCCTATCTCTTTCTCCGATGCGATGGTACGAGGTGGGGCGATACATGTCCGAAATGTCGTCTCAGGACTTCGAAAGCGAGGACACGACGTTTATCTTCTCGACTGGAACTCCGAACCAGAACGTTCGTTTCAGGTTTCGGTTAATCCTCGGTCCCGATTCGTCGAAGGGCCTCTCAGAACGCTCATTCGAGCGATTCGAATCGGACGGAGGCATGCCATCGACATCGTCATCTCGAAGACCCGAAAAACGTATCTTCCGGGACTGCTCGCAGCACGGAATCTCGGCGTGACTCACGTCGTCCACGTCGGCTCGAGTCTCGATCCGCCGGTGGAGAGCCTCTTCGGACGAACGGATTTGGCGTCGTTCAAAGTGCGGCTTCGTGCGCCTCACGACGGATATTTCGTGGTCTGTGACTACATCGGTTCCCAGCTCCAATCGTACAGTATCAATGGAGGCCGTATCTTCAACATACGTAACGCAGTCGACGTGGACAGATTCAACCCAGAATCAGCGCCTGTCGCGCTTTCCAGTCGATTTGAACGTCGAATTGACGATCTCGAAAGCGGTCTCCATTTGGGGTACGTCGGTGGACTCCAGCCGTACAAAGGCCTCGCTGATCTCGCCGCAGCCCTCGAGTCGGCCGATGCCGACTGCGACCTGATCGTTGCCGGTGATGGCCCGGAACGAACACACCTCGAGAAGATTTTCGGAGAAACGGCTACGTTCCTCGGATCGGTGCCATACGAACAGATCCCCTCGCTGTATCATGAGTTCGACGCGTTCGTTCTTCCTTCCCATACTGAGGGGCTTCCGCGAGTAATACTCGAGGCGCAGGCAACGGCAACGCCGGTTGCGGCCACTCGAGTCGGCGGGGTCCCGGAAATCGTTCAGGACGGCGAGACAGGATTGCTCTGTGATCCCCATCGACCGGATCAACTGACGACGGCAATTGATCACCTCGCGACGGACGAACGCGAACGTGAGCGCCTCGGCGAGAACGGTCGAACGGCCGTCGAGGAGGGGTTCTCCTGGGACGAGTTGTACGATCGATACGAACGCGCTCTTCAACAGGTGATCGGGTGACCAGATGAGCGATAACGATCAGGCAATTCGGGACGTGGTCAAAGGCGCGAGTGTCATCTACGTTGGACTGTTTCTCGAGTTGGTTATCGCATTTGTAGCGCAGGTGCTGGCCGCGAGATACCTCTCGGTTAGTGAATTCGGAGGATTAACGACCGGGACTGCGCTTTTAAGCGTAGGCGCAATAATTGGAGGGCTTGGATTAGCCTCCGGTTTGGTACGGTACCTCCCCCGCGTAGATAATTCGGAAAAACGTGCGCTTACCCAGTTTGCGTTTAGTGTGGTTGCGATAGCCTCTCTGCCGTTAGGCCTACTAGTTTCGCTCAACGCAGAATTCGTCGCAGCGACCATTTTTGACGACCCAACAGTTGAGGCGAGCATTAGAGTCTTTGGGGCAGCAATTCCATTCGCTGCCCTTCTTAACGTTGCACTAAGCGGTTTACGTGGACAATCTGAGTCGGCCCGATACGCGTTTGTTCAGAACATTCTGCATACCAGCGTCCGACTATTGCTTATCATCACCGCGGTCACTTTCGGCCTCGGCCAGTTTGGATTTGCCACTGCATACGCGATACCGTACACCGCCAGTCTCGTTGCCGCAGTTTATTTTCTTTATCGTGCGCTTCCAGAAGTTTCGGAATCGCTCGACCAGGACAGGAGATCCGAAGTGTTTCGATACTCTCTCCCATTTACTATTACCGAACTTTCGAGCTTCATATACAGAAGTGTTGATATATTCCTCGTGCTTCGTTTTTTAGGGAGCGCAGCGGTCGGAGTGTACGGAGTCGCGTACGCAGCTGTAGGTTTTATGCAAATGTTCTCTACTGCCTTTAATTTCATCGGAACTCCGATGGCAAGCCGGCTCGAGAGTGAAGGTGATGTCTCGGGGATGATTAAGGTTTATCGATCGATAGCCCGATGGCTAGCAATTGCAAGCGTATGTGCCCTTTTCCCCCTCGGTGTGTTCTCTACGGAGTTCATTAGCGTAATTTACGGTGGCGAGTATGCTGAAGGAGGATTAGTCCTCACAATTCTGGCAATTGGGTATGCCGCCAGTAACGTCCTGAACGTTCACGGGCCGCTCCTGCGGGCACTCGGAAAGTCGAAACTTCTCTCTTTCAACAGTGCCGCTGCGGCGATCTCGAATGTCGCATTTAACATCATATTGATTCCTACTCTCGGTATCATGGGGGCTGCCATTGCTACAGGGGTATCGTTTATTATCCGTGATGGGATGGCAACGATACAGATCCACTATTACACAAATCGAACGCCTCTTTCCAGAGCGACATTAACTCCTGTTTTAATATCACTTCCGTTTGTTGCCCTCGCAGTACTCATTAGGCCTATTATCCCGGTTTCGTTCGTCTTTCTCGTCCTTATTTCTGGATTGTTTTCGATAGCGTATGTACTGGTCATTTTGTCGATTACTGGACTCTTCCAGTATGAAATAATGATTCTCAGATCAATTGAGGAGAAGTATGAGATAGACTCCTGGATGCTCGATATATTGATAAACCGGTTCTCATGAATAGTCTTAGTGATTACCATCTTTCACTATTGGTCATATATTTGTTGGACCGATAAAACGATGCCGCGGGTACTGGTGTTCAACATACAGTCACTTTACGAGAATTCCGCTCGGTTGGTGGGGTATAAAATTGTGGTTATATATTAATACTTTATAAAATAACAGATATAAATAACATTTCCATCAGTGGTCTCACTAGAGAGACTTGACGTAGATAATACTGGCTAGCAATTTGGCATATAACAGCGTTTCAGTAGCTGTCGAAGCACTATTAGTTTCGTACACTCTCCATGAACATCGTACTGAAATATTTGATTTTCAGACACTGTCTAGATGAGAGTTTGAGGAACGAGCAGGTGGTGGCGAGAAGTGCTCATGCAACTCGCCGACCTGCTCAGAGAAACCTTGAACGTGGACTGTGATGAGGGTTGGGAGAACGATCGCACCCCGGCACCCGTCAGGGTGTTTGGGGTGCGTCTGCACTCGATGGGATTGTCGGTTCGGGAGGTCGTCTCAGTGCTTGAATTACTCGGTATTGACCGCTCTCACGGCGCAATTTGGAACTGGACGCACACGCTGTCCGAGGCGCAGAGCGACCCGCCGACGGCCTCGCCGTCGCGGGTCGCGGTCGACGAGAAACAGATCGAGGTCGACGGCGAGAAAAAGTGGCTGTACGCCGCAATCGACACAGAATCGAAGCTCTTGCTGGAAATCGACGTGTTCAGCCGCCGCGGCACCGACCCCGCGGCGGCGTTCCTCTCACGCTTGAGGAGAAACACGATTTCGACGACACAGCGTTTCTCGTGGATGCTGGCGGCTATCTGACTGCCCTTGCTCGTCGGAAGTTGAACGGTCAGCTCGACTACAGCGAGCGAAACACCATCGAAAAGTGGTTTCAGACAGTGTCGATGCGGATCGACCGCTTTCACTCGTTCTGGCGGGGCAGTCCAGCCAGCGCACGCCGCTGGCTGAGGCGCTTCAGACACCATTATAGCCACGATCGACCGAACCAGGCACTAAACGGCCGAACCCCTGTCGAGGAGGTGGGAACTAGACAGTACCGATTTTCACTGCTTGTCGATCAACCCCAAATTCATCAGAGACTATATGATGGTGCCACGAGTCTCGTTACCTCTTCAGCGTTCTCCCAACTTGAAATATTCCTTACATAGACTGTGTCAAGTATCGTTACCTCCCTCTGAACACACTATGCAGGATAGAGTCAGCCGAATCCAGACGAACCGAAACATATTTAGTTGATAATGGTAACGCTCAACTGTACAATCGAGATGTAGTTGATCGGCTAGACTGATACTTCGCTCGTACCGATCATTCAAATCCCGACTAATGACACCGAATATTCTTCTCGTGGTTCTTGACTCCGTACGGGCACGGAACACGTCTCTTTATGAGTCCGATGCCGAGACGACTCCGTTTTTAGAAGAATTCGCTCAAAAGGCGACCGTTTACGAGCAAGCGCGTGCCCCAGGAACGGATAGCCTTCAGAGTCATGCAAGCATTTTCACCGGCCTGCACGTCGCTGAACACCAAATGCGAGATATCGGAGACCGGCTCCGACCCGGCAACACCATTTGGGAAGAACTAGCCGCGGATGGATACGAGACAGGTGTGTTTTCGTACAACTCCTACCTAACTCAGGCCCCAGTTGGTCTATCTGATGCGTTCGAGACGGTAGTTTCAGGTGAAAACCACCGTGTACCCTTCCCTGGCGGGTTTGATCCCTCAAATCTCAATCGAGATGGTCTCAAGCGCTACTTAGAATTCATGCAGTGCGTTGTCAGTAGCGGGCGACCGCTACAGTCACTTGCGAACGGATTGGCACTCTGGGACGTCACGAGGCCATTGATTCCGTCGAAATTCCAGGGGCTAAATATAGTCCCTGACAGCAAGTTTACCGACGAATTCGAGACCTGGGTCGATAACCGTAATGGTTCGTGGGCGGCCTGTGTCAACTATATGTGCGCCCACACGCCATACCTCCCTGATCCTGAGTACAACTTATGGGCCGACCAGACGGAACGTAAATTAATGTGTGATCTTAAGTCTCACAAATGGGAGTTCATCGCCGGATGCCGGCCCTGGAGCGAGCGGGCTGCTCTTGAGCGAGCATATAATGGATGTATACGCCAAGTCGATGCCGAGCTGAAGCGACTGCTTTCAACACTGTCCAGACATGGTGAGCTCAATAACACGCTTGTGGTCATTACTGCTGACCACGGCGAAGGATTCGGCGAAAAAGGTACCATTCGCCCCGTTCGGTCGGTTGCACATGGGACAACTGGTGGGCTTGAGGAAGAGATCCTCCATGTCCCGCTCGTAGTCAAGTACCCCAACCAAACTGAAGGTACGCGTATAAAGACTGTCGCATCCTTGACTGAGTTCCCGACGCTCGTTAGGCGAACGATTGCCGGTGAGCGGGACGAATCCGGATTCATCCCCGATAATGGTCTCGTTCTGGCCTCGGATAGCGGACTGTCCGAACAGAAACGTGATAGCGTGCCGGAATACGTTGAAGATGTTGAGGTATATGAACACGGTGGTAAGGCTGTATATCGAACGACTCGAGACAAACGAATTCGAAAAGACGTCAAGTGGAACGGCAACACGATGGCGTTTGATTGCACCTCTCCAAGGGAGACAATTAGGCTCGACGATCCCGATCCAACGGTACTTCAGGAGGCATTCGCCGGACTTGAGCCTTCGAAGGCCGTCACATCGGACGATGTTGTGCCAGCTGACGATGTTAAAGCACGGCTCGAACAACTCGGCTACCGGTGACCTAATCAATCAAGGTATCCTAGCTCCCGAAATCGTTGTTTGACTGCTTTGTCTTCCTTTATATTCGAGAGGTCAGTATCGGTCGTCTGCGCCATCTTTAGGTGTTCACTCATGACGGCCGTGAACCGATTGACGACCTCGGGATTATCGTCGCTCACGTCTCTTGTTTCGTTGGGGTCCGCCACCAGATCATACAGGTCAAACTACCTTTAGCCTGTCCCAAAGACCTTTTTAGTTAGGAGTATGGGCCGTAAGAATGTCAATTACTCCCTTGGACGTACAGATGACCGGCAGTGTCTAGTTAGGCTAGTTTGAGGAACGAACAGGTCATGGAGATAGTTTGGAACATTGCTCGCAGACCTGCTCAGCGAGTGGTACGCAGCGGAATTTGATAATTGTTGGGAACGTGAGCGGACGGCGAACACCCTGACGGGCGTTCGCCGTCCGCTTCCACACAATCGGGTGTTCGCTCCGCGAAACACGAGCAATTCTCCGCTTGCTCGGCGTTGAACGATCTCATCAAGCCATCTGGAACTGGGTGCATCGACTAGCTGACAACGTGCCAGATCCGTCGACGGCGAAGCCCTCGCGAGTTGTTGATGAGACCGCTGTCAAGATCAACGGCAATTGGTCTTGAGTGTACGCTGTAATCGATCTCGACTCTCGGTTGCTCCTCGATGCCGCAGCCTTTAGACGATGAGGCACCGATCCAGCTGCCGCGTTCCTGCATCGATTGACCGAGAAACACAGTTTCGGAGAGCCCGTGTTTCTCGTCGATAGCTACGGTTGTCTGACTGCTTTCACTCGATTAGGTGCTGATCGATCAGGTCGACTACGTCGAGCGAACTCTGTTCGAGAGGTGGTTTCACACGCTAAAAATGCGGGTTGACCGCTTATTCCTCGTGGGTGAGCAGTCGGGCGAGCGTCAGAAAGTGGCTTGAACAGTTCGGACACTACGACACACAATGACCGTATCAGTCACTTAACGGATAGACGCCAGCAGAGGTGCTAGACTAGATAGTGCAATAGAACCAAACTCTATTATGTATTTGATGTTATATCCTACTATGGAAGATATTCGTTTGGATTTAGGTGGTGGGGCAGACCCCGTAGAAAATCACTTAAATATTGATTTAAGGGTAACTGAATCCGTCGATATCGTTGCATCGGCGGACAATCTTCCGTTTAAAGATGGAACCGTCAAGAGGATACATGCCAATAGCCTTGTTCCACATCTCCCTGATTTGAATAGAGCCATCGAAGAATGGTCTCGAGCATTAGAGCCGGGTGGAGAACTTGAACTTGCTGCGACGCATGCCCACAGCACTGGCATCGTCGCTGATCCGGACCATTCCTTGTGGTCCTGGACATCTCAGACACCCGAATGGTACGATGCCGACAGTAAGTGGAACTACTTCTACAACGCCGAACTAGAACTGATTGATGTCTCGGTTGTTGGTTGGTTACGTCCGTATCGCTGGTGGCTTCGGCCATTTTCATACCTTTATGGTAATTTAATTGATATTATCGGGCATGATCTTGCCGATGAGTTAATGAAATTCCCATTCGCGGGTGGGCGGGTCCGTGCTCGATGGCGAAAACATGAGTGACTGAAAGGTTCTTTACCGTTCAGTTAGTTTCGTTAGTATATCGGTTGCAACGACAAATCGGTGGTCGGACCAGTCGAAGAGCAGTTTGATGCGATCTCGGAACTCCTGGCCGTTGTTTTCCAGGTCTGAATGGTAGTCAATAGCATCGTATGGGTGCATGTACATCGAAACGACATTGTCAGTGTTCTCGAACAACCACTGCAGTGCACGCAATCCCGAGCACCCTCTTCGGTCGGTTCTTAGCGTGTGCGCCGTGGCAGTAATGTTACCATTAGGGAACGTTCGAACCCAGACTCGGGAAGGTTTCGAGGGACGTGCATAAGTCGTTGGAAGTTCCATGAGATCCCCGTTGTAGATGAATGGTTCTGTACGCACCGTCATTGTGTCTGGCATATAGTTGCGATATCTGACATTAATCGAGGCGTCAATTTTGAATCCAATGTCCGTCAATACATCAAGCGTTGTTTGACTGGCCTTGTGGCGGCCAGCACGGAAGGCAGTGAGTGTTTCGGGGGCCACCCCGGCAGCTCCAGCCACTGTCTTTCGGGTTTGAGAGATGAGTTCCCGTTGCCGGTCGCGAGAAAGTGCGGCGAGATCGTCTGCTTCGTGGCCGAATTCTTGAGGATGAACGTGAACACCAATTTCGTGATCCTCAGAGAGTGATTCAACGACCTCAGGGAGTTCAGTTGCGATTTGCGAAGTCGTGTATACTGTCCCTCGTGGTATCACCTTGTCAAACCACCGCATTGCATCTCTAATTCCGTCAAATGAACCGTCCTTGTTTGGTTCGAGGTCAACCGAGAACGCTAACTCCATCTGTTTAACTTTCCTATAGCGGGTACAAGACTTTTTTTACCAATCGCCGGTAGCCGCCGTCTTAAGAAGAGCCTCGGAGTATGCGTCTCGAAGGCGTTCAGGATCAAATTGGTTGTTGAGGTCCACCGGTTCATATTCCTGTTTGACGAGAATTGGTAGTCGGTCTGAGTTTTCGTAAGTCATGCTTGCCGCGAGGGCACAGTCCCCCACGTCGCGGGCGAGCGTTGGCGTCCCACACGCGGCTGCCTCTAATAGGACGTTTGGGAGTCCCTCAAGGTGTGACGGACAAACCACGAGGTCTGCTGATTGGTAGTACTGGGGCATCTCTGAATGTGGAACCCGCCCGACAGCGGTGACGTTTGGGAGCGAGTTTAATCGGTGGCGTAGTGGTCCATCACCGACAATACACCACGATATTGATGATCCGCGACGGAGAAGAGTCCGAGCGGCCTTCATTAAATCATTTGCACCTTTGCGTTGTGAGACCCGTCCAACAGTCAACAGTAGTCTCTCCGTTTGAGGTAACCCAAGTTTTGCTCTGATATCGGCGCGGCTTTCCCCCGATGCCGGCCTGAAACGGTCTCTGTTAACTGGCTGTGGGATCTCGTAAGTACGTGTACCGCCGTAGCTTAATATCTGTT
Organism: Natronosalvus caseinilyticus; assembly: GCF_017357105.1. NCBI lineage: Archaea > Methanobacteriati > Methanobacteriota > Halobacteria > Halobacteriales > Natrialbaceae > Natronosalvus > Natronosalvus caseinilyticus. The sequence goes on from NZ_CP071596.1 coordinate 1,559,190, forward strand.
TTCGGCCGTACGGTCCAAGGACGATAGTTGCATCAGAATTTCGTACAGCAACTCGTCCGAGGACGTTATTTAATGCATATGTCCGCAACTTCTCTCCTGGGCTCTCTGAGAGGGTGTGTTCGCGAAAGTTATCGCCTGCGAACCGAGTCAGTACAGGAACGTTGGCACGCTGTCCTGCGACTGTTGTAGCGAATCCATGGGCTGGAAATTTCGTTATCTGCCATAGCAAATCTGGCCTATTGGCTTTCGCGTATCGGGTGAGCGCCTGGGATAGCGACAAAATCATTCCCACAGCTCGGTCTGTTTCGTTGAGACCGGGGTCTATGACGCTGTACTGCCATTCATCGGGAGCAGCATCTGCTCGCAGCAAAAGGTCAATTTTGAACTCGACTGGTGACTCAGACAAAATCTCCTGAATATTCCCTAAGAAAGTACGTACATTTCCGGGGAGCCGAGTCCCACCGACAATACCCACGTGAACGTCAGTCACTACTGTCTACCTCTGAAATCGGAACTGTCTCGTACTCCTCACTAAGGACTGAACAAAGTTTTTTGAATATAATTAACTCATCTGAAAGATCCATGCATCCGGGATGCGCGAGTATCGTCGCTGGCTGCCCCTTCCGATGACACACCTCGATCTCTTTCAGCACCCATTCGTGCCATTCTTCAATTGTGAACGACTCATCGCCGAAGGGCCCCGAAAATTCGTCCTCTGCGACGAACTTTGGCGTTCTAAACCCGTGATAGACATGTTCGTGGTCCGGGGGCGTATTGACAGGCACAACGGTTAAACCGCTTTCACAGCGAACCTGTTCGCCCGGGCCGACGACGTCAGAAAAATGTGTAAAGCCGCGCTCTGCGAGCAGCGGTACAGTGTTGTTGTCGTGGCGGTAAGCGTGGTCGCGCCAAGCTGAAATATCGACCTGACGTTCGTTGAATGCTGCAATGGTCCGATCTATTTCCCACGCCTGGAACCTGCGCGGCCCGTTCCACGATCCGAGGAGGCCACGAAATGCTTTGTGGGCAAGTGTCTCGAAGGCGTAATAGTTGTGGCCTCCGAGTTCGACGGTCTCCATCCCTATGAGACGGTCCACAAGTTCGGGCTCCTCGAGAACAACCTTCCCGGTCAAAAATAGCGTCACTGGAACGTCGAACTCAGCTGCGATTTCAGCATATTCGACAGCTGCAGCAGCCTCAGACCGACTCATGTACGGCTGTTCACGGGTTTCAAGAGACATGTGGTGGACATCGCCAGTGAGACAAACCGTCATTCCAGATACCCGAGGTCTTCAAGTCTGTTCTGGACGCTCTGCCGGCCCGTCGAATCGACGGCCTCGAAGGGCAATGGGTCGCATTCATCGAAGCCGTCGTCGCCGAACAGAGGGAGCGGCGTGCCATCCATGTCCGTCGGAACTGCACAGCCGACGCTGTGGAGGACGGTTGGAGCGACGTCCGTGATTGACACGTCGCGATCAACGGCTGATGCCTCGATATCCGGACCGCTCGCGAGAAAGAGCCCCGTCCGGACGTTCTCGGCTTCCCACTGTCCGACATCGTCGAAAATCGGGTTCGATCCGATCGCTCCACTCGTGTGAACTCCCGGCCGCTGGTCGAAGACGATGTCCGGCGCTTCGTCAGTGTACGGCCCGCTATAGGCTTCGTCACTGCGCATCACCTCTCGAGCGATTGGATCGCCGTTCTCGTTGGTAAGTGCGGACAGATCGTTGATTATGGCATCGACCGTCTCGGGATCGTTATCGATGACGTAAATGAGGCCCTGGCCGCTGGCGATAGCTTGTGACCGTTCCCAATCTACCTTCTCGAGCTTCTGCTCGCGTTTGAACCCTTCCTCGTCTTCCGGGATCGAGTCCGTCAAACGGTCGGGCGCCAGCCGCGTTACGAGGTCGTGGACGCCGAGTTTGTGGGCCAGTTTCGAGATCCGCTTCTTGTTGATGCCGTACTTCGTGAGAAGATCCGACGTTTCGCTTTCGGTAACCAGGTACCCTTCGGCCTCGAGCCAGCTATTGGCGTAAAATACTGTATCGACGTTCTTGCAACCGTGGTCTGACATCAGGAAGAGGTTGCTGTCCGGATTCTCTTCCCGGAGTTGTCCGATATGTTCGTCGATGACCTCCCACGCTCGGCGGGTCGGCTCATTGCGCCAGAAGAAGTGTTGGAGAACGTTGACGTAGAACACTGTGCAGTGTGCTACGTCCGGGTCTTCCTCGTCGAGAAGGCCGCGAAACGTCTCCAGTCGGCGTTCGATGAGGTCAACGATGTTATCGGCCTCCTTGAGATCACCTTTTGCGGTAACCGGCCGGTCGGGATGGAGCGTGTATCCCTCGTCATCGAGACGTGCACCCAGATTGGGGGGATAGGCGTACTCTTTTTGCTCGCTTCCTGGCCCGCCTGCAACGAGAAATCGATCGACCTCAAACGGCGGGTACGTCATCGGAAGGTTGAGTATGCCCGCAGTTCGGCCCTGTTCGTTGAGGTAGTCCCAGTAGTTGGCACTCTTGAACGATCGCGAGTCGGGCGTCGTAAGCGTTCGCCTGTCTGTGTCGATGCGCTCCCACCAGAAAACGCCCAGTTTTCCCGGGTTCTTTCCCGTGGAATAACATCGCCAATTCGGGCACGTGACCGGAGGTAGACAGCTTTCCATATCTGTGAAGACGCCTTCGGATCGGAGTGCTTCGATGTTCGGAAGGCGCCCTTCTTCCAGCCACGGCTTGAGTAGCGCCCAGTTCGCCCCGTCGAGCCCAAGTACGATTGTTTCAGTCATCAGTAGTTTCCTCTCGCCGTCGTCGCGAACGCCTCATATCGATCGACGACTGCCGATTTCAGTTGCTTCTCGAAGGCAGCGGTTGAGAACGTTTCGACTTCGGACCGAGGATCGCCGTCCAGTCCGTTCGATTCGAACCGTTCGACGGCGCCTTGAATTCCCGCCGGCGTTCCGCCGTGACGGTACCCGTTCTCACCGTCCTTGACGTAGATCCCCGGGAATCCGTCGTTACGCGCCAGAACGGCTTTTCCACTAGCGTTCGCTTCGATCGGGACGATCCCGAAGTCTTCATTCCGGCCGTTGAACACGACAGCGCGACAGGTCGCCAATAACTCTCGTTTCTCTTCTTCCTCGACGAATCCACGGTATTCGAGGTTCCCACTTCGCTTTATTTCCTCGACAACCGCGTCTTCAACGTCGCCACGTCCGCCGGCCAGTACCAACTGATGGTCAAGTTCCGCGAACGCTTCGACCACCTCCGGAACGCCCTTCTCCTCGTCAAGACGGCCAAGATGGAGATAGAACCCGCCGTCGTCGTCTTCGTGATAAGAGTCGACGGCGACGGGCGGATACAGCACCTCTGAATCACGTTTGTAGTATTTATGTAAGCGCTGCGCGATAATTGGACTGTTTGCGAAGTAGCCGTCTACGCGCGGGTCGATCGTGTGATCGCGCATCCGAAGATATCGAATCAGGGGTCTGGTAAGCACCCCGGTTGTGGAGTCTTTCCGGTCGTGATAGAGGTCGTAAAACCAGCGCGGTGGTGAGTGGCAGTAGTTCAGATGCAAGGTCTCGGCCGGCGTAATGACCGAACGGGTCGTCGCACCCGACGTGATCAACACGTCGGGAGATCCGTACTTGCGCCAATCGACGTCTTCCCAGAGAGCGTATTCAAAAGGTCGACCTACGTGCGCCTGAGCCTTCCGAAGCAGGCGGGGGGAGAGATCCTCCGTCACGTCCACGAACCGTACTTTTCCATACGGATTTGGATCATCGGGTTTGGGTTTTCCGATCGTGTATATTCGGTCCACATTCAGTACATCAGCAAGAATCGTTGCGAGATATTCCGCGCCTCCCCAGGCGTTGATTCCCCAGTGGGCGATAGCGATGTCGAGATCGCGGAGACGCAAGTCGGTGTCCTCGTCCACTGAAGAGTCACTCATGTTTCTACCGAGCAAAGTCGGCTGTATAAGCGTATCGGCAAGCGTTCACGTCAACGCCACTTCGTCATTCCATATAAGTAACCAAATCCAACAGCGCCGGTAAAGGCGAACAACATGATGAACTGAACGATCTTTTCCAAAGAGGGGTTCCGAACGAGGTCCCTCGTACGTGCTGGGACGAACTTACCGAAGAGTCGACCGAGAAAATCATATTCCTCGCCGGTCGATTCGGGGACCAGCACTTCCATCCCGCGCTTGGAGTACCCCTGCCAGAATGCACGGTCGAGCAGCCACAGTGGTTTCGTCCGGTAATCGAACACCTTGTGGGCGACCTTCGCTTCAGGATTGTAGTAGACGCCTTGGCCGTACTCGCTACGAAGCCTGGCGCACAGTTCCGTTTCGCCACCTTGGAGGTTCTCATCCCCCTGACGACCGCCGATGGTTGTATCGAACCCGTCCAGCTCGAGGAAGATGTCGCGACGAAAGGAGATATTCGAGCCGAAAGTGTTTCGAACTTCACCTCGACCATCGGCGAATCCGCGCTGTGTAACGCCGACGAGAAAGTAGAACTCCTCGGGGAGAAAGCTTGGTCGTCCAGCAACCCAGAGTGGAATCATTTTCCCGCCCACAGAGATCGCATTCAAGTTCTCATACACCTCGACGAGCTCGGCCACCCATCCGGGATCGGCTACGGCATCATCGTCGAGGAACGCTACCACGTCCCCGGTCGCCACTTTGGCACCGTTGTTTCGACTTTCGAGAAGTCCGACGTTATTCTCGTTACAGTGTAATGAGACGTTTTCGTGGTCGTCGTATTCATCATAGAATTGCTGGCAGACTTCTTCGCTCCCGTCGGCTACCAGCACGAGTTCAATGTCGTCGTGGGTCTGGGTGAGAACGCTATCGGCCGCCTCTCGAAGGTCCTGGTACCGGTCTAGCGTATGTTCACAGATGACCACCGAGACGCGCATATACGGTCCTGCGAAACTCAGAGAGTTAGTTATTTCGTTAAAGCCCGGGCCAGCACCAGTAGCCGACAACCCTCACGATTGATTTCGAACCTATTCATTTGACACGACAATCGTATCAGCGCTACTCGAGCTGTCGAAGGCAAAAAACGGAACGTGAGGTTATTTAATGAAACGAGCAGACCGTTGGTGCATGGAAGGAAAACGCGTTCTGATCACGGGCGGCGCTGGATTTATCGGTTCCAACCTCGCAAATCAGCTTGTTTCTGACAACGAAGTAATCGCAATTGATGACCTCTATCTCGGGACTACCGACAATCTCCTCGACGAAGTCGATTTCCGTAGCGTGAGCGTCCTTGATGATGATCTCCCGTCTGATGTTGATGTCCTGTTTCACCTCGCAGCACTGTCCTCTCGGAATATGCACGAAGATGATCCTCGACGTGGATGCCGTGTCAACGTCGAGGGTTTTGTCAACGCGGTCGAGCAGGTTCGTAAACAGGGTTGCGAAAACGTCGTTTACGCATCCACATCGTCGATCTATGGTAGCCAGACCGATCCATCCGCTGAAAGCATGGATGTCGAGGCACACACCGGGTACGAAGCGTCGAAACTGGCTCGCGAACGTTACGCTGAATACTATGTCAATCACCACGGACTCTCGATGGCTGGCCTCCGTCTGTTCTCCGTCTATCAGGGATTCGGAGGTAACGAGAAACACAAAGGAAAATTCGCAAATACCGTCGCCCAGTTCGCTGACCGAATCGCCGCCGGTGAGTCGCCCAAAGTGTTCGGCGATGGCACATAGACACGAGATTTCACACACGTTGATGACGTCGTACGCGCGTTCGAACTCGCTGCAGATCACAAACTGAGCGGGGTGTATAACGTCGGGACGGGCGATGCCTACAGCTTCAACAGGATGATCGAACTGATCAATGATGAACTCGGCACTGATGTCGAGCCAGAGTACATTGACTGTCCCTTTGACGATTACGTCGAGCACACGTGTGCCGACCCATCGAAATTCTCTCGAGCAACGGGTTGGAGCCCATCGATCAATTTCGAGGATGGAGTGAAGATGGTGTGCCAGTCCTACCTTGACTAAGTCAATAGGTTAGCCTGGAGCCTGAGAACTGGTACGGCCTGCTTCTCGACAGCGCTCGAGAATTCACTAAGCCGCGTTGGATACCAGTGTTCATCACTCGATACGGCGTACCCACCCGCGTTTGTTAATTTATCGGGTAATTCGCTCTTTGCGATCACTGGGACAAATCGCGCTGGATACGGTCAGATTCTCATTCGGTCAACTACACATGAAAACAGTCTCACCAATAGCTTCCAACAGTAGATAACAAAGTTTATTCGCCATATTGCACTGGTGGGACGTAATGAGTACTGACACTGAACACGTCGACGAGGGAACCGAAACGCCCTCCACCCTCGAGACGTGGCAGGAGTGGTATCACCTTCCCCTGCTTGGGCTGGTGGTACTGTTCATGCTGTGGACTCGCCTCCGGTCCTACGAAAACTTCGTCGCCGACGGCTCGCCGCGTTTGTCCGGCGTCGACTCGTGGTACCATTGGCGGACGATCCAGTGGACCGCCGAGAATTATCCGTTCACGATGCCTTACGAGGTCTATACGGGATTCCCGACGGGACAGTACGTCGGCCACTTCGGAACCCTGTTCGACCAGCTCATCGTCACGGCAGCGATGATCGTCGGTCTCGGAAATCCTTCTCCTGAAACCCTCTATATGGTCGCCCTCGTGTCCATTCCGCTGATGGGCGCGCTCACTGCAATTCCCGTCTTCTACATGGGCCGTCGACTTGGCGGAACTATCGGAGGACTCGTCTCGGTCGTCCTCCTCGCGCTCGTGCCTGGCTCGTTCTTCTACCGATCGGCTGTTGGCCAGCTCGATCATCACATCGGTGAGGCGCTGTTCATGGCGATTGCGGTTCTCGCGATGATGGTCGCCGTCCGGGCAGGCGAACGCGACCGCCCGATCTACGAACTCGTCGCCGACCGCGACTGGGATGCCCTTCGTCGCCCAACGATCTACTCGGTCCTTGCCGGTCTCGCGCTCACGCTGTTCATCTGGGTCTGGCCTTCGGCGGTATTGCTGATCGGCATCTTCGGCGTTTTCTTTTGCATCCAGCTTTGTGTCGACTACGTCCGTGGGATCTCTCCCGACCACGTTGCCTTCGTCGGAGCCGTCAGCCTCGGTATGACAGCAATCGGATCCGCGCTACTGTTCGAACAGTGGTCCGGTAGCGTCTCCCACTTCGGCTACCTTCAACCGACGCTCGCGCTGGCTGTCGCCCTGGGCTGCGTGTTCATGGCCTGGCTCGCTCGCCAGTGGGACGACCTCAATGTCGACCGTCACTATTACCCGGCTGCGATCGGCGGCCTCCTGATCGTCGGACTCGGCGCGATGGCTGTCATTGTTCCTGACCTCTACAGCACGTTGATCAACAACGTCACGAGACGACTCCTGCCGCTCAACCCCTCGACCGGGGCACTTACGGTTTCGGAGGCTCAGCCTCCGGACGACTTCACCCAGTACGCCTTCGGCGAGTTCGGAGCCGCCTTTTACACTATGCTCGGCGGACTCGCGTTCCTCATGCTCCGACCGCTGTTCGGTCGCGAGTGGCGCGCGGAGTACACTCTCGTGATCGTCTGGTCGCTATTCTTGATCAGTATGGCGGCAACCCAGACCCGGTTCTCATACTACCTCGCGATTGCAGTTGCGGTCGTTAACGCAGTCTTCGTCGCGGACATCGCCCGCCTCCTCAGCCTTGATTTCCATAGAACGGTCGACTCGGTTCGCGACGTCGAGACCTACCAAGTGATTGCGATCGTCCTCGTCGTCATGATGCTGTTCATGCCCTTGCTCCCGCCGATCGCGGCTGACGGCGCCACTACCTGGGAGCGCGGCGAGAACGTTGGGCCGAGCAGCGACGCGATGACCTGGGACGAGTCGACCCAGTGGCTCCTCGAGAGCACGCCCGAACCCGGAAACTGGGCGGGCGCGGGTAACCAAAGCGACCTCGAGTATTACGGAACTTACGACCGGCCCGCAGACGGCGACTTCGACTACCCGGGCGGCGCCTATGGCGTGATGTCGTGGTGGGACTACGGTCACCTGATCACGACCAACGGCGAGCGCATCCCGCACTCGAACCCGTTCCAGCAGAACGCGCAGTCGTCCTCGTGGTACTTGCTGGCCGAAGACGAAAGTCACGGCGAGGCGATTCTCGACGGTATCGCTGCAGACGTCCCTGTCGTCAACCAGCCGGAAGAGACGATTCGCAGCGACCTCGAGAATGCCGACAGCGCCGACGAGGGCGAGATGCGGTACGTCATGATCGACAACGAGATGGCCGGCGGGAAGTTCAGTGCGATCACGCAGTGGACTGACCCGGCGTACAGTCGGTTCCAGACCCAGGAGACGGCAAATCTCAGCGGCCAGGAGTTCGACGTGCCAACGACGAGCGAGGCCTACCACGACACGATGCTCGCCTCGCTGTACCTCCACGACGCGGAGGGAATGGAGCATTACCGACTGGTCCACGAATCAAGCTCGTACTCGATCGTGGGGACGCAGTTGCTCCAGACGCCGAACGGGCTGTACCCGGTGACGACCCGCTCCGGTCGGGTTGGAGCCGTCGGTGACCAGGCGAACAACATCTCGGCGATGCTCGAGGAGGCACGGGCGGCCGACCAGGCGACAATGCCGTTTGGCGGATATGCAGTCGAACTCGGTGGCCGGTACTACCCCGCCTACGCCTACAACGCGTATCTGGTCTCGGACGTCAAGACCTTCGAGCGCGTCGAGGGGGCGAACATCACTGGCTCGGTCGACGGCGAAGTCGCCGACTCCGACCGCGTCTACGCGCAGATCGAACTCGAGACGGAGCCGGGACGAACGTTCACTTACACGCAACAGGCCAACGTGAGCGACGACGGCACGTTCGAGCTGACGGTGCCGTACGCGACGAACGACGAGCTCGGGCCGGAAGACGGCTACACCGATAGCGCGGTCGAGGCGGTCGACGAGGAGTACGAAATCTTCGTCGGGACGCCCGAAGACGGCGAGATCGAGCGCCAGTACCTCGGGACCACGGCGGTTCCCGAGACGGCCGTCGTGGATGGCGAGACGCTCGAGGTGACGCTCGAGGAGGGTGACGGTGAGGTCGTGCCAGATCCGGATGCGGAGACCCAACCGTCCGAAGGTGAGGACGGGAACGAGAGTGACGGAGAGAACGAGGCGGACGATGACGACGGTGCCGACGAGAACGAATCTGACGAGGACGGATCGGAGAACGTCACCGAGGACGGAAACGAGACGGATGCGGGTTCGGACGACGCCAACGAGACGGATACTGGTTCGGACGACAACGAGACGAACGAAACGAACGACACGCCGGACGCTCCCGCACTGATGGACCCGGTGGCGCCTCGAGCGGGCTGATAGAGGTCGATAGCGCATACCTGCGTCTTCAGGCGCAGGTCGAGCGATAGGCAGTGGGTTTCCCGTTCTCGAGAGTGACGTCGGGTGGATTTCCCTCGTTTACTTTCACTCCGCATGGCTGACGTACATGTCGTCCTGAGCCGTAGCGATGAATACAGGAAGGATGGCTAAAGTCACGAAGACGCTGGAGGTACGCCTTGTCGACCCCAATGCCCACAAAGAGCGCAAGCTTCGTGAGACGCACAAGGCATACCAGCAGGCGCTTCAGGCAGCCTTCGACGCCGACTGTACCACCCCGTCCGCTACCAACGCCATCGTCGTCGAGTACGACCTCTCCGGCTACGCGAAAAACGCGCTCAAGAAGTACGTCCCGCAACTGTGTGGTGCCAGCTACAACGCGAAAGAGCTTCACGACGACCATCCCGTCCGCTTCACGAACGAAGGGCCGAAACTCGACCACAAGCCCCAGAACGCTATCGAGTGGTACGTCAAAATCCCCCACCACGACGACTACAACCTCTGGGTGCCCGCCGAACCGAATCCTGAACAGCGGGAGTGGCTCAAAGCGTTGCACGCAGGGGACGCAAAGATGGGCGAGTGTCGGCTGTTCGACCGCGACGGCGAGTGGTATTTTCACATCGTCGCTACGCGAAACGTGGAGGAACGACAGACTACCAATTCGGAGGCAACGGCGATTGGGGTAGACATCGGGGAAGCCTCTTTGGTAACGGTGTGTCACCGTGACGAGCGTGGCTCCCCGGCTGCACCCACCCTCTGGAACGACGAAGGCAAGCGGGTCAGACAACTCCGTGAGACGTACTTTACGGCGACGCGACGCCTTCAGAAACGCGGAAGCGAACGTATTGCAGAGTCCTACGGAGACTCGCTCTGGCGGCAGATAGACGACATACTCCACACGGTCACGTCGGAGGTCGTCGCCTACGCCGACCAATTCGAGAATCCCGTATTGGTCCTCGAAGACTTGACGCACATCCGCGAGAACATGGACTACGGCGCGTTCATGAACCGCCGGTTGCACGGATGGGGCTTTGCGAAGATGCACGCTCAGATCCGGTACAAGGCCGCTGAGAAAGGGATTTGCGTAGAGACAGTAAATCCCGCGTACACCTCGAAGACGTGCCACTGTTGCGGAGAACAGGGTTATCGCCCCGACCAGGCGACGTTTAGGTGTTCCAACTCGGAGTGTTGGATCTCAGCGTACCACGCGGATATTAACGCCGCGCTCAATATTGCAGATCGCTACCTCAGCGGAGAGAGCCACTCAAGAGAACACACGAGTGGCAATGACTCGGCTGAGGGAGGGGGACGTTTGACCGTCCCACAAGACAGCCAAGCCGATGCTACCCAGCAAGAGACGCTTGGAACGAACGCGTCTTGAAACCTTAGGGCCGAACTCGGCCTGAAATCCCATGGTGGGATTCCCGCGACTTGAGGCGCGAGAGGAGGTCAATCGGTCACGTTTCTTCTCGAACCGCGCGCTGTCGACTCGAGACGGACACTCGACTCAGGGGCGAACTTTCGTCGACGTCGACCGCCGACGCTTTTGTGACGCGCATCGAGCAAACGGGCATGGACGATCACGACCTGCTACGCATGACGCCCGGGCCCACGGAGGTCCCCGAACGCGTCCGCGAGCGCATGGCCGAACCGAGTCGGAACCCCGATGTCGAACCCGAGTTCGTCGACTTCTACCGCGACCTCACGGAAAAGCTCGAGCCGATCTACGGCGACGGTGACGTCGCCATTCTCGGCGGCGAGGGCATCCTGGGGCTCGAGGCCGCGGTTGCCTCGCTGGTCGGCCCCGGCGACGAGGTGCTGTGTATCGCCAACGGGCTCTACGGTGAGGGGTTTGCGGACTTCGTCGACCTGTACGACGGCGAGGCGACCGTCTGTGGTGGTGACTGGCGAGATCCGATCGACCTCGACGCGGTCGAGCAGGAACTCGAGTCCGGCGACTACGACGTCGCGACGATGGTCCACTGTGAAACGCCGACGGGTGTGCTCAACGACCTCGAGCCGGTACTCGACCGCCTCGCCGAGCACGACGTGATCAGCGTCGTCGACGCCGTCTCCTCACTCGGTGGAACTCCGGTGCCGACCGAGCGCATCGACATCGTCCTCGGAGCGACCCAGAAGTGTTTCAGCGCGCCGCCGGGGCTGACCGTCTGTGCAGTGAGCGACCGCGCCTGGGAACGGATCGAAACCGTCGAAACGCGCTCGTTCTACGCGAGTCTCGAGCCCTGGCGAACGGTTATCGAGGACGAGTGGTTCCCCTACACGCACCTCACGGCGAATCTGCAGGCGCTCGATGCGGCGACTGACCTGCTGCTCGAGGAGGGTCTCGACGCCGTCTACGCGCGCCACGAGGCGGCCGCCGAGCGGTGTCGCGAGCGGGCCGACGAACTGGGCCTCGAGGCGTATCCCGACGACTCGCTCGCGTCGCCGACGGTGACGGCACTCGACCTCGAGGGACGCGCGACGGAACTCCAGGTGCAGATGCGCGAGGACCACGATATCATCCTCTCGACGGGTCTGGGCGACCTCGAGGACGACATCCTCAGGATCGGGCACATGGGCCACAACGCCCGAACCGACCGGGTCGAGCGAACGATGGACGCCCTCGGAGCGGCGCTCGAGTGACTGGCTTGGGGGGGGGGAGTCGGTGCCGACGGCTGGTTTGGAGGCCGTTCACTGGTGGTTCCGGCTACTCAAGTCGATAGAACAGGTTCCTTTTGACCTGCATGCGGGAGCCTCTATGCCAATTATTGTTGTAAAATATACATTAATGATCGATGTAACTAATAACTTCATCAATCCACCCGAGAATATAAATAAGTATTAAGGTAATCGCTCACACTTGATGTGGGTGGGCTTGTCATGACACAGGTAATTTGGATCGTTGCCGCGGTACTGGTAACGTTTACAGTGGGGTACGTGGGGTACTCGAGGTACCTCGCACAGTTCGTCGAACTCGACTCGAACCGAACCACACCGGCACACAAGTACGAGGACGGCCAGGAGTACGTCCCGTCGAAGAAACCGGTGTTGCTGGGGCATCACTACTCGAGTATCGCCGGCGGGGCGCCGATCGTCGGCCCGATTACGGCGGGTGCGGTTTGGGGTTGGGTGCCCGCGTTGCTGTGGATTGCCATCGGCAACCCGCTGATGGGCGCGGTTCACGACTTCGTCTCACTGTCGGGCAGTCTTCGACACGAAGGGAAGTCGATCGGATACATGATCGGAGAGTACGTGGGCGAACAGGGGAAAGACATGCTCCTGTGGTTCGCGTTCTTGACGATTATACTGGTCGTGGCCGTGTTCGCGCTGGTCGTCGGCATCGTCTTCAACGCCTATCCGGAGGTGTCGACGGCGTCGTTCATCTACATCTTGCTCGCGCTGGCGTTCGGGGTGTACCTCTACCAGCTGAACGGTCCGTTCATTCCTGGGACGATCCTGTTCGTTCTGGGCGTATTCGGCGCTGTGTGGGTCGGAATCCAATTCCCGGTCGCGATCTTCGAACCGACCGCCGAGCGGGTCGTCGAGAATCCCGATTTGACCCCGATCACGCTCCTGGGCGGCGACGGATCGTGGGTTCCCGGCGCGGCCGACCTCGGCGGGAACACCGCGGCGTGGATTCCCGTCGTGATGGTGTACGCGGCGATTGCGAGTGCACTCCCGGTCTGGGTGTTGCTCCAGCCGCGTGATTACCTCTCGTCGTTCCTGCTGTACACCGGGGTCGGCGGAGCGATCGTTGCGATCATCGTCGGCACGCTCCTCGGGACGTCGTCTCAACCGCTCGTCATCGACGAGTCTATCGGCGCGTTCCAGGGCTTCTGGGGCGTCGAAGGCGTCTTCTTGCCCCTGTTCCCGCTGTTGTTCATCACGATCGCCTGCGGGACGATCAGCGGGTTCCACTCGCTGGTTTCCTCGGGGACGACCGCCAAACAACTCAACAAGGAGACTGACGCCCGACTGATCGGCTACGGCGGCATGCTCGGTGAGGGGCTGCTCGCCGCCGTCGCACTCTCGACGCTCGCCGTCTGGGGCTTCGCAAGCCCCGGTGGCGGAATCGGTGCGGCACTGCCGAATTTCGCTTCGGGCGGCGGCCTCATTCTCACGAGCCTCGGTATCCCAGAAACGGTCGGCGCCGTGTTCATGGCGCTCGTCCTCTGTAGCTTCCTGCTCACCTCGACCGACACGGCCGTCCGACTCGGTCGGTACATGATGGAAGAGATCGTCGGCACCCCCGCGGGCCGGACCGACACTGGACTGAACGCCAACATCGGCTCGATCGCTCGAGGTCGGTACACCAACCCGATCGTCCAGGCCATTCCTGCGTACCTGCTCGTCGTCTCCGGCCAGTGGGTCACGCTGTGGGCGCTGTTCGGCGGCGCAAACCAGCTGCTCGCGGCGCTGGCGCTGCTCACCGCGACCGTCTGGCTCGCCAACTGGGACGACAGCAAGCAGCTCGTCTCCACCGGCGTCCCGATGGCGATCATGGTGACGATCACCGTTCTCGGACTCTCGTGGCTGGCGTTCTACGAGAACCTCTACGTCAACCTGCTGAACGGCGGGGCAGACACAACGGAAGCGGTCGTCTCCTCGGCCGTCCAGATGGTACTCGCTATCGTTCTCATCACGTTGGCGCTGATGCTCGTCAGGCTGGGGTACAAGAATATCAGCAACGTCCGTCGCGGGCCTGAAACGCCCGCCGCACCGGGCGACGACTGACGATCGACGACCGCTGAACTTCGAACACACTTTTTGCCGTACGCTGCTCTCGAGTAGGCCGTGCTCATCTCAACCTCGTCACTTTCTCCGGTACAAGCAGTTCGCTCCCATCCTGGCCGTTTCCCAGTCGATGAACGATGCGAATTTACGTCGTCTACCGCCAGAAACGCTTTGCGAACCTCGAGAGAACGCCTTCGTCGGGCTCGCTGACGTCGTCCCAGAGGGTGAACGCCTCGGCGACATCGGCAGCCTCGCTGGCGACGTGGTCTTCCTCGTCGGGCACCACCACGGCGAGGTTCACGTCGTAGTGACCGTAGTAGCCGAACTTCAACAGCGTCCGGTCGCGAAAGCCCGAGACGTACTCGCGGACGTCGCTCGGCAACTCGTCTGCGACGAGCACGAAGCTCACGTCCGTCCCGAAGTGTTCCTCGTCGGCGACGATCTTCTCGTCGGCCACGTCGTGGCCCAGCTCCAGGAGTCGCTCGAGTTCGGCGACCGTCGGGTGGGATTCGCGGCGGGCGAACAGGTACTCCTCGGCCTCGTGGTCGGCGTAGCTCAACGCGGGGTGGAAGAACTGCTTCTGGTTGAGCACGCGCATCTCGCCGTAGAGGTCCCAGCTCTCGCCAGCGGCGCGATGGTCTTTCTCGAGGTCGTAACTGTACATCAGCCGGTCGGAGACTCGATCGAGATACTCGTCGTCCCAATCGGGGACGGCCTCGCGAATCTCCGCGGGGAGTTCGTCGGCCTCGAGGAATTGTTCGCTGTCGCTCATACGTCGCTTTCGTCGTCGGGGTCGTATGCGTGGGCGTCGCCGTCTGTTGCCGGTGCGCCGATCGCCAGGACGGTTATCGGCCCTTCGGCGTCGGTCGGGTTGTACGCCCGTTGCGGGCTTCCCGGATCGACGACGAACAGGCAGTCGGCCGGCACCTCGTAGGTCTCCTCGGGCGTCTCGACGGCCATCGTCCCCTCGAGAACGTAGAACGCCTCCTGCTGGGTCTCGTGGTAGTGATACGCCAGCGGCAATTCCTCCCCTGGCTCGGCGCGAAACCGATTGATAGCCATGGTCTCGAGACCGCCCGTCTCGGACAGCTTTCGACACTCGCTCGGCCGATCGGGCGCGGGGTCGACGGCGCCCGGATCGACGATACGGTATCCCATATCACCCCGTACCGACCGGGGGAGCAAATAGGCGTCGGTGACGGCGGTCTCGAGGCAGGCGTGAACGCCTCGAACGTGTGGGCGGTACGCTTTAGCCCCTGGAGACGGTAACTCGTGACAGAGACTCTCATGGGTGGGAAACAAACCGAATCCTGCGGGCGGTGTGCGATGTCGTCGGTCGTCGACGTCACCGGGTCAGACGGTGAGGGCGCCGACAACGATCCGTTCGGTGACGAGGCAATCGAGGTCGACGACGCAACGCTCCGTCGAGTTTCGCCCGCCGCGTGGCTGGAACGGGTGACCGATCGAATCGACGACGCCGCTCGACGCGTTATCTACGGTCGATAGTCAGTAGCGCTCGGCCGGCGGACGCTGCCTCGAATTCGTGCTCGAACCGCTGGTACCTCGCGTTCGTGCTGGAGCGACTGCTCCCTCGAGTTCAGGTCGCCCCGCCTCGAATCGAATCGGTCAGGTCATCGTCACGGCGTACGTCGCCGCAAACAGCAGTATCGCCGCCGTCGCTACGTTGATCAGGGTGTACTCGACGATTCCGATAAACGAGAGCCCCCAGATGATCGACACGGCGAACAGCGTCGACAGGACGAGGTTCATCACGAGGAGCACGCGGGGGTCCCCCTGTGACGACGACACGCCCTCGCTAAACCCCTCTGGCTCCTCGGCGTCAGTCATACCGGACAACGGACGGTT
Organism: Natronosalvus caseinilyticus; assembly: GCF_017357105.1. NCBI lineage: Archaea > Methanobacteriati > Methanobacteriota > Halobacteria > Halobacteriales > Natrialbaceae > Natronosalvus > Natronosalvus caseinilyticus. The sequence continues at coordinate 1,575,199 of NZ_CP071596.1, forward strand.
TCCCACTTAGCTTTTGTCGCTCGAAAGCGTTCGAACCGTATGCGATTTCGGAATCGTGAGGGGGTGCCCGTCGATCCCGTCCCGTTTTTCGTCGTCGCGGGACTCGCGTGTATGCTCGTGCTCTCGTTCGGCCCACTGTACGGGCAGGCCCTCGGTGCTGGTCTCGAGCGTTCGGCTGCCGGCTCCGTCATTATCTCGCTCGCGACCACCGTCGGAGCGTACTACCGGCAGGTCTGGACCGTCCGCCCGGAACTCCTCGAGACCGTTCCGGCCGGAATTCGCGCCGAGCGGCTATTTTACCTCATGGTCGTCCTCGCAGCGCTCATCGTCGGCCTCGCGATCCCGCTGATCCTCTGAGGCGGTGCGAAATACGCCGTTCGAGCGATTTGAGGGCTCGAGCGGCTGCGAAGAGAGTCGAGTGATTCCGAAGACGGTCGACGGTCGTGCACCATTGATACACACTCACAAAGGGCTGGTAGTGCTGGAGCCAGAACACTCGAGTATGGGTGTCATCGATTCGGTGAAGTCAGCGCTCGCGTCGCCGGAGTCGAACGCCCGTCCCACGGACGGCTCGCAGGTGCGTACTGGTGTGACGATTGCAACGTCCGAATCAGGGACGTCGACCTCGAGGGCGACCCCGTCTGTCCGGACTGTGGCGAGGAGATGCGCTTCGAGCGCTCGTAGCTGCGCCTGCTGAGAGATCGTCTCCGTCTGTCCTCTGAGTTGCTCAGCCACCGTCAGCCGCCTCTCAGCACGGTCTCTTCGCCCTGGGCGACGGGGAAGGGTCCGTCGACGCCTTCGCTCCGCTCGTCGTCGGTTACGAGCGCGTGCGAGAGCTCCGCTCGGAGCGCTTCCTCGTCGTAGTCGGTACCGATGAACACGAGTTCCGTTCGGCGGTCACCGTGCTCGTCGTGCCACTCGAGGTCGGGTCGGTTCGACCTGAGCATGTCGCGCTCGACGGCGGGGAGGCTGGCGATCCAGGGGCCCTGTGCGGTGGCCCTGACGGAGGGACCGGCCTGGGCGACCGTCACCCGCATCTCGTTGTCGGCGATCCAGGCAGTGCCCTTCGAACGGACGATTTCTGACGGTAACTCCCGGAGAACGTCGGCGAACCGTTCGGGGTGGAAGGGACGGCGGCGGCGGAAGACGAACGAGGAGACGCCGTAGATTTCGTCGGGGTGGCGGTGGTCGTGGTTGCGCCCGTGGCCCCCATCTCCGTGGTGATCGTGGCCTCCTCCTTCGTGATGCTCGTAGCCTCCTCCTTCGTGATGCTCGTGATCGGAGTCGCGTTCCCCGTCGTCATCGCGGGTCTCCGACCCTTCGTCGAGCGCACGCTTCCAGCCCGGCAGGTCGGCGAGACGGTCTGCATCGAACAGCCCCCTGCCGAGGAGTCGATCCGGGTCCACCGCGGAGAACTCCGTCCGAACCGTCTCCGCATCGGGCTGGAGCGCCCGGACGAGTTCGGCGGCGTGCTCGAGTTCGCCTTCGCTACACAGATCTGCCTTGTTGAGCAAGACCAGGTTCGAGACCTCGACCTGCTCGACCAGCAGGTCCGAGAGCGGCCGGTCGTCCTCGGTGCCGCGACGCTCCGGGACCTCGTCCCCGGCGAAGGCCTCGAGGAACGCGGGCGTGTCGAGGACGGTCACGAGCGTGTCGACGGCGTAGCGGGCGGCGACGCGGGATTCGGTCGTGAACAGTCGCGCGACGGGCGCGGGTTCGGAGATGCCCGAGGACTCGACGATCAGGTGGTCGAAGTCCCGGTCGCGAGCCAACCGGACGACGGCGGTCTCGAGGTCGTCCTGGAGTTCACAGCAGATACAGCCGTTCGAGAGCTCCGCGACGCCGTCCTCGAGGTCGAGTTCCGACCCCTCGGCGATCAGCTCGGCGTCGACGTTGACCTCGCCCATGTCGTTGACCAGCACCGCGAGCGACCGGTCCTCGGCGGTCGTCAGCAGGTGGTTGAGCAGCGTCGTCTTTCCCGCCCCCAGGCTCCCGGAGAGAATCGTGACCGGAATCTGTTCGGTCTGCCCGTTCATACCGGCTACTGGTGCCGTGGTCCCTTGAATCCGATCCTCGAGGAGGACGAGATCCGGCTCTGGCTCGAATCTCCCACCGCCGCGATACCTTTTACCCGTCGGCCTCCCACATCAGGGCATGGACCTGGCCGATCGTATCGAACGCTTTCGAGAGACGCTCGAGGAGTGGCTCCGTGGGCTCTACCACGGGATGATCACGCACCCGGCCTACGAGAAGATCGAGAAGGAAGCCGAGGACCTCGAGGACGCGTTCATGCTCGCGTGTTTCCCCGACGCGTTCGGCATCCCCTCACCCGTGTCGTACTACACCGCCGAACTCCTACCGTACCTCGAGACCGAGTTCGAGGCCTGGGAGCGCCGGCTGTGGGATCGCGACACCCTCATCGAACGCAAAGGCCAGCAGTATCACTTCTGATCGATCCATGGAACCCTTCGTCTTCTTCGGTGGCAAGGGCGGGGTCGGCAAGACCACCGTCTCCTGTGCCTACGGCCTGCGGTGTGCCCGCGACGGGCTGCGGACGCTCGTCGTCTCGACCGACCCGGCCCACTCGGTCACCGACGTGTTCGATCAGCACTTCGACGACGATCCGACGCCCGTCGAGGGCATCGACGGCCTCGAGGCGATGCAACTCGACCCCGAGGAGGAGGTCACGCGCCATCTCGACGACATCCGGCGGGACCTCTCCGAGCAGGTCTCGGCGGCGATGGTCAACGAGATCAATCGCCAGCTCGAGATGGCTCACGGGACGCCCGGGGCCTACGAGTCGGCGCTGTTCGACCGATTCATCGAGGTCATGCGCAATTCCGAGGGATACGACCGGGTCGTCTTCGACACCGCCCCATCGGGGAGCACGCTCCGCCTGCTCGGCCTGCCGGAGTTGCTCGAGGGCTGGATCGATCGGCTGATGTACAAACGCCGGACGAGCATCGACCTGTTCGAGAAGGCCGCCATCGGGAACAACGAACCCCGGCGCGTGATGGACGGTGATCCCGTCCTCGCCCGTCTCCAGGAGCGCAAGGAGTTCTTCCGGTTCGCCGGAGACACCCTCGGTGACGACGCGGCCTTCTTCCTCGTACTCAACCCCGACGAACTCTCGCTGAACGAGACCGAACGCTCGATCGCCGACCTCGAGGAGAAGGACCTCCCCGTCCGCGGCCTCGTCGCCAACAAACTCACGCCCGAACCCGACGCCGACGAGAACGGACGGGGCGCGCGGTACCTCCGCGAGCGCGTGAAGACCGAGCGCGCACACCTCGAGACGATTCGGGAGACGTTCGGGCCGCCGCTGGTAGCCGAAATCGGCTGGCGGACCGCGGAGGTCAAAGGGAGCCTGCTCGAGGACGTCGCGAGCGAACTCGAGATCGAGACGGCGGTCGAACCGCCGACACACGTTTGATACTCGAGCGGGGTCTGAGCGCGGTTCGAGCCTACCTCGACGGGTTCACTTCGTCGTTCCGTAGTCAGTATGCTCGAGGAGCAGGTGAGGGACGATGACGACCCCTCAACCCGAGGCCGTGGCATGCCGTCCCCTTTCACACGACGACGAGAGCAAAAGCCGTTTAGCCAGGCCGTGCTCAAGAGGGGTAATGACCAGCAGTTACCGGATCGGACTCGTCGGCAAACCCTCCGTCGGCAAGTCCTCCTTCTTCAACGCCGCCACGATGAACGACGTCCCCGAGGGGGCCTACCCGTTCACCACTATCGACCCCAGCGTCGGCGAGGCCTACGTCCGCGTCGAGTGCGCCGCCCCCGAGTTCGACGAAACCTGCACCCCCAACGTCGGCTACTGCGAGCACGGAACCCGCTTCGTCCCCACCAAACTCGTCGACGTCGCCGGCCTCATCCCCGGCGCTCACGAGGGGAAGGGCCTCGGGAACCAGTTCCTGACGGACCTCAACGAGACCGACGTGCTCGTCCACGTCGTCGACTTCGCCGGGGAGACGGACCTCGAGGGCGAACCCACCGAGGGTCACGACCCCCGCGAGGACATCGACTTTCTCGAGACCGAACTCGACCAGTGGTACCTCGGGGTGCTCGAGAAGGGGATCAACCGCTACTCGTCGGGCTACGTCACCGAGGACGACGCCATTGAGGAGGATCTGGCCGAGCAGATGAGCGCGTTCAAGACGAACGAGGACGAGCTCAAACTCCTCATCCGGCGCGTCGACATTGGTTTCGACCCCGAGGAGTGGGACGACGAGGACAAACTCGAACTGGCCCGCGAGATTCGCAAGGCCACGAAGCCGATGGTGATTGCGGCGAACAAGATGGATACGTCCGCAGCCCAGGCGAACTACGACGAGATCACGAGCGATCCCGAGTACGAGGACCTGACCATCGTTCCCTGCAGCGCCCACGCCGAGAAGGCGCTCAAGTCGGCCGACAAGGCCGGCGTCGTCGACTACCAGCCGGGTGACGATCACTTCGAGATCACGGGTGACATCTCCGAGAGCCAGGAGGAGGGCCTCGAGCAGATCCGCGACTTCCTCGACGCCTACGGCGCGACAGGTGTCCAGGCGGCGCTCGAGACCGCCCTGTTCGACGTCCTCGGCGTGACGCCGGTGTTCCCCGGCGGTGCGAACGGCCTGGGGAACGAACGCGGCGAGGTGCTCCCCGACTGTTTCCTGATCCCGCCGGAGTCGACCGCGGAGGACTTCGCGTACAGCCTCCACTCCGACATCGGCGACGGCTTCCTCTACGCCATCGACTGCCGGAGCAACCGCCAGTTAGGCAAGGACTACCCCGTCGAGGCTCGCGACGTCATCGAGGTCGTGACGACGAACTGAGTCTCGAACTGCGCGCGTCTCGAGTTGACTTCGGTCTGGCACGAGCATCACAGTAAACTCAATTTTGGCTCTGATAGCCCGTTTTCACACGCCGTTCGAGACTGGTGACTCGCTCTGTCGATCTGTTACGGTAACTTCGCCCGAGAGCAACTGTTCAGAAGGCGGAGCGAGCGTGATCTCTTCCTCCTCAAAGTGCCGTTTCACTAATCGACGGAAGTCCGACCGAATCGTCAAGATGTCCCTGTTATTCGGATCTTCGATCCACAACTCTGCTTGCACCGTAATCGCGTTCTCCCCGAGCTCGAGAATCCGTGCGTTCGGCGCTGGATCATCGAGGATCGAATCATAATTGACCGCAATCTGTTGAATATCCATCATCGCCCGCTCGGTGTCCTCGTAGTAGGCGACGGACACCTGTTCCGTAATTCGGTACTGGTCCCGACCGTAGGGCCGGGTGAGCGCGTTGTTCGTGAGTTCAGTGTTCGGGACCGAGATCGTTTCGTTGTCCAGTGTCCGAACCCGCGTGACACGAAAGTCGACTGCTTCGATGGTTCCTTCCCCACCCGGCCACTCTATCCAGTCGCCAACGTTAAAGTCGGGATCAGCGACGAGAAACATCCCGCTGATCAGCGAACCGAACACGTGCTGCCCGGCGATACCGAGGACGAACGTGATGGCTGCAATGATGACCGCCGATTCGGAAAACACCCTTCCGTATCCGGCGGCAATTGTGCCCGTCAGGATCGCAAACCCTATCAGAACCACCTGAAGGTACGTCTTCGTTGCAGTCTCGATCGTGGGGTTATTGCGATTGCGCGATCTGACAACTCGAGTGACAAGCGGAACGAGAACGATCCGACCGATGAAATAGACGATCCCGAGGCCCAGAAGGAACCACAACAATTCTGACAACACCTGGTCGTACGCCGACAGTACATCTGTCACCCATTCTGGTGGAGAGGTCTGGCCGATCATGCCGTACGGTTAGGGTTTGCCAATAAAAACACACTTGCTGGCTGCTCAATGCTCTCACGCGCATTGAGGTCATGCCGTTTTTCAGGCCATTGTACCAGACTCGCGCTGTGAATTCAGCACAGATAGCCGAATCACTTACATTCTGTCAGAAATGCTGTGACCGTCGCAGAGGATGAGTTCAGCACGACATCATCGTTTATTTCGCATTGACACCGGCGACCCATCCACTCACAACACCCTCTCTATCCATCGTCAGGTCGGCACGCATAGATGCCGTTCCCGATCATAGAAATGACAACTTCATCGTTCTGATTGAGCCCTTCGATTCGGCTCTTCACGTAGCCGCGATCATCTCGGCTCTTCGAGAGTCGTTTCTCAATAACTTCGCTTCGCCGCCGGAGTGTATCTCCTGGCCTCACAGGTGACTTCCATCTGATTTCATCGATACCGAACGAGCCGAGGAACGCGCTCTCCCCGTCGCTATTTACAACGCTCAGACGCATCATGATGGACGCGGTGTGCCAGCCAGATGCAACGAGTTCTCCGAAGATAGACTCTTTCGCGGCGTCTTCGTCCAGGTGGAACGGTTGTGGGTCGTATTTCCGTGCGAACTCCTTGATCTCTTCTTTCGTGACTTCATACGTGCCGTACTCTTCTACGTCGCCGATTTCGATGTCTTCGTAATAGTGCATTTTTATAACGGGTTCATTGGCTGGTTGCTGTGCTTCGTAATCCTGGGTGCCTGTGGAGGGTAAAGACCTTAAAATAAAACTTATTTTCTATAGTAATGCCGAGCCTCGATGGAACGGGCGATTTTCGCGTCGGCCGTCCCGAGCGCGCCTTCGAACCTCCCCCAACGCGGCTCGTACCCAATCTCGGCCGCTCGAAATCGTCGTCCTCGAGTCACCGCTCGTCGAAAATGGCCGGCGAAATCCGCCCGAACAGAAGCTATTTCCCCGCGGCTTCGGAACCTCGAGTCATGACCGTGGACCTCGTTATTCACAACGGGATCGTCCTCACACCTGCGGGTCGAAGCCCGAACTCGGGTATTGCCGTCGAGGACGGGAAAATCGTCGCCGTCGGCCGGAGCGACCAGCTTCCGAGCGCCCGAAAAACGATCGATGCCGGCGGGAACGTCATCGCCCCCGGCGTCGTCGACTGTCACATCCACAACCGCGAACCCGGCCTCGAGTACAAGGAAGACTGGGAGTCGGCTACCCGGGCGGCCGCCGCGGGCGGCGTCACGACCGTCGTCGGCATGCCCAACACCGACCCCGTCATCGACCGGCCCGAGCACCTCGAGCTGAAACTCGAGCGCGGTGACGCGAGCGCCCACGTCGACTTCGGGAGCTACGTCGTCGTCACCTCCGAGAACCTCGACCGCATTGCCGCGTTGGACGAAGCGGGCGCGTTGGGGTATAAAATCTTCCTCGGTTCGACCGTCGGGGATGTCCCGCCGCCGAACGACGGCGAGATCCTCGAGGCGATGGAAATGATTCGGGAGACGGGCAAGCGCCTCGGCTTCCACGAGGAGAACGGCGAGATCATCGACCACTACACTCGTCAGTTCCAGGACGCAGGGAAGAACCGGCCGATCGACCACGCTCACTCTCGACCCGTCATTGCCGAGTGCGAGGCCATCGAGCGCATGATCACCTTCGCCGAGGAAACCGGCGCGAAGATCCACATGTTCCACGTTTCCTCGGGGTCGGGTGCGGAGGCCGTCGCCCGCGGCAAGGAGCGCGGCGTCGACGTGACCGCCGAAACTTGCCCGCACTACCTCTGGTTCACCGAGTCGGTCCTCGAGGAGAAGGGCAACGTCGCCCGGATCCAGCCGCCGATCCGGGACGCCGACCAGCGCGACCGGCTCTGGACGGCCTTCCAGACGGGCGCCATCGACTGCGTCGCCACCGACCACGCGCCCCACACCCCCGAGGAGAAGCTGGTCGACGACCCCTTCGGGAACACCTGGGACGCTATCTCCGGTTTCGTCGGCCTCGAGACGGAGGTCCCCGCGCTGCTCTCGTTCGTCGAGCAGGGACGGCTCACGCTCGAGGAGTGGGCCTACCATCACGCGACGCGGCCCGCCCAGGTCTGGGGGCTGTACCCACAGAAGGGGTCGCTGCAGGTGGGGACGGACGCCGATATTACGATCGTCGACCCCGACCTGGAGTGGACGCTCGAGGACGCCTCCGAGTTACACTCGAAGAACTGCGTGACGCCGTTCGAGGGCGAGACCTTCACCGGGAAGGCGGTGACGACGGTGGTCCGCGGCGAGGTCGTCTACGACGATGGCGAGGTCGTCGGGGAGTCGGGATACGGAGCCCGCGTTGAGCCGGTCTGAAGCGGTGGACTCGAGGGATTCAGCGCAGAACGCGTACCGATCCGCGGGCGAGGTTCAGTATCAAACCCGTGTTCACCTCACTGCATTCGAGATCATACTCGCTGTAATCGTCCGGAAGATGTGTGGTATGGTGGTCTGAGAACGAAACTAGGAAGACGGAGATTTGTGAGCAGTTTTTGCTCGAGATGGCGCTCAGAGCAGCGTCAGGATTGAACGGGAGAGAGAAGAATACCCGAAGGGATGTAAAGAGGAGGTATAATCGTGCCCTCAATAAGTTCATAACCGGTTTCCGTATGGCGTTTTACGTATTGAGCGACGACCGATAGACGATGAACCGAATTGCTGGCTCAAGTCTGCTATCCCGATTCGAATTCAGCGGTATGTAGGCCTCTATGCGGTGATTTGACCTGCCACCTCGACTCCGGAATATCTCATCAAATATTAGATACACGATTTCATAATCGGTTTACTGCTACCGTTTTTGGAAATTTAATCTGTTGAGGTGACTGCGTAGATAGATCTTCAATACAGAAAGTGTAAACTACTCTCTTAGAGCGTCTCGGTCCGTTATTCAGGGAGAACGCTTCGAGAAAGACATCAGATGATCGGATGACGACGATGAGACATACCGTGCTTATCTGCCGATTCTGATTAGCCCTGTTATTTACCTAGGCGCCAATAAATTGCCTTGAGAGACTCCCTACCCAACGTTTGTGGAATTGAGCGCGTTCTTGAACGTGATCTCGATCTTGCAAATCCGCAGTTCGCCTCTTCCTAGATGCCCTCTAAAACACTCACTACACACATCTTCCGGACGAATAGCCCAATTATGAGCCATCTGAAAGACGGCCATAACTGTTCTCGAAGCCACTCTGCAGGGTAGACCGCAGTCATGCTTGCCGTATCGATTCGGGATTGCTGGACCGGCAGCAGCATGGTATATTCTCGAGTCGAGGGCTCCCTCTGAGCGATCGGCGAGGCGAGTCGATGTTAGTTAATCTCTCAATCGACTCACGCTTTCGCGCGTGTGAGTTCCGCCGTCACGGCGAGCGAGTATCACTCCTCGCCTTCGTCTGCATCCTCGTCTTCATCTTCATCGTCGTCCTCTTCGTCCTCGCCGCCGTCATCTGCAACATCGTCCTCTTCCTCTTCAGTCTCGTCTTCATCGCCGCCCTCGCCACCTTCTTCCTCGTCGCCTTCCTCCTCGTCTCCTTCATCGTCTTCACTTTCGTCTCCCTCCTCGCTCGAGTCCTCGTCGGACTCAGCTTCGTCGCTCTCGCCGTCACCGCCGTCCTCGCCAGCGTCGTCCTCGCCACCGGTGTCGTCACCGCCGTCACCGCCGTCACCGCCGTCACCATCGTCAGCACCGTCAGCGTCGGCACCCGATTCCTCGCCGTCGTCTGCGCCACCGGATCCGGGCGCGTCCGGCGGCGTCTCCACCGTGACCCAGAAGTACGTGTACTCCATGGCTTCCTCCATCGTGGCCGTCTCGGGGGCGTCACCCTCGAAGAGCATCACCGCGATGCGAACCGTCTCGCCGTCTCCAGCGGTCGGCGTCACCGATCGCTCGGCGGTGATCTGTCCGCCGTCCTCGGACTGGCTGATCGCCGACACCTCCTGGTGGGTCACCCGATCGACGACCTCGCCGTCAGCGACCACCTGCTCTTGCATCACCACGGTGTACTCCATCTCGCGACCCTCCTCGTTGTGGATCTGGAAGGTAATCGGGATCGGATCACCGGGGGCGACCGTGTCGGGCATCTCGGCCTCGAGGTCACCGTCGCCTTCTGCCGTGTAGATGGCCAGCTGGGTGAACCCCCCGGCAGCCATCGGCGCCGTGAACGAGTACAACAACACGCCGACGGCAGCGATGACCGCGAGTCCGAGCAGGAGCGACGAGGCGCGGGCCGCGCCGGTTTCGTTCGCGCTCGAGAAGCGACTTCGCAGGCCGGCCAGCGACACCGTAAAGCGATCCGCGGGCGGGACGCGGAGTCGGCGGACCACCGCGAGTTGGGCGGCCACAACGGTCACTACCGCGAGCGCGCCGACCGTCGAACCGACTGTGAGGCCCCAGCGCGTCAGTGGGAGCGCCAGCACGACGATCGGGACGACCGCGATCGAGAGTCCCAGGCCGAGCGCCAGTCGTTCGACGGGGTCGATACCGCCTGGGCGGGCTTCGGCGGTCACCTGTGGTCCCGGGGCTCGTGCTCTGGCCTGAACCGGGAAGAGCATCGAGACGAGCGCGTAGCCCGGCAGGAACGAGACGAACGCCAGCGCGGACAGTAGACGGGGACCGCTCCCTGGCGGTAGGTTCGTGACGAGCACGTACGCGAGGACCGTCGCGAGCGTGACGAACGCGAGGTCGGTCGGGTACCGACCCACCGCTCCGACGGTGTTCTGGGTCTTCGTGGTGAGACTCATCGATTCCGCCTCCACAGGAGTCGGTCAGGGATACCGGACATACTCGAATCAGTGAATCGCTAGCGGTAGCCGGCCTTTGTTATGGCCGGGTTACCGTCCTCGAGTCGGCATCTGTCGTTCGTTTCCGACGCAGAGCGCGGTTGCGGTCGCCGGTCGTTCGGTCGTCGACCGGCAACCGTCATCGTCGGCCGTCGACCATCGACCACTGTGCCGCTCAATTGTCCGGGCAGAACACCGGGTAGCGTGCTAGCGCTCGGCGGCGGTGACCCGGGACGGGATCGGGAGTGCGAGGATGCTCGAGAGGAGAGGGTAGTCTCATCCGGTGGCCCGAGAAAGCCCATCCAGGGATCTAGAGGACCCTCTTCCAGGGGCCTCGAGAAAGGGGTGTTCAGACGCCTCGAGCGACCTCGTTCAGGTGTTTGATCGACATGGTACCCGTCGGCGGTGGTCACGTCACTCGTCACTCGTCACTCGCCACTCATCACCCGTCGCTCGTCGTATATCGGCTATCGCCCGTTGTCGATCGGAAAATGGTGTCGGGGATCGTTCTGGGCGTCGTCCACCGTCCGCCGTTCGGCATTGGCCGACGGCTATCGTCTCGCTAATCGTCGTTCGGTGACGGCCACCGTCCCTCTAGACGTCGACGTACTGGGCCTCCCAGTCGCGGCGCTCGCTGATCCGATCGAGCCCTTCGTCGGTAATCGCGTAATAGTTCGTTCGTCTGTCGAGTTGTCCCTTTTCGACCAGCTCCTTGTTGACGAGCGTATCGAGGTTCGGGTACAGCCGTCCGTGGTTGATCTCGGAGCTGTAGTACTGTTCAACTTCTTCTTTGACGGTTTGTCCGGACGGGCGGTCCGCGCCGGCGATTACGTATAGCAGGTCTCGCTGGAATCCGGTCAGGTCGTGCATTGCTCAATCACATGGACCGTTCCGTAGATTGGATATTTGTTATCCGCATCATACAGCCGTTGCTCGCTCTCGATTTTGTCAACCAAATGTACTGTTTTTACGCTTTGCTCGTCTTTCTCGCGTAAACTCGGGCCAACTCCCCCGAGAGCGCCACCCGTCGTGTTCCCCGATCTGATCGCAACGGCGGGTCGCGAATTTACCGGTTACCGCCACGTCGCGCCTGCACGCTCGGTTCCGTTTCCGTGTCGTGGCCCGGCCCGGTCGAAACCGTGATCCCCGTCTCGCCGATCTCGACCTGCACGCGGTCGACGGTCGATTCGTAGGCCGTCGTGTGCGTCCCGTCCGGTTCGAACCGGATGCACTCCGCCAGCAACTCGCTCTCGAGGAGGTTGTTGATCCGTCGATAGATCGTCGCCGACGAGCAGTCGGTTCGTTCGGTCAGTTCTTTCGCGGTCCGTGGTCCCTCGCTGGCGGCGACGAGGATCGTTCGCGCACACTCGTCGCCGAGCACGTCGAGCTGAGCCGCCGGGTTGACTGTCGATTCTGTCGCCGTGTCGTTTACGTGAGTGGACATGTGTGGAATCTCCGTTGTGAGACGGTAATCGGGTCGTGGGGCAGCACCGACGTCAACTGTCGACAGTGACAGGCCATCGGTACGTTCTAACCATCTAACCCGTAAGGAGGACTAGTATTTTATAACGGACAGCCTTACTCGGCGAAGGGCGCCCGTTCCGTCACGAAAGCTTGAATTTCCCGATGGAAAGTTCGAATTTCGGTGCCCGATATCGGCCTCCTAAACGGTGAATTCGAGCGAATCCGGGTAAATCCAGCCGGAAGTCGTCGGCCAGCACACCCGCACAGATCGGTCACAGCGGCCCAGACGCCGATAAAACAGCGTATTAACCGGTTCTACCCGCCCTGAGCGAACTGAACGGTCGGCCTCTTTTATTCGGATCTGACCACCTCGGTTGAGTACTGCTCGAGCGCTCCCTCGTTCGAGTGCGTGTACAGCCAGAACGACCGCATCGAATCCCCCCTTTCCAATCCATGACAACGACTCGACTCAACTGGACTCCGAACGAATCGTCGGCGACAGGTACGCGGTGTGAGAACTGCGGAACGCACGTGACCCAGCAGTTCGCTCGCGTCTTCGGCGACAACGGCGACGTCGTACACGGCTGTCCCGCGTGTACGACCTACCGCGAGATGCAATCGGGCGGCCACCTTCCTTCTCGGTAACCGACTTTCGAGTCCGTTCCACGACGGTTTCACGACGCGATGGTGCGATCGTCGGTACGTGTCACGCCGTGTACGTTTCGTTCGCCCACAACGTCTAGCACATTTTACATCAGATTGAAGGGTGCAGTACGCGAATTGAGAGGTATACGATGGTAGGTGGTGGAACGTCTTCCAGCGATATCCGCTGTCGAGGCAGCTGAATCATGTCGGTACAGCAGAGCCGAACGGGATCGCTCGCCGAGAGCGACGTCTTTCACATTCTGGGCAACGATCGACGGCGGGCGATCGTTCAGTTGCTCGCTGACGAACACGGCCGACTCGACGTTTCCGACGTCGCCTCGGATATCGCCTCGGCGGAAACCGACGGTGGGTCCGTTCCAAACAACCTCTACAAGAGTGTCTACGTCTCCTTACAGCAGACGCACCTGCCCCAACTCGAGGAAGACGGCGTGATCGAGTACGACTCGACGGCGAAGACGATCACGCCGGGGCCGACCTTCGAGACGGTCTACGGCTACGTCGACGGCGACCAGTCGACGGATCGGTCGGTCCTGATCGGCCACCTCCTCGTGGGCGTCTTCGGTCTGGTCCTGATCGCGGTGTCCGGCCTCGAGGCGCCCCTCGTCTCGAGTATCGATCCCGTGCTCTCGAGCGTGCTGGTCTTGCTCGCGGTGGCGGCGAGCAGTCTGTATCGGCTGTTGAGTTGAGGAATCGGCCAGGCTGGAGCCCCTTCTCGTCGATGCCACGTCCCGAATCCTACCGGTGACCCATAGCCGTTGCTCGCGGTCTATAGATTGCAAGGCAGAGTACCACGGGTCACTCGACCCGTGGGTGAATGCCAACAGCCCCCAATCAATACATTTACTAGTACATAAGACAAGTAACTGATAATGCAAGATTCAGAACTAACCCAGACGCTCTCCTTTGGATTAACCATCCACGAGGGTAGTTCTGACAACTTGCTAGAAGGCTGTCTCGAAGCACGACGAATCAGAAACGAGGTCAACCGTCTCGACCGTGAAGGCTGGGACTGGAACGACATCCACGACACGGTAGTGGACACCGCCACCCACGTCAAAAACACCACGCAACTCCTCGTGCAGAAAGCACTCACGGAGATTGAAACGTACTTTGACCACAAAGACGATGGCTGGGGCCGACCGTTCCCCTACATTCACGAGCTGTATCCAATGCGAATGAACCACGACGAAGGATACGCACTCACCGTGGACGACTCAGGAAACGTACGATTCCGTGTCAGTTATAAGCCATACAACTACGTCAAGGGCGTGCTTCGCGGTAGTCCTGGTCACCTCGACCGCGTGAAGAACGCACTTTCCTCGGATGCGTGGCGGGTGGGAGTTGCAGAACTCGTTCAGAAACACAACGAGTGGCGACTCCACGTCACCGTCACGCACAAACAGCGCACGGTTCGGGCGCCTGAAGAGGCTGGCACAGTGGTTGGCGTAGACATCAACGAAGACTGCGTTGCACTCGCCGCGATGGCTCGAGACGGAGACGTACTCGATTCACTCGTTCTTGAGTATCCAGACATCAAGCGTCTTCGCCACGAATACTTCACGAAGCGCAAGCGGATGCAGAAGGTTGGGCAGACTGCGTTCGAAACCGTGGTTCGGACGGAAGAACGCGACTTCGTTCACGACCACCTCCACAAAGTATCGCGTGACGTGACTCAGTGGGTTTCGCAATTCAACGACCCGGTAATCGTCTTTGAAGACCTCAAAGACATGCGAGACTCCATCGACTACGGCACGCGAATGAACCGGCGCTTACACAGCCTCCCGTTCGCCGCACTTCGTGAGATGGTGACGTACAAAGCCGCTTGGGAAGCCATTCCTTCGGATGAAGTTGACCCCGAGTACACGAGCCAGCGGTGTCCACGGACGAAGTGTTTGCACACAGAGCGAGCGAATCGGTACAAGAAGCGATTCAAGTGCAACGAATGCGGGTTCCAAGACCATGCGGATAGGAAGGCAGCAGTTTGTGTGGCGCAAGACTGGTTTGACGAACAGGATGAAAATGTGCCGTCTCTCGACACCCTTCCGCGCGTGCGGAAGGTGAGACGGGCGGCATCGGGCCTGTGTGAAGAGGCCGACTCTCCCGGAGCAGTTTTTGCTTCGGGTGTTCACCGACACGGATCGTCGGCGCGAGGCAACCGCCAAGCGCGAGAGGAATTAAAGACTGTTGCGTCCACGGTGGATTAGACACAGACGCCACGGGTCACCCGACCCGTGGTACTTCACCCGGGTGAGTCGATACGTCGGTTCGTTCTCGACCGGCGAACGCGGATTTCGAGGACGCCGTTGTTGAACCAGGCCTCGGTCGTTTCGGGCGACCGCCAGGGAATTTCGACGCGCTCGAGGACGGTTCCCTCCCGACCGATGACGAGTTGGTTCGTGCTCGAGTCGATTCCGACCGAGAGGTCGTCTTTGCTGGCCCCGGGAACGTCGGCGGTGACGAGAAACTCGTCGCCGTCGAGGCGGGTGTCGATCAGGTGGTCGGCCGTCGTTTTCCGTACCCGCTTGACCCGGGTGCGCTCCGGTTGGTCTTCCTGGCGCCGACGGTACTCCCCGCCGCCCTCGACGGTCGTCCGGTTGGCCGAGTTCACCGGGGGTGGTGATTCATCCACCGATACCTCCACCAGGTTGCCGAGCAGGGTCGACAGGGATCGCAACCCGGCTCTCAGTCGGAACGCGCGAGGCCGGTCTTCGGATTCGCTCGAGTTCGGATCGTTCGAGTCGTCTGTGTCCTCTTCGCTCATGCGTGTGTCGAGACCGTGAGCCAGTCTCACGGCACGTGCCGTGTGCTAACACCTCGAAGGGGATAAGTGGCGCGCACCGCTGGGCGGGGACGATGTAGGGACCACTGAGACGAAAGTTTGCGGAGGGGTTTTTGCTCGAGCTTGACCACGTCAGCCCCACTCCACCTGATCTTCTTCGCGTCCTGCGTACCCGTTCTGCGGGAGATTACTCAGACGAAAACTAGAGTCGTCTGCTCGCGAACGGAAGGCGGAACGTGGACCGACTGGACGCACGCTGGGCGATTGCGAGGACCAAAACGAGAATGCAAAGCCCCAGCGCGACGAACGGGACGAGCCCCGACGACAGGGTGCCGACGGAAAAGCCGGCCAGGACGGCGACGACGGCGCTGGCGACCGAGACCGACGCGTAGTACCAGTGCCAGGGCCGCTGGTCCTCGAGGTTCCGATCCAGGTACGGCTCGAACGTCTCCTCGTTCGGCACCAACTCGATGCGGTGGGCGTCGGGATCCCAGTCGACGATGCCGTGATCTTCGAGCATCGGCAGGTGCGTCTGGTAGAGCGAGATGTACACGCGCCGACGCTGGGCGCGCGTCACCTCGTCGGTCGTCGTGTCGTTCTCCCAGGCGGCGACCTGTTCGACCAGCGGTGCCAGATCGCAGGTCCCGTGATGGCGTTTGAGGTACTGTACCGTCTGTCGTCGTCTGGCGTTGCTGAACACGTCGAACAGCTCCGCCTGCGTTAGCGTGCCATCGGTCATGGTCATCGATGTCCTCGAAACCGCTCCCAGGTGCCCGTCGTCGAGAGACTCACGCACTCAGGTGCCACCGAGTGACACTTTACTATCTCGCGGCTACCGTCTCGAAATCGGTTTGTACCGGTCTGCTTCGGTGTTTCTCATCACTATCGAACTGTCACGCACGCGTGAACGCGAAACCCCCCTCTCGTCGCCGAAAGGTCGGTCGTCTCGTCGGTCTCGAGCCAGTGCCTGTTCGGTCGTAGTGGCGCGCTACCGGCGCTCAGGCCGGGGATAACAAAGCCCGATTACCGGATGATCCTACGTGATTACCCAACCGGGTATTCGATCTCCATGTACACTGACCGATATCGACGGACGAACGACCGAACGGCATCGACGACGCGAGGTGACCGGTCGTGGCGGTGACCGAAGCGACCTACACGGCGGGCGACCGGTGTTCGATCGACGACGGGGCGACCGTCGGCTACGGCGTCGACGACGCGTTCGAACCGACCACGCTGGGCGACGATGCGACGATCCGTCGGGGATCGATCGTCTACGGCGACGTCGTCGTCGGGAACGACTTCACGACCGGCCACGACGTCCTCGTCCGCGAGGAGACGACGATCGGCCACGACGTCCTCCTGGGAACGAAGACGATCGTCGACGGGCGAACCGACATCGGCTCGCACGTGAGCATCCAGTCGGCCGTCTACGTTCCGACGGACACGACGATCGGGGACAACGTGTTCGTCGGCCCCGGCGCCGTCCTCACGAACGACCAGTACCCCATCCGAACCGAGGTCGACCTCGAGGGACCGACCGTCGAGGACGGCGCCTCGATCGGCGCGAACGCGACCATCCTCCCCGGCGTCACGATCGGCGAGAACGCGTTCGTCGGGGCGGGGGCACTGGTGACCGAGGACGTCCCCCCGGACACGCTCGCGATCGGCGCGCCGGCGGAATCGAGAGCCCTCCCGGCACCCCTCGAGGGGCCGAACCGAATCGCATGACCGGCGACATCTCCATCGCCGACCCCGACCTGGGCGAGGGGGTCTACGATCGGGTCCACGCGATTCTCGAGAGCGGCCAGCTCGCAGACGGCCCCGAGGTCCGACGCTTCGAGTCCGAGTTCGCCGACTACTGCGGCGCCGAGCACGGCGTCGCGACGACGAACGGGACCACGGCGCTGGTGACCGCCCTCGAGGCGCTGGGCGTCGAGGCGGGTGACGCGGTCGTCACCTCGCCGTTCTCGTTCGTCGCCAGCGCGAACGCGATCCGGCTGGCTGGAGCGACGCCGGTCTTCGCCGACGTCGACCTCGAGACGTACACGGTCGACCCCGAGGCCGTCGAGGCGGTCGTGTGCGAGCGCGAGGACGTCGTCGGCATCCTGCCGGTCCACCTCTACGGGTTGCCCGCAGCGATGGGCCCCCTGTGCGAGATCGCCGAGGCGAACGACCTATTCGTCCTGGAGGACGCCTGCCAGGCCCACGGCGCGGCCATCGACGGTGAGCGCGTCGGCAGCCTCGGGGACGCCGCCTGCTTCTCGTTTTACCCGACGAAGAACATGACGACCGGCGAGGGTGGCATGATCACGACCGACAGCCAGGACGTGGCGAACGCCGCCGCGAGCTACGTCAACCACGGCCGGGACGTGACCGGAACGCGCGGCTACGACCACGTCTCCCTCGGCGGGAACCACCGCATGACCAGCCTCGCCGCCGCCATCGGCCGGGCGCAACTCGAGCGCCTGACGGACTTCACGGAGGCGAGGCAGGCGAACGCAGCGTACTACGACGACGGGTTGGCCGACGTGCCGGTGGAGACGCCGACCGTCCCCGACGGGATGACCCACGTCTACCACCAGTACACCGTCGCGACGACCGACCGGGACGACCTCGCCGCCTGGCTCGAAGAGCGCGGGATCGGGACGGGTATCTACTACCCGACGCCGATTCACCGCCAGCCGGCCTACGAGACGGTGAGCACGGCGGCCGCGACGCTGCCGAACGCCGAACGGGCCGCCGAGCGCGTGCTGTCGCTGCCCGTCCACCCGAACCTCGAACCCGCAGACCGCGAGCGGGTCGTGCAAGCGATTACCGACTACTACGACTCACAATGACGAAACAGACTACTTCGACGGAGACGGTACGGGCCGGCGTCATCGGCGTCGGCTCGATGGGAGAGAACCACGCGCGCGTCTACAGCGAGTGCCGGGACGTCGACCTCGTCGGCGTCAGCGACCTCGACGAGGCACTCGCGGAGACGGTCGCCGCCCGTTACGGCACCGCCGCCGTGCCGATGGACGACCTGCTCGCGAACTGCGACGTCGTCACCGTCGCGGTGCCTACCCACGCTCACTACGAGACGGTCTCGGCGTGTCTCGAGGCCGGCGTGCACGTGCTGGTCGAGAAGCCGATCGCCGAAACCGTTGAGCAGGGCCGCTCTCTTGCGCGGAAGGCCGAGGAGGCCGGCCTCGTTCTGCAGGTCGGCCACATCGAGCGGTTCAACCCGGCCGTCGACACTCTCGAGTCGGTCATCGCCGACCTGGACGTGATCGCCGTCGAGGCCGAGCGTCTCGGCCCGCCGGTCGATCGGACGGCGACCGACGGCGTCGTCCTCGACCTGATGATCCACGACATCGACGTCGTCGGCTCGTTGCTCGAGTCCCGTCCCGAGGTGGTCTCGGCGACGAGCACCGACGACGGCCAGTACGCGACGGCGACGATGACGGCCGACGACGTGATCGTCTCGCTGACGGCGAGTCGCCGCACCCAGAAGAAGGTGCGACGGCTCACGGTGACCGCCAGCGAGTGCCTCGTCGAGGTCGACTACCTCCAGCAGTCGGTGCTGATCCACCGGGATTCTTACCCCGAGTACGTCACCGACGAGGGGACGAACCGCCACCGACACGAGAGCGTCGTCGAGCGCCCGCGCGTCGAGAACGGCGAACCACTCAAGCGCGAACTCGAGTCGTTCGTCGACGCCGTGCGAAACGGCGACGAGCCGGTGGTCACTGGCGAAGACGGCGTGGCCGCCCTCGAGATGGTCGAACGGATCGACCGGTTCGTCGCCGACGAGGATCAGGAGGTGGTCGCTCGATGAGTCGGGCGACGACGGCCCTCTATGGCGGGCCAGATACCGAGGCCGCGAAACGACGGGCGCTGACGAACGGATCGGTTCCGATCGCGGTGTACGGCCTCGGCAAGATGGGGCTCCCCCTCGCCGCGGTCTTCGCCGAGGGGACGGGCGCCGTGACCGGCGTCGACGTCGATCCCGCGATCGTCGAGTCGGTGAACGCCGGTCGGAGTCACGTCGGCGGCGAACCCGGTCTCGACGACCTCGTCGCCGAGCAGGTTTCACGGGGTCGACTGCGGGCGACGACCGACGGGGCCGCTGCTGCCAGCGAGGCGCGCGTCCACGTGATCATCGTCCCGACGCTGATCACCGACGACGACGAACCGGAACCGGACCTCTCGATTATCGAGGCGGTCCTGGAGGACGTCGCCAGTGGGCTCGAGCCAGGCGACCTCGTGATCGCCGAATCAACCTTGCCGCCGGGCACGTGTCGGGACGTCATCGCCCCACACCTGACGGCCCGAAGCGGGCTCGAGTCCGGCTCGTTCGGCGTCGCGTTCTGCCCGGAGCGAACCGCCTCGGGGACGGCCCTGCGGGACATCCGCGGGCAGTACCCGAAGGTCGTCGGCGGCGTCGACGAGGCGAGCGGCCGGGCGGCCGCGCTGATCTACGACGAACTCTCGGACAACGCGGTCCACCTGGTCTCGGACGCGACGACGGCGGAAGCCGTCAAGGTGTTCGAGGGGGTCTACCGCGACGTCAACATCGCGCTGGCGAACCAGCTCGCGGGCACCGCCGACGACCTCGGGATCTCGGTGCGCGAGGCGATCGAGACGGCCAACCACATCCCGATGTGTCACCTGCACGACCCGGGGCCGGGCGTCGGCGGCCACTGCATCCCCTACTACCCGCACTTCCTGCTCGCCCAGACCGAGGCCCCGCTCTCGATGGTCGAACTCGGTCGCGAGGTCAATCGCGAGATGCCCGCGCGCGCGGTGGCGATGCTCGAGGCGGCGCTCGACGGTACGGGCACGGACGAGAGTAAAAGCCGGGGGAAGGAACCCGCGGACAGCCTCGAGGACGCCACGGTCCTCGTCCTCGGGTTCACCTACCGACCGGGCGTCGAGGAGACGCGAGCCTCCCCCGCCATCGGCGTCGTCGAGTCCCTCTGCGAGCGCGACGCCGAGGTCTGGGGCTGCGACCCGCTGGTCGACCCGACCGACTTCGGCGCTCGAGCGATCGACGTCGAGGACCTGGCCTCGGGTCCCGCGTTCGATGCGGCGATTCTCGTCACGCCCCAGGACGCCTTCGAGCGAATCCCGTGGGCCGACCTCGAGCCGATGGTGGTCCTCGACGGCCGGGACGTGCTCTCGCTGTCGAACACGGACCACCGGGTCGTCACGCTCGGCGGCGCGCGCGACGGTCGGCCGACGGTCGTCGACGGCGACGTGCCGACCGAAACCGGCACCTCGACGATCGGTCGCCCGGCGGCGTTCGACGCGACCGGACGGTAGTTCGCGCTTTTCGTCGGTCGAGAGCGACGCAGGGACTGGTTAGCCAACGGCGAGCGAGCCGACAGGAACCGGTTAGCCGACCGCAAGCTCCTCGTCGGTCGAGAACGGCGCAGGGACCGATTAGCCAACCGAGAGCCATCGTAGCCGGTCCTGACTCGCTGGAAGCCGAAGAATAACGAAACCACCGCCAGTCGTCCGTCCGTTCATGACCGAACTGTTCGCGCTCGAGCGGGCCGGTGGCTGTCGCGTGGCCTCGACCTCGACTTCGAGGGATCGGCAGTGGTCGATGTGAAGACCGTCGTCTTCGCGTTCGAGGGCGTGACGAACCGACACCTCGAGCGCTTTGCCGACGTGATGCCGACCGTTTCTGGCCTTCGAACCGACGGCGTCTCGGGGTCGCTCGAGTCGACCGTTCCGGCCAGTCCGGCGAGCGCCTGGGCGTCGCTCTTGACGGGGACCGACCCGAGTTTCCACGGCGTCTTCGACGACGCCGTCCGCGCGAGCTACCCCGACGACGATTGTCGGCCAGCCTCCGCCATCGACGTCCGCCGGCCGACCCTTTGGGCGTACCTCACCGGCGAGGGGGGCTCCACGGTGGCCTGTGGAGTACCGATGACCGACCCGCCGGGACCGGTGAGCGGCGTCGTGGTTCCCGGACGGCGCCCCGCGGGGTCTGTCGACGGCCGTCTGTCGGATGATCCCGCGGACGCGAGACTCCCGTCCGGCTCACCCGGCTCGCCGTGGACGCTCCGGGACCTCGAGGACCCCGCCGAGGTGCCGACGCTCCTCGAGACGCGACGTCGCCTCGCTTGCGATTTGCTCGAGGCCGAGCCATGGGAGCTGGCGCTCGTCCACGTTCCGGTCGCCGATCCGGACCTCCTCGAGACCGTCGACGCGGACGTTGGCGACCGCGCCCTCGAGGCCGCGTGCCGGGCTGCGGATCGACTCGTCCGGGACGTCCTCGAGGTCGCTCCCGAGGAATCGACCGTCATCGGGTGTTCGCCGCTCGGCGTCGAGCGCTCGCGAGGGTATCGCGTCCACGTCAACGAGGTGCTCGCCGATCACGACCTGCTCGAGCGGAACGCACGAAACTGTCGGTGGCGACCCGGCGTCCTCGAATCGGTGCTCAGCGTCGTCTCTGGGGCGCTCGGTGGCGGTTTTCACGCGAACAGAAAGGACGTCGACGGGTACCGGTGGGCGACCTCGGAGGCGTTCTTCCCGAGTGCGACCGGTGCAGGGGTCCGTCTCAACGTCGCCGGCCGGGAGCGCTACGGTCGAGTCGTCAACTCCACGTACGAGGAGACCCGGTCGCGGGTGCTCGAGGCGCTGGCCGACCTCGCGGATCCGGACGGGAACCCCGCCCTCGAGTTCGCCTGCCGACGTGAGCACCTCTACGAGGGGCCGTTCGCTCGCGAAGCACCCGATGTCCTCGTCTCCACGGCGGGGACGAACTGTACGGTGTCGGCCGCTCCCGCGAATCGGGTATTCACGCGGCTCGAGGGCGTGACGCGAACGGGTGTCGGGACGTTCTTCGCGTCCGGGCCGACGATCCAGGTGTCCCCGGAACCGGTTTGTCTCACCGCCGCGGACGTCGCGCCGCTGGTGATGGCGACGCTGAGTCGCCCGGTTCCCCGTCTGATGACCGGGCGCGATCCGTCGGCGCTGACGACTGCCCCTGTCGGATACGGCACATACGCGAACGTCGCGCACGGCACGGCCTGTGACGACCCCACGTTCGACGATGCGCGCCTGGGGGAGCGCCTCGAGGAGTTCGATTACCGGTCTCGAAACAACTGAAACGGGTTACACACTGCCGCCGATACCTCTGGCTACCAGGGGATGAAATGACGTCCAGTGGCTACTATCGCTCGAGGCCGAGGTATCCTGGCCGTCGAACTATCGGTCTCTCATACTATCCGCCTCGAACGCCTCGAGCGCGTCTCCGGTCACTCCCTCACGTGAGAGCAGCGTCAGAAGGTCGTCGGGTTCGATCTCGGTATCGCCGCGGGGAGTCAACACGGCGTCGTCGCGCTCAATGGCGATCACGAGTACGTCGTCGGGGAGGACGCCCTCCCTAGCGGCGCGCTCGAGCGAGAGCCCCGCGATGGGGGCCGATTCGGCGACGGTCACCTCGACGACCTCGGCGCCGCCGGTCAGGCTGATGTAATCTGAGAGTGGCTGTGGCGTCCGGTCGTCGGGGCCGAAGGGGCGGTAGGCCTGGTAGTGTTCGGCCTGGAGCAAGTCCTCGTCCTCGATGTCGATTCCGAGGGAGGCGATCTCGCGGGCGATTCGGCGCAGATCGTTCGTGTCCGTACCGACGGCGAGCACGTGGAGGTTTCGTCGACCGGTCATGAGCTCGCGGACGTTGATCACGCCGGGAATCAGTCGCACCTGGTGGGCCATGCGCTCGCGGTCGTCGACCGGGGCGTTACAGAGGTAGAGATTCCGTAACCGGCCGTCGCCGCGCTCGAAGTCGACGTTCGCGTGATAGCCCTCGATCACGCCCGCCTCCTCGAGTTGCCCGATTCGGTTGCGGATCGTCGCCGCCGAAACGCCCACCTCGTCGGCGATCATCGGCGCCGAGGTGGACCGCGCGTCCTCCATGAGGGCGTGGATGATGCGCCTGTTGACCTCGTCCAGACGAATGTCCATACGGTCCGTTCACGCGACAGTATTAAGGAGACTGCGTTTCGCTTCCTCGAGATCAATCGATGGGGTACTCGACGATCTCGTCGTGGTCGCAGTGGGGACACCGACTCGTCTTCGGGTCGACCGTGGTCCCACAGTTTCGACACTCGTAGACGACCGTCGTCGGCCCGTCCACGTGGGCGCCGCGTGGCGCGTCGGGTGACTCCGGCTCGGTGTCTGTCCCCGGCAGGAGTCCAGTGAATAGATCGGAGAGTGACATTGATCGTCCTGACAGCCGCTTCAATGTTCACCAGTATAAGCGTTTCGTCGGCTATCGATAGAGGGTATTTATATTCGATTGTTGGAGCCGAAACTCCCGATACCCTTGAGTTCGTCAACCGGCCCAGGTGTGACTCGCGTCTGACGGACGTCGCTCGACGCTCGAGGTCGATGCTCGAGGTCGACGCTCGAGGCTCCGTTCGACGTCGAGACTCGCCTCGAGTTGGGTCCGGTCGAGCCCCGAAACCGGGGGCGACTCGATACAGGTTCCTGCCTCGAGGCGAAGGCCGTCCCTAACAAAGCGCGTTCCCGGTGGTCTCTCGGTCGAATGGACGTACTCACGCTCACGAACGCCGCGGACGCGCCGTTTTTGAACCAGCAACAGGCTGCCCTCGAGCGCTGCGGCGTTCGATTCGAGACGCTGTCGGTCGCCGGCGACGTGACCGGCGAGAACGCTCGCGGGCCGCTCGAGTACCTCCAGTTCTTCCGGACGGTGCGCCGCGAACTGGATCGCGAATACGACCTGATCCACGCCCACTACGGGCTCACGGCCCCGATGGCGCTCGCCCAGCGACGGGTGCCGGTCGTCTGCTCGCTCTGGGGATCGGACGTCCACGGCCCCGTCGCACCCGTGAGTCGCTTCTGTGCACCCTTCTGTGACGAGGTGATCGTCATGTCCGAGGCGATGGCCGACGCGCTCGGTCGGGAGTGTCGCGTGATCCCCGACGGCGTCGACCTCGAGACCTTTCGGCCGGGGTCACAGGCGGCCGCTCGTGACCGCGTCGGCTGGCCCACCGACGAGCACGCGGTCCTGTTCCCATACGCGCCCGACCGGTCGGTGAAGAACTACCCGCGGGCGAAACGGATCGTCGACCGCGCCGACGGCCGCCTCGAGCGGCCCGTCTCCCTGCGGACGATTACGGGCGTCGACCACGACGAGATGCCCCACTACATGAACGCCGCCGACGCCCTCCTGGTGACCTCCCACAGTGAGGGTTCGCCAAACGCGGTCAAGGAGGCGATGGCCTGTGACCTCCCGGTGGTCGCCGTCGACGTCGGTGACGTGCGCGAACGCCTCGAAGGTGTCTCCCCGTCGTGCGTGGCCGACGCGGACGACGTCCTGGTCGAGGGACTGACGACGATCCTCGAGTCGGGGGCCCGGTCGAACGGCCGCAAGGCCGCTCGCGAGGTGAGTCTGGAGCGCACGACCGACGCCGTCCTCGAGGTCTACGAGTCGGTAACGGGGCTCGAGCGCGCAGACCAGCGGCGAACGCGAGTGGCGCGGTCCTGAACGCAGGGCGACCGTAGACGATTCTGAACACGGGCGGCCTGCACGCGTAAGTGGTCCCTAACCGAAGTCCAAAACTATTATTTCTATAGTTATAACCAGGATCTCATCGATAGGCCGTCCACGTCACGGGAACGACCACGTCGTTCCCGATACCGGTCGCGGACCTGATCAGTCGTCGCCACCGACGGTTTGCGTGATACTCGTCTCGATCCCCTCCTCGTCCGCGTTCTCGCTTTCGTCGGCGTCCTCGGCCGACTTGCCGACTCGAGCGGCGACCTCGTCCATCGTCTCCACGGTGAGGTCGGTTTCTCGACGCTGCTGGTCGATGTAGGCGAGGATTGCCCGCATTCGCTCGTCGTCGCGGTCGGTCGTGAGGTTGTTCGGGTGGAGCCAGAGGTGACAGAGCCGGTCGTCGTCGGCCGCGACGGCCTGATCGATCGCCCGGCGGGCCGTGACGACCATCGGGTCGGTCCAGACGGACTCGGCGACGGTGCGGGCGACGCTCTCGAATCCGAAGCAAAACAGCGAGGCCGGCACGTTCACCAGGCCGTGCTCGTCGACCGTTGGTTCGACTAGCACCGAGCGCCCGCCCAGGCCAGTCTCGAGGACCGCCCGGAACCCCTCCGGCGTCGACGTTCGGCCCCGGTAGGCGGTGAACCCCGCCTCGGCGAGCGCGGCCCGGTGGCCGACGTTGTTTCGCGGGTAGACGAACGACGAGCACTCGAGGCCCCACTCGTCGGCCAGGTCGAGCGCCCGCTCGAACTCGGCGCGAGCCAGTTCCCGATCGGTGCTCGGCGCGCCGAAGAGGACGTGAGAGAAGGAGTGACTCGCGAACTCGTGGTCGACCGGCGACTCGAGCACGGACCGGACCAGGTCGGGACCGAACCGGAGGTCGGGGCGATCCTTCCAGTCGGTCCGCTCACGCTCGAACCAGCCAGCCGGGGCGGGGTGGTCGACGTGGCGGCCGTCGCAGTCTTCGAGCATGAGGTGGCCGACGACGGCCCACGTGGCGGGGACGTCGTAGGCCTCGAAGGCCTCGCGGAGGGCGTGCCAGCCGCGTCGGCAGCGCTCGATGCGGTCGGCCGGTGGTGGGTGGAGGTCGAGAAATCCCCAGCCGAGCTCGGCGTCGACCGAGACGACGACGCTACCCACGACGGTCACCTGCCACCCGCTCGCGGTCGCGACTCGTGGCGTCGACGGGAGCGAACATAGCTGGTGGATTCTCCCGTAATGGTTTTGTTATGGATGGCCTGCCACCGCGCTGTGGCCGTTCGTACTCGGCTGGGCTCGAACGAACACCTCTGGCGTGCTTCCCGCCGAATCCCGCGGTAGTACCCATCGAGTGAACCGTCTCGAGCAGGAGAGTATGTTCCGTTCGTGGCGGTTTCCCGATCGCAGTCGCTGGATAACAAAGGCGTCAGTGTGCCTTGTCAGCGACAGCAGGCGTCACCAACGCCTCGAGTATCATCATGAGCGGATCTACATCGACGACGGCGTCCGAGCGAGCGTTCGTGCTCGGGCTCGACGGCGTCCCCTGGAACTTGATCGAACGCTGGACCGACGAGGGCGAGCTCCCGAACTTCGCCCGGCTGCGTGAGGAGGGGGCATCGGGCCCGCTCGACAGCACGCGCCCGGCGACGACGCCACTGGCGTGGCCGTCGATTGCGACCGGTGTCTGGCCCGACAAACACGGCATTTACGGCTTTCAACAGCTCTCTTCGTCGTACTCACACCGGATGTACACCAGCCGGGACTGCAAGCAGCCGCCGCTGTGGGAACAACTCGGCCCTGCGGTCGTCGGTAACGTCCCGATGACGTACCCGGCGACCGCCATCGACGGCGAGGTGGTCTCGGGGATGATGACGCCCTCGCTCGAGCACGACTTCACCCATCCACCAGAACTCGCCGACGAGGTCGTCGACCGGATTCCCGACTACCAGATCAGCCTCAACTACCCCGACTACGCCGACCGCCTCGACGAGTTCGAGGTCGCGGTCTCGGACATCCTCAGAAAGCGCCGGGAGTTGATGCGACTGTTGATGGAGCGTCGAGACGACTGGGAGCTGTTCTTCTTCGTCTACACCGCCCCCGATCGCTTTCAGCACCTCATCTGGGACGAAGACCGCATCCTCGAGCAGTACCGCGCGCTCGACGACATTCTCGGCGAGGTGATGGACTACACCGACGAGCACGACGCTGACCTCTACGTCGTCTCCGACCACGGGTTCGGGCCCATCGACGAACTCGCCTACCCGAATCACTTCCTCGAGCGGGAGGGCTACCTCTTCGAGGAGGAAGACGACGGAACTCGCGGCGCGCTCGCGAGCCTGGGGATCTCCCGGGAACGCGTCTCGAGTGCGCTGAACCGGGTCGGCATCTCCGAGGAGTTCCTGGTCTCGAAGCTGCCGCGTCAGCTACTGGACTCCGTCGCCGAGCAGATACCGGGCCAGCACGCCCTCTACGACGTGGACTACGAGCGAACCGTCGCGTTCGTCCACGACGCGGGTAACCTCTACGTCAACGACTCGGATCGGTTCGACCACGGCGTCGTCTCGCCGCGGGAGATTCCGGCGCTCAAGGCCGAACTCACCGACCTCTTCGAGTCGATCACCGATGACGCGGTCGAGCGCGTCTTCGTCGTCTACGACGGCGACGACCTCTTCCCGACGGACCCCGATTCGCCGGACCTCATCGTCAACGGGACGAACCGTTACGAGGGGCGCAACGCCGTCACCGACGAACCGTTCGGCGACCCGTCGCCGACCGCCGCGAGCCATCGCCCCGAGGGGATCATGCTCTGTCGCGGCCCGTCGATCGAACCCGGGGCGACGCTGCGGGGTGCACGGGTCGTCGACGTCGCCCCCACGTTGCTCCACGGGATCGGCAAGCCCGTCCCCACGAACGCCGACGGCCGGGTTCTCTTCGACGCGTTCCGACCGGACGCCGAACCAACCGGGACCAAGGTCGCCCGCCGAGACGTCACGAGCGAGCGCGACCAAGAGAGCGTCGACGACGACTTTTCGGGCGTCGAGGACCGATTGAAGGGCCTCGGCTACATGGAGTGACCGGTCTCGGACTCGAATCGAGTCCTCCGAACCCGATCGTTGCACCGGAACGAAACGTCGGTAACGTCTCCGTAACCCGGTTGCATGCATGTCCGGGAACCGATATATAGGTTCCAATTCGTACCTGGTAACGCAATGAAACCAGTTTGCGACTACCGATCGAATCGTTCTACGACTGCCCACGGAATCGAGGTGAGCGCCTGATGTTCGAGTCTGCCGGCGCCGACGTGGCGTTCCTGCTCGCGCGCGTGATCTTCGGTGGCGTCCTCGCGTTTATGGGGTTCAACCACTTCCTCGACGTCGAGAGGATGGCCGGCTACGCGGAGTTCAAGGGCCTGCCAGCACCGAAGGCGTCTGTCGTGCTGAGTGGCGTCCTCCTCGTTCTCGGCGGACTCTCGCTCATCGTGGGGGTGTTCCCCGCGGTGGGCGCCGGCGCGCTCGCGGTGTTCCTCGTCGTCTCGGCGCTGAAGATGCACGACTTCTGGAACGCCGAAGGCGAGGAGGCCCAGAACGAGATGACGGCGTTTCTCAAGAACGTCTACGGCGCGGGTGCGGCCCTCGCGTTCCTCGCGGTTAGCAACGCTGCCTGGCCCTACGCGCTGAACATCGGGCTTTAGGCACTCGAGGCCGAGGGCGATACGACGTTCCTCGGATGGGCTGGTCGATCCCGTTCCGAGCACGTCCGCCGAACTCGAGCAGCACCATATTGATGGGTAACTGACACCTGTTCTCACGCTGCTCTCGAAGTAATTCAGGAGTGACTGTAAACGGATTGAATAAGAACAATACGTAACAACACAGTATTATCTGGCGGAATATTGATGATTGATCGTCAGACAATCACTGTCGTGTCACATAGTGAAACGGCGTACATTCATTAAAACTGTCACGAGCACGCTCGCGGGATTGGCTGCGACCCAACCCACGCAGGCCGCAGATTCCGCCCTCGATTGTGGCGTCTGGTACGACGCCGAGATCACCCGCGTCGTCGACGGCGACACCTTCGACGTCTACGTCTACGAGACCGGTGAGGAGTACAACGTCCGTACGCTCGGGCACGACACGCCCGAGAAAACGGGAAACACCACGTACGAGAAAATCGAGGAGTGGGAGTTCATCGAGGACGAGTCCCACCTCGAGCACTGGGGTAACGAGGCCACCAACTTTGCCGAGACGGAACTCCCGGCGGGTTCGGCCTGCCAGGTCCAGGTCGACTGCGCATCCGAGGAAATCGACCAGTTCGGCCGTCTCCTCGCGAAGATCAGGTACGATCGAAACGGCGACGGCGCCTACACGGTGTACAACAAACTCACCCTCGAGGAGGGGTACGCCCGTGTGTACGCCGCGAGCCTGACGAACACCGACGAGTACCTCGAGGCCCAGGAGGCCGCCCGAGCGGCCGGGCGGGGGCTCTGGGTCGCCGACGACGGCTACGTCTCGGAGTGGCGAAACGACGACGTCGCGGCGACGTTCCACCCCCACGCCTCGAGCGTCAGGACGACGGATGGCCCCGTTCCCGACTCACGAGTGCCGGTCTGGGCCGAGGACACCGCCGTCCAGGAGAACACCACCGCGAGCACCGTCGACTACGACGCGATCCCGATGGTCGGCGTCGACGAGTCGTGCAACCTCGCGTACTTCGGCGGCTGTACGATCAACGAGCGCTGGGAGGGCGAGTCGGCCGACCTGGACCACTTCACGTTCGTCACGAACCTGATCGATCATCTGCACGGGAGCGACGATCCCTCCGGGCCGGTGCTGGTCGACGGCGGCCACCGGACGTTCGAACAGGACAACGCGGTTTCGGCGGAGGACACCGCGTACTACCAGCGCCACCTCGAGGGGCTCGGTATCGAACTCCACAGCATCAACGCCTACGGGAACGGACGCGGGTACAGCCTGTCGGATGCTCGCGCGCTCGTCGCTTCCTGTAGCCCGGAGGCGTGGACCGGGGCGGAAATCGCGGAGGTACAGGAGTTCGTCGACCAGGGCGGCGTCGTCCTCCTGCTGGGCAGCGGCAGCGAGACTGCCGGGGAACGAGCCAACCTCGACGACCTCGCCGCGGGTCTCGGATCGGACCTCCGCCTCAACTACGACGACGTTCGAGACGATACGAACTACGCCGGTGGCAGTCGAAAGCTCCTCCAAACGGGGCGGCTGAACACGACCGACTTCGACCTCTGGTCGGCTTACGAGAGCGGGAAGGGCGTTCGGACGGACGTCCTGCGAGCGTCGCCGAACGATCCCACCGTCGCCGCGGACCACGTCTGGACGCTCGCGGACTCCGCCGACGAGTTCAACGGCGAGGTCGACACGATCACCGTCGACTACCCTGACGGGACCAGTCTAGACGGCCTCACGAACGACGACGTGACCGTCTACCTGGACCGCGACGGCGATGGCACGGTCGACGAGATTCCGGTTAACTCCGATTCCTACGCTGGGAGCACCGCCACCTTCGACCTCGACGGTCGGTACAATACGTCAGTCGAGGGCGAGGTGCGCGTCGAGATCGCCGGCGTCGCGAATCCGGAGTCGGGCGAGTACGTCGCGACGGAGACGCTCGAGGGCGACGACACCCTCTCGGTCGACGTCGAGTACAACGTGACCGACCTGCGGGTCGCGACGGATTCGGCCACTCGCGTCGGCGAGACGTCCGCGACGCTGAACGGAACGCTCGAGGACCTCGACGGCGCGGACTGGGGTGAAGTGTACTTCGAGTGGGGGCCAACGGGCGACCTCGAGATGACCACTCCCTCCCGCTTGCTCGAGGAAACGGGATCGTTCAGCGAAGATATCGACGGTCTCGAGGCCGGTCAGGAGTACGAGTTCCGCGCCGTCGTCGAGTCGAACCACGGCTACACGGCCTACGGTTCCGTGCGGTCGTTCACCGCTCGGAGCGACGTTCGGACGGACGTCCTCGAGGCCGACCCGGCAACGGCGGGTACGGAGTCGTACCACACGTGGACCCTCGCGGACCTGTCCGCCGACTTCGACGGCGAGGTCGACACGATCACGGTCGACTATCCTGACGGAACCAGCGTAGACGGGCTCACGAACGACGACGTGACCGTCTACATGGACCGCGACGGAGACGGGACGGTCGACGAGATCGCCGTCAACTCGAACGAATACGCCGGAAGCGCCGCAACGTTCGACCTCAACGGCGTCTACAACACGTCGGTCGAGGGCGAGGTGCGCGTCGAAATCGATGGTGTGACCAATCCCGTGTCGGGCGAGTACGTCGCTAACGAGACGCTCGAGGGGGAGGATTTCCACTCCGTCGACGCCGAATTCATCGTGGACTGACGGGGCACGAGAGCGTCGTCACCCGAAAATCGATATCTCACTCGAGGTCGGCCCCAACAGCCTCTTCGATCGACGAAAACCCGTCCTCGCGGAGCAACTCGAGGAGCCCACGATTGATCTCCCGGGCCGTCGACGGCCCGTTGTAGACGAATCCGGTGTAGAGTTGCACCAGCGAGGCCCCGGCGCGAATCTTCTCGTAGGCTGCCTGCGCGGAGTCGACGCCGCCGACGCCGACGATGGGCACCTCGCCGTGATCGGCGAGCAACCGGATCACGCCCGTCGAGCGATCACGCAGCGGCGCACCGCTTAGCCCACCCCACTCCTCGCGCGCGGGCGAGCGCAAGCCCTCGCGCGTAGTCGTCGTATTCGTCGCGACGATGCCGTCGACTCCCTGGTCCTCGACGATCTCGAGCAACTCGAGGACCGATTCGTCGGGCGAATCGGGACCGATCTTCACCAGGAGGGGGACGTCGCCGTCGTTCTCGGCGTGGAGGGTTTCGAAGATGGCTTCGAGGTGCTCGGGCGAACTCTCGTCGAACTCGTCGGGCGTGTTCGGACAGGAGACGTTGACGACGACGTAATCGGCGAACGGCGCCAGTCTGGTGAACACGCGGCGGTAGTCCTCGATCGCCTCGCGCTCGGTCGAAATGTTCATCTTCCCGACGTTGACGCCGAGGGGAATCCGGGGCGTGCCGTCCGCCTCTAGCCGTTTTCGGACTCGATCCATCCCGTCGCCGTTGAACCCCATCCGGTTGACCATCGCCTCGTCCTCCTGGAGGCGGAACAGGCGCGGGCGCTCGTTGCCGGTCTGGGCGTACGGCGTGACGGTCCCGATTTCGACGAAGCCGAATCCGAGGGCGGCCAGAGCGTGCGTACACTCCGCGTTCTTGTCGAAACCCGCGGCCACACCGACGGGGTTGGGGAACGTCGTCCCGAACCGCTCGACCTCGAGGGCGGGGTGTTCGTATCGGTAGGCGGCCTCGAGGGCCCACCTGGTCGGCCGCGTCGACTGAGCCGCCCGGAGGGCTGTCTTCCCGGCGTCGTGAGCCGTTTCGGGCGGCAGCGCGAACGCCAGCGGCCGGAGCCGCGAGTACAGCGTCATCGAGTATCGC
Source organism: Natronosalvus caseinilyticus (assembly GCF_017357105.1). Lineage (NCBI taxonomy): Archaea > Methanobacteriati > Methanobacteriota > Halobacteria > Halobacteriales > Natrialbaceae > Natronosalvus > Natronosalvus caseinilyticus. The sequence continues at coordinate 1,607,704 of NZ_CP071596.1, forward strand.
CTAGTCCTCCAGCGGGAACACACCTAAAGGACTCGAAACATCCACTCCCGGAAACGCGTTCCGGAACCCGAAAAAATCCCCGTTCCATCTGGCGGATAACGAAATAGTTTTCCTGTGGCTACCGCTTGAGTCGACTATCAGACAACAGCGCCATGAGTAACGAATATCGCACGCGTTCGAGCGTCGTCTTCGGGGCCGGATCGGGGGCCGGAACCCGGGCGACTCGAGCGTGTCACCCGCACGTGCGCTCGACCGGAGGGAACCGCCGTGGCGGCTGACCGCCTGCTCGTCCCGCTCTCTGAGTCGTCCACCGTCCGCCAGACGGTCGCCTACGCGGTCCAGTCGAGTCTCGAGTCCGCGTCCGGCCCCAGGGAACTCGTCTGTCACCTCGTGGTCGCCGTTCCCTTCGAGGCCGACGTCCCCGAGGAACGTGCGGAACTCGAGGCCGCCGAGCGTTTGCTCGAGCGGGCGGCGACGTGGGTCGGCGAGGACACCGACGACGTCGAGGCGACCGTCACCGTCGAGACGGCCATCATCGGCGCCGACGAGTACCTCTTCGGCCCGAAGGACTACGCCGACGCGTTCGCGGCCTACGCCGAGGCACACGACCTGGACCGACTCGTCCTCGATCCGGAGTACCAGCCCGGGGCGACCGCGCCGCTGTTGCAACCGCTCGAGCGCGAACTGACACGGATCGATCTGCCCTTCGACGAAGCGCCGGTCGACCGGCCAGCCCAGCACGCGCGATTCGTCGGCACTGGCGGCTGGCGTCGTTTCTTCGGCCTCTTCGGCATCTCGTTCATTTTCTACCTGGTCCTCGGCGATCCGACCTACTGGTTCGACCTCGTCACCGGCGTCGCCGTCGCCGGAATCGTCTCGCTGACGCTCTCGCAGGTCACATTCATCCGCGAGCCGTCGATCACGCGTGGCCCCGTGTTGTTGATCCGCTTTCTCCTCTACATTCCGTACCTCCTCTACGAGATCGTCAAGGCCAACGTGGCCGTCTCGATCGCCATCCTTCGGCCCTCGATGCCGATCGAGCCCACGATGACACGCGTCGACGCCCGCGTCAAGAGCGGCCTGCCGCTGCTCGCGCTGGCCAACAGCATCACGCTCACGCCAGGGACGCTAACCGTCCGGGCGAACGACCAGTCGCTGATCGTCCACACGCTGATCCCCGCCGCACAGGACGATCTGTTCGACGGCAGCCTCGAGCGAGCGATCCGGTTCGTCTTCTACGGCCGGGGGTCCGCGGCCATCGCGTCGCCTCGAGAACGGGGGGACGCTGAGGTCGTCTATCCGGAGCCCACTCCCGCTTCGGCCCCTGCCCTCGACGCGGACGCTACCGCTGACGCAGATGCCGATTCGGACCCGAATTCGAACCCGGACGCCGCATCTCCCACCGAAGGGGGTGACGAGCGATGACGCCGACCGACCTCAGCGAAATCTTCCTCGTCGCCGCCGCGGTGTTCGTCGTCCTCGCCATCGTCATGTTCTACCGGGCGGTCGCCGGCCCGACGACCCAGGATCGCCTCCTCGCGGTCAACGTCCTCGGGACGAACACGGTCGTCATCCTCGCGCTGCTCTCGGTGGCGCTCGAGCAGCCGTGGTACCTCGACATCGCGTTGATCTACGCCCTGTTGAACTTCCTGATGGCAATCGCCATCTCGAAGTTCACCGTCGAACGAGGTGGAGTGCTGTGATCGAAACGATCCGCGTCTGGGCCATCGTCGCTCTCGTCGGCGCGGGCGTGTTCTTCACGCTCGTCTCGGCAGTCGGCGTCATCCGCCTTCCAGACGTCTACACGCGCGCGCACACGGCGTCCCAGACGGACACCCTCGGCGCAGGCTTCACGCTCGCGGCAGTCGCGCTGGCGCTGGGATGGCAACACGCGACGGCGTACACCGTCCTCCTGCTGTTCTTCGTGTTCGTCACGAACCCGACGGCCGCCCACGCCATCGCGCGGTCGGCCTCCGACGTCGGTATCGAGCCGTGGACGGCCGACGACGCCCGCGAGGACACCCACGACGACACAGGAGGTGATTCGCGATGAGCGCCGTCGCTTACACACTCGCCGTCTTCGTCTTGCTGTCAGCCGTCGCGACCGCATTGTTCCGGGACGTCCTCTCGGTCATCGTCGTCTTCGGCGCCTACAGCCTGGGAATGGCGATCCTGTACGCCTTCCTCCTCGCGCCGGACGTGGCCATGACCGAGGCTGCCATCGGCGCCGGCGTGACGACGGTGCTCCTGTTGCTCACCATCGCCCGGACGGCCCGCCCGACGGCCGAGGACCGCTTCGAGTCGATTCACGTGCCCTCGCTCGTCGTCGTCGGGGCGTTCGTCCTCGTCCTCGCGACGGCGGTCCTGCCCGAGATGTACGCCGTCGGCTCTCAGGAAGCGCCCATCTGGGCGAACGCCGAGGTGACTCAGGCGTACCTCGAGTCGGCGTACACGGACACGGGGGCCGAAAACGCGGTGACGGCCGTCCTGGCTGCCTACCGTGGTTTCGACACCTTCGGAGAGGCGGTCGTCGTCTTCGCGGCTGGCGTCGCCACCCTGCTCGTCCTGAAACGGGAGGTGTTCGTCTGATGAGCGATCGAGAACCCGTCAACGGTGGGTTCGAGGACACCTACACCGAGAGCCAGGTGATCCTCGTGGCGGTCAGGATCATCGCCCCGTTCACGCTCACCTATGGCCTGTTCATGACGCTCCACGGGGCGAACACGCCCGGCGGGAGCTTCCAGGGCGGCGCCATCGTCGGCGTCACCATCCTGATGATCGCCTTCGCGTTCGGGATCGAGCCAACCCGTCAGTGGCTCGCGAACAGCGTCATCGTCGCGCTCGTGACCGGCGGCGTCGCCGTCTTCGTCGGGATCGGCCTCGCGACTATCGCGCTTGACGGCGCGTTCCTCGAGTACGCGCGCTTCGAGTCGATCGGCATCGCGAAAAAGTGGGGGATGGAGGCCATCGAGGTCGGCGGCATCGCCCTGATCGTCTCGGGCGTGATCGTCACGCTGTTCTTCGCGACGGCAGCCGGCTTCGCCACCGATGGATTCGACGAGACGGAGGAACCTACCGATGATTGAGTTACTCGCAAGCCACTACGCCTACGTCCTGGTGTTCGCCGTACTCGGCATCGGGCTCTACATGACCATCGCCAGCCAGAACCTCGTGAAGAAGCTCATCGGCGTCAACCTGTTCCAGTCGGCGATCTTCCTGTTCTTCGTCGCCACGGCCTACGTCGAGGACGGCCGGGCGCCGATTCTCAAGACGGGGACGGACGCGCCGCTGGCGAGTCCGCTCCCGCAGGTGATCGTGCTCACCGCCATCGTCGTCGGCATCGCGTTGACGGCGGTCGGGCTCGCGCTCATCGTCCGCATCCACAGCGAGTACGGGACGCTTCGGGAGGACACCCTCCGGGAGGTGCGCACCGATGAGTAGCCTCGAGACGCTCGTCGTCTTGCTGATCGTCGGGCCCATCCTGTTGTCGCTGGCGCCGATTGCGCTCGGCCTCCGATACGACCGCGTCGGCTGGCCGGTCGCGACGATCACGACGGCGGGGTTGTTCGCCGCCGCGCTCGCGCTGGCGTCGGATGTCTTCGGCGCCGAGGGGACGAACCGCGAGATCGCCCGGATTCACGTGCTCGGCAACTTCGATGCCCCGATGGGGATCGAACTCGTCGCGGACCCGCTCTCGACCCTGATCGCCCTCCTGATCACCGGAACGGCGTTCGCCGTCCTCCTCCACACCCGGACGAACGGGCCGCGAGGAAACACGTTCTACACCGCCTACCTGCTGCTCGTGGGCGGCCTGCTCGGCATCACGCTCACCGGCGACGTGTTCAACCTGTTCGTCTTCCTCGAGATCACGAGCCTCGCGACCTACGCGCTGGTCGCCAGCGGCGACGGCCCCGAGTCGGCGGTCGCTGCCCTGAAGTACCTGATCCTGGGGACGGTCGCGGCCTCGCTGTACCTCATGGGCGTCGGCCTCCTGTTCATGGGAACCGGGACGCTCAACATGGCCGACCTGGCCGCGACGATTCCCGAACTCGAGGGCCAGAACGTCACCCTCGCTCGCGCGGGATTGGCCTTCATCGTCATCGGCTTCGCGATCAAAGTCGCCCAGTGGCCGCTGCACAGCTGGCAGCCAGACGCCTACCAGCACGCCCCCGACGGCGTGACGCCGGTGATCGCCGCGCTCGTCTCGACGGCCTCGGCGTACGCGCTCGGGCGCGTCCTCTTCGGAGTCTACGGCCCCGAATTTATCGCCTCGACGCCCAATGCGTCGGCAGTCGTCGTGACCATCGGCTGTCTCAGCGTCGTCGCCGGGAGCACCCTCGCGGTGATCCAGCGCGACGTCATGCGACTGCTGGCGTACTCCTCGGTGTCCCAGTTCGGGCTGATCGTCGCCGCTTACGGCGTGCTCACCGAGCAGGCGCTCTCTGGCGCGCTCATCCACCTCGTCGGCCACGGCCTGACGAAGGCCGGCCTGTTCGTCGCCGTCGGCTGGATCGCCATCGCTCACGGCGCCCGAACGGTCGACGAGTACGCCGGCCTCGCCGGTCGACAGCCGTTCGTCGCCGGGGCGGTGGCCGTCCTCTTGCTTTCGCTCGTCGGCATCCCGCCCTCGGTCGGCTTCGTCGGCAAGTGGTACATCGCCCTCGGCGCCGTAGAGGCCCAGGCCTGGCCCGTCGCCGCCGTCATCCTCTTCAGCACCATGCTCACCCTCGCCTACGCCGCCCGGTTGCTCGAGACCATGTACGTTACTCCACCCCTCGATTCGACGGTCGAACCGGCCCACGACACCCCGGCGGCGACCGACGGGGGGCACTCGAAATCGAGTATCGCGACCCGGAAGTCGGTCCCGCTCGGCACTCTCACGGTGCTCGTTCTCGCCGCCGTCCTCGCCGTCGCGCTCGGGTTCGCCGGTGAGCTGTTCGTCGACGTGCTCGAGCCGTTCCTCGAGAGCGTCCTGGAGGTGTCTTCCTGATGGTAGAACACGCCGTCGCCGACCCGCGACCGCTGGCGGCCGTCCTCGTTTCGGCCGTCACCGTCGCCTTGATTATCGCCTCGTATCGCCACCCGAACGTTCGCGAGGGCTGGTCCGTCCTCGCCGCGATCTCGAAGTTCGCCATCGTCGCGAGCATGCTCCCCGGCGTGATGGACGGGACCGTCTACGAGTGGCGTCTCAGCGAGGCGACGGGCTACACGTTCGTCTCGGGGATCGACTTCACCCTGCGGGCCGACCCGCTGGGTCTCTTCTTCGCCCTGCTCGCGAGCTTCCTGTGGATCTTCACCTCCTTTTACGCCGCGGGCTACATGCGCGGACTGGACGAGCACGCCCAGACGCGCTTTTTCGCCGCGTTCGCGGCCAGCCTCTCGACGGCCGTCGGCATCGCGTTCGCCGGCAACCTGGTCACCATCTTCGTGTTCTACGAACTCCTCTCGCTCGTGACCTACCCGCTGGTCGCGCACAACGAGGACGACGAGGCCAGAATCGCCGGCCGGAAGTACCTCTTCTACACGTTCTTCGGCGGCGGCGTCCTCCTGCTCGCGGGCACGGTGTTGGTCTACTGGCTCACCTCGGGCGTCGGGGAACCCACGCTCGCCTTCGAATCCGGCGGCATGTCGGCACTCGCCGACGCCGCCGCGGCCGATCCCGCGATGGCCCAGGCCGCCTTCTACCTCCTGATCGCCGGCTTCGGCGTCAAAGCCGCGGTGATGCCGCTTCACTCCTGGCTCGCCGACGCGATGGTCGCGCCGACGCCCGTCTCCGGCCTGCTCCACGCCGTCGCCGTCGTCAAGTCCGGGGCATTCGGCGTCGCCCGCGTGATTCTCGAGGTGTACGGCCCCGAGACCATCCGCGACCTGCCGCTCTCGGTCCCCGGCGTCGGCGAGGTGGGACTCAACATCCCCGTGGCGATCATGGCCGCGTTCACGCTGACCGCGGCGAGCATCATCGCCATGCGGAAGGATCACCTCAAGCGCCGGTTAGCGTACTCGACGACGGCTCAGCTCTCGTACATCGTCCTCGGGCTCTCGCTGTTGCACCCGTGGACGATCTTCGGCGCGCTGTTCCACATCCCGGCCCACGCGTTCGGCAAGCTCACGCTGTTCTTCTGCGCCGGGGCCATCCACGTCGAGACCCACACCGACTACATCAGCGAGATGGCTGGCATCGGCAAACGGATGCCGCTCACCCTGTCGGCGTTCACGATTGGCGCGGCTGGCATGGCTGGCATGCCCCTGGTCGCCGGCTTCGTCAGCAAGTTCTACATGCTGATCGGCTCGGTCAGACTCGAGGGATCCGAGTGGATCTACCTCGACGGCTGGGGCTGGCTGTTCGCAGCCACCCTCCTGCTCTCGGGCGTGCTCAACATCGCGTACTTCTGGCCCATCGTCTACACCGCGTTCTTCGAACGCGAGGATCGCCACGACGCCAAGCCGCTCGTCGAGTTCCCGATGGGTGGGCAGTTCCGGTCCTACACCGGGCGGGTGGCCGACCCCGTCCAGCCCGACGGCGGGCGAAACGAGGTCGATGCGGACGCTGGGAGCCTCGAGGGCGAGACCGACACCGACACTGAAACGGTCGGTCACGCGAACCACGCCGTCGACGCGAACCCGAGCGACGCCGACGTCCCGTTCGGAGCCGGAACGCGGCGCGGACCCCGCGGGGAGCCCGTCCCCCTCGATAGCGACCACCACGACGGCCACCACGGCGGCCCGCCCGCCGACGGCTGGGCGCGACACACCCCACTCACCGAGAGCACGTGGCTCATGCTCGTCCCCATCACCGTGATCGCCACCGGGGCCGTCGTTCTCGGCGTGGTCCCCGACTACGCGATCTTCCTCGAGCTGGCGGGAACCATCGTCGAGAACGTCACCGGGGAGGTGGTCCTCGGATGACAGAGATGGCAGCCACCAGCGTCGAGACGCTCGTCTACGCCTACCCGCCCCTGCTCGTGCTGACGGCGGCGCTACTCGCGCTCGTCCTGCCCCGTGCCCTCGGCTACGCCGTAGGCGCACTCTCGCTGTTCGGCGTCCTCGCCGTCTCCCTGCTCGTTCCGGAGGGCCAGCACCTGACGACGACGTTCCTCGGGTTCGCCGACGTCCAGCCGTTCTTCGTCGACGACTTCAGCCGGATGATCGGGACCGGGATCGGCTTCCTCGGGGGCATGGCCGTCGTCTACGCCTACTCGAGCGAGGCCAGCCGTCGACTCCTCGCACTCTCGCTGTTCTACGTCGCCTCCTGTCTCGGCGCAGCGTTCGCCGGCGACTGGCTCGCGCTGGTGTTCATGTGGGAACTCATGGCGATGACCAGTACCCTGCTCGTGTGGCTCCACGGCGACGACGCCGTCCGCGCGGGCTTTCGGTACGCGCTGTTCCACGGCATCGGCGGCGTGCTGGTGCTGTTCGCCGTCACCGCTCACTACGCCCAGACGGGGACGTTCGCCTACGAGGGCGGCATCGCGGACGGCATCCCGACGATACTGGCGATGGTCGGCATCGGCGTCAACGTCGGCTTCATCGGCCTGCACACCTGGCTCCCCGATACCTACCCGCGCCCGCACTTTGCCGCGTCGGTGTTCCTCTCGGTGTTCACCACGAAGACGAGCGCGTACGTCCTCTACCGGGCGTTCCCTGGCGAAGGAGACCTCGCGCTGGCGTACATGGGCGGGCTGATGGCCGTCTACGGCGCAACGTTCGCACTCCTTCAGCACGACATGCGCGCGCTGCTGTCCTACCACATCCAGGCCCAGGTCGGCTACATGGTCGCCGGCATCGGCATCGCCTCGAACCTCGCCGTCGCCGGGGCGATGGGTCACCTGTTCAACAACGTCCTCTTCAAGAGCCTGCTGTTCATGGCCGTCGGCGTCGTCATCTACCGGACTGGCGAGGAGGACCTGTACAAGTTGGGAGGACTCTGGCGCGAGATGCCCCTGACTGCCGCCGCGTTCGGCCTCGGCGCGCTCTCGATCACCGCCGTTCCCGGGTTCAACGGCTACATCAGCAAGGGGATGATCCTCGACGCGGCCGATCCGGGCTACTACGGTGCGCCCGAGTACCAGGCGCTGTACTACCTGCTCTTGCTCGGCGCCATCGGCACCTTCCTCTCGTTCATCAAGCTCGGCTACTACGCCTTCCTCCACGGGGAGAGCGACGTCCAGGTGGCCGACGCGCGGCCGGGTCAGACCGTCGCCATGCTGTCGGTCGGCGGCGCGTGTCTCCTCCTGGGCGTCTGGTGGCAGGGGCTCGTCGACTTCCTGCCGCTGATCGAGGGGACGGCCTTCGAGTATCCCGGCGGCGAGAGCCACCTGCACCCCTACAGCGAGAGTCACCTGATCGAGTCGGCCCTGCTGCTGGGCATCTCGGTCGTCGGCTTCGCGCTCGTCCGCAAGCCGCTCTCGAAACTCAACCTCGCGGACCCCGCGACCATCGTCTACCCCGTGGGCTACTACGTCGGGCGGTGGTCGACACTCGCGGTGACGGAACTATTCGCCGCCGTCGACCGGGCTGCCGTCTCGCTCGTACGCTCGGGCTACTGGGTCGGAAACAACCCCGTACTCGCCGTCGAACGGGCGACGCGCGGACTCCCGTCGTGGCTCGTGGACCTCGAGGAGGCGGGACGAACCGACGGTGGCCGCCCCTCGACGCTCTCGCTCCGGGCGACCATCGGGACCAGCGTCCTCCTCATTACGCTCGCCCTGACGGTCGTCCTCGCGCTCGTGCTCTGACCGGAGTCGACCGATTCCGAGCGGCACCGACGACGCTCGAGGGCCGCCGAAACGCCGTTCGTGATAGCTCGAGACTACAGTTCCCGCAAGCGTCGCATAACAATGGGCGAACGGACGAATCTCAGTCGTAGATGAGACGCACTTCTACCCACGTACCGATATCGGCTCCCCGCGAGTCCGACGCTCGCTCTCCGAGCACGTCGCCTGCGCGGAGGTGAGCGCCGTGTACCGAGCACACAGCGTCGGCGTCGTGGTGCCCGCCTACAACGAGGAGGGGTTCGTCGGCCAAGTGATCGAAACGATGCCCGCGTTCGTCGACCGGGTGTACGTCGTCGACGACCGCTCGACGGACGGCACCTGGGACGAGATTACGCGCTACGCCGAGCGGGCGACCCCGCAACTGGTGACGGACGGAAACGGTTCCTCGAGCGCTGTCCAGGCCTCGAGTGATGGAGAGGGCCGGGTCGAGCGTTCTGACCAACCCGACCGGACGGCTCCCGACGGCGGCTCGAGCGTCGCCTCCAGTACCGACGCCGAGACAGATCGCCTGCCAGAGTCGGACCTGGGCAGTATCGAGCGAGAACGTGAACTCGACCGCCCGATAGACGACCACGCACAGCTGTCCGATGCCCCCCTCGAGACGTCCGATCGCTCGAGCCAGTCTGACGATGAGGCCAGCGAGGACGCTTCGACGACGGTCGTCCCCATTCGCCACGAGCGAAACCGTGGCGTCGGCGGCGCGATCAAGACCGGCTACCGCCGCGCCCTCGAGGACGGGATGGACGTCACCGCGGTCATGGCCGGGGACGCCCAGATGGACCCCGACCAGCTCCACCGCTTGCTCGATCCGCTCGTCGAGGGCCAGGCCGACTACGCCAAGGGCAACCGCCTCGCGGGTCGCGACCATCGGGAGTCGATGTCGAACTGGCGACTCTTCGGTAACGTCACCCTGACCGTCCTGACGAAGGTCGCCAGCGGCTACTGGGAGATGATGGACCCCCAGAACGGCTACACGGCCATCTCGAAGGACGCGCTCGAGGCCGTCGACCTCGACGCCCTCTACGAGGAGTACGGCTTCGCGAACGACCTGCTCGTCGAACTCAACACGGCCGGCTACCGGATCGCGGACGTGTCGATGCCGGCAGTGTACGGCGACGAGCGGAGCCACATCGAGTACCGGACCTTCGTTCCGCGGCTCTCAAAGCTCCTCCTGACGGGCTTCCTGCGCCGGCTCGGCCGACGGTACGTCGTCCGCGAGTTCCACCCGCTGGTGGTGCTCTACGGACTCGGCGTCGCGGGCTGGCTGCTGGCGACGGCGGCGTTCGGGTGGGCGGCAGCCAATCGCGCCCGTGCGGAGACGCGGACCGGTCGCGTCGGCTGGACCGTCCTCTACGCCTTCCTCGGGGCGATGTGTCTCGCGTTCGCGATGACGCTCGACCACGATGCCAACGTCGGCACGGTGACGGTGGTGAGCGAGGAATGAAGGCCGTCGTGACCATCCAGCACCCCGCCCACGTCCACTTCTATCGCCACGTCATCGACGAACTCGAGGCGCGGGGCCACGAAGTGTTCGTCTTCGCACGCGAGAACGACCTGGCGGTGCCGCTGCTCAACGCCTACGGCATCCCCCACGAGGTGCTAACGGGCCCCCAGGACTCGCTGTCGGAACTCGCGAAGGTGCAACTGGCCTACGAACTCCGACTGCTCCGGCGAGTTCGGAAGATCGGTCCGGACGTGATGACTGCCATCGGCGGTGTCGCGGTATCCCACGTCGCCCCGCTCGTCGGCGCCCGGAGCGTCGTCTTCGTCGACAACGAAGGGACGACCTCCCACCGAATCACGACCCCGTTCGCCCACGTGGTCGCCACCCCGCGCCACTACGACGAGGACTACGGCGCGAACCACGTCCGCTACGAGGGCTTCCACGAACTCGCCTACCTCCACCCGGAGTACTTCGAACCCGACCCGGACGCACTGGTCGCCCACGGCGTCGACCCCGACGCCACCTACTTCGTTCTCCGGTTTCGCCGGTGGGACGCGCTCCACGACGTCGGCGAGGGCGGCCTCTCGCTCGAGGGCAAGCGTCGACTCGTCTCGATGCTCGACGAGCACGGCGACATCTACATCACGAGTACGGATCCGCTTCCGTCGGACCTCGAGGCCTACCAGCTGCCCGTTCCGCCGACGTTGATCCACGACCTGCTCTACTTCGCCGACTGTTACGCGGGTGACTCGGCGACGATGGCGACCGAGTCGGCGCTTCTCGGGACGCCGACCGTTCGCATCCAGTCGTTCGCCGCTCGCGAGAAGGACATGACTAACTTCGTCGAACTCGAGGAGACCTACGACCTGCTCCGGTCGACGCCCGACGAGGAGGTGGGACTCGACCTGGTTCGGGAGATCGTCGAGGATCCCGAGACGAGAGCGCGCTGGCGAGCGCGCCGGGAACGGCTGTTCGACGACAAGATCGACGTCGCGGCGTACGTCACGGAACTGCTCTGCGAGCAGGGTGGAGCGGCGGTGGAGATGGTCGAGCAGCGGGCCGTTTCGGCGGATTGATCAGGGGACTAGACCTCCAGCCTCCAGCCTAAGTCCTCCAGCCTTGATCCTCCAGCCTCGAGCCTCAGGCATCGAGCTCCTGGGAGCTCGGGTACCCGTGTTGGGTCGATCAGGATTCGTCCGCGTCCGCGTCGACATCCGCATCCGCACCCGAATCCGCGTTCGCGTCGACATCAACCTCCACGTCCACCAGATCGTCGACGCCGCCGAGCCCCAGGTCGGGCCGATCCTCGACGATGGCGATCGATTGCTCCGAGGACTGCTGGCGGAGGGCCGTCTCCACCGAGGCCTGCTCGCCTGGATAGGTTCGCTCGCCCAGTCCCGTTCGGGCTCCCCGCGGGGTCAGGTAGTCGCCACCGACGTCGATCTCGGCGGCCGTACACAGCCGCTTCAGGATCGAACGCGCGCCCTCGGTGGTGATCGCCGGCGGCGCGATAGCGAACCGTCGAGAGAGCTCCGCGGACGTGTGTTTCTCACAGAGCGATTCGATCTCGTCGTCCCCGAACCCGCGTTCCTCGAGGACCGTCCGTACCCGCCGGGAGACCGAGGGGGCGTGTCGCGTCGGGAACAGCGGCCACTCGTTCGAGGGCGGGTCCTGGACGACGCGGTAGCGCCGGAGCGGCGTCCGCGCCGAGGCCGGTAACGGGACGTCCTCGAGGCGCTGTGATCGCCCCAGGACGCGGATCGTTCCCGAGTAGAAGTCGACGTCAGCCCAGGTCGCCCCGGTGCGGCGGTCGTCCTCCGGAACCCGGAAGAGTTCGGCGCCGCGGACGCCCGAGTGAGCCAGCACGGCGACCATCGCGTACTCGCGCAGTCGGGCGAGGCGCTCGGATCTGGGGGCGTCCTCGGCCTCGAGCGATCGCTCGCGGACGAACGCCTCGAGCGCGTCGCGTTGCTCGCGGGTCCAGGATCGGTCGCTGGCGTCGGCGCCGTCGTCGACCGGGAGGGGCCCCTCGGCAGCGTCGGTCGCCGCGGGATTGGTCTCGAGGATGCCGCCGCGGACGCACCACGAGAGGAAGGCCCTGACGACGGCGAAGTACGTGCCGGCCGTCGATGCGGTGTAGTCGCCCCGGCGCGTTCTGCCGTCGAGTTCCTCGGCGTAGGCGCGCATGTGTTCGACGTCGAGGTCGAACAGCGAGGCGACGGCGTGTTCGCGCTCGAGCCACTCCGCCCACCGGCGGAGGACGGACTCGGCGTTCGAGGCGTAGGTGCCGGCGCCGGGTCCGTCCGGGTTGCCGACGGCCTTGCGCTGGAGGTAGGCGTCGACGGCGTCGGCGACGCGAACGCGGACCTCGCTCACGCAGCGATCACCTCGCGTCGGTCACTTTTGTCTGATCCGTCGCGTTCCTCACATTCCTCTGGTTGGCCGTATTGATCGCGTTCTTCTCCCTCGCGGGACGTCACTCGGTCCTCACCGGACACCACTCGGCCCTCGCGCTGGATGCGACGTCGAGCGCTCGAGAAACGGCTCTGGAATAGTTGGACAGCGGACGCGACGATCGACGCGTCTCCCCCGACGCCACCCTTTGCCGAGCAGGACTCGACCGTCATTCTCGTCGCTTTCTACTCGACCCTCGTACATCTGCGTTTCGGTGTCGAGAAACGGAAAGAAAGGTGCCGCTTCGGACGTCAGTCATCCGCCGTCGGTGTCTCCGGACGGTACGACCGGCTGATTTGCTTCCACTTCCCCGTCGAGAATCGGTAGTAGTTGACCGCGGCAGGGACGGCCGTCTCGGCGACGAACGCGAGGTACAGCCCCATCAGCCCGATCGCGGGTATCGAGACGCCGGGGGCCGCGACCGTGGCGTCGACGAGGGGGACGGCTGCCTCGAGCGGCGGGAGCTCGAGGCCGTTCGCGCCGAGGTATGCGAGCGGAATCGCGAAGCCGAACATCCCGAGGAACTGGCTGTAGAACGGCCAGCGGGTGTCGCCACTGGCGTTGAGCGGGCCGGAGGCGCCGCCGGATACGCCGCGAAGCACGACGGCCACGCAGGCGGCGTGGACGAGCGAGACGGCGATCGGAATCGCGGGATCCGTCGGATCGTTGCTGAACAGCAGCGTGATCTGCTCGGCGAAGACGAAGACCAGGAACGCCGAGACTGCGTAGACGGCGACGGCGAAGCGGATGATCTCGCGGCCGTACTGCTCGGCGGTTCCCTCGTCGCCGGTGCCGAGTACCTGCCCGACGAGACTCGAGGAGGCCAGCCCGAAGCCCCAGCCGGGGGTGTTCATGACGCCCCAGATGCGCCGGGCGATGACGTAGGCGGCGACGGTGTCCTCGCCGAAGACGTCGACGATGGCGAGCATGGGGAACTCGGCGAGGGTCCAGACGAGGTTGGTGCCGAACACGGGGAGGCCGATGGTGACCAGGTCCCGCAGCGTCGGGGCGTCCACGTAGCTCCCGACGGGATTGACGCGGACGGGGAACGCCCTCGCCCCGGGCAACCGACCGGCGGTCAGGCCAATCGCGAACACCGCGGTGACGACGACGTTCGAGAGAACGGTCCCGAGGGCGGCGCCGACGACGCCCAGGTCGAGGCCGAAGATCAACACCGCGTTGATCCCGATGTTGGCGACGGCGCCGCCGGCCCGGACGACCATGGGCGTCCAGGCGTCGTCCATGCCGACGAATACGCGGCTCCCGATGAGGTTGAGCCCCGCGAAGGGGATGCCAAGGGCGACGACCTGGAGGTAGTCTGAGCCGTACCGAATCGCGTCCGGGTTGTTCGTGATCAGCCCGATGAATGACTCGGCGTACAGCCAGAAAGTAGCCGTGATGGGGAGCGAGACGACGACCACGAGGAAGACGCTCGAGCGAACGGCCTGTCCGAGCTGGTCGTAGGCCTCGGCGCCGTAGCGCTGGGAGACGAGTGCGATGGTGCCGCCGGCGACGCCGCCGCCGACGGAGAACGCGAGCCCCCAGAACGGGCCGGCGAACCCGACGCCGGCGATGGCCGACGAGCCAACCGCGATGCCGACCATCGCGACGTCGACGGCGCTCTTGGACATGCGGGCGATGCCGGTGACGATGCGCGGCCAGGCGAGGTCGGTGGTCCGCCGGGCCCGTTCGCGCTCGATCAGCCCCGCTCGAGCGAGGGCGAAGCCGATCCAGAGAATCAGCAATCGAAACGGGTTCGGGACGCGACGGACCACCGGAATCACGCGAGCCTAGCAGCCTCCGCTTAAAAGCACTTCCCGACGCGGCATAGCCGACCGGTTTCGAATCGAAACCATCTCCCACGGGTGGGGCTCGCATGCCCTATTATCGTTCGTGACCCTGGCTCCGACTCATCGCTCCTCTCACCCGTCACGTTCGCCCGTCAACTCCCGGAGCCAGCGCTCCCGGACGCCTCGAGTCGCCGCTCGTACTTTTCGAGCGATTCCTCGAGGGCTGCTCCGGCGTCGACGTCGGCTTCGGTACAGAGTGCGAGCAGGGCGAAGAGCGCGTCCCCGAGTTCGTCTCGAGCGATGGCGGCGGCCTCGGGGTCAGCTCCGTATGTCGTCGACTCGTTGAGTTCCTTCGCCACCTCACCGACCTCGGAAGCGAGGTCGAGGGCACGGTAGGCCGGATCCGTCTGGAGTTCGTGTCTCTCGAGAAACGCCGCGACGTCGTCCTGTGCGTCCATGACTGGGACGTGTGGCGATCGATCGAAAAAAGCGCCGGTTTCGTGACTACTCGAGTAAGTCGCTCGTTCTCCTCCGTCGGTCGTCCGTTTAGCGCCTCGTCAGTCACTCGAGCGGGCGCACGTCTATGGGTCTGGTGACGGACGGCTGAAAAATAGCGACTCGACGTCCGGTCGTGCCTAGACCAGTCCGACGACGCCGATCGGAATACGGGAGTCCGTATCCGTGTCGTCGGTTTCGTTGTCGTCGGTCTCGTTGTCGTCGTAGTCGTCGGTCTCGTCAGTGTCGTTGTCGTCAGTGTCGGTTTCGTTATCGTCCGCGTCGTCCCCATCGGTCTCGGTGTCGTCCATCTCGTCTTCCTCCGTCAGCTCGATGAAGGCTACTTCACCGAACTCGTCAGTGAGGACCATGTGGACGTACTCGCCGGCTTCGACGCCGGTGGTGTCGACCTCGAACTCGACGGTGTCACTCGAGT
Organism: Natronosalvus caseinilyticus; assembly: GCF_017357105.1. NCBI lineage: Archaea > Methanobacteriati > Methanobacteriota > Halobacteria > Halobacteriales > Natrialbaceae > Natronosalvus > Natronosalvus caseinilyticus. The sequence goes on from NZ_CP071596.1 coordinate 1,623,097, forward strand.
CCGCGTCGAGTGTCACCGATTGCGACTCGACGAGGTTGCCCTGGAGCCTGAACTCGACGTCCTGGGTGGCCTCCTCGTCGTTGGGGTTGGTGACGGTCGCGTTGACCGTGATGGTGTCACCGGCGGTGGCGTTCTCCGGTGCCTCGAGGCTTTCGATGGTGAACGATTCCATGTCGCCGTCGAGGCCGTCGTCAGTCTCGTTGTCATCGAGGCCATCATCAGTCTCGTTGTCGTCTAAGCCGTCGTCGGTCTCGTTATCGTCGAGGCCATCATCGTCGCCGAGACCGTCGTCTGTTTCGTTGTCATCGAGACCGTCATCGTCGTCTAGGCCGTCCTCGTCAGTCTCGTTGTCGTCGAGACCATCGTCGTCAGTCTCGTTGTCGTCGAGACCATCGTCGTCAGTCTCGTTGTCGTCGAGACCATCGTCGTCAGTCTCGTTGTCGTCGAGACCATCGTCGTCATCGAGGCCGTCCTCGTCGTCTAGGCCGTCATCGTCGGTCTCATTGTCGTCGAGACCATCGTCGTCAGTCTCGTTATCGTGGACGCCATCCATGTCGTCTTCACCGTCGACGACGGTTACGTTCTCTTCGTCTCCCAGCATCTCCTCGAGCCGGTCGAGCGCTTCCTCGTCGTCGAGGACGAGGATGTAGACGTTCTCGATCGTGACTTCCTCGATCGTCACCGACGAGAAGTTCGCGTTGACGATCGTCACGCCGTCTTCGACGGCGTCAGCGTCGGGCTCCATAACGGGAGCGTCGTCGCTGTCGTTGGCTGGTTCTTCGTCGGCGTGGTCAGCCGGATCCTCGTCGGTGTCGTTGGCCGGTTCTTCGTCAGCATCGTCGGCCGGCGGTTCGGCTTCGGCGTCGTCGGTCTCGTTATCGACGCCGTCGTGCTCGTCGTCAGCGTCGTCGCCGTCATCCTCCTCGACGGGGCACTCAGACGGCTCTTCGGCATCGGTGTCGTCCGTCTCGTTATCGGCTTCCGTGTCATCGACGTCGTCGGTGTCGTTGGCCGGCTCTTCTGCCGACTCGAGGGTCACCGCAGCCTCGTCGGTCACCGGTTCACCATCTTCGGTGAGGTAGGGACCGTCGTCTTCGCCCTCGGTCTCGACGAAGTCGTAGGTCTCGTTGTCGTTCGTATCGAGGTGGGGCATCGCGATCAGCGTCTCGCTCTCCTCGAGCGAGGAGTCGAGTTGGACCTCGACGTCTTCGTGCGTGCCCGCCTCGAGGTACTCGGAGGTTCCGAGGACGCTCTCGAGCGCGTTGCCGACGAGCAGCGAGCTATCGTGGATCGTCACGAAGCCGCCCTCCTCCATCGTCACCTCGTCGACGACGACGGAGGTTCCGTCGGTAGTCTGGTCACTGAACGTCACGCTCGCGGACGGTTGTGCTGTTTCGTCGTCCGCCTCGCTCGTGTCGTTCGCTGTGTCGTTCTCAGTGTCGTTCGCCTCGTCGTCCTGTATTGCCAGGCTCGCTCCTGATGCGGATGCCGCCCCCACCAGGGCAACACCGCTCGTCAGCATCATCAGGGCGACGAGTACGACGACTACGTGTTTTCGTGTGCTCATGTCATCTCGTGCCGTAAAGGCGTACGAAACTTGACGAAGGCGGGCATAAACCGGCCCAACGCTTTCGACGGGAAACGACAAACTGCTCCTTACCGATATCGTTCCAACCGGCGCCCGCGCCAGAAATGAGCCATTTCGTTTGGGTTTACGTCGGACACCGCATCGTGTACTCGATACCTACTGGGGATCGCGCGGCGGCTCGTGCGATCGGGTCGCGGTGGGCTCGTTCCCCCGAATACACACGAGGTTCTCGCGACCGATCCGCAACTTCGTGATCTCGCCCTCGTCCTCGAGGTCGGCCAGCAGGCGACTCACCTTCGCCTTCGACCAGTCGACTGAGTCGACGATCGCCGACTGCTTCATCCGCCCGCCATTGCGCTGGATCAGCGAGCACACCCGCTCGCGGTCGGTAAGCATCGACTCGCCCTCCGAAGAATCTCTCGAGTCCGCTTCCTTGCCCACGGCGAGTCGCTTCCGGAGAACCAGGCCACCGGCCAGAAACGCCAGCGCCAAGATGCCGACGATCGCGGCCAGGTGGGACTCCTCGCCGCCCTGGGTCTGGGCCTGGAGGTGTGTCTGGAGCGCGAACACCTGTGCACGTGTCTGGGCACCGATACCGGTGATCGACCACTCGAGGGTCGACCACTCGGCCGGGGCAGATACGACCGGGTTAGAGATGGTGGCTGGATTCATGCGACGAGTGTAACTCGGTTGAAACTGGTCGAAACGCCGTTCTGTGGGGGTCTGTCAGCAATCATCGACGCGCGGCGCTAAAGTAGTTTTTATAAGAGTACAAGTGATATTGTATTCGGCGACACTCAGGCGACTCGAGAGGTTGGCTTGATACCCGCGTCCAGCGCGGGGAGCTGGCGTGTGACGCCCGTCGAGCAGTGTGGTCGAGGGGTCGATCCCGGCGACTCGAGCTTGGCGGTCCGCCTCCAATGGCTCAACCCGTCGAACACGACTCAGACGCCCGGGACCCCCGCCGCGTCGAACGTCGTCACGCCGAGGAACGCGAGGATGTAGAGCACGATGAGCACGCTCAGCCAGGCCACGAGCGTGATCGCCGCCGCCTGAATCCAGCCGCCCGGATAGCGCGCGTTGATCACCGCGAGGTACGCGATGAGGACGATCGCTGGACCCAGGAGGGGAATCCAGCCGAGGAAAAACCCGACGACGCCCCAGACGATCGCCCCAATGAGGGCCGTGACCAGGGCGTAGGTGTAGTCCTCCGTGTCGACGATGACTTTGGCCCCGACGTAGATTCCGAGGGCTCCGATGAGCAAGCTCACGGCGAACACGATGATGCTGTCGATTGTAGCCATACCCAGGGAGTAGGGCTGCTCCCTCGTTAGTTATCGGCGTCCTACACGCACGCGAGCGTGACTCCCAAGAAGCCGTGGCTGTCTCGAGTCGCTCACAGATGAGAGCGTCGCCGGACTCTCGTCGCAGTAAGTCGTCCCTTCCGTGACGGTCACCGGAGACGAAAAAGAGACCACGCACGAAAGGGACACCGAGTCCAAATCGTGGGCGCGGTCGTCCCAGGTGTCTACGCGTCCTGCCGGCCCCCGCTCGTTCCCCGCTCGCCGCCGACCTCGTTCGTCGGGCGACCCTCTGTCTGCTGTACTGCCCGGGAGTCCGTCTCCCCTTCGACGAGGCGCTCGAGCCCCGGCTCGAGGTCGATTCGTGCCGTAAAGTCCAGCTCGTCGCGCGCTCGAGCCACGGACGCGACGCTGTGGCGGACGTCGCCCGGGCGGGGTTCGACGTGGACGATGTTCGAGTCCGAATCGGTGACGTCTCGAATCGTCTCGGCGAGATCTCGAATCGACGTCCGCGTGCCGGTTCCGACGTTGTACGCCCGCCCGACCGCGTCGGTCGTCGCCGCCAGGAGATTCGCCTGGACGACGTCCGAGACGTGGACGAAGTCGCGCGTCTGCTCGCCGTCGCCCTCGATCGTGATCGGTTCGCCGGCGCGAGCCTGCTCGAGGAACGTCGCGATCACGCCGCTGTAGGGGCCCTGCTGGCGAGGGCCGTAGGCGTTGAAGTAGCGCAGAGCGACGGTCTCGAGCCCGTATAACTCGTTGTACGCGCGTGCGTAGTGATCGAGGGCGAGTTTCTGGATTCCGTAGGGCGAGGTTGGCGTCAGCGAATCGGACTCCGCGACGGGGACGCTCTCGGGATGACCGTAGATCGCCGCGCTCGAGGCCAGGACGACCCGGGCATCCTCGAGGCGGGCCTGCTCGAGCACGCCGAGGGTTCCCTCGAGGTTGACGTCGTTCGTGTACCGGGGCTCGTCGACGCTCTCGGTAACGCTGACGATGGCGCCCTCGTGGAAGATGACGTCGACGCCACGGGCCGCACGCTGGAGGGCGATCGGATCGCGGAGGTCGCCCTCGATCACGGTCGCGTCGTCGTGGACGTGTTCACGCGTCCCGTTGACGAAGTTGTCGAGGACGCGAACCTCCGCGTGGGGGGCCAGCGCGTCGACGAGGTGGCTGCCGATGAAGCCGGCGCCACCGGTGACGAGGACACGGCGGTCGGCGAGTGGGAGGTGCTCCATCGGGGAGGCCAACCAGTCGCCCGCGGTTTAGTATAGGCGACGTACCCCGTCGTATTCGATTCCTACGAGGGCAGTGTGCTCGAGTGGTTCGCGTTGCTCGAGTGGTTCGCATCGTCTAAGTCGTTCACGTCGCTCGAGCCGCTCGTGTCTCTCCTGCGAGTTCGTCCCTCGAGAGAGTTCCGAGGCGCTACCGATCCGCGTACCAGTCGGTGAACGCCGCCAGCGCGCGTCCGCGGTGGGAGATGGCGTTCTTCTCCGCGGCCGTCATCTCCGCGAACGTCTGGCCGTTGTACTCGAAGATCGGATCGTAGCCGAAGCCCGCCTCGCCCCGCGGGGCGACGATGGTACCGGCGACGGACCCCTCGAAGGTCTCGACGCCCTCGGCGTCGGCGTAGGCCATGACCGTGCGGAAGTGTGCGCGACGGTTGGGTTCGTCCTCGGCCTCGAGCAGTCGCCAGACGCGTTCGACGCCGACAGTCGTCTCGACGTAGGCCGAGTACGGTCCCGGGAAGCCGCCGAGGGCGTCGATGAAGAGGCCGGTGTCGTCGACGAGGACGCCGTCGACGTCGGCTTTCTCGGCCGCCAGCTCGTCGTCTCCCGCCAACGCGTCGCCGGCCTTCAGCGCGTCGTAGGTCTCCCGCGCACCCGTCGCGGCGATCTCCCCCAGGTCGTCGCTCTGGATCTCGGTGTAGTCGTACTCGACCTGCTCGAGGGCCGCCTGCCCGTCGAGGTACTCGCGGGCCTCCTCGAGTTTGCCCGCGTTGCCGGTGGCGAAGTAGAGTGTGTCCATACGCGTGGGCGCGCACGGGAGCGGGAAAGCGCCGTCGATTTCTCCTTTTCTCTCCCCCGTCGGTCGCCGCCTCCGCTAGCCTTTTCCTCCCGGCAGCCGAGTTTCTGGGCATGGATGCTACGCTCGATCACGTCATGTTGCGCGTCGAGGACCTCGAGGAGAGCCTGGAGTGGTACGGTACCCACTTCGACTACGAGGAGAAGGGACGCTGGGAGGCCGACACCTTCACCAACGTCTACCTCGGTCCCGAGGATGACCACGAGGACGGCGCAGTCCTCGAGTTGACGTACAACCACGACGACCGGAGCTACGAGGTGGGCGACGCCTGGGGCCACATCGCCGTCCGGGTTCCCGAGGACGAACTCGAGTCGAGCTACCAGCAGCTGATGGACGAGGGCGTCGAGGACTACCGCGATCCCGAGTCCTGCGGGAATCGCTACGCGTTCGTGAAGGACCCGGACGGCCACGAGATCGAGATCGTCAAGCGCGACTACGGCGAGAAGTGGAGCCTCGACCACACGATGATCCGCGTCGAGGACGCCGACGAGGCGCTGGGCTACTGGTCCCGAAAGTTCGAGTACGACGAGATCGGTCGCTGGGAGTCCGACACCTTCGCGAACTACTTCGTCCAGCGGGAGGGCGCCTCCAGAGAGGAGATGACCCTCGAGCTCACGTACAATTACGACGGCCGGAGCTACGACATGGGCGACGCCTGGGGCCACCTCGCGGTTTCCGTGGACGATCTGCACGAAGCCTGGGATCAGTTGCTCGAGCGCGAGAGCGAGGACTATCGCGATCCGGAGTCGTGTGACGACCGCTACGCGTTCACGAAGGATCAGGACGGCCACGAGATCGAGATCGTGACTCGAGACTGAGTAGCCGACGTTTTGGGTCGTCTGTTTCGAGGCATCTCAGTTGGATTCACGGGACGGACTCGATCGAGGAAGATGGTCAGTGATTACCACGTTTCAATCTCGACACCGAGCGCCTCGAAGTCGGCTACGTTGTCTGTTAGAACGGTATCCTCGAGTACTGTTGCAACCCCCGCAATCAGCGCATCGATGTCGTCTGCACCCGAATTACCTGGACCACCCGCGTCTTTGTCGGCCGCGGCTAGTAACTGTCCGGCACAGCGAGCGAACTCCGCGTTGATTTCGACGTGTGGGTACATACGGAGCACATTTCGAGTTCGTCGCCGCTCGTCCGCATCGCCGACCATTTCGACGCCGTACTCGAGTTCGGCGATTACTGGCGTTGGAACCCACTGAATGTCACCTCGTTCGGCGATCGAGACGCCCGTTTCGAACGCAGCCTGATCGTGGCGTCCGAGCGCGATCAAAAAAGAGCTATCGAGAATCATCCATGCTGTCAACCAGATCACGTCGATTCTCGATGCTTGCGTCTCTCTTTTTGTCGATAGCCGCTTCCATTTCAGCGGCCGTTTCTTCCGAGAGGAAACCGGCGACAGCTTCTGGATGCGGTCCACCGGAGAGTCGGATTAACGCATCGGCCATCGTTTCGTCCGATCGTTTGGCCTTCGCGACGCGGTCGTGGAACCACTCGGGAACCCGGATCGTCTTCCCGCTCATATGTCTCGGGTTACACGGGCGTACACTTGAGCGTTCTTCCGAAACGGGTCACGAGATCAAAATCGCAATCGCGATCACGATCCTGACTCGAGACTGAATTCCCGATAGCGATCGACAGCCGCGGACGCTCCTTCTCTCTTCAGCGCTTTCGACCCTTCTCACGGCATCGATGGTATAGTGACACAGCGTCGTCCGGCTCGAGCAGCTCGAGAAGTTAGAGTGATTTGAGCGGCTCGAGTGGTTCGAGCAGTGCGACCCTCGAGAGCCGATCACTGGTGGCCACGCTGCGCACGACTCGTCTCGAGTCTGCCCCATAGTCGTCATGTCATCATCACGTTCGCCGGCAGCCCTGAGACTGGTTGGATCGTTGAAGCGGTAATCCGGTCTTACGATTGCCCGAAACTCCATCCTCTCGGCAATCCTGGACACTCACTCCCGACGAATAGTTCGGTCTAACCACTAATACTGGAGTCGGTCCTGCGCCAAACCGTGACCCTCACCAATCCGTGACAGTTACTGGCCTTTATATGTATTCTCGAGCTGGACGTCGACCGCGTTCGGCGCTAATACCGGACTGAGCGGGGTCTGAGGGAGATTGTGCAGGGTTGGCATACCCCGAGACCACCACAAAGCATTTATAACAATGGCTCTTCGGTATCTAATACCCCTACCCAGGGTGACAGTAGTAAGTATGGCCTCACGCACGGTAATGTGCGATTGGCAGGAACGATACTGTTGCCGTAACAGAATACAACGATAACAATGACAGGCAATTACAAGGATAAGTTCAGCGCAGTCCTCATGGCTACGCTGATGGTCCTCTCCGTTGTTGCGATCGGTGGCGCGGCCCTTGCGGGTTCCGCCGCTGCATCGAACCACGGTGATGACGTCACGTCTACGTCCCTGCTCTGGCAAGGCCAGACTGGACACTACGACACTACGAATGATGTACAGCTCCGCCACGGAACCGGTCCTGGTGATGATGACGGGCTCGTTCGGGAGCTCTCGCCAGAGAACGGGTACGTTCTGATTGATTCGACGAGTCTTCAGAACGGCGACTACTGGATCAAAGACACCCAGGATGGAGACGCCGACGACGTTGGGGCAACCTTTGAAGTCGTCGAACAGTCTCTGACGTCTGAGTGGAGTGAGGACTCCGTCTACAACTCGGGCGACAGCACGTCCGCCACGCTCACGATCGACTCGAACCGTGGCGACTACCAGACCAACATCAGTGCTGATGGTCTCGACGGCAGCGAACTCGAGAGCATCTTCGGAACTGACGCTGGTGCTGCCGAGGGCGACGTCTACGTCGTCCAGAACGGCGACGCGGAACTCGATGCCGACTTCTCGGGTATCGCTGCTGGTGAATACAACTTCACCGTCGATGTCCCTGACACGACGGCTGAAGCAACTCCCTCGATTACTGTCGAGGAACCACCAGAGCTCCAGACTGACATCTCGTTCGATCAGAACACCTACGAGGTTGACGCTGGCGACTACGTCGACATCACGATTCAGTTCGAGAACGCCGACACGGCCACGTTCAACATCGTTGAAGAGGACGAGAACTACAACGCCAACGTCACGGTGACCGACACCGAAGAGGCAGGCGAAGTAACTGTCCGCTTCAACTCCTACAACGCAGCTAACGACGATGGACCAACGTTCGAGGTCGTTAGCGACAGTGGTTCTGTGTCCGTCAGCGACGAAACTGACTTCGATGCTCAGTTCGACGAAGAATACCGCCTCCAGCCCGCTGACTTCGAGCTCGAAGTCTACGAGGGTACCGAGGCGGCTGGTGACGAGTACGACGCCGCACTCCTGCTGCTCCAGGACCGTTCGACCGGCGAACTCAACACCTGGACCGCACCAGCTAGCTACAACTACGACGACGACTTCAGCAACATCCAGGACGACCTGACCTCGACCGACACTATCGCTAACGATGACCTCGTTATCGTTGAGGTTGAGGCAACTGGTGTCTACGGATACCTGTTCAACGCCGACGGTACCTGGAACACTGACAGCAACGTCTCCCTGACGTTCTCCGACACGAACGAGCCTCGATACGGTGAGGCTCCCTCGTTCAACGTCACTGAGACTGACTACCAGGTCGTACCTGACGCCGAGAACGGTACGTTCTACGTCGTGACTGACCTCAGCGCTCACAGCGAGGTCGACGCCGGCGAAACCTGGAACGTTGACTTCACGGTCTCCGAAGACAACCCGTACGTCACTGAGGACGAAGGCGACGACTCTGACCTCAGCATCGAAGAGCGTACGATCGACTTCGACAGAGTCAACGATGACGGCGATGTCGAACTCGATAACGTCGAAGAATCCGCAGTCTCCGTGACGAGCAACGTCGCGCCCGGTACGGAAGTCGACTTCCGTCTCCGCTTCGAGACCTCGGTTCTTTCCCAGTCCGGTATCGTCATCGGTGACGACCACACGGCAACTGCAACGTTCGACCTCAGCGACCGCGAGGTTGGTGAGGAACTTCGCACCGTTCGCGCGACCGAAGCTGGTGGCGCTTCCGCTGAGTACACCGGCGTAGTCGTCGAAGGCGAAGACGACTCTGAGCCCGGTGCTGCCTGGAAGGCAACCGCAACCGTCCCTGAGAACGCTGTCGAAGGTGACGTCCTCGAGTTCTCCGTTGATCTCGAGAACAACGGTGACGCCGAAGGCACGACCACCGTTCAGCTCGTCGTGGACGGCGAGAAGAACGTCATCGACGAGGAACCGACCGTCGGCGCTGGCGAATCCGTGACGCTCGAAGGCACGGACGAGAAGGCCTCTGCTGGTGACCACGACTGGCAGCTCATCGTTGGTGACAATGTCATCGACGAGGGTACCTTCACGGTCGAAGAAGGTGAAGACACTGACGGTGACGACACCGACGGTGACGACACTGGCGACGACACCGGCGACGACACTGGTGACGACACCGGCGACGACACTGGCGACGACACCGGCGACGACACTGGTGACGACACCGGCGACGACACCGGCGACGACACTGGTGACGACACCGGCGACGACACTGGTGACGACACCGGCGACGATGACGACGACTCCGATGATCAGCCCGGATTCGGCGTCGCTGTCGCCCTCGTCGCAATCCTCGGCGCTGCGATGCTGGCACTCCGCCGCCAGGACTAAGCAGCTGAACTAACCGGAGCAGTTCCGGTCCCGCGTTTTTCATTTTATCGAACACTGACCCGACAGCGACAGCGCTCGAGATCGGTGGACAAATAAATCGAGAATAGCGGTTGGCTCGTACTGCTGGTCCTGGTATCTCTTCTCTCACTTGTGAGGCTCCGATACGACCTCGTCCGTGCAACTGAGCCCATTTGCAGAGTACGGATCTCAGACGCGTACGCGCTCGTAGCGAACTCCACCTCCACATCGTCTCAGGAGTCGCTCGCAACGTTCGGTTCGAACGCTCGAGCAGACCAGACCCCGATTTTGAGTCCAGTCGTCGACGGTTCGTACTCGAGCACTGCTCGAGGCCTCGTTCCCGAACGACGATGCCTGACGCCCCTGGGGACTGTGATCTCTGGAAATGACCAGCCGTAGACTAACTCTCAACTATCGACTTTCTCGCGTGTATTCGCTGGTCACTGTGTACGAACCCATCGTTCAGGTGCTGATCGCCAGTAGTCGATACCGAAGGATACGGCAGCGTCGGCCCGTGGATTATTGGCACGCCTACGAGAGCAGGCCCCTTCCGAATCGCTCAGTCAGCCTCCGGTGTCGGGTAGGAGTCGTCAGTCGAGTCAACACCACGGCCTCGAGCACTCGTATAGTCTCGTTCTCCGATCGTTTTTCTCGGGTTCTTCGGATCTTGCGTTCGGCCTCGAGAGTTGGACGGGGCCCTGGATGAACGCCATGCATTTCGGGGCTGACGAACCGGTCGGTGACAGCCGACAGGACCTGGAACTCACTCCGGTCTACGGTACGTCTGCGACTGTGACGACAAGTCACCCAGAGAACTCCCCGGAAAGCGATAGTGCACTGTCGATACGGATACATGGGGGTAGTTGACGGTGCCAGCACGTATTCTAACAACAACGAAAATAGCGCGATTCGGTGGGACGCAGCCGTTCTCTAATGGCTCACGTCGAGAAGGACGTCGATCACTGAACGTCTCCCTACGCCGACTCCTGTACGAAGTCGCCCGAGCAGTCGTATTCGATGAGCGTGAATCGGGCGACGTCCGGTTCGTCGTCGTACGGTCCCGATCGATCCGTCATTCCGTAGATGGTCAGGCTCTCGACGTCAGTCTCGTGCTCCTCGTTCCAGCGATCACAGAGGTAGTTCGCCGTGTACGACCGATGTTTTTCGTTGTCGACGTATCGCATGTTCGAGAGGTACTTGCGCCAGCGCGCACTCTTGTAGGTCTCGTCGACGCTCGGTGGCCTGTCCCAGTCGACTTCCCCGCCGTGCATGACGTCGACTTCCGAACCGTCCTCGAGTTCACCAGGGACGACGAACCACTTGGCGTTCGAGGTGGGGTTCGGGGCGAACATCCGCCAGCTCTGATCGATCATCGTAGTGTCGATGACCTGCTCTGCAGGGTCGGGGACCTCGGTGTAGTCGACAGCCTCTGCGTTGGCGAACAGGACGAGGAGCAGGAACATGGCGGGAAGAACGGAGAAAAACGCGTCGCGCCCGCCTGCGGTTACCGTCGAGAGCGACGGGTGAGACAGCGATGCCGACGGCGAGGGGAATCTCGGGGCGGTCCGCTGCAGCCACTCGAGTCGTGCTCGAAGCGGCGTATCCAGGCCGAGATAGGCGCCGAGTGCGGTCACCCGATCCCACACCGCTGGTGGATAAAAGAGGAGCAACCCGGAGACGGCGATCAGGGGGAAGAGATCGATACGGAGGGTGACGACCATCCCGAGGTGCATTCCGGCGAGAGCCGTCGCCAGCAGGGCTCGAGGATACCCGGTGAGGAGGATTAACAGTGGGGAAGCGAAGATACAGACGAGCCAGGCGTACGTAAACAACTTGAGCAGCAGGAACTGATCCGCGAGCACATTGCCGAGGAGGATCGTCAGGTGGTCCGCCTGGAAGATGAAGCCGACCGCTTCTCCGCTCATCCACTTGTCGCTCCCGTACTTGTGGATGGCGTTAGTGAAGTACATCAGGAACACCTGTAATAGGACGGCCATCGTCGCTTCGCTCGAGAGCGTCGACCGTGGCAGATCGATCCGTCGGGCGTCGATGGCCCACCGCTCCCCGAGCGGGAGGAAGATTCCCCAGAACAACAGTAATCGCAACAGGATGTCGCCCGAGTTAAGTACCATCGGCATTCGAATGTGCAGCGACACGAGCAGGAACCAGGAGACGACGGTTGCGAGTCGAGTTCGATACCCGAGTATCAACGCGAGTGCAAACCCTCCTGCAATGGCGAATAACAGCGCCTGTACCCACGGTTCGCCCGAAATTGCGTGTACTGAGTAGACGTCGGAGTAGTCCGAGAAAAGTGCCCGTAGCGGAAGGACGCCCTCGTCGGTGTGGAACTCTCTGAGGTGACGAGTCCGATTCAGCAGGTCGAGGATGATGAGGAGCCCGAGTGCGATTCGAAACGCGGCGAGCGCCCGGAGGTCTATCTCGAACCGTCGCTGGAGGGCGACGGCGAACCGATCCATGGCGGCTGACAGCCGGTCCAGACTGGAGGTGGATTGCGAGGACATCGTTTGGGTCGATCGTTTCCGAGGTGTCACGCGCAATGATGCATAAGCTTGTTGTCTTCTTCGGGCCTGACGTGGCCTTGCGGCCGGTATCGTCACGCGATTTGCGCTCGTCTTTGCTCAAGCCCGCGCGTTCGTCTATCACTCGACCTGGGACGTCCGTGCAACTGTGAGAGTCGACGGATAGAGTAAACGGAGACCCCAATCACCGCCATCGGAATGCTGAACTACACACCGAACGAAAATCGACCAATGAGCGCCGACCTCGAGGTTCCCGCAGACGCCCCAATCCTCCTCTTCGACGGCATTTGCAACCTCTGCAACGGCTTCGTCCAGTTCGTCGTCCCCCGCGATACGGACGAGCAGTTCTACTTCGCTTCGATCCAGTCCGACGTGGGCAAGGCGCTGTGTGCCGAGCACGGTCTGCCGACCGACGAACTCGAGTCGGTCGTCCTGATCGAGGGCGAGGACAGTTACGTCAAGTCGGGAGCGATCATCCGCACGGCGAGCCATCTCGGTGGGATCTACGCCCTGCTATCGCCGTTTCGGTTCGTCCCGCGCCCGGTTCGAGACTGGGCGTACGACTTCGTCGCGAACCGGCGCTACCGCTGGTTCGGGAAGAAAGAGCAGTGTATGATGCCGACGGGGGACGTGCAGTCGCGGTTCCTCGAGCGTACCGATCCCTGACTGGAGTCGGGTTTGACCTCCTCCACGCCCTAAAGGACGTGGAATCCGCCCATCGGATTTCCGCCGAGTGTGGCGTTCGAGGTTCCAACCCGCACTCAGAGGGAACCGGCGACACACCGGGGGAACTCTCGTTTCCTCCCTCGTATAGGGCTGTGGCCCGGTCAAACAGGCCCCATCGAATACCATGTCATCGCCGTGCGAACCACCGCTGGCTCGCTTCCCCTTCTGGTTCGGGGACGGCATCTCACGGTATTCGTAGCAGTTCATGTTACTCGGAAGCACACGAAAACGATTGCGGTCGAAATCTGTCCCGGCCACCGACTGCGAGTGGCTCGCTGGGCCTACCGCTTGACCTCCGCCTAAAGTCGGAGGTATGCGCTATCGGTCTGTATCAGCCGACAACCGTCAGTCGTCAGTCGTCGGCCGCCGGAACTTCCTCTCTCTCCTCGAGCACGGCGTCCTCGCGCTCTCGCTCGAGGTCCTCGAGGTACTCGTCGGCGTCGATGGCCGCCTTCGAGCCCATGCCCGCGGCGGTGACCGCTTGCTGGTAGTGGTAGTCAACGACGTCGCCGGCGCCGAAGATACCGGCGACGTCGGTTTCGGTCTGGCCGCCGCCGTCGCCGCCTTTTGTCTCGAGGTAGCCTTCGTCGTCGGTTTCGATGCCGAGTCCCTCGAGGTAGTCGGTGTTGGGCGTGTGGCCGATGGCGAAGAAGACGGCGCCGACGTCGAAGTCGAACTCCTCGGTTTCGGGGTCGTCGAGGCGGTCGGTGGGGTGCCCCTTCTCGTTGCGAACGAGGGTGACGTGGTCGACACCTTCCTCCTGGGAGCCGTGAATCTCGATCAATTCGGTGTTCTTCATGATCTCGATGTTGCCGTCCTCGACGTGCTCGTGGACGCGGTCGATCCAGTAGTCCTCGGCGCGGAACTCCTCGCGGCGGTGGGCCAGGTAGACCGTGTCGGCGAACTTCGTGAGGAACGAGGCTTCCTCCATGGCTGCGTCGCCACCGCCGACCACGAGCATGTCCTCGTCGCGGAAGAACGCGCCGTCGCAGGTCGCACACGTCGAGAGGCCGTAGCCCATGAGTTCGTCCTCGCCAGGGATGCCGAGGGTTCGGGCGCTGGCGCCGGAGGCGACGATGACGGCGTCGGCGGTGTAGCGGTCGCCGTTGGTGAGGTCGACGCAGAAGGAGTCCTCGGTGGCGCCCTCCACGACCGAGGGATCCTCGAGCCGTTCGACGTTCGCGACGATGCCGTTTTTCAGCTCGGCGCCGAACTGGCGGGCCTGTTCCTTCATGTCGTTCACGAGTTCCGGGCCGCTGATCCCCTCGGGGAAGCCCGGGTAGTTCGCCACGTCGGTCGTCAAGGTGAGCTGGCCGCCGGGTTCGTCGCCCTCGATGACCAGGGGCTCGTTGTTCGACCGGCCGGCGTAGATGGCCGCCGTCAGGCCGGCGATACCCGTTCCGGCGATGATCAGGCGACGGTGCTCGACGACCTCGCAGTCGTCTTCGCGGGCGATCCCGAGCATCTCGTCGAGTTCGCCGGTCTCGTCGAGGGCGCTGGTCTCGTCCCAGCCGCCGATCAGTTCGTCGTTCACGAACACTTCGGGGGCGGTCTTGCGGCCCTCGGCGCGGTCGACCATCTCCTCGAACAGGTCCTCGTCACCCGTGACGTTGTAGGTCTCGTAGGCGACCTCCTTGGCGTCGAAGAGGTCCTTCGCCTTCTCGCAGTACGGGCAGTTCTCTTTGGTGTAAATTTCGACTCGAGGGGCGTCGCTCATGTATCCGTACTACGCACAGGCGACCTAAACGCCTTGCGTTCCTGGCATTCCGCGGTCGGTCCTGGCGACCCTCCCATTCCGCGGTCGTCCGCATGTCGGTTCACCGAGTCGAACCGCGCGTCGCCAAGGTTCGCTCCGGTGTCCCGGTCGACGTACTCGACGGTCACGTCGATCTGGCGACCCGTCCGATCCTCGAGCGCGTCCTCGAGGGTAGAGACGAGGTCCGGGTAGGCGACACCGTCGGGACGGCGAATTACGGCGGTCACCTCGTAGGAGGTAGCCAGGTCGCCCCCGGCGAACTCCGTCCGGAGTTCGACGAGCTCGAGCCGGTCGTACTCGGGATTATCGAGGACGGTTCGGATCTCCTCGTTGACGTCGTTTTCGAAGGAGACGTGGTGGAAGAGGACGCCGCCGGCGAGCAGGCAGACGAGCGAGAGGACGAGGATTGCGGGAACGATCGCGCCGAGGCGGTCGCGGGCCAGGTTCCCACGCAGATCTCCCGGGACCCAGTGGTCGGGCCGGTAGCCGAGGTACCAGAAGACGGCGAGGCCGGAGAGGACGATGGACGCGGCGTTGATCGTGAGCAGGACGAACGCTCCGGCCGCGACCAGGGGCGCGTTCCAGGCCAGGCCGATGCCCACGGCCGCCGCGGCGGGGATGAGCGCCGCGGCGATCATGACGCCGACGAGTGAGACGGGCAGGGCGGTCGCCAGCCCGAACGCGCCCGCAGCACCGGCGCAGATGCCAATGAGCAGCGAGAGGAGGTCGGGCGAGATGCGGGTGCTCACCTGGTGGATGGCCGTGATCTCGATAGTCGAGGGGACGATGGCCCCCGAGCGGACGAGCCAGGCGAACGCGAACGCCCCGGCCATCGCGGCCACCAGCCCGCCGACGAGCGAGGAGATGCCGCCGACGATCATGCCGCGGTCGTTGAGCACCATCCCGACGGTGCCGGTCAGCGCGGCGCTCACCTGCGGGGCGATGACCATCGACCCCACGACGATAGCCGGCGAGTCGAGCAGAAGGCCGGCCGTCGCCACGACTGCACTCAGAAGCGTCATCGCGTAGTAGGTGAGGCGGTTCGGCGTCATGTTCAGTGCCCGCGTCCGAATCTCTTCGTAGAAGATACTGTCGTCGGACTCGCTCCCGCTGACGAAGCGCTTCTCGAGGGACTCGAGGCCCGGCGTCCGTGCCGTCTCGATCGAACTGACGACGATGAAGTCGTCGTCGACGCCGGCTTCCTCGAGCGTCTCGAGGACCTCCTCGACGGCCTGTGTGGGCAACGGAAACTGGACGATGACGCTGTCTTCCTCGTCGGTGTTCTCCCGGAGGGTTACGTAGTCGATCCCCTCGGTGTCGAGCGCGAACAGCACGTCGTCCCGGACGGCGGAGGGGACGAGCGCCTGTATCAGTCGCATCGCCGGCGATACCACGGCCCCCTAGTTACGTCTTTATCGTCCTGACAGTCGCCGTGAACGGACCGTCCGCAGTCGAAGGTGATGGTGACGGCGATGGCGTTGGCGTGGGGTGATCACGATGACGATGCGTTTACGGCCCGTCCGACCGACTCGCGAGTATGCCCGCTGAACTCGAGGAGAAGACCGATCGCTACGGCACCCTCTTGGCGGAGGCGCTCGAGGCGGCGACCATCGCGCCGCCGGAGGGAACCCCGATGGCGGAGGCTGCCGCGGAGTGTCACGAGATGGCCCGGTCGTACCTCGAGGACGGTCGCCACTTTCGGGAGGAAGGCGACCTGGTGAACGCGCTCGCGGCGTTCTCCTACGGACACGCCTGGCTCGATGCCGGGGCTCGGATCGGACTATTCGACGTGCCAACCGAGGGTCACCTCTTCACCGTCTGACGGTGCCGGGAATTCCAGCGCTCGACAGCTGATCAGCAACGAACGATCATGTAATAACCGAAACGTACATAACTACTCGCGTGACTTCTTTATAAAGAAGGCAAAAGCTTTATATGCCTTTCGCCCTTACCGTATGTTAGCTGGAGCGTCCGGGTTTTCTTCTGGTTCCCCCCACCCGGGAGCTCTGAGTAACTGAGTCGATACACCATGACAGATACGACAATTCGAACCTACAGTGGCGAGACACAGCGGGAACAGGAGCCGCGAGCCAGCGAGGACGAGCAGTGCCCCGAGTGCGGCGGCCGACTGGTCTCGGATAGCGAGCACGCCGAGACGGTCTGCTCGGAGTGTGGCCTGGTCGTCGAGGAAGACGAAATCGACCGCGGGCCCGAGTGGCGCGCGTTCGACTCCGCCGAGAAGGACAAGAAGTCTCGCGTCGGCGCGCCGACGACCAAGATGATGCACGACCAGGGCCTGTCGACCAACATCGGCTGGCAGGACAAGGACGCCTACGGGCGTTCGCTCTCGAGTCGCCAGCGCCAGAAGATGCAGCGCCTGCGCACCTGGAACGAGCGCTTCCGCACCCGGGACAGCAAGGAGCGCAACCTCAAGCAGGCCCTCGGCGAGATCGACCGCATGGCCAGCGCTCTCGGCCTCCCGGAGAACGTCCGGGAGACCGCCAGCGTGATCTACCGGCGAGCGCTCGACGAGGACCTGCTCCCGGGACGCTCGATCGAGGGCGTCGCCACCTCGGCGCTGTACGCCGCCGCGCGACAGGCGGGGACGCCGCGCAGCCTCGACGAGATCGCCGCCGTCAGCCGCGTCGACCGAATGGAGCTGACCCGGACCTACCGCTACATCGTCCGCCAGCTCAACCTCGAGATCAAGCCGGCCGACCCCGAGAGCTACGTCCCACGGTTCATCAGCGACCTGGACCTCTCGGACGAGACCGAGCGCCGGGCCCGGAGCCTGCTCGAGTCGGCCCGCAAGCAGGGCGTCCACAGCGGCAAGTCGCCGGTCGGCCTCGCGGCCGCGTCGGTGTACGCCGCCGCCTTGCTGACCAACGAAAAGGTCACCCAGAACGACGTCAGCGAGGTCGCGAGCATCTCCGAAGTGACCATCCGAAACCGGTACAAGGAGTTGCTCGAGGCCAGCGACACGATGACGGTCTAAGATCGGTCGACAGCGTGTCCGTCGGTTCGGTGTCGATCGACTCGTCGTTTCATCGTTTCAGGTGCGCGGTAACGTTTTTGACGGTGGGTGTGTATTGACATAGCATGGTCGAAACGACCGTCCAACTCGTCTGCCCTGAATGCGTCAAAGAATGGCAACTGACGCCCGCTGAATTGCCCGACTCCACCTCAATGTTTCACTGTCCTAACTGCCACGCTTCCCGGCGAATGGCCGAATTTACCCGGACGGATCGCGATCTGCGAACGTTGAAACAACTCGGGTAACTGCGACGTTCGTCGAGCTTTTTTCGATCGCACCCGTGCAGAGCGCCGCCGCTCGAAGGGTGAACGAGCGCTCGATGCTCGAGTCCGGGTTCGCGTCGAGTTCGCGCGAGTTCGAGTTCGCACGAATCCAGGTTGACTCCGGCCTCGACCGTCGACGACCGGAACGCGACCATACGTCGGTTTTCGACCCCGGTTTCCGACCAATTTACACGGCAGTGACTCGACGTCAGCGAGCGACACGTTCCGTCGTTCGTGTCGATTTCTCCATCCCTACTGGCGACCAGTTTCGTCCGCACAGCCACTCCGATCGGCGGTCCGAGGAAAACCTCGTTGGATTCCGTCAGAAACCGGAGATTTCGTCGTTCAAATCCTCGTTAGGCCGATCCTTCCGAGTGGTTTTTGAAGAGCGATTTCCCCTCGAGATGGTCTCGAACGGCGAAATTTCGTTCAATCGTCACCTGGAGCGTGTTAACGAGACTCAAGATAATAATATAACCCTGCAGTGGGTATGATTGCATGGTTATGAAGAAACAAGAGCTCATTCACCTTCACGGCCTTCTTGCCGAAGTATCGAACCACTGTGCTAACTGGGAGGACTGTTCGGTTTCGCTCGACGAGTACGAGTCTCTTGGGATTCGACCGACATCGATCCACAAATCGAAAACCGATCACAAAGCTGCTGTTTTTGCGCTGGCTGGGGGAATTACGCAACCGATGCGAGAGGGGGAGGCGGAAGCAGTCGCAGCCACGGCCGACTGAGTTTCCTGCGATACCCTGATCAACGACACCACCGACTGGAAAGACTGGCGCTATCTGACGTTTGATTTCGATTTCGATTTCGACTCTCGACGTTCGACGTTCGTTTTCGACCCCGACCTTCGACTTCGACGCAAAAACCAGTTTTGCCGTCTCTCTTTGTGTTTCACTACCCACAGTCGTTCTTCGAGCGCCCTCGGCGACGGACTGTGCTGCTCTCGCTCGAGGCGTACGCTGGCTCCGTATTCGTGCGATGACTGGTCGACTATTGCGTCCGGTTCGTGACTGTCACTCGAGCAAATCTTCGAATTCGGGGAGAACGTCGTCGTCCGTCTCGGAGCTCTGATCGTCAGCGGCGTCTTCGCTGGGAGTCTCGTCGTCTCGAGCCGATTCGTCGGTCGACGTTTCGTTGTCGCTATTGCTGTCCGTGTCGCTGTCGTCGTCCGTGTCGCTGTCGTCGTCCGTGTCGCTGTCGTCCGTGTCGCTGTCGTCGTCCTCGTCGTCCTCGAGCACCTCGACCGAAAGCACCTCCAGCGGGATGTTCTCGAGGCGCTGACCGATCTCCTTGCGGGCGATTCGGGAGGCGTGTTCCTCGCGTTCGACGTTGAACACGGTTATCTCGAGCTCGAGGGCGACGAGGGCCTCGTCGGCGGCGATGAACGCGGGCGGCAGTTCCTCGCCGCCGGGGGAGGTGCGCTTGCCCATGTTGATCTCGACGTAGTTCAGGTCAGGGTTCAGCATCTCGCCAGTTTTCGAGATGGCGATACGGATTGCCTCGTCCTCCGTCTCGACGTCGAACACCGGCACGGCAGCTTCGACGACAACCCTGCAGTGCATAGTGAGCTATTGTATCGCATTCGGTATGAAGGTTCGCCCGTAGTGGGCCACAGGCGTCGGTCTCGGTCTCGCTCCCGCTGTCGAATTTTCGAACCGGGCCGAAATCAGAAGGCCCATACCCGCACCCACGAAGGCCACGACGAGAGCGATGGCGACAGCCACTGTCAGCGACACGATTGCCGTCGAAGCCCTCTCGGGCGGGTTCGACCTGTACCTCACCCTCGAGAGCGGCCAGAGCTACCTCTGGACGCGAAGCGACGGCGAGATGTACACGGACCGTCGGGCGCCCGAGACGTGGTACCGGACCGTCGTCGACGACGTTCCGATCCGGGTGCGCCAGCCCGACGGCCCCGGTGGCGACCTCGAGTGGCACTCGACGGTCGACGCCGACCCGCTCGTCCGCGAACTGTTGCGTCTCGAGGACGACCTCGAGGCGATCGCCGCGGACGCGCCCGACGATCCGCTGATACGGGCGGCGTACGCGGCCCACGACGGGATGCGACTGGTCGACGACCCACCCTTCGGGACGTTGATCTCGTTCATCTGTTCGGCGCAGATGCGCGTTGGACGGATCCACGGCATGGTTTCGACGCTCGCGCGGGAGTACGGCGACGCCTACGCGCTCGCCGGCCAGACCGTCTACGCCTTCCCGACGCCCGACCAGCTCGCGAGGGCCACCGAAGCCGACCTCCGGGACCTGCGCCTGGGGTATCGCGCCCCCTACGTCCAGCGCACGGCCGAGATGGTCGCAGACGGCGAGGCCCGCCCCGAGGACGCCTGCGACCTCGAGTACGAGGCCGCTCGCGAGTACCTCACGCGGTTCGTCGGCGTCGGCGACAAGGTGGCCGACTGCGTCCTGCTCTTCTCGCTGGGGTTCGACGAGGCCGTGCCTCTCGACACGTGGATCAGGAGCGCCATCGCGGAGTACTACCCCGATTGCGACCAGGGATCGTACGCCGAGACGTCTCGAGCGATTCGCGAGCGACTCGGCGGGCGTTACGCCGGGTATGCCCAGACGTACCTCTTCCATCACCTGCGGACGGGTGCCGTCGACGCGTAAGCGGTTCGCGAGAAATTCGGCCCGCAACCGATTCGGCCCCTCGAGCTGGCGTCGACGCGTGACGCGAACAGCAGTCCGTCTCTCGAGATGCCGACGAACGCTCGAGGTAACTCGAGAGTAACAACGCGAGTCTGGAGTCACCCGCGACTCGAGAGCCACAGTGCGAGTCGAGAGTTACAGCGAGGGTCGAAGACGACGGGCTGGCGTCAGTGGGCCGGCTCTTCTGCCGGCGCGACCATGTCCTCGATCCGGAGAATCAGGATGTTGTTCGTGTCGTCTTTCCCATCGAGTACTCCCTCGATGACCAGTTTCGACAGCGGCGTCGGCCCGACGGTGACGCTGTCGCCCTCGTGGATGTCACCGGTCGAGCCCTGGACGTGAATCTCGGCCCGGCAGAGTTCCGGGTGGTGGACGCTCGAGAGGTCGATCTCCTCGACGATGATCCCCTCGATCGGGGTGCCCTCGTGGGTGAGCGGGACGGCCGCCGGCTCGTCCATTTGCTGGATCTCGAGGGCCTCGAAGGCGGCTGCAGTCGGTTTGTAGCCGCCTTTGGGGCCAGGTACGCCCTCGACCAGCTGGAGGGCCTTCAGGCTCTGCATCTGGTTGCGGATGGTTCCCGGGTTGCGGTCGACCTGCTCGGCGATGTCTTCACCTTTGATCGCATCTTCGTCCTCGGAGTGAAGATTGGTGAGCGCACGCAAAATTTTCTTTTGGCTCGGGGTAAGCTCGATTGATGACATGGTGAATCCTTGGTAATTGATTTGCTTAAATCCGATGGTCAGGTTCGGTTTCGATAGCTATCTCGAATTTCTTCACGACCGTAGTGACTACTCCCACGACTGGAGTCGTGGGCTTCCCTCACTGAGGGTTAGGCTCACGTCTTCCGGGGAGTTCGCAGGTTCTGTCTCACCGTTTGTTCCCTCGAGTCTGACCTGCGTTTCGGGCTGAGCCACAACAGCCCCCACCGTCGATAGCGGGCTCTGAAGGTCCTTACCGACGGCTCGTTTTCCGATGTTCGACGCACCGTTCTTGTCCGCATTATCATCCAACTCACACTCGTGACACTCCAATCGACCCTGCACGTCACGACTCGTATTCTGTGACCCACACCGCCAACACGTCACCGACGTGTCCGCCTCGTTCACCGGCAAACACTCTCGACCGTCGAGATGCGCTTTGTACGTGAGGATGGTCGCCAGCTTCGCGTACGGCATCTTGTGCGTCTTGTCGTTCACGTACCGCCCCTTATCGTTGTCGAAACGCAAGCCCGTCAAATCACCGAACACGATGGCAGCGTTCCGTTTACGAGCGCGGGCGACGAGTCCGTTCGCCACCTGATGTAACTCGTGTTCGACCGTTCGCGACTCTTTGTCGCCGATGCGGTCGATAACCTGTGCCCCCGAACGAACCTTCGCCTTCCCGATGGACTTGCGGAGTTGCTTGTAGTGTTCGCGAATGCGTCGCACTTCCACGCCGTGGAATTTGGTCTCACGGTCGGAGAGGAACGTACTGACGGCTATCCATTTGGCACCCATATCGACGGCGAGTACGTCGTCGTACGCGTCTGCAACGGCCACAGACCGCTTGCAGACGAGATGGACGTACCACTCACCGTCGCGGCGGACGAGTTCCGAGTCTCGGATGTACTCGTCGGTGAGGAGGCGCGTGTCTTTCTCAGGAACGTGAACGGGTACCCAGATGCTGTCTCCGCGTTCTCGCTCGGGGTTGTAGACGGGGAGTTTAAACCACCACGACGAGAGAACCGTATCCTCGTCGTGTTCAATGGTGATGCAGTCATTTCGAAGAACGACTGGTTGTTCGGTATCCTCGCGTGGGTTCTTGTTCGATTGGACTTTCCCCGCCTGTTGTTTGGTGGCGGAGTAGAGGTTCGCGTCATCGTCACCGTGAACGGCGTCTTGGAACGCGGTGTATTCGCGTTCGATGAGTCGGGCTTTCCGCTGAGTGAGTGAGTGGAGCCTGACCCGTATCGTGGTGGTGACTTCGCGACGCATTTTATTGGCCGGTCTGGGCTTCGATGTATTCCTCAATGGTCTGGCTCGATACCTCGCCTGCTGAGGAGACGAAGTACGAGCGCGTCCACAGCGAGGGGAGGCCGAAGTCGAATTCGTCTCGGAGGTTCCGCGAGGTGTAGCCCTTGATCTGTTGGATGATTTTGTTCGGGGAGAGTTTCGGATTCCCCGTGATGAACAGGTGTACGTGGTCGGGCTGGATTGCCAGCCGGAGTATGTCGAGGTCGAGTTCGTCGGCTTTCTCCTCGATGAGTTGTTCGAGACAGTCTACAACCTCGTCAGTCAGCACCGGCTTGCGGTACTTCGGACACCACACGAAGTGGTAGTGGAGGTTGTGTACCGACGTTCGCTCTCGACTATACCCACGAGGCATAGCCTTAGATAAAACTCACTCACTATTAGTTGCTTTGATTCTATCAACCCTACACCGTGCTAGGAGGAGCGATTGTGTCGGATTTGTCGGATACATCTCACGACTGAAGTCGTGGGCTTTCTCCTTGACTTCGTGTAATCAATTCCCGCCCGCCCGTTCGCCGACGGATCACGACCGGGCGTCCACCGGCGTCGCGACACGGACGTGGCGGGCCACCTCCTGTGGGAGCGAGACCTGGGTTTCGGTATCCGTCGACTCGAGCGGCCGCGCGGTCACCATCCCGAAGGGGGCGACCTCGAGGATCTCGAGTTCGACGCCGGGCTCGACGCCGTGTTCGGCCAGGTACGAGAGAATCTCGGGGTCGTGATCGGCGACTTCCCGGACGACGACGCGGTCGCCCGCCTCGAACGCCGAGATGGCATCGCCGGTCGGCGTCTTCGGTGCCTCGAGGTCGGCGCTCGGGATGGGGGCGCCGTGGGGGTCGACGTCGGGGTCGTCGAGGGCGGCGGCCACTCTGGCCTCGAAGTCCTCGCTGATGTGGTGTTCGAGGCGGTCGGCCTCCGCGTGGACCTCTGACCAGTCGTAGTCGAGGTGCTCGGTCAGGTAGGCCTCGAGCAGGCGGTGGTGACGGATTACCTCGAGGGCGACGGTCTCGCCCTCCGGGGTGAGGACCACGCCGCGGTACTTCTCGCGGTCGACGAGGCCACGCTCCTCGAGTTTGGTGAGCATGCTGGTGACGGTGGGGGACGTGACCTCGAGTTCGTCGGCGATGGCGGAGGTCTTGACCCGCTCGTCGCGTCCCGCCTGGAGCTGGTAGATCGCCTTGAGGTAGTCTTCCATGACGTCACTCAGCATCATCGTCCGAATTTAGGTGCGTCTATTCCTAAAGGTTCCGACGACCGAATCCGACCGCGACCGCCCCGTATCCAGCGGTTTCGTGGAATCGGATACTCGAATCCGAAATCGGGTCACTCTAAACGTCGGGTGGAGAACCTCGAGGTATGGATCGAGCTGTCCACGTAATCGGTGCACCGATGGACTACGGGGCCGACCGACGCGGCGTCGACATGGGAACCTCCGCGATCAGGTACGCGGGCCTCGCCGACGAACTCGCCGACGCCGGCGTCGAGGTTCTCGACCAGGGTGACCTCCCGATGCCCCGTGCCGAGGAGCGCGACCCCGACGCGAATCAGCCGGTCGAGGGCAGCGCCAAATTCCTCCGGGAGGTCGAGGACGTGACCACGCGCGTCGCCAGTTCCGTCGCCGCGACCCTGGAGACCGGCGCGTTCCCGCTCGTCCTCGGCGGCGACCACTCCATCGCCATCGGATCGATGGGCGGCTCCTCACGGGACGCCGATCTCGGCGTCGTCTGGTTCGACGCCCACGCCGACCTCAACACGCCCGCGACGTCCCCAAGCGGGAACGTCCACGGGATGCCCCTGGCCGCGACGCTCGGTCGCGGCATGTTCGAGGGCCTCGAGTGGGCTCACGCCCCGCGGGTCCGCGAGGAATCGATCGCCTACGTCGGCCTCCGGAGTATCGACGAGCGCGAGCGCGAACTCGTTCGCGAGAGCGAGATGACCGCGTTCACCATGTCCGACATCGACGAGCGGGGCATCACGGCGGTCGTCGAGGACGCCCTCGACGTGGCGACGGCGGGCACCGACGGCGTCCACGTCAGCCTCGATCTGGACTGGCTCGACCCTAACGCAGCCCCCGGTGTCGGGACCCCCGTCCGCGGTGGCGTCACCTACCGGGAGGCCCACTCCGCGCTCGAGACTGTCTACGAACGTGACCAGAACGAGGGGATTCTCCGGTCGATGGACGTCGTCGAGGTCAATCCGATCCTCGACGAACAGAACGAGACGGCCGAACTGGCCGCCGAACTGGCGGCGAGCGTCTTCGGAAAGCGGATTCTGTAGATATGTAGACTAATCGATTGTTTCTGTCGAGTTCTGTTACATGCGAACGGTGCGCACGCCTATCCGGGTTTCAACACCTTTGTATCGGTGTGTTACGGAGGTTGGCGTATATGACCGAGAACGTCGTCGTGCTCGGCTCCGGCTACGCCGGCGCCGGCGCGATCAAGTCGCTCCAATCGGAACTCGACGAGACCGCTCGACTGACCTGGATCTCCGACACCGACTACCACCTCGTGTTGCACGAGTCCCACCGCGTGATTCGAGATCCCTCGGTTCGCGCTGACATCACCATCCCTGTCGCCGACATCGCCGACCCGCGGACCCGATTCATCACCGACACCGTCACCGGCCTCGACACTGAGGAACGCGTCGTCGAACTCGCAGACGGCGAAGACGTCGAGTACGACTACGTGCTGGTCGCCCTCGGGAGCGGTACTGCCTACTACGGCATCCCCGGCCTCGCGGAGCACTCCCTGACGCTCAAGAGCCTCGATGACGCCCTCGAGATCAACGAACAGATCACCGAGGCGAGTCGCGACGCGACCCGCGGCGAGCCGGCCCAGGTCGTCATCGGCGGCGCCGGTCTCTCGGGCATCCAGACCGCCGGCGAGGTCGCGGCGTTCCGCGACGAAAACCGCGCGCCCCTCGAGATCCATCTGGTCGAGGCACTCGACGAGATCTTCCCCGGGAACGACCCCGAGATCCAGCAGGCCCTGCGCGACCTGCTCGAGGAAGCCGGCGTCAAGATCCACACCGACGACCCGATCACCGAGGCCGAGGACGGCGTCATCCACTTCGACGAGGGCGACCCCCTCGAGTACGACGTGTTCGTCTGGACCGGCGGCATCACGGGGCGTGAGGCCCTCGACGGGACCGACCTCGATAACCAGCACAACCGCGTCGAGGCGAAGGCGAACTTCCGAACCTCCGACGAGCACGTGTTCGCCATCGGCGACTCGGCGATCGTCGATCAGGGCAGCCAGCCCGCCCCGCCGACCGCACAGGCCGCCTGGCAGGCCGCGGAGGTCGTCGGCGAGAACATCGCCCGTGCGATCGACAATCGCCCGCTCAAGACCTGGGAGTACGACGACAAGGGAACGGTCGTCTCCGTCGGCGACGAGGCCGTCGCTCACGGCGTCAAGATGCTCCCCGTCGACACCTTCGGTGGCTTCCCCGCGAAGAACCTCAAGAAGCTCATCGCCGCCCGCTGGATCGCCGACCTGACCTCCTGGAATCGGGCCCGCAAGGCCTGGTCCGTACTCTGATCGAGGGCTGAGAATTTCGTGGACCCGATCGTTTTCGACGCTTTGGTGTCGCTCGACCGCTCTCTCGGTATCCTCGGCGGCGGATCGGTTTCGAATGTGGTTCCGGTTCCGAACCCGAGCACGGGCCCGGTCACAGGGTTAGCTCAGGCGCAACTCGCCAGCGTCGAGGAGTGGACTCGAAACCTCCTCGACGCCGCCAGCGGCCCCTGGCAGTACGTCCTCGTCTTCGCGCTCGCGGCGACTCCCCTGCTCGAAATCCTGGTCGTGATCCCGCTCGGTATCGCCCTCGGACTCGATCCGATCGCGGTCGCCGTGACGGCGTTCGCCGGCAACGTCCTCCCGATCTACGGCATCGTCCTCGCGGCCGACCGGGTCGCGGCGTGGCTCGAGAACCGTCGCTCGGACGAGCCCTCCGCACGACGGAAACGGGCGGTCCGCATCTGGAATCGCTACGGGCTGCCGGGGCTGGCGCTGCTCTCACCCGTCACGACCGGAGTCCACCTCGCGGCCGTCCTCGCGCTCTCGCTGGGCGCCCGTGGCCGGGACACGCTCGCGTGGATGACCGGCAGCATCGCCCTCTGGACGGCCCTCATCACGCTCGTCAGCGTCGCCGGACGGTCGGCGCTCGAGGGCGCCTTCTAGTCGCTTCTACGGACTCACTCGGTTTGCCCCGCCGTCGCCGACGACCAGCACCGGCCTCGAGGACAGGCGAACCAGCGCGTCGACCGTGCTCCCGAGCAGGGCGTCGCGAAACGCCGACCGACCCTGTGCGCCGACGACGATCACCGAACAGGCCTGCTCGTCGGCGTAGTCGAGGACCTCCTCGTGGGGCGTTCCTCGTTTCCGGGTTGTCGTGACGGGGACGTCGGACTCGCTCGCCGCGGCCTCGACTCGCTCGAGGGCGTCGTCGGCACGGGACCGCTGTCGGTCGCGAACCTCCTCGGGGTCGACGATACCCGAATCGTATGCCGTTCGGTCCTCGAGCACCGAGATGGCGAACAGCGGGACAGCGAGCGTCTCGGCGAGGAATACGGCGTGTTCCACCGCTCGCTCGGCCGTCTCGCTGCCGTCGGTGGCGACGAGAATCGACTCGTACATACCTGGCCTTGGTCGCCGGTCGGAAAGAAGATTCACCTCCTGGATCGAGCCCTGGATTTTTCTCGTATCCGGACGAGGGCCTCGTATGAACGTCAGACAGGTTATTCCGCGGGACGCGATCCCAAGCATCGACGATCCCCGGTTCGGCCAGGACCACCGGGGACCGGCCTCCGACGAAGCCGTCGTCCTCGAGGCCGAGGATGGCCCTGCACGAGCGTACCCGATCCGGATTCTCGACTACCACGAGGTGGTCAACGACGAGGTGTCGGGCGCCTCGGTTGCCGTCACCTGGTGTCCGCTCTGTGCCAGTGCCGTCGTCTACGACGCCGTCGTCGACGGTCGTCGGCTCACGTTCGGCGTGAGCGGAAAGCTCGCCGACGACGACCTCGTCCTCTACGACCGAGAGACTGACTCGGCGTGGAAACAATCCTCGGGCGTCTGCATCGACGGCCCCCTCGAGGGGGCGCGACTGTCGCCGCGGGCGTCCTCGCTGACGACGGTCGACCGTTTCTTCGAGCGCTACCCCGACGGACGAGTCCTCCAGCCAGTCCCTGACGCCGAGAGCGAGGCCGCGAGCGAGGACGACGACCCGGCGCCGGTCGACTACGACGAACGACCGTACGCGGGGTACTTCGCGAGCGACGAGGTCGGTCTCGCTGGTCTTCGTGGCGACGGCGACGGGGGCCGGACGTGGGACCGCCGCGATCTTGACCCCAAAGCGGTCGTCCTCGGCATCGAACGAGACGGTGACGCGCTCGGTATCCCGTTTCCGTGGGTTCGCGAGGCAGGCGGCGTCCTGAGGACGTCGGTCGGCAAGAACGAGATCGTCGTTGTGGCCGGCGAGGCCGGCATTCACGCGTTCGAGGCGCCCGACTTCGCCCTCGAGTTCGCGCGAGCGGTGGAAGACGCGAACGCGGACGCGGATACGGATGCGACCGACGACCCACCACTCGTCGGCGACGGCACGACCTGGGACCCCGTCACCGGCGAGAGCGAGGACGGGCGCCGCCTCGAGACCGTCCCCGCGAAGCGGTTGTTCGCGTTCGCCTGGTGTGACGACCACGGGCAGGAATCGCTCGTCGATCGGTGAGCCGGCAGCGAGCGTACCCCCTGGGGGTCGGTGCCGGTGAACGCGCCGCTCGGCGACGAACGCCGCGTTACCTCACGCTCGAGGGTCCCGGTCCGGCCCCGGATAGCCACCGTCCTCGACGGCCTCGTAGAGGCTCTCGGCGTCGAACACCGTCGCGAACGCGTCCGGCGTCCGCACGCTCACGGCGACCCGCGGCTGTAAGGTCATTCCCGCTTTTGCCGACCCCAGGTGCTCGTCGAACGAGAGGAGGTGCGCGGCGTTTCCCCGGTAGGCCGAGGCGAGCGCCGGGTGGTCCTCGGGCGGGTGCTCGACGCGAACGCGCTCGTGCTCGAGTCGGTCGCGGTGGCTTCGCGCGAGGTCAGTGTCGGCTAGCGCTGCCACGAGCGATTCAGTTGCCTCGAGGAGGTCGTCGCTCGCGACCAGGTCGAGCCAGGAGTGGCGGCGCACGTAGTCGAGGGCGTCCCTGGCCGCCCCGCCGACGAGGAGATCCGCCGCGAGCACGTCCGCGTCAGCGACGATGCGTGCCGGGTTCGGCCGGTCAGGCATCGTCGGCCTCCGGGTTCGATTTCGATGCTGGTTCCAGGGCCGATTCCGATTCCGAGGCTGAGGCTGAGGCCGATTCAGGTTTCGACCCCGAATCCGGGCCAGAATCGTCGGCAGCCGACTCGCGCCGTCTCGCCAGTTCGTTTCGAATCGTCTCGAGGTCGACCGCGAACGACTCCCCCCGGTCGAACAGCGTTTCCCAGCGTTCGGTCATCACTCGAGGTTGGGGGTCGAGCCTCAAAAGTACTCGAGGGGTGGCGCTCGACGGTCGCGGTTGTTCGAGAGGGACGCCGAGTTCGAGGCGACCCGAGCCGGGCAGCGATTTCGACAGCTAGTAACCAAATTATTTAGGAGGTAGAGTAGTAATTCACCTATGTGTGATTGTTCGTGAGAAAAATGCATCGGTCCCCCAACGCACAACGGAGCGCCTCCGCCGTCGAAGTTACATTTTCGATATCTGATGATTCGTATCCGTTCGTCGCAGCATCGACCATCGACGGCTGTGAAATCGAGTTAGCGAAGCTGCTTCCGCGGGACGACGGCCGGTTCGCGGAGTACTTCACCGTCACCGGCGCCGATACAGGTCGAATCCACGACCTCGCCGCGGACCACGCCTCCGTGAACGTTTCGCTCCTCGAGACGTACGACCACGGTGGGTTGTTCGAATTTCTGGTCTCCACCGACTGTCCCGCCGTGACGCTGGCGACGTGCGGCGCGCTCCCCAGGGAGGTTCGCGGCGTCGACGGTGAAGGGCGGATCGTCGCCGAAATTCCGTCGCCGTACGACGCCGGCGACGTCATCGAGACGTTTCTCGAGGAGACCGCCGGCGTCTCGCTCGTCTCGAAGCGCGAAACGGGGTCCGTCACACCGCTCTTTACGGAATCGTCGTTCGAGCAGGTCCTGGAGGCCCAGCTCACCGACCGCCAGCACGAGGTGCTCGAGGTCGCATACCAGGCGGGCTACTACGACTGGCCGCGAACGTGTACCGGCGAGGAGGTAGCCGAGCGCCTCGACATTACCTCCGCGACGTTCTCCGAGCACATCCACACGGCCGAGCGAAAGTTGCTCACGATGCTTTTCAGCGGGCCGTGAAGGTAGGGCCTGGGGCCGATCCGGAACCCGACAGAATGCGATAGAACGCGACGGAACGCGTCGTCAATTGCGCTCGGAAACCGTAATGGTCGTCCGGCCGCTGGTGGAGACGGTCACGTCACACCCGTGAAACCGGAACTCGACGACACCCGTTCGCAGCGACGGCATGTGGCTTGTCGGTTCGAACAGTTGGTCCAGTGCCTCGGGATCGACGGCCTCGTAGAGCGGAGGGAGGGATTCCGGCGTCGACCCAGTGGCGGCGGCGACTGCCTCGACTACTGCCTCCGAGGGTGATTCGTCGCTCGCCCAGTCGGAGGAGACGGTGTACGTGTCAGTCTCCGGATCGTACCCAATCCTGTCGTCGGGTGAGTGGTCTGAGGACATTGGAGGACAGAAGTGATGATTGACTATCGGGGACGACGAGAAGTGACACCTTAGTTTCGGCCCCTACATCTCGAGGGCCGTGATCGGGTTCGAACCGTCAACCGGGTATCCGGTTTTCTTCACTCGTCGTCGCCGTCGCCGTCGACACCGACGTCGGCCGCGGCCGAAAGGGTAAACGAGAAGGTCGCACCTTCGCCCGGTTCGGAGTCGACCCAGATCTTGCCCCCGTGGCGCTCGAGGACGCGCTGGCAGATCGCCAGGCCGATGCCGGTGCCGGTATCTTCCTCGCGCGAGTGAGCGCGATTGAAGACGTCGAAGATTCGATCCGCCTCTCGGGGATCGATGCCGATGCCCTCGTCTCGCACCGAGATGATCCAGTCCGATTCGTCGCGCTCGGCCGAGACATGCACGCGTGGCGGGGCGTCGCCAGCGTAGGTGAGCGCGTTGGCGATCAGGTTCTGAAAGACTTGCCTGAGCTGACTGCCGTCGGCCCGAACCCACGGCAGCGGATCGGCGGTAATCACCGCGTCGGTCTCGACGACTCGCACCTCGAGATTGGCGAGCGCCTCCTCGAGGGCCTCGCCGGCGTCGACCGGTTCGAGCGGGGCGCCCTGGGTGTCGATACGCGAGTACTGGAGCAGGCCGTCGATCATCTCGCGCATCCGATCGGCGCCGTCGACGGCGAATTCCAGGAACTCCTCGCCGTCCTCGTCGAGTTCGTCGCCGTACCGGCGCTCGATCAGCTGGAGGTAGCTCGAGACCATCCGCAGGGGTTCCTGGAGGTCGTGGCTGGCGGCGTAGGCGAACTGCTCGAGACGTTCGTTCGAGGCCTCGAGGCGGTCGATCGTCCCCTCGAGTTCCGCCCGGTAGTCGGTGCGCTCGATCGTTTCCGCGAGGATGTTGGCGACGCTTTGCACGAAGTTCACGTCCTCGTCGGTGAACGACCGGTGGTCGGTGTCGTGGACGCCGAGGATGCCCCACGGATCGTCGGCGGAGCCGATGATAGTACTAATGCCGCTCGAGACGTCGTGGTCGGTCAGCAGGTCGGGACCCTGGAATCGGCTCTCCGACTCGAGGTCGTCGACGACGACGGGTTCCTCCGCGACGAGCGTGTATCCGGCCTGGGAGTTGTCGGTGGCGGAGACCGTCGCCGTGCCGACGATTCCCGCCTGCCAGCCGACGCCCTGCCGAAGGCGCAGTTCGTCGGCGACGGGGTCGAGATCAAGGACCTTGCAGTAGTCGGCCTCGAGCGCGTCGGCGACCTGTCGCGTCGCCTCGTGCATGAGCTCGTCGATGTCGTTGGTCTCGATGGCGAACTGACCCAGGTCGGCGATGACCGCCTGTTGGACGGCACGACGTTGCAGTCGGTTTCGCGACCGGACGCGCTCGGTGATGTCCGTGAGGTAGACCGACTGGCCAGTCTCGGAGGGATAGACCGTCACCTGGAGCCAGGCGTCGGCTGGCTCGTAGAACACCTCGCGTTCGACTGTGGTTCCGGTTTGCTTCGCCTCGTGGGCCGCATCGGAACACGCGGTTGCCTCGAGTTCGGGGAGGGCGTCCCAGATCGGTGCGCCGAGCAGTTCCGACCCCGAGACGTCGACTAGGTCGGCGAATGCCTCGTTGGCGTAGATGACGTGCCAGTCGGTGTCGACCGCGAAGAAGGCGTCGTCGATCCGCTCGAACAGGTCGTCGAGTTCGGTTCGCAGGTCGTCGCGCTGTCGCTCGATACGCTCGGCCTGTACTTTCAGTTGCGTGATGTCCGTCACCGCGGCGACGACGTGGCGAACGCTGCCGTCGCCTCGCGTGACGGGCGTGGCGTTGATCGAGAGCCATCGGGGCTGGCCGTCGGCGTCTTCGATCCAGATCTCCGTGTCCGTCACCGGCTCACCGGTCTCGAGCACCCGGCTGATCGGCCGCTCCTCGAGGGGAATGTGCTCGCCGGTCGCGTCGTACATGTCCCGCTGACCGGCGCTGTAGGCTTCCATCGTCTCCACCGATCGGTCGAAGATCTCCGCCAGCCGATCGTTCGCCCGCACGGTCGTTCCGTCCGGATTCGCGACCATGATCCCGACCGGACTCGTCTCCAGGACACGATTGATCAGGTCGCGCTCGTGTTGCAGTTGCTGTTCGTGCTCGCGCCGGTCGGTCATGTCGCGGGTGACTTTGAGGAACCCCCGGTGGGTGCCGTCGCCGTCGAAGATCGCCGTGATGGTGACGTTCGCCCAGAACGTCGTGCCGTCGCGCCTGACGCGCCATCCCTCGTCCTCGACCGATCCCCGCTTGAGGGCGGTAGCGAGGTTTCGTTCGGGGACGCGCTCGGCCCTGTCGTCGGCCGTGTAAAAACTCGAGAAGTGCTTTCCGACGATCTCCTCGCGGTCGTAGCCCTTGATCTTCGAGGCACCCTCGTTCCAAGAGACGACCCGCCCCGCGGGATCGAGTCGAAAGATGGCGTACTCCTCGACGGCGTCGACCAGCGACGCGAACTCCGCCTCGCTCTCGAGGAGGGCACCTTCTGAGCGCTTCTGTTCGGTAATGTCGGAGTAGAGTTCGACCCGCCCGCCGGCGTACTGGCCTGTCTCGATCGGCTTGCTCCAGTGCTCGAGCCAGCGGCCGGTCCGTTCCTCGTCTTCGGTGACGCGACACTCGAAGCGCTCGACGGTGTCGTTGTTCTCGTAGGTCGCGAGGACGCGTTCCGCGAACGTCTCGGAGTCGGCGATCCGCTTACTGACGTCGTCGACGACGGTGCGTTTGTCGCGACCGACGAGGTCCGCTCGCGAGAGTCCGAAGTACTCCTCGATCGTCTCGTCGGCCCACGCGACGGTGAACTCGTCGTCGAGAACGATGACGCCGATCTCGGCGTCGTCCAGGACGCTCGTGATCGACCGGTAGGTCTCCCGGGCGGATTCGGCGCGTTCGCGGTGGCGTTCGCGTTCGGAGACGTCACGCGCGACGCCGATCGTTCCGGTGAATTCCCCATCCTCGATCAGCACCGTCATCCGGACGTCGCAGGGAACCGCCCCGCCCTCCGCTGTCCGGACCGAAAACTCCATCGTCGACACGTTGGCGGCCCCCTCCTCGAGTTGTCGCCTGATCTCCCGTCTCCCTCGAGTGACGTCCTCGTCCTCGAGGAGCATCGAGATGTGCTCACCGACGAGGTCCTCGCGGGCGAATCCCGTCGTCTCGACGATCGCTTCGTTGACGGCCTCGAAGCGGCCCTCGGCATCGAGCTGGTAGAGACCGTCGTCGACCGTGTCGACGAGCGTCCGGTAGCGGTCCCGCGCCACGTCGTCGGACACCCCCTCCCAGAAAGTCGTTCGTGTGCCTATCGACCGGTCGTTCATACGTCGTAATGATCACTCGATGGGATAAAATCTCTGGCATGCTTCTCGGTGAAGCATCCCGTGACGGACGTCACTCGAGCGTCGAAGACGGGCGCGACGACCGATCGTCAGGCCTCGAGCGCGGCCTCGAGCACCGCCGTGACCTCGGCCGCGGCGTCCTCGTCAATCGGCTCGAGCGGTCGGCGCGGGGGCCCGACCTCGAGGCCACGGTGAGCGAGGGCCGTCTTAATGCCGGGGACGCCGTAGCGGGCCGTGAGCGTCCGGTTGAGTTCCACGATAGCGGCGTTCAGGTCGCGAGCGGCGGCGGCGTCGCCGCTGTGATGGGTCTCGAAAATCTCGCTCGCCAGGTCGGGAACGGCGTTCGCAACCGCCAGCACCCCGCCGTCGGCGCCGGCATCGAGCGCGTGGGCGTAGACGCTCCCGTGGCCGACGAGCACCGAGAAGTCGGCGTCGGCGGTAAACCGGACGAGGCGCTGGATCGACTCGAGGCTCCCGCTCGAGTCCTTGATCCCGGCGATATTCTCGTGGGTCGCGAGCGACTCGACGAGTCGCGGCGAGAGTGGGAAGCCGGTGAACTTCGGCACGCTGTAGAGGTAGATGGGGATCGGCGATTCCACGGCCAGGTCGCGGTAGTAGCGCCCGAGTGCAGCGTCGTCGCTGCCGTAGTACGACGGCGTCACGACCAGAGCGACGTCGGCACCTGCTGCGGCCGCGTCCTCGGTCGACTCGAGTGTCGGTTCGTACCCCTCGTGACCGGTGCCCGCGAGGACGGGTTTCTCGGTCGCGTCGGCGACCGTCTCGACGACCTGCGTTCGTTCGTCGGCCGTCAACAGCGGCGCCTCGCCCGTCGACCCGCAGGGGACGAAGAAGTCGATTCCCGCGCTCGCGAACCAGTCCACGAGGGCCTCGAGGCGCTCGTGATCGACGCGTCCGTCGTCGGTGATCGGCGTCACCAGCGGCACGCCAGTTCCGTGCATGGCGGTTCCTGGGTGATGACGGCTAATAGTTGTGGCCGTTCGGACGCCGACGATCGTTCCGGGGTCGTCGACGTCGTCGGGACTCGAGCGAGCATCAGCAGGCCTAAGCGCCCGCTTCGAGAACGTTCGACCGTGACCGACCCCTCGCCCGACGCCGACCCTTCGCTCGGCAAGATCGACCGGACGGTGTTCGAGCGACAGATCGCTCCCCGACTCGGCGCCGACCGCGACGACGTCGTGCTTGGGCCCACCCACGGCGTCGACTTCGGTGTGCTCGACGTCGGCGGTCGTGCCGTCGTGGTGGCGACCGATCCGGTATCGATCCTCCCCGACCTGGGCCTCGAGCGCGCCGCCAGGTTCGCCCTGGACATCGTGCTCACGGACGTCGCGGTCAGCGGAATCTCACCTTCTCATCTCTCGATTTCGTTTACCCTGCCCCCGGAGATGACCGACGAGCAGTTTGCGACGATCTGGGAGGCGATCCACGAGGAGTGCGTCGACCTCGGAATCGCGATCACGGCGGGCCACACCGCCCGTTATGCCGGCATCTCGTACTCCTGGGTCGGCGGCGCGACGGTGCTCGGCGTCGGCGACCACGAGGCCGTCGTCCGTCCCGATGGTGCCCGCCCTGGTGACGTGCTCTTGCTCACCACCGGGCCGGCCGTCGAAGCCGTCGCCCTCCTAAGCACTCTCTTCGGCGACCAGATCGACGTCTCCGAATCGACGCTCGAGGACGCCGGGGCCTGCCTCGACGATAGCTTCGCCGTCCGGGACGCGCTGACCGCGGCGGTGAGCGCGCCGGTTCACGCGATGCACGACGTAACCGAAGGCGGCCTCGCAGGCGCGCTCGTGGAGATGTCGGAGGGATCGGGAACTCGTTTCGAGATCGATCGGTCGGCAGTCCCGATCCGGCCGGCCGTGCGAGAGGTCTGTGACGCTCTCGAGATGGACCCCTGGCGGGCGACCAGTTGCGGTTCGCTCGTGATCGCGGTCGATCCGGGGGACGTCTCCGCAACCGTGGAGGCGCTCGAGAGTCGTGGAACGACCGTCGCTGAAATCGGGCACGTCGAGGGGCCCGGCGATGCTCCCGAAGTTCGCGTCGATGGCGCCGTGCTCGAGCACCCCGGCGTTGACTCCTCGTGGTCGGCGTTCGAACGCTTCGCCGAGTTCTGAGCGAACACAAATCCAAACAGCCCCGTGGGAGCACTCGATGCTCGATTCAGCGAGATCGATTTCTTTCAGAAATCTTCTGTACCCACCTCGTTGTTCTCACTCTGCAAGTCCCCGACCAGTGCTCCAGATTATCGCGACGACCTGGTCGTTGTTCAAACTGTTCAACTTGACGGCACTAATTTAAACGAGGAGGTATAGTACGTGGATATGAACCGGCGAACCGTCCTCGTCAAATTCGTTGTTGCCTGTTCTATTCCATTTAGTGGCTGTCTCAGTGAATCCTCCAACGAGCCCAGTGAATCAACTAACCCAGAATCCGATCAGAACGGTTCAGCAGACGAAACGCCCGAAGGCCGAGTAGATTCCGTATTTATCGAGAATCTTAGTGAAACTGAAGCACGGGTGGAAGTTGTTGTCCAGAAGGAGAACGGTGACGAAATACTAGCCAACGCGTACAGAATCCCTGGAAGCACTGGAATAGAAATACCGGCGGTCGGTATAGAGGGAGAAGAGTACGACGTTTCTGTGCAGTATGACGGTGTCCATAAAGAAGACGAGTGGTCTGTAAAAGACACATGGGCCTTGTTTAGACGCTCAAACTTCCGCAGTGCAGAGTCGATCGAACTCGTATCGCCGTGCTAGTAGCTCGGGGAAAATACCAAATTTACTAGGAAGTGAAGCGGGACGGGTTCGTTGTGCACACGAAGACCTCCCGCTTCACTGAGAAGGTTGTGTCGCTCGCCCAAAAAGCCGTCGTTGGCCAGCACCGGCCTATCGTCCGGGAGAAGACGGCTACGCTGACTGGGTGATTCTCGCCGTTCAGGGGTTGAAGGAGTATCTCGGCCATCCGTACCGGAAGCTGATGGACGTCCTCCGTGAGATGCCGAGAGTGACGAAATCACTGGGGTTGACGCCTGAAACGGTCCCACACTTCTCGACGGTGTGTGCGCGAAAACAGGCGATTCCGATGAAGCGGTGGCGAGCGATCCTCGATCAGTCCGTCGAACTGTACGATCTCGGTAATGTGCAGGCGATCGACGCAACCGGTGTTGATCGCGTCCAGGCCAGCCAGCACTACGCAAAACGGACGGACTACACGTTCGAGGCGGTGAAGACGACGCTGCTCATCGATTGTGAAACCAGTGCGATTCTTGATATACACTGTTCGATGAAACAACCGCACGATACGCAAGTCGGCTGGCAGGTGTTAATCCGGAATCTCGACGTATTGAGTACTGTCGCTGCCGATAAAGGCTACGACTGGGAGGAGCTTCGCACGCGATTGCGTGCAGAACATATCACACCGTTGATTCCGCAGCGCGACCCTGGAATGCGGGGATGGGCGAGAAATCTGCTTATCAAGGATCGGGCGTATTACCAACGTTCGAACGCTGAATCAGTGTTTTTCGGCCTCCGACGCAGATACGGCGATACGCTCTGGTCGAGAACCTGGTTCGGCCAATTCCGTGAACTTGTCATGAAATCCGCCGTCCGCAACATCGAACGCGCCATCGAGGACTCACACCTGTGAAATCACGCGTTCAAACAAGGCCAGACACATGTATTCACGAAAACGAATCGACAGACCAATCAATACTCATAAAAGAAGACGAAGCTCTGGCTGTATTTACAGAGGGATGTGACGAGAAATCCACTGGAATTCAGGCGGGTATAGATTACTTCGACCACGAAAAATATATTATTTAGTCGGCCAGGGTCAGGGTTTCCGGGCTCGTTCCGGTGTTTTTAGCTCGACCGGATATCACATATTTACCTTAACACTGCTGTTCGATACTCTTCCGTAACTCGAGTCCACGCCACGTTCCACTTCGCGACGGTCATTCCGCTAACTCGAGCGAGCAACATCCATTTGTACAACCGACGAATACCACACGTATGAACGACCTCGGCAAAGCCGACCGCGAGTTCTTCGATCAGTACCTCTACCCGAACCTGGGCGCCGAGCGCGAGGACGTGCGACTCGCACCGCAACACGGCGTCGACTTCGGCGTCGTCGACGTCGGCGGGCGGGCGGTGGCGATGGCGACCGACCCCGTCTTCATCATGCCCTCGCTGGGCTTCGAGCGGGCGGCCTGGTTCGCCTTCCACATCCTCTTCAGCGACGTGGCGGTCTCGGGGCTCGAGCCGGCGTACTTGAGCGTCGACTTCAACCTCCCGTCGGAGATCACCGACGAACAGTTCGCGACCGTCTGGGAGACGTTCGACCGGGAGGCGCGCGACCTGGGCGTCTCGGTCGTCACGGGCCACACCGCCCGCTACGCCGGGTGCAACTACCCGATGGTCGGGGGCGCGACCGTCGTCGCCGTCGGGGATCACGACGACCTGATTCGTCCGGACGGCGCTCGACCGGGCGACCGCGTCCTGGTGACGAAGGGGCCGGCCATCGAGACGACCGGCTTGCTGTCGATTCAGTACGAGTCCCTGCTCGCCGAACGGATGGACCCCGACGCGCTCGAGGCCGCGAAGGAACGCTATTACGACATGAGCCCCCTTCAGGAGGCGATGCTCGCGGCCGACGTCGGCGACGACGCCGTCACGGCGATGCACGACGCGACCGAGGGCGGCGTCTACGGCGGGCTGTTCGAGATGGCCCGCTCGGCAGGGGTCGGAATGCGGATCGACCGCGACCGCGTGCCGATCATGCCCGGCGTCCGCGAGACCTGTGAGGCCGTCGGTGTCGACCCCTGGATCTCGATCAGCGAGGGGACGCTGCTCGCGACGGTCGCTCCAGATGGCGTTGATGCGGTGCTCGAGGCGCTCGAGGCCGAGGGAATCCCGGCGGCGGCCGTCGGCGAGGTCACGGACGGCGAGGGCGTTATCGTCGACGGCGAGGCGATCGACCACCCCGGGACGGACCCGTTCTGGGGGACGTTCGAGCGATTGGCCGAGGAGGCCTCGAGTGGGGATAGGTCGGGAGAAGGAGGCGAGAACGGATCGAGGGAGGGGGAGGCGAACGGACCGGGAGAAGGAGGCGAGAACGAATCGGGAGAGGAGAACGCGAACGGGGGCGACGACCGATGATCGCCCCTTCGCCCGAGACGCCGCCCGTCGCCCTCACTATCGCGGGCAGCGACTCCGGCGGCGGCGCCGGCATCCAGGCCGACCTGAAGACGATGGCCGCCCACGGCGTCTTCGGCACGAGCGCGATCACCGCCGTCACCGCCCAGCACACCCGCGGCGTCGAGTCGAGTTTCGTCCTCCCGCTCGAGGAAATCGACGCCCAGATTCGGGCGGTGCTGGACGACTTCGACGTTCGCGCAGTGAAGACGGGGATGCTCGCGACCGCCGAGGCCGTCGACCTGGTGACCGAGCACGCGGGCGACCTCGAGGTGCCGCTCGTCGTGGACCCGGTGATGGTCGCCACCTCGGGCGACCGACTGCTCGACACGGATGCGGAGGCCGCTTACCGAGAGCTGTTCGCCCAGGCGACGCTCGTCACGCCCAACGCCGACGAGGCGAGCGTGTTGACGGGAATCGACGTCGAGAGTCACGATGCGGCGCGCGAGGCCGGACGGGCGCTCCTCGAGACCGGCACCGACGCCGTACTGGTGAAGGGGGGCCACGTCCCCGGCGAGACGGTTCGGGACCTCCTCTGTACCGACGACGGGATCGTAGCGATCGACCACCCGCGAATCGACACAGAGGCGACCCACGGCTCCGGGTGTACGCTCTCCGCCGCGATCGCGTCGAACCTGGCTCGAGGCGAGGGCATCGAGGCGGCCGTCGAGGGTGGGATCGAGTTCGTCGAGGCCGCGCTGACTCGCTACGCCGACGTGGGCCGCGGAGCGGGTGCAGTGAACCCGACTGTGGTACGCGAGTGAGTCCCGAATGGAACGCGGTCGAAGAGACTGACTCGAGGGGCCGACATCTGGCGTCTGCTGTCTGGCGTCTGCTGTCTGCTGTCCGATGGACGGTTCCCGTGGTCGAATCACGTCGAGACTTCGGGCCAACTGCTGACGGGGTGGGCTGCTCGAAACCACTGGCGAGCGTTTGTTTAATCGGTTGTTAGACCCGCTTGAACAGTTGCTCACTGCACAACTGTGGAATATTACGTCGATAGTTATGAGATGATTCGACGCTGTGTCGGTATGGGAAAATGGCAACGCCGCTCCTTCCTCGCAACTGGTGCAGCACTGTCGATCGGCGTCGGTCTCGTCTCGAGTGGGGCGGGAGACGTCGATGCCGACGACGGTGACGGACCCTCCGATGTCAACGCATCACTCGATACAGATCTCCCGGACCCGACACGCCAGCCGAACGCTACTATGAACGAAGACTGGGCATCCTACCGTGGTGACGCGGGACAGACCAGGTGCATCGCTGACGGACACGACTTCGACGGCGAGGCACTCGCCCCCGTCTGGTCGGCCGACCACGACGGTTCGGTCGCCGTCGCTGACGACACAGTGTACACCTCGACCGCCGACGGTGTCGTCGCGCTGGACGCCGGGGACGGGGCAATCGTCTGGGAGAACACAGATGTCCTCGCGCACGACCCCGCAGTCGCCGACGACGTGGTCTGTCTGACCACCGACGAGGGCGTCGTGGCGCTCGACCGGTCCGACGGCGGCGTCCGGTGGGAGGCGTCGTTCGATCCAGCAGACTCGGTCACCCGTCACACGGTGGCCTACGACGCCGCGTTCGTCGTCGTCGACGGAACTCTCTACGCCCTCGAGGTCGACGACGGCTCGATTCGGTGGGAACGTGAGTCGGTCACGCTCGAATCGCCCGCTAGCCCGGACGGGACGTTCGAGTTCGCCAGGGCCCCCGCCGCGGCGAACGGCGTCGTCTACGCCGCGACACCCCGGACCGTGCTCGCACTGGAGCCCGAAGCCGGGAACGAAGTCTGGCGAAACGAGGAGGTCTACCAGGACGTCGAGAGTCCGATCCACGCGAACGCGAGCGCGGTCGTCGTCGACTGGTGGTCCGACATCGATCTGGGCGTACACGACGCGCAGACGGGCGAGGTGAACGGCCTGATCACGTTGGAGACTGACCACGAAGTCTCGATCGACCAGGACGTGTATACAACCGGTGACGCCTTCAACCTGTACGGCGGCTCTCTCGAGGAGTGTGAAAACGAGTGGGAGGTCCCCTGTGCACACAACGCCGGACAGGCGGTTATCTGTGGCGAGACCATCTACGTCTACTTCGGACGGGCCGAGGGCGACTGGGGCGAGTACGACGAGGAACTCGTCGCGCTGAACAAGGACGATGGCACCGAGAAGTGGGCGATTTCGACGGACGATGCCCCCGTCGGGTACGTTCGGGCGATCAGCGGTGACACGCTGTACGTCGACCACGACGGGGAACTGGTCGCGTTCAGAGAGGGTGTGCCCGAGGACGGCTGTTGACGACCTCGAGAACGCGTCGTATCCCTCCAAGACCCTATTCATCAGCGATACTCCCGATCCTGACTCTCGATCCTGACTCTCGATCCTGACCTCGATTTCGACCCGACTTCACGCGCTGCCTCGAGCGGACCACCGACCTATATCTGTCCAGCGCCCCTGTCTCGAGCCAATGCCGGAGAGTCCGTTCGACGTCGAGATTCGGGTCGGCGAGATCGTCCGCGCGGAATCGTTTCCCGAAGCGCGAAAGTCGCACATGACGAAGCTGTGGATCGACCTCGGTGCTGGTGACGACGGCGCTGGTGGCGACGATACGGAGGATGGCGGTACGGAGGATGACGGGGCGAACGACGACTCGAGCGACGAGAGCACCCTCGTCCAGTCCGCCGGCCAGCACGACTACCACTACGATCCCGATGACCTCGTCGGCAGACGGGTCCTCTGTGCCACGAACCTCGGAAGCGTCCGTATCGCCGGCTTCAAATCGGAAGCGCTCACCGTCGGCGTCCCCAGCGACGACGGGTATCCAGTGCTCGTGAATCCCGACACCGAAGTCGACGCCGACGTGCCACTCGGTGGCGTCCTGTACTGACGGTCAGGGCCGTTGCCTCGAGCACGGCGAAATCGAGGGTTGGGCGGTGATCTCGCCGTGATCGCTCGCGGTGGGGTGACTCGACGCGTTCGACGACGACGTCGGTGTCGATGGCCAAGTCGCCCCCTCGAGCGCGCGGCTGAACGTCGACCGGAGGAGGTACCCTGCACGACCGGAGGAGGGAAACCCTGATACTGCCGTCGCCTAATCGTCACGCATGGGAACCGAGTGGACCGACCGGATCGTCAGCGAGCGCATGACCGTCGACCGGGAGTTCTCGACGCGAGTCCAGAGCTCTCGTTTTTCGAGCCAGGAGTGGAGTCTGATCATGACCGCGACCGAGTTCGAAATCGAGAATCCCGACGACCCCGAAACCGCGCGCATGGTCGCCAACACCGACAAGATCGACCAGATCCTGCCGGAACTCGAGAACGTCCGTTCCCAGGTGGGGGCGATGGGCGGCGCGCCCGGCGGCGACGACTCGAGCGGCGGGTTCCTCGACTCGATCAAGGGTGCCCTCGGGATGGGCGGCGGTGGCTCCCACGACGCCGAACGCGAGGCCGCCGAGGCGCTCACCCAGGAGTACGCCGAGGAACTGCAGTCCCGACTCGAGGAGAACGGCCGCTGGGAGGGGATTTGTGCGACCGCGGCGGAGTAACGTCGCTCGAGTGACTCGCTTCAGCGCGCGCGTCGCTCCGTCGCCTGGTGTGCACGACGCTCCGTCGAATCAATCGCCCGCGTGAAACAGCGTCCGCTCGCTCGATTCGTAGATGTTGATCAGTTCGGTCACGAGTTCGTCGTAGGACTCGTCTTCGATCCGCAGGGCGTCCAGTCGCTCGATCGTTTCCTCGTCGAGTTCGACCTGGGGCATGGGCGAACGTTAGATGCCGACGGCAATAAAGGCACAGTACCTTTAAGGTGGCCCGCCAAGGGCCAGTCGATGACAGACGACATCGAGACGACTACGTTTTCGATCGAAACCGACGGCGACGCCGACGAAGTCACGCTCCCGATCGGCCTGGTCGACCTCCTCGCGGAGGAGGGTCAGGGCGAGGCCGAGACCGTCGCGGACATCACCCTGCTTTCCTTTGCGAGCCGCGCCCACCACCTCGTCCACCACGGCGAGGATCCGGGTGAGGACCTCGAGGCCCAGGAAGAGCGCGTCATGGACCTCTTCGAAGAGCGCTTCGGCGTCTCGTTTGCGGAAGCGACGGGCCACCACCACTGAGTTGACGCTCGAGACCGCCGGACTCGAGCCGATTTTCGCGGTTTCGACACTACTCTCGAGCCCCGTTGCCACCTCGAGTCACGTTGCCACCTCGAGCCGTCACCGTCTTCGAGCCGCGTTGCCACCTCGAGCCCCGTCGTCACCGATTCTACCACCACCTCGAATCTCGAGGGACCGTGATTCGGAGACGGTATTCGTGTGGCGACGGACGTAAACCGAAGCATTAAATCGGGTTTACGAGTGACTCGAGGTATGGCTACGTCAACCGAAAATGTCGACCTCGTCGACGGCGACGTCGTGCGCTCGTTCGCTCGAGCCGCCCTGTTAGCGGTGTTGATCGGCGCGAGCGCCTACGTATCGATTCCACTGCCGGTCTCGCCGGTCCCGTTCACGCTCCAGGTGTTGTTCGTCTTCCTCGCAGGACTGGTGCTCGGGCCCGTCTGGGGCGTCATCTCGATGGTGCTGTACCTCGCCGCCGGTGCGATCGGCGTTCCGGTCTTCGCCGGGGGCGTAGGCGGCGTCGGTCACCTGTTCGGCTACACCGGAGGGTACCTCTGGTCGTACCCGATCGCGGCGTTCGTCATCGGCCTCCTCGTCCACCGTGGCTGGCGGGTTCGAGACCCCGCGACGGTACAGAAGACGACGCTCGCCGCGGCGCTGCTGGTTGGCCTCGGTATCATCTACGGCCTCGGCGTCCCGTGGCTTGCCTGGGTCCAGAGCCTCTCGCTCGCCGAGGCGGCCATCATCGGCATGGCGTACTACGTTCCCCTCGACCTCGTGAAACTCGCCGCCGCGATCGCAATCGTTCGGAGCGAACGGATCCCCGTCGCCTAGTCGATGATCGAATTTCGCGACGTTCGCTACGAGATCGAGGGCGTCACCGTCCTCGAGTCCATCTCGCTCGAGGTCGGGAGCGACGAGTTCGTCGTCCTCGCGGGCGCGAACGGGAGCGGGAAGACGACGCTCCTGCGTCACTGCAACGGCCTACTGACGCCGACGTCGGGGGCGGTCCTCGTCGACGGCACGCCGGTCATCGACAATCTCGTGGCCGCCCGCACAGCTGTGGGGATGGTCTTCCAGCACCCACGGGACCAGTTCGTCGCCGCGACGGTCGGCGCGGACGTCGCGTTCGGCCCGGAAAACCTCGGCCTCGAGCATCCGGAGATCGATCGACGCGTCGCCGACGCGCTCGAAGCCGTCCGACTCGAGGGACGCGAGGACGATCGAATCCACACCCTCTCCGGGGGCGAACAGTCCCGCGTCGCCATTGCGGGCGCGCTCGCGATGGAGCCGACTCACCTCGTCCTCGACGAACCGTTCACCGGCCTCGACGACCCCGCCCGTCGAGCGGTCCTCGAGCGCCTGTCCGCCCTCTCCCGGCAAGGAACCGGAATCGTCCTCGCGACCCACGACCTGCGGGACGTCCTCGAACTGGCTGACCGGGTGCTCGTCATGCGAAACGGCTCAATCGCGATCGATAAACCACCGGCTGACGCTCGCGACTCCCTCGAGAGCGAGGCGTTCGCCGTTCGCGCGCCCGGCAGCGGTACGCGAGTCGGGGACTGACGATCGATGCTCGGTTACGAACCCGACGACACGCTCGCTCACCGCCTCGATCCACGGTCGAAACTCGCCGTCCAGATCGGGTTCTCCGTCGCGGCGCTGGCTCACCTCTCGCCGCGACCACTCGCGGCACTCACCGTCCTCGCGCTGGGGTTCCTGTGGTCTGCGGACGTTTCGCCGCTTCGTGCGCTCGTTGCCTACCGATTCGCGCTGCCGTTTCTGCTCGCGGCCCCGGTCGTCGCCGCGCTCTCGTTCGGCCCGCCG
Source organism: Natronosalvus caseinilyticus (assembly GCF_017357105.1). Lineage (NCBI taxonomy): Archaea > Methanobacteriati > Methanobacteriota > Halobacteria > Halobacteriales > Natrialbaceae > Natronosalvus > Natronosalvus caseinilyticus. The sequence continues at coordinate 1,668,047 of NZ_CP071596.1, forward strand.
TGGCTCGAGCCTGGCGACGCGGTCGAGCCGACGCTCGCGAGCTACCGCGTCCTGTTGATCGTCCTCGTCAGCGCCGCTTACGTGCGCTCGACGCCGGTTCGCGCCTCTCGGGCGGCTATCCAACGAACGATTCCGGGGAAACCCGGACAGGTGCTGGGAATGGGCGTCGCGCTCGTCTTTCGGTTTCTCCCCGTGCTCCGGGCCGATTTGCAGTCGATCCGGGACGCCTCTGCGTCTCGACTGGGGACCGAACGGGGCTTGCTCGAGCGGGTGACCCACCTCGGAGTGACGGCCCTCGAGCGAGCATTTCTCCGGGCGGACCGACTGGCGATCGCGATGCAGGCGCGGTGTTTCGCCTGGAACCCGACGCTCCCGGAACTCGCACTCACACGGCTCGACGTCCCAGCGTTTGGGCTGGCCGTCGCGCTATCGGTATCGGCGTTCGTCTAGACGTCGAGGTCCTCGAGAACGAACTCTCGATTGCCGACGAGCGCCGACTCGAGGACGCGCCGCACCCGTTCGGGAGAGACGGTCGAGCCGTCCGCCACGCCGCCCACCGAATCCGGATCGAACGGCACCTCGAGCGCGTCGTAGACGGCCTCGAGGACGTCTCGAAGCTCGTCGCTCGCCTCGACGAGCAGGATCCCCGAAACGAGGGCGGCGTCGCTCGTCACTCGCTGGGCGATGCCGACGACTTTTCGGAGCGACCCGCCAACCTCGAGCGAGAGGGAGTGGGTCCCCGGACAGAACGAGTCGTCGGGCTCGCCCCGAACCGGTTCGACGCCGAGGTCCACGAGAGCCGATTCGACGTCGGCCGTGAGCCGTTCGTAGCGCTCGTCGGTTCCTCGCCGGAAGTCCGCGACGGGCTCTGCGCGGGCGAACGCCAGCACTCGCGACCCGTCGTAGGCCACCGCTCGACCACCGACGCTGCGCTCGACCGGAGGGAACCCGCGTTCGTCGGCGGCCTCGCGACCTCGTTCGTACCCACCGCGTCGGGCGTCGCGGCGGCCGAACGCGACCTGGCGGTGGGGCGTCCAGACGCGAACCGCCTGCTGGCCATCGGCGGCGACCTCGAGGAGGCGTTCGCTCGCCGCCCGGTCGGCGTCGATCGTCGGCTTTCGGCCCCGGAGGACGCGAACCGGCGGAGTCGCTGGCATATTCGTAGCGTGGAGCCGAACTATCTAAATTCCCGCGACTCCGATTTGCGGTCGATGGACGCGCCAGGGCCGGAACCGGTCACGCTCGGACCCTCGATGCTCGAGCGCTACGCTCGCTTCTCGCTGTACAACTCGCCGTACCCTGCCCACGACCGGGGCTGTGCGATCGACCTCTATCCCGGGACGCTCCGGGACGGCCGGACGACCGCGGCGCCGAGTCCCGTCTCGGGAACTGTCCTCGAGACGCGGACTGTCCGGGCGCCGCCGAAACCGTACGCGCCCGATCACGACCACCTGATTCTCCTCAAGTGCGACGGGCCGTTCGCTGGACTGATCGCCCGGATCCTCCACGTCGACCCCGCCGTCGAGGCGGGCGAGAGGGTCGAGGCGGGAGAGTCGCTGGGTCGACTTGTGCGGGCCGGCTTCTTCGCTCCCTGGGTCGACAACCACCTCCACGTCGGCTTTCGTCGACCCGACCAGAACTGTTATCGGGCGTCGGGATCGCTCCCGCTGGTGCTCGGCTTGGAGGTTCGCCCGCTCGCGTGGGACGGCGCCGGCACAGTGGTCGACGTCGGCGAGACGTACGCGGTGCTCGACGCCCCGACGCACCCGTCTCCCGGAGCGGAGTTCGTCGGGGTCGCGGCGGACGATGGCGGGGTCGTAGACGGCGGGATGCCCCACTACGAGGGTGGAGGCGTCCTCGGGGACGTTTCGGGTACCGACGTTCGCCTCGGTGGAACCCGACTCGGCACACTTGAGGACGGCGGTCGAACGATCGACTGGGACCGCCTCACGGTAACCGTCGACGGCACGCCGATTACTGGACTCTCGTTCTTTTGCGCCCGCGACGACGGCTTCGGCGCGAAGCTCATCTGCCCGGATCACGATTTCGCCGTGGGCTCTCAGGTCACAGTCGAGATCCGAAACGGTGGTCTCGGCGCCAACAGAAAAGGTTAGGTCCTTCGAGAGACTGGTGTCGGCAATGGCTGCACTGAATACGGAACTCGTCCTCGAGGTGGCGACGTTACTGCTTTACTCGCTGATCGCGGCCGCCCTGACGGTGGCCGGAGCCGCCGCGGAGTTGCTGAGCATCCAGAACTTCGGCGCCGGTGAACTGTCCGTGGCCGTCTGGGCGGGAGTACTCGGCTTCGTCCTGCTGTACGCCGGTCTCTACGGCATCGGCTACCAGAAGTTGCTGGCTCGAGTGATCTGAGGCGCCTGTCAGTTCTTCGGTTGATCGTCGTCTACTCAGCGACGGCGTTCCTGGCGGAGTCGAGCCATCCTCGAGCCACCGTCGATCCGTCTTCGAGTCTCCGCCGAGCCACCGTCGATCCGTCTTCGAACCATCCTCGAACCACCGTCGACTCATCGCTGATGAACGATCGCGATCCGGAAATTCCACCGATCAGACAACGCCGCTACCGGCGAAGAATCAGCTTCAACACGTCCTCGTCCTCGAGCACGTGCTGATCGCCCACCTGCTGTTTGTCGTGGGTCGCACTGGGCCCGGACACCCGTGCGAACCGGAATCGCTCCTCGAACTCGCCGCCGAGCTTGTCGACGGCGTCCTCGATGGTCGACCCCGCCGAAATGACGAGCGGTTCCTCGTAGTCGACTCCTCGTCCCGGCTTGTCCATGTAGACACGGATCAGGTCGAGGTTGTCCCACATTCGGTCCTTGAGCGCCTCGAGCCCCTTCTCTTCCTCGGCGCTGATGAACGTGACCTCCTCGGGGTCGAGGCCACGCTCTCGGAGTTGCTCGTCGACGGTTTCTTTGTACTCTGGGGTGATCAGGTCGACCTTGTTGACGCAGGTGATCGACGGGATGTACTCCCGGTTCTCCATTAGGCCGTCGATCAGGCGGTCGATGTCGACCTTCTCGCCGAGGTTGAGGTCGGCGTTGACGTACCCCTGGTCGCGCAGGACCTCCTTGATCGTGGCCTCATCCAGGTCCTGGTCGGCGCTCGAGGTGACCTTGATACCGTCTTTGATCTTCGGCCGGACGGTCACCCGCGGTGGTTCCTTGTCGACGCGGATGTTGATGTCGTACAACTCCTCTTGCAGGCGGTCGTACTGCTCGATCTCGAACACCGAGAGGACGAAGAGGATGAGGTCGGCGTTCCGGACGACCGAGAGCACCTGCTTGCCGTCGCCCTTCCCGGTCGCCGCGCCCTCGATAAGCCCGGGCACGTCGAGGAGCTGGATGTTCGCGCCGCGGTGTTTGCACATCCCGGGATTGACGTCGAGGGTCGTGAACTCGTACTCGCCGGTCTCGCTCTCGGCGTTGGTCAGCGAGTTCAGCAGCGAGGACTTGCCGACGCTCGGAAACCCGACGAGACCGACCGTCGCGTCGCCGGTCTTCTCGACGGAGTAGCCCGTCCCGCCGCCCGCCGAGGACTGGTTCTGGAGCTTCTCTTTCTTCTCGGCGAGCTTCGATTTCAGCCGACCGATGTGCGCCTCGGTCGACTTGTTGTAGGGCGTGTTGGCGATTTCCTCCTCGATTGCCTGGATGTCCTCCTCGAGCCCCATTCTATCTAGCCTCATCCGCGCGTCGCGAAAAACCCTTTCGACCTCGTGCAGGCGTCGCGGTGGGGTCGCGGCCGCGAACGGACGAACCGGGAAACCGAAAATCAGGATGCATCCGGAGATCCCCCTTCCACTCGAACCGACGGACACTTCGACACACATAAACGACCGGCAACGCATCGTTTAGCCGAACGAATGCCAGATCCGTCGAGTCTGCGCGATAGCACGCAAATCGTCCTCCCACAGGAGGCCCTGGCGGGCCTCGAGGCGCAACTCGACGAGGAGTTCACGATAACGATTTTCCCCGAAGGCGATCGGTACTGCCGGATCATCGGCAGCCCGGTCGAGATCAAGGAAGCGAGTCAGTTTCTGGTGCGCCAGGGCGTCAGCTTACCCTGACACCTCCGATCCGGCACGTCACCGCTCCGGGTGCGTCGGCCCGTCGAACCCCCCTCTGACCAGCGGTTTCGCGACGTGGCGGCGCGCACACGGGGGCACCTCGTACCACCCGACCTCGAGGTCGCGTTCGAGCGGTTGGTCGACCTTCGTCGCCGCCGTCGTCCCGCAGTCTCGACAGCGATAGCCCTGGCCCCGCCCGGCGCTCTTCATCCGTCGGTCGCAGGACTCGCAGGTCGGGGTCCCGCGTTCGGTCTCGACGAGGTCGCGAACCGCGAACTTCTCGAGTTTCAGGGTGCCGCGGGCGACCTCGCCACAGACGGTGAGCCGGTCGCCGACTCGCAGAGCGCGAACCCGGTCGCGGAAGCGTTTGGTGGGCTCGAAGGCGGCGCAGGTGAGCGTCTCGGTCGCGTTTGCACTCGAGGCGTCTGCGTTGCCACTCGTGCTCGAGGCGTCCGTGTCGTCACCATTAATCGGGTCGCCCAGCTCGAAGAACACGTGCCCACCCCGTCGCGTTTCGGGCTCGCTGGCGACTCGCCCCTCGAGGCGGTAGGCCCGTCCGTCTCGAGCCGCCGAGAGCGACTCGAGGGTCGACCCGTCCCGGAGGTGGACGTCGGTTCCCTGGTTGGTCACGAACCGCTGAGTCCGGGCGACCGGTTCGCCCCCGATCGCTTCGGACACGGTCCGGACGGCCTCCGGGTCGTCGCCGCGAATCCCGTGCAGGATCGGTCCCGGCGTGTGCGGGACGCAGACTGTCTCGCCCTCGACGCGGTCGACGGTGTCCCAGACGGTCGGATAGCCCACCTCGGCGGCCGCGAAGACGCTCTCCTCGTCGATCGTTCGCGGCGTTCCCCACCGTTCCGGATCGCGATAGGCGATGCACTCGTGGGTCCAGGTCCAGTCCTCGAGGGTACCCCAGGCGCCAATGGCGGCCAGCGCCCCGATCTGGCCGCGGCCGTTGCCCGCTCCCCATCGACGGTAGTCGCGGTCGTCGGCGAGCGTCGTCGCTTCGTCGATCGACAGGTGGTCACGGATCGCCGACAGTGCGAACGCGCTCACGTCGTCGGGAACCTCGTCGGGAGCGTGTTGGGCGACGACCAGTCCCGGGTTCGTCCGCTCGTCGGCCGTCTCCGCGAGGTCCTCGAGTGTCGTCCGGGCGACGTCGTAAACCGTCTCTGGATCGCACTCCTGGTCGTGGCCGAGGTGGATGGCGAGGGCGGCGTTGCCGCGGGTCTTGTGTTCGACGGCGGGGTTGAGCCGGACCAGGAGCAGGCGCTGGACGGTCGCGCCCGTTCGTTCGGCCAGGCGGCTGGCCACCTCGGTCGCGACGTAAGTCGTACACATCCCACGCTCGCGGGAGTCCGTATCGTCGAGGCCGACGACGGTCATCGCTGCTCGTTGGGCCGCGAGTCGTTAACCGGTTTCGCCTCGCAGTTTCCCGAACCGACCCTCGCCGATTCTGATCGACTGCACTGGTCCGGCCAGTTATAAAACCGGGTGCTCGGATCTCGAGGGGTGGCGACGATCCGGCCAAAACCCAAAAAGACCGGACGGCACGGAGTCCTCGGGGAAACGCTCATATACCAGGAGTGACTTACCTTTCCCTATGTCCCGATCCGCACTGGTCGGCAACGTCACCGCGATGCTCGAAGACGCGGGCTTTACGGTGAGCGACCGGTGTGCAATTCGCCCGAAGAGCTTCGACATCGCGGCCCGCCGCGGCGAGGATCTGATCCTCGTGAAGATCCTCGGCAACGTCGACGCCTTCAACCAGGCGACCGGCCACGAGATGCGCCGACTCGGCACCTACCTCGAGGCGACGCCACTGGTCATCGGCCTGCGCAGTCGCGACGAGGACCTGAAACCCGACGTGGTCTACTTCCGCCACGGCGTTCCGGTGTTCAGCCCCGACACGGCGTACAACCTGTTCATCGAGAACGTCCCGCCGCTGATCTACGCGGCCCCCGGCGGTCTCTACGTCAACATCGACGGCGACCTGCTGGCCGACGAACGCGAGGCTCGCGAGTGGAGCCTGGGGCAACTCGCGAACGAACTCGGGGTCTCCCGCCGGACGGTCTCGAAGTACGAAGACGGCATGAACGCCTCCATCGAGGTCGCGATGGCGCTCGAGGACCTCTTCGACGCGCCCCTGACCAGCCCGGTGGACGTTCTCGAGGGCACGGAGGACGTGCGCGACCCCGACGCGACGCCCGAAGAGCCGGACGCCGACCCCGACGACGAGGAGGTCGTCGCGGTCCTCACGCGAGCGGGCTACCGGGTCCACCCGACGCTACGCTCGCCGTTCAAGGCCGTCAGCCAGGACGAGGCCGACGACGAGGACGTCGTCCTCACCGGCCACTCCCAGTTCACCAAGGCGGCGGAGAAACGCGCCCGGATCATGAGTTCCATCGGCCAGGTCACGCACACCCAGTCGGTCTACGTCGTCGACCGCGCGAAGCAGGAAAACGTCGACGGGACGGCGCTGGTCGAGCGCGAGGAACTCGAGGGCCTGGACGACGCCGCGGAACTCCGGAAGGTGATTCGCGAGCGGGCGAAGCGCGAAGAAGCGGCCTGAAACCGAACTTTTTTCTCAGGCTCCGGCGCCGTAAGTCTCCTCGAGATACGCGACGATATCGCTGCTCTCGGCCATCCCCTCGACGCCGTGAGCCTCGTCGACGATGACCGGGACGCCGGTTTGACCGCTGATAGCTTCGACTTCGGTGCGCTCGTTGCGAGCCCCCGGGACCTGGACGATGTGGTACTCGAGGTTCAGTTCCTCGAGTTTGGTTCGGACTTTCGCACAGAACGGACAGCCGGGCAGTTCGTACAAGGTAATGTCTGTCATGTATGAAAAACGGGGCTCGAGCGAGAAGAAAGACGTGGTTGCGGCAGTCAATTACTCGTCAGCCGAGCATCCCGCTCGTGTAGACGTAGAAGTAACCCACGAGCGCCAGCGCCATCAGCCACTGGCCGAGGCGCACGTCCTCGAATTCGCCGGTGGCGGCCTTGATGATCGGATATACGATGATCCCGGCGGCGAGGCCGTTCGCGATGGAGTACGTGAGCGGCATGATCGTGATGGTCAGACCGGCCGACACCGCCCAGGCCGGATCCTGCCACTCGACGTCGAGAACGCCCTCGAGCATGATGATGCCAACGACGACCAGTGCGATGAACGACGCATAGGCGGGAATCAGCGCGATTAACGGGATCAACACCAGCGCGGCGAGGAAGAGAAGCCCGACGACGAACGCGGTCATGCCCGTGCGTCCGCCCTCCTCGACGCCGGTCGAGGACTCGATGTACGTCGTCACGGTCGAGGTACCCACCATCGCCCCGACGGTGGTGCCGACGGCGTCGGCCATCAGGGGCTTATCGATGTCGGGCAGGTTACCGTCCTCGTCGAGGAAGCCGCCGAACTGGGAGACGCCGATGAGCGTCCCGGCGGTGTCGAAGAAGTCGACGAAGAAGAACGTGAAGACGACCAGCGTGAACGTCAGAGGGTCGACGTCGCTGAGGCCGTCCACGAACGCGAAGAGCAACGGCGAGATGTCGTACTGCGGGGAGGTGACGACGGCGAACGTGAGGCCGCCATCTTCACCGACGAGCGCCTCCGGCAGGACTGTCGTGCCGGCGAGTCCGGTCAGGTAAACGAGCCAGCCGAGCCCGGTCGTGGCGACGATGCCGACGATTATCGACCCCTTGATGGCTCGTGCCCAGAGCACGAACGTGAGCAACAGACCGAACAGCCCGAGCAGTGCCGCAGGATTCGTCGCGAGGCCGCCGAGCGTGACCGCCGTCGCGGGATCGGCGACGACGATCGACATCTCCTGCAGGCCGATAAAGAGCAGGAAGATCCCGATACCGGCCCCGACGGCCATCTTGACGGGTTCGGGAAACAGTCGGATAACGTACTCTCGAGCGCCGATTGCGGTGATGGCGATGAAGATGATCCCCTCGACGAACACCGCCGCGAGCGCTGTCTCCCAGGGAATTCCCATGCCGAGGACGACGGTGTACGCGAAGAAGGCGTTCAGTCCCATCCCGGGCGCGAGGCCGAACGGCCGATTCGCGTAGAACGCCATTACGAAGATGGCGACGGCCGAGGCGATGATCGTCCCGATGGCGATCATCTGGACAGTCGCGATGAAACCGTAACCCGGAATATCGATCGCGTCTGCGAGAATGAACGGGTTGACGAGGATGATGTACGACATCGCGAGGAACGTGGTGATCCCCGCGACCGATTCGGTGCGCAGGTCCGTGTCGTGAGCCCGGAAGTCGAAGTACTCCGCGAGCGTGTCGGTTGCCCCCATGTTGGACGTTCGAGCATAGGTGAGGGGGGTCGCTTAAACCTTCCCGTCTCGATGTGACCACCTATACGCATATGTGCATACTCGAGCCGTTTCGCAGGCAGCCCTCACCACTACCTGTCACTGAAATTTGAACTCGAGAGCCGATTTCGCGCTGCACGACGCACTCGCCCGACCGAGCGCGAGCCGTGTCACGGACCAACATATTTCACCCCTGCCCGCGTACCGCTATCGCATGAAGTTCATCATCGTCGGGTACGGTCGGGTGGGCGCGCGAACGGCCCGCATTCTCTCAGAGGAGGGCCACGACGTCGTCATCCTGGACAACGACCAGAAACGCCTCGAGCGCGCCGACGGCGAGGGGTTCGACGGCGTGCAGGGGGACGGTGCCGACGAGGACGCGCTGCTCGAGGCGGGCATCGAGACGGCCGACGCGATCGGTGCGATGACGCCCGACCTAAACGTCAACTTCGCGGCGTGTATGGTCGGCAAACACTACGGCTGCCGGACCGTCTTGCGGATCGACGAGGACTACCGGGAGGACATTTACGAGAAGTACGCCGCGGACGTCGACGAGATCATCTACCCCGAGCGACTCGGTGCCGCGGGCGCGAAGACCGCGCTCCTCGGCGGCGACTTCAACGTCGTCGCCGATCTGGCCCAGAATCTACAACTGACGGTGCTCGAAGTTGGGGAGGGCTCACCGGCGGTCGGCAAGCGACTCAGCGAACTCGAGTTACCCGAGGGGTCGCGGATCTACGCCCACGGGCGAAAGACCGAATCGCTGACGATTCCGCTTCCGGGGACGGCGCTCGCCGCCGGTGACGAGGTGGCGGTGATCACCGAGACGGATGCCGTCGAGCAGGTTCGAGCGACGTTGCTGACGGAGGTCTAAGTCGACGTTGAAAGAGGGGGTACGTGCAGGCACACACCGGGGAAGGATGGGAACTGATACCGTCAGGGTGGTGCGTGCCTCGAATGAACGTACTCACTGACCGGGCATAAAACTGAGTCAGACGACCGTGTGACGGCGGTCAGACGCGCTCGTTCCTCGCTCTCGACCCGAAACCTACTCGCTCTCGACCCGGAACACGAGTACGTTCTGGTGGACCATCGACGGTACGAACGAGAACGGGTAGCCGTAGACGTGGAGGTCCTTCGACGGGTCGTACCAGATCAGGTTCGCCGCGAGCGTCATCGGCGCCGCGTCCTCTATCGCTCGAGCGAGGTCGGCGGCCAGGAACGCGTAGGATTGCTCGCGGTACATGTCGCCGATGAAGACGACGGCGTAGCGTCCGGGTCTCACGACCCTCGCGAACTGGGCGAATCGCTCGCCCATCTCGGCGAGCCAGTCGGCTTTCGACTGGCCGCTCGCGTCGGCGTGCTGTGCGTCACCCTCATCGTCGCTCCCACTCTCACTCTCACTCTCACTCTCACTCTCACTCTCACGGCCACCGACATCGTCACCGCCACCGTCGTCGGCATCGGCGTCAACGGCATCGCCGCCGGCATCGAACGACCCCAACTTACTCTCTCGAGTCGCCCGCCGATTCCGCGTCTGCTCGCGCTCGTCCATGTCCCAGTAGGGGACGTCGGTCAGGAGCAGGTCGACCGAGTCCTCGGAGAGGTCCTCGATCAGGTCTGCACAGTCGCCCTCGCGGACGTCCTGTGCAGCCAGCGGCCGCTCCCCGCGTTCCCGCCGTTCCTCGTTTTCCCGCTCGAGGGCTGTCTCGTAGATATCGATCCAGCGAGGGTTGCGCTCGAAGCCGATGGCCTCCCGCAGGCCAGTCCCCTCGTGTTCACAGAGGCTCGCACCCAGTAGCGTACCGCCGACGCCCGCGAACGGGTCGAGGACGGTCTCGCCGGCTTTGCTGAACCGATCGACGAGGTCCGCACAGAGCCGTGGGGGCTTCTGCCCGCCGTGTTCGCTTCGCAGGTCGTGCTGGAGATCCGGTGGATAGGCTTCGGGGATCACCGACTTCGTGGCGAACTTCCACTCCCGGCCGGTGAGGTCGTTGAGTCGGTTTCGTTCGTCGTAGATCCCCCGTCCCTCGAGGTAGGTCTGGTGGTCGGCCAGTTCGTCGGTGTTGACCACGTCGCCGTCCTCGACGGGGAGGGACTCCTCACGCGCCCGCTCGGCGTCGAAGTCACCGTCGTCGTCGGTGAACAGGCGGCTCTGGCGGTGCCCGTTCTCGCCGCCTGCGTCGCCGTCGTCGGCCATACCTCGAGTCCTCACCGGTCGGACATAAGCGCTTTCGCTCGCGGATCGGTGTCGGACCAGTGCCGACGCCGACGCTTATCCGATCGGCGGTGGAAGGTCACCCGTGGTCCCGTTCGAACCCATCGCCTCGACTCTCGTCGGTCTTCTCGCGCTCTGGCTCGGCGCTCGCTGGCTCGTTACCGCGGCTTCCCGACTCGCTCGAGCCGCGGGCATCCCGCCGCTGATCGTCGGTCTCACCGTCGTCGCCTTCGGGACGTCGGCGCCCGAAATCGTCGTGGGCGTCGAGGCGGCCCTCGAGGGACGCGGCGCCATCGCCGTCGGCAACGTGGTCGGATCGAACGCGTTCAACCTGGGCGCGATTCTGGGCGTACTGGCGATCATCAGTCCGTTTCGCGTCGCCGATACCCTCGTCCGACGGGACGCCGTCGCGATGGCGGCGGCGACAGCGGTTGGGATCGCGGTTCTGGTGAATTTGCACGTCTCGCGTACCGAAGGCATCTTTCTCATCGCGTGTCTGGTCGCCTATATGAGCTGGCTCGCCCGATCGGCACGCGGTTCCGACGTCGACGTTAGCGAACCCGAGCGCTCGGAAACGAACCGCCATCCCGGGGTCGATGCGCTCGTCCTCGTCGTCGGCCTGGTCCTGGTCGGTATCGGCGGTCGGTTGCTCGTCCAGGGCGCGGTCGAAATCGCTCGCGCCGGAGGCGTCTCGGAGTGGCTCATCGGCGTGACGGTGGTCGCCGGGGGAACCTCCCTCCCCGAGGCAGCAGCGTCCGTCGTCGCAGCGCGGCGCGCTGAAGTCGGCATCGCGGCCGGGAACGTAGTCGGGTCGAACGTGTTCAACCTGCTGGGCGTGCTCGGCATCTCCGCGGTGGCTGCGCCGCTGGCCGTCGACGTGAGTGTTCGCTTGGGACTGTGGTGGCTCGCCGCGTTGACTGCCGTATCGGCCGTCCTCCTGGCGACCGGTCGTCGGCTGACCCGTCTCGAGGGCGTCGCGCTCGTACTCTCGGTGGCGGGCTACTGGGTGCTGGCGGCGGGTTGAGGTGTCTCCGGCCCGAGGCTCGATAGCTCCTCGAGCCATTCGTCCGTCGTCGTCGTCGCTCGAGGTGACATCGGTGTTAGCGAGGGCCTTTGTGCGGGCGGCCCCTTCATTGGTCTATGAACATGCTCGTCGACGGCGAGTGGCGAACCGACGCGTCCGAGACCACGAACGAGGAGGGGGCCTTCGAGCGCCAGACGACGACGTTCCGCGACGAGATCCGGGACGAGCCGGACGCTCGATTCCAGCCCGAAGCTGGACGGTATCACCTCTACGTCTCCTACGCGTGCCCGTGGGCCCACCGAACGCTCCTGGTGCGGTCGCTGAAGGGCCTCGAGGACGCCATCTCCGTTTCGGTCGTCGACCCCTATCGCGCCGAGGGTGGCTGGCAGTTCACACCCGAGAAAGACGGGTGCACCGTGGATCACGTCCACGGGGCGGACTACCTCCGGGAACTCTACGTGCGCGCCGACCCGGACGCGACCTGTCGCGTCACGGTGCCGGTACTCTGGGACACGAAGGAGGACACCATCGTCAACAACGAGTCCGAAGAGATCATCCGCATGCTCGATACCGAGTTCGACGACCTGGCGACCAGGGACGTCGACCTCTACCCCGAGGGCTACCGCGAGGAGGTCGACGAGATCATCGAGGCGATCTACGAGCCGATCAACAATGGCGTCTACCGGGCCGGGTTCGCGACGAAGCAGGAGCCGTACGAGGAGGCCGTCGACGACCTTTTCGAGGCGCTCGCACACTGGGACGACGTGCTCGCCGAGCAGCGCTACCTCGCCGGTGACCGCCTGACCGAGGCCGACGTCTGCCTGTTCACGACGCTCGTGCGATTCGACCAGGTCTACCACACGCACTTCATGTGCAACGTCAAGTTCATCCGCGAGTTCGACCACCTCTGGCCGTACCTGCGCGACCTGTACCAGACGCCCGGGGTCGCGGAGACGGTCGATATGGACCACATCAAAGAACACTACTACACGACTCACCCGGACGTGAACCCGCATGGCATCGTGGCCCGCGGCCCCGACCTCGAGTTCGAGGCGCCACACGATCGGGATCAGTTGTCTGGAGAGCCACCCGCGGCGCTGGCGTCGTCGCTCGACTAACCTGTCCAGTTCACGATCGTTTTACCCTCCATTCGAGTCGGTCACCGACGATTCCGCGCTCGCCGATCCGAAACGCATCGTGACTACTCGTCCCTACTCGTCCTCGAACTCGAGCGCCGCCGAGTTGATGCAGTAGCGCTGGCCGGTGGGCTCGGGGCCGTCCTCGAAGATGTGCCCGAGGTGGCCGCCACAGTTGGCACATAGGACTTCGGTGCGGTGCATGCCGTGGCTGGTGTCGACGCGCGTCTCGACCACGTCGTCGTCGGCGTCGTAGAAACTCGGCCACCCACACCCCGAGTGGTACTTCGTGTCGGACTCGAAGAGCGTGGCTCCACAGCCCGCACACGAGTACGAGCCGTCCTCCTCGTGGTCGACGTACTCACCAGAGAACGGGCGCTCGGTCCCGGCCTCCCGGAGAACGCGGTATTGCTCGTCGGTCAGGCGCTCGCGCCACTCCTCGTCGGTCAGCGCTCGCTCGTTGGATTCCTGGCTCATAGGCCCAGTAAGGGCGTCGGACTCAAGAGTCTGTCTGCGACGAGGCGGCAGGTGAGCGAACTAGCGCCCCGTCATTACGTTCGTGCTCTCACACTCCGGACACTGGGTCATCCGCCCGAGGCCGGGCACCTCGAGGCGAACCCACGCGTCGTCACCGCCGGGCGCTTCGAAGCCGCAGTTCAGACAGCGCGAGTGTCGACCGGAGGGGGGTTGCATCGCCATACTCGCGCTATGCTATCGCGTACCATATGCGTTTTTATCTCTCGAGTGATGTTTCACAGCGGTGATCGATCCGTCGATTTCGGACACTATCGTCGGAGCGTGCCGACCGGTCGGCCGCCGAACGTCCCTCCGTTGGACCCGCCACGGTGGTACGCCCCGTTCTCGCCCGATACACCTGATGGTGTAAATACTACAATTTCTATAGCTACGGTTCCCGCGAGCGGCCGTAACGACGATCAAGCGTGACCCGGATAATCCCGCTCGAATCGGTCCTCGAGGTCGCCGTACTCGAACTGCACAACGACGGGACGCCCATGGGGGCAGGCGTAGGGATTCTCGCAGTCGTCGAGCGCCTCGAGCAGATCCAGCACGGACCCCTCCGAGAGCGAGGTGTTGCCGGTGATCGACGGATAGCAGGCCAGGTCGGCGAGGAAGTCGTCGGCCAGCGCGTCGACCGTCTCGGCGCCCGCCTCGTGGTCCCCGTCGAGGAACGAGGCGAGGACGTCGCGGAGCTGGGCCGGCTCGAGGGTCTTCTCGAGGACGGCGGGGACGGTGGTGACGGCGACCGTCCTGTCGTCGACGCGGTCGGCGGAAAAGCCCAGACTCGCGAGCGCGTCCCGGTAGTGCTCGAAGGCCTCGGCCTCCACAGCAGTGAGCTCGAGTTCGACGGGCGAGGCGAGCGCCTGGGTCGTCGGATCGTCGGCGAAGGCTCGCTGGAGGCGCTCGTAGTTGACCCGCTCGTCGGCGGCGTGCTGGTCGATCAGGACGAGTCCCTCGGGCGTCTCGCAGACGACGTAGGTGTCCTTCAACTGGCCGAGTACCCGAAGTGAGGGCAGAGAGTCGTACTCGAGGGTCTCGGTAGCCGTCCCGCCCGCCAGCGTCTGCTGGTTCGTCGACGGAATGATCGAGCGCGACGGGTCGCTCGAGGCGGGGTGTCGAGATCGATCTCCTGCGTCTGTCGTCTCCGTCGTGTCCGCCGCGTCCGTTGCGTTCGCCGCATCTGTCGCATCCGACGTACCCGTCGTTCGATTCGTCTGTTCGGATACCCTCGAGGGATCGGAACGGTTCGCCTCGAGGTCGGACGAAGGGGCCGACGGTGACGTTTCGACTCCACTCGAGGTGTTCGCTCGTGATCTGTCCGACGACTGCCCAGTTTCTGGTGCCTCGGCCGTCCTCGAGCCGTCTGCCTGCGTTGCAGGCGCCTCGTTCGAGTCGCTATCTCGACGGTCGATCGAATGGGAGCCGACGGCATCGCTCGAGCCTGCCGCGGTCGACGGCCCCGAACCGCTCGAACCGCCCGTCTCGGGTTCGTCAGCCGCGCCCGCAAGCGTTCCGTCCTCGTACTCGTTGTCGGGCCCGACGGTCGCCTCCTCGGGCGCCGAGCGTCCTCGAGGAGCCCGCGAGCGGAGCAACCCGTGCTCGAGCAGCGCGTCCTCGACGGCCGACTCGACCGCCCGGCGGACGGCGTCGTCGTCGTCGAAGCGAACCTCGCGCTTTCTGGGGTGGACGTTCACGTCGACGGCGTCACCTGGGACCTCGAGGAAGAGCACGACGAAGGGGTAGCGGTCCCCGCCGAGCTGGCCCCCGTAGGCGTTCATGATTCCCTCGCGGATGGCCTCGGAGGTGACCGCTCGCCCGTTGACGTAGGTCGCGAGGTAGTCTCGACTGGCCCGGTTCGTCTCTGGGTGGGAAACCGTTCCCGAGACCGTCTCGAGCGGGCCAACCGGGAGTTCCTCGGCTTCGGCCTCGACGTCGATCATCGATCGAGCGACCTCGCGGCCGTAGACGGCGAGAATGGCGGCCTGCAGGTCGGCCTGGCCCGTCGTGGCGAACACCTCGCGGCCGTCGTGGGTGAGCGAGAGCGCCACGTCCGGGTTGGCGAGGGCGTAACGGGTGACGATCTGGTTGACGTGGGCGAACTCGGTCGCGGTGGTCTTGAGGAACTTTCGACGGGCGGGGGTATTGTAGAAGAGGTCCTCGACGACGACCGTGGTTCCCGCGGGGCAGCCGGTCGGTTCGACGGCGACGACGTCGCTGCCCTCGTAGACGAGTTCGGTTCCCGTCGGGGTTTCGTCGGCGGTTCCGTCGGCTCGAGGCCGGGTCCGAATCGTCAGCTTCGACACCGACCCGATGGTGTGGAGCGCCTCCCCGCGAAAGCCCAGGCTCTCGACGCCGCGCTCGAGGTCCTCCAGGCCCGTGATCTTGCTCGTCGTGTGCTGGCGAACCGCCCGCCGGACGTCCGTCTCGGTCATCCCGCGGCCGTCGTCGCTGACCCGGATGGACTCGGTGCCGCCTTTCTCGATTGCCACCTCGATGCGCGTGGCGTCGGCGTCGAGGGCGTTCTCGACCAGCTCCTTGACCGCGCTGGCGGGCCGCTCGACGACTTCTCCGGCGGCGATCCGGGCGACGGTGTGCTCGTCGAGTTGGTGGATGGTCGTCTCGTCCGTTGCTCGCTTGTCCGCGTCGTCCGTTGAACGAGTATCTGCACTGTCGTCCGCGTCGTGAGATGGGGCGTCGAATGTATCGTCGGTCATGAATCAGCCCTCGAGCAGCGCGTTGGTACGGTCGGTGATCGTCTTTCGACCTGCC
Source organism: Natronosalvus caseinilyticus (assembly GCF_017357105.1). Taxonomy (NCBI): domain Archaea; kingdom Methanobacteriati; phylum Methanobacteriota; class Halobacteria; order Halobacteriales; family Natrialbaceae; genus Natronosalvus; species Natronosalvus caseinilyticus. The sequence continues at coordinate 1,684,125 of NZ_CP071596.1, forward strand.
TCGGGAACGGCCACGAGCGGCGGGCGAACCGCGTCGGACGGGAGCCACCCGCGGTGGCCGAGGGCGGCTTTGGTCGCCGGAGCGAATCCGTAGGTTCCACACGCCTCGAACAGCCCCGATATCGACGCCTGGAGTGCCTCCCCGCGCCCGGTTTCGGCGGTCTCGAGCACCTCGGCGTACGCCTCCGGAGCGACGTTCGAGAGCGCGTTCACGCCGCCGTCGGCGCCCATTCGGAGGGAAGGGACGAGCAGCGTGTCGAACCCCTGGAGACACAGAAATTCCTCGGGCGTCCGGCGCATCGCCGCCAGAAAGTACTCGAAGTCGCCGCTCGAGTCCTTCAGGCCGACGACGTTCTCGTGGTCGGCGATCGCCTCGAGCGTCTCGAGGGCGATGGGCTGGCCCGTACACGACGGGATGTTGTAGAGCACGAGGGGGAGCGGCGACTCGTCGGCCACCGTCTCGAAGAACCGGCGGTTGCCATCGGGATCGTTTGACGAGTGGAAGTACGGGGGGACAACAACCGCGACGTCGGCGCCGACCTCGGCGGCCGCTTCGGCGTAGTCGACCGTCTCGACGACGCTCGTCGCGGCGGCGCCGGCGAGCACCGGTACCTCGCCGTCTGCTCGCTCCACCGTGACCTCGACGACTCGACGCTGTTCGTCGGGCGAGAGGCTCGCGAACTCGCCGGTCGTCCCGCAGGGGAAGAGCCCGTCGATGCCGCCCTCGAGGAGCGCGTCGACGAGCGAACCCAGCGATTCCTCGTCGACCGATCCCGATTCGTCGAACGGCGTCACGATGGGACACGTGACGCCCTCGAGTGCCTGCTGGAAAGTCATGTATGGTTGTTTCTGAGCGGATGCAAAAGGGTATCGACGGGAATTCGACTGGGTTCGTGTTCCTCGAAACAGGTACGTCGGTCGATGGTCCCGTGGGATGGTTCTGTAGGGGTGGTGACTCAACGTTTTCAGCGTCTCCTTCGGAATCGTTTTCAGTGATGTCTGTTCGAATTGCCAGAATCTATTTATTTCCTGAAAGTAGTTTTGCGGTATGGTTGCAACTAACACAGAACCTGCATCGAGTCGATCTCTCTGGAATCGGATCACGGCCATTGGTCCAGCACTCATCCTGGCAGCCGTTGTCGTCGGACCGGGCAGTATCGCGCTGAGTACGATCGCCGGGAGCCTCTACGGCTACCAGTTACTGTGGGTGCCGATACTCGCGACGGTTTTTATGATTACGTACACGTGGATGGCCGCACGGATCGGCCTCGCTACCGGGGAAACGCTCCTCGAGGTCGCCCGGGAGAAGTACGGTAACGGCCTGGCGACCGTTGGTGGTGTCTTTGGCTTTCTCGCTATCCTCGCGTTTCAAGCCGGGAACAACGCGGGCATCGGATTCGCGACGAATGCGCTCGTCGGCTACGACGTCAGACTCTGGGCCGCCGTATTCTCCATCGCGGCGATCGGGTTCATCTGGTTGCCGAACCTGTACGAGAAGATCGAACTCCTCATCAAACTCGTCGTCGGGATCATGCTCGTCGCGTTCGTCGGGACGCTCGCAATCGTCGGCTTCGACGTTCCCGCCGCTGCCGGCGGGCTGATTCCGTCGGTCCCGAACGTCAACGCGCTCTTTCTCGCGCTTGGGATGGCGGCGACGACGTTCTCGATCGCTGCCGCGGCCTACCAGACGTATCTCGTTCGGGAGAAAGAGTGGGGCCCGGACCAGCTCGCCGAGAAGGGATCGGACAGCATTCTCGGTATCGCCGTCCTCGGGCTCATCGTAACGGTCATCATGCTGACGAGTGCGAGCGTCATCCACGGCGAGACCGATCCGGTCTTCGACGCCGTGGGTATGGCCTCCCAGCTCGAGCCCGTCGCCGGTTCGGGCGCGTTCTACCTCTTTACGCTCGGCTTCTTCTTCGCCGCACTCTCCTCGCTGGTCGTCAACGCGATCCTCGGGGCGACCCTCCTCGCCGACGGATTCGGTCAGGATCCGACGATGGATGGCCGACCCGTCAAGTCGTGGGCGACGGTTGCCGTTCTCTTCGGCCTCGCCGTCGTGCTCGTGTTCCAGGAGGATCCGATCGAACTCCTCCGGATAGCCCAGGCGGTCGCCGTGATCGCGTTCCCGATCCTCGGCCTTCTCATTCTCGGTATCGCGAACGACGAGGAGTATATGGGACCGTACACGAACGGGTTGATCGTCAACGTCCTCGGGATCGTCGGCTACCTCGCGATCATCGGGATCGTCCTCAATTACCTGCGCGAAGTAATCGCGTTTCTCTGAACTCCGCTGTCGGCCTCTGTTGTATCGGTTTCCGCTGCTGTTTCACTCCTCGAGATCCAGCCGTCGTTTCCACTCCTGGACCGTCGCCATCAACTCGACGGGTGGCGTACTGTTCACGTCGATCGATTCGAGGTCCTCAAGGACGGCCTCGGCGTCGGGATCGCGCTCCACGCCTGTGGCCGGCTCCGGATCGCCCCCGTCGGCGTTCGCCGGTCCCCGAAAACTCCCGCTCGAGACGTCGAACACCGTCTGCACGGGCTCGCTCGAGCCCCCACCCTTCGCTTCGATGGCCTTCTCCTCGCGCAGTCGTTCGAGGACGTCGCGAGCGCGGTCGACGACGGGAGCGGGAACGCCCGCGAGGTCGGCGACGTGAATCCCGTAGGAGCGATCGGTCGGGCCGTCGCGAACGGTTCGAAGGAAGGTCACGTCGCCGTCGCGCTCGTCGGCCGCGACGTGGACGTTCGCCACGCGGGGCAGGTGGTCGGCCAGACCCGTGAGTTCGTGGTAGTGAGTCGCGAAGAGCGTCTTCGCCCGGATCTCGTTGTGCAGGTACTCGGTGGCCGCCCAGGCGATGGAGATGCCGTCGTAGGTGGCGGTTCCTCGCCCCACTTCGTCTAAGATGACGAGCGACTCGTCGGTCGCGGCGTGCAGGATGTTCGAGAGTTCGCTCATCTCGACCATGAACGTCGAGCGCCCCTGGGCCAGTTCGTCGAGGGCGCCGACGCGGGTGAAGATGCCGTCGACCAGCCCGATCTCGGCCTCGCGGGCGGGCACGAAACTGCCGATCTGGGCCAACAGGACGATGCAGGCGACCTGGCGCATGTACGTCGACTTGCCGGACATGTTGGGGCCGGTCACCACCAGAAAGCCGCGATCCGCGTCCATCGCGACGTCGTTCGGGACGAACTCGGTCGTCTGCTCGACGACGGGGTGACGCCCCTGGTTGATCTCGAGGGCTCCGCCCCGCGAGAGGGCGGGACGAACCCAGCCGTTCTCGGCGGCGTGACTCGCCAGACTCGAGAGCGCGTCGACCGTCGCGAGGGTACGTCCGACGTCCTGGAGGAGGGCGGCCCGCTCCGCGACATCTTGGCGAAGCCCCTGGAACAACTCGTACTCGAGGTCGCCGCGCTGTTCCTCGATCCGGAGGATTTCGCGCTCCTTGTCCTCGAGTTCGTCGGTGGTAAACCGCTTCGAGTTCTTGAGCTGTTTTATCTCCTCGTAGTGGTCGGGCACGCCGTCGGCGGCCGAACGCCCGACCTGGATGTAGTAGCCGTCGGTCTTGTTCCGGTCGACGGTGACGTGGTTCAGCCCGTGCTGGCGCTTCTCGCGGTCGGCCAGCGTGTCGAGCCACTGCTCGAGTTCGTCGTGGCGCTCGATGAGGTCGTCGAGATCGTCGTCGTACCCCTTCTTCAGCATGCCGCCCTGGCGCACCGTCGACGGCGGCTCCTCGGCCAGCGCGTCCGCCAGCGTCTCGCGGAGGTCGGCGGCCCGCTCGCGGTCGACCCGATTCACGACGGTCGATAGCGGCGAGTCGGCCAGGTCGGGCGTCGATTCGACGGCCTCGACTACCCGGGGAACCAGCGCGAGGGTATCCCGCACCGCCAGCAGGTCTCGCGCGTCCGCGCTTCCGTGAGTCGCTCTCGAGGCCAGGCGCTCGAGGTCGTAGGCCCCGCCGAGCACGTCCTGGAGTTCGTCCCGGGCGAGCGCGGCGGTGGCGAGTGCGCCGACGCTCGCCTGGCGCTCCTCGAGCACGTCGAGCGAGCGCCGGGGACGCTGGAGCCACTCCTTGAGCAACCGCCCTCCGGCGCTGGTCTTCGTGTGGTCGATGGTCGCGAACAGAGAGCCGTCGCGGTCCCCGTGCATGGTCTCGGTTAGCTCGAGGTTGCGCTGGGTGGTCACGTCGAGGGTGACGTGGTCGTCCCCACGGTGGGTCTGGAGGCGGGTCATCGACGCCAGCACGCCCGCGCCGGTCTCTTCGACGTAGGCGAGGACGGCGCCCGCGGCGGCGAGTGCGGATTCCGGGAGGTCGAGGCGGTCGACGGTCTCGCCTCCGAAGTGGTCGCGTACCCGATGGGCCGCTCGTTTGGGAGCGAACGCCTCCGTCTCGTGGAGGGTGAGACGGGCCTCGAGTCGGTCGCGGAGCTGTGCGAGGAGGTCGTCGTCGGTCCGAACGTCGGGGCCAGGCAGGACTTCGACGGGAGCGAAGCGGTAGAGTTCGGTCATCGCCTCGTCGACGTCCTCGGTACCGGCGACGAGGAATCGGCCCGTCGTGACGTCGGCGAAGGCGAGTCCGTACGCGGTTTCGTCGCCGGAACTCGAGCCGGAGCCCGACCCAGATCCCGAACTCGAGTCCGAGCCCTGGTCCGCGACCACCGCCGCGAGGTACTGCGCGTCGGCGTCGCTCGTCTCGACGAACGTCCCGGGCGTTACCACGCGAACGACCTCGCGGGCGTGGCCGTCGTCGGTCTCGTACTGGTCGGCCACCGCGACGCGGTAGCCGCGCTCGACGAGCGCCTTGAGGTAGGGCGTGAGGTCGGCCAGCGGCACGCCCGCCATCGGGTACGACTGGCCCTGGGACGATTTGGAGGTCACCTTGAGCTCGAGTTCCTCGCCGACGAGTTCGGCGTCGTCGCCGAAGAACTCGTAGAAGTCGCCACACTGCATCGCCAGCACGTCCGCGTCGGTGTCGGCTTTCAGAGAGAGAAACTCGCCGACGATTCCCGTCGCCTCGGTCATACTGGCTCGAGCGTGTTCCGGAGAGTAAAGTCCTCCGGGTTGGCGGGCGACTCGAGGGCGGGTGCTCAGAGGCAGGGGCCTGGGTGTGGGTCAGGACTCCTCGAGCGCGTAGGTCGTCCCCTGACCCGTGCCGAAGTAGATCCGATCGCCCTCGAGGGCGGGCCTGTTGACGACGTTACCGTCGACGGAGACGGTCCAGCGCTCGGAGCCGTCGGCGTCGAAGGAGTAGAATTGCTCGGAGACGTCACCCACGTAGACCCGCCCGTCGTCGCGGGCGGCTGGTCTGTACGCGCTGGATTCCAGTGGCTCCCGCCAGCGCTGATCGCCGGTTTCGGCGTCCAGCGCGCAGATGTATCCGGGTCTGCTCAGATCCTCGTTTTTCTCGGCGGCCAGATCGGAACCGGTCACGTAGACGGTGTCGTTCGCCGGGGCAGGCGACGTGAACGTACGGTCCGCGTCGTCGACCGTCCACACCGAGTCGCCGGTCTCGAGGTCCAGTCGCTGGATCGACGTTCCGCTCACGTAGGCGGCGTCGCCGTTCACCGTAAGATACGGGTCCCCGGATCTCTCTGGGTCCACGCTTACGGTGCGCTCCCATCGGACGCTCGCGTCCGCCGGGTCGATGGCAGCGATGGTTCCACTCTCGTCGCCGACGAGAACTCCATCGTCGATCACTGCGTACGGCGTTGGCCTTCTCTCACCCATCTGGGTCTCCCACTCGACGGTTCCGTCGTCCGTGGCGAGCGAATACAGGTAGCCGTTTCGGGTGCCGACGATCACGGAATCGTCGACCAGAACTGATGGATTCGGACCGTGGACGAGTGAACCCCACTCGAGCGTCGTCGTCCACGACTCCGTTCCGTCGGTCGCGAACGCCGAGAAGTCGTGGTATCCAACGTAGATTCGCGAGTCGTCGACGGCGGGCGTTACGAACAGGTCCTCGGCGATATAGGCGCTCCAGGAGACGGATCCTGTTTCGGTGTCGATTGCCTTGAGCTGTCCACCTCGTGTCCCGACGTACAGCGTCCCGTCGACAAGTACCGGCCACGAGTACGGTACGTTCGATCCGTCGACCGTCCAGGCGACATTTGGCTTCGAGTCGGCGCGGAGCCTCGAGCAGCCGGCGATCGTCGCGGCTCCGACGCCGCAGGCGGCGAGAAACTCGCGGCGGTGCGTTCGTAGTGATGTGTGTCTTCTGTCCATTCGTCGTTTGATGTAACACCAGCGTAATGTCGGTATAAGCTTTCTTCTCTCGAGTTGTGCGTGAAATCGCGGGTTCGCGCCGCGAGCGTGGGGTTCGGATTCGTCCACGGCCTACCGTCGCTCGAGCGACCCCCACACCATCAAAACGTTTTTATTCCGTTCGGGGATATCCTGAGGTACGATGGTAGGTGTCTACTTTACAGGGCCGTCCGCCCGTTTCTAATTCCCACCTACCGCTCGTTGTGTCGACACGAACGCCTCGGCGAGCGGTACGCACGACGCTCGGTGCGACGCCCGGCGATACGAGTACGGACGCGGTCACGCGTACCAGCGTCCCGACATCCCGCTCGAGCGACTCGAGCGAGGATACTGCCTGTCCGTAGTCACCCGATAGCGACACTCACAGCTACCACAACATCGACACCCACTCCAACACCCACAACCCACCAATGTCAGAACCCGAATCCGAATCCGAATCCGCACCGCAATCGATCAACGTCGTCCTTCCCGACGGGTCCGAACTCGAGGTCGCCCCCGACGCCACCGTCGAGGACTGCGCCTACGAGATCGGCCCCGGCCTCGGCCGCGACACGGTCGCCGGCAAACTCGACGGCGAACTCGTCGCCAAGGAGGCCCCCGTCTACGACGAGGCCCGCCTCGAGATCGTCACCGACCAGTCCGACGAGTACCTCGACGTGCTCCGTCACTCCGCGGCCCACTGTCTGGCCCAGGCCGTCGAGCGCCACTTCGACGACGTGAAACTCGCCATCGGCCCGCCGACGGAGGAGGGCTTCTACTACGACTTCGACGACCTCGAGGTCGACGAGGGCGACTTTTCGGCGCTCGAGGCCGAGATCGAGGACATCATCGAGGCCGACTACGACATTGAGCGCGAGGAAGTCTCGGTCGCGGAGGCCGAGGAACGCCTGGCCGACGAACCCTACAAACTCGAGTTGCTCGACGAATTGGCCGAGGAGGGCGAACAGGTCACCTTCTACAGCCAGGGTGAGTGGGAAGACCTCTGTGCCGGCCCCCACCTCGAGTCGACGGGCGAGATCGGCGTCGTCAAACTGCTCGAGATCGCGGGCGCCTACTGGCGCGGCGACGAGGAGAATCCGATGCAGACCCGGATCTACGGAACGGCCTTCGAGGACGAGAGCGACCTGGAGGATTACCTCGAGCGCCGCGAGGAGGCCAAAGAGCGCGACCACCGCAAGATCGGGAACGAGATGGACCTGTTCTCGATCCAGGACGTCACGGGTCCCGGACTCCCACTGTATCACCCGCCGGGAAAGACCATCCTGCGGGAACTCGAGGGCTTCGTTGAGGACCTGAACGAGGACGCGGGCTACGACTACGTCGAGACGCCCCACGTGTTCAAGACGGACCTCTGGCACAAGTCTGGTCACTACGAGAACTACGAAGACGACATGTTCATCTTCGACGTGGGCGACGACGAGTTCGGCCTGAAGCCGATGAACTGTCCTGGCCACGCCGCCATCTTCCAGGACCACTCCTGGAGCTACCGCGACCTGCCGATCCGGTACGCCGAGAACGGCAAAGTGTATCGGAAAGAACAGCGCGGCGAACTCTCCGGCCTCTCGCGGGTCTGGGCGTTCACGATCGACGACGGCCACCTGTTCGTCCGCCCCGACCAGATCGAGCGCGAGGTCGAGGCCATCATGGACGTCATCGACGAGGTACTCTCGACGTTCGACCTCGAGTACGAGGTCGCGCTCGCGACGCGCCCCGAGAAGTCCGTGGGGAGCGACGAGATCTGGGATAAAGCGGAGGCCCAGCTCGAGTCCGTCCTCGAGAAGCGAAACGTGGACTACGACCTCGAGGCCGGCGACGGCGCGTTCTACGGCCCGAAGATCGACTACGCCTTCGAGGACGCCATCGGTCGCCACTGGGACGGCCCGACGGTCCAGCTGGACTTCAACATGCCAGAGCGCTTCGACCTCGACTACGTCGGCGAGGACAACGAGGCCCACGAGCCGGTCATGATCCACCGGGCGCTCTACGGCAGCTACGAGCGCTTCTTCATGATGCTCATCGAGCACTACGAGGGGAACTTCCCGTTCTGGCTCGCTCCCGAGCAGGTGCGCGTCCTGCCCATCTCCGACGACAACCTCGGCTACGCCCACCGCGTCGCCAACGAGTTCGGCGATTTCAGGACCGAGGTCGACCACCGAGACAGCACGCTCGAGCGCAAGATCCGGGCGGCCCACGACGACCGCGTCCCCTACCAGATCATCGTCGGCGACAACGAGGAAGAAGCCGGGAACATCTCGGTTCGGGACCGCTTCGAGGACCAGGAGTACGACGTCGAGATCGACGAGTTCCGGGCGCACCTCGAGGCCGAGCGCGACGAGAAGCGCTCCGAACCGGACTTCCTCGCGGAATAGGCCGTTACGGACCGTTTCCGTTTCGTTCTCTCCGCCATCGTTCGCGCGTCGGTTTCGTTCTCACTCGAGCGTCGGACTCGTTTGACCTCGTTTTCGAGATTGCTCGAGCACGCTCATCCCGCCGCGTCGCGCTCGGTGCGCTCGTCCGAGAGTCGCCTGAGCGTTCGCAAGCCGACGAACCGCGGGGTCACTTCGGCGTACCGCTCGTAGGCCTCCCCGTACTGCTCGCGGAGCCACGGCTCCTCGGCCAGCGGCAAGAGGAGCCACCAGCAGGCGTACAGGCCACAGAGCGCCGCCACGAACGCGGAGTTCGCCAGCAGCGCGAATCCGACCGTGGCGACGAGGTAAGCGACGTACTGTGGGTTTCTCGAGTAGCGATACCAGCCGCCGGTTCGCAATTCGCCGGTCAGGCCGACGGTCTCTTCGCTTCCCAGGTCGCGTCCGGCGGCGAGCGCCGCAGCGAACCCGGGTACGAAGAGCACGAGGCCGGCGACGAGCGTCGGCGTTCGCGGGAGGCCAAGGCCATTCCAGTCGAGGACGGCCACCACGAGCAGACATACGGAAAACGTCTGTGCGAGCGTCCACTGGGCGTAGAACCGCCTGTCACGCTCGCCGGGCGGCCAGTAGTCGGTGCGGCCCGCGATCGTCGCGAGCACGCCGATGAAATTGAGCGATAACGCGCTCGCGGCGACGACGAACGCGAGTCGTTCCGGTGCGTGGAGCGGAATCCAGTCGATCATAGTCGTGAGTTGCGCCGCGGTTTCGATCGACGTTATGACGAAGTGACTAGTGTATTTATAACAATTCGACCACTCGAGACGAACGAACCGTGAAGTCGCTCTCCGTGGAACTCTCCCAGCCCGACTGGATGCTCCACCCGATGCAGCGATTCATCAGGGACGGCGACGCCGTTCGCTACGAGGAACTCCAGGCCTGGAACGTCGACGCCCGCCAGGACGGCCTCGAGTACGAACTCTTCTACGTCGAGGCCGACCGCGAGCCCTACGAGGAGGCGCTCGAGTCCACGGAATCGATCCGGTGGTACGATCTGACGCCGATCGACGACGACTCATTTTACCTCTACGTCTGCCAGGAGACGCGCGAAGAGGACGTCCGCTGGCGCGCGGCGTTCGCCGCGCTCGACCTCGTCGTCGTCCCGCCGATTACCTACGACGAGTCCGCGGATTTCGGAATGACCGTCGTCGGCACGGGCGAGAACCTGCAGGCGATGCTCGAGGGTCTACCCGAGTCCATCGACGTCACCGTTCGCTCGATCGGCGAGTACGACCGTCGCCACGCCCCCATCGCGGACGCGCTCACCGACCGACAACTCGAGGCCGTCGCCGCGGGCGTCGAGGTCGGCTACTTCGAGGTGCCCCGCGAGGCTGGCGTCGCGGCCGTCGCCAGGGAACTGGGCTGTGCCTCGAGCACGGCGTCGCGTCTCCTCCAGCGTGCTCAGGCCCGCCTCGCCCGGCGGCTGGTGGCTCGATACCACCGATGACCGGGTCACGATCGACCAACCGGGCTACCCACGTTTGTGGTGGTGTATCACGAAACTGCCGATCGAAATATACATACTTGTGGAATCGTGCGTACACGCATGAACCGAGCCGAAAAAGCCGCGCTCCAGCTACGAGCGGTCGACGTGTTGCGGATGCTCAAAGAAACCCGGACGTACGACGAACTCGCCGAGGCGACCGGCCTGCCGGCGGGCGACCTCAACCGCTACGTCAACGGGCACGTCCTCCCCGGCACCGAACGCGCCCGCGAGGTGGTCGAGGAAGTCGGTCGGGAGGCGCTGGCGGCCGAACTCGAGGCCCGCATCCAGGTCGACTCGGAGGGGTACGTCGACAACTCCGGGGCCGTCTTCGACCAGCCGTTTCTCGACCTCGCCGCCCCCGTCGTGGCTGACGCCTTCGACTTCGAGCGCCCCGACGTCGTGCTGACGGCCGCCACCGACGGCATCACGCTGGCCGCCTCGCTCGCCAGCTACTACGGAACCCGGTGTGCGTACGCGAAGAAACGCAAGGAGACCGCCGTCGAGGAGTTCTTCGAGGCTCGCGAGCGCCTCGAGTCGGGCATCGAACTCACCTACTACCTGCCCGCGGCCGCGATCGACCCGGACGAATCCGTCCTGGTCGTCGACGACCTGATCCGGTCGGGCGAGACCCAGGAACTGCTCCTGGACATCGTCGAAACTGCGGGGGCGGAGGTCGCCGGGGTCTTCGCGCTCATCGCGGCCGGAACCGACGGCATCGAACGTGCGGAGGGGCGAACGGAGGCGCCGGTCGGGTCGTTGACGACGGTTTGAGGTTGGTTCTCGCTCTCGTCCTCTCTATCTCCTCCACTCTCGCTCTCGTCTCCCCCGGTCTCTCCCTCTCTCTTCTCCCTCCTTTCGCTCTCTATTTTGCTTTCCCCTCACTCGAGCCACGCTCCACTCGAGCCACACTTTCACCTCCCTCGCCTCACTCGAGCATCTCTTCGGTGATCGTATTCGGCAGGAGCTCCCCGAGGGTGTACTCACTCGGCGGGTCGTCGTCGCCCTCGTCACAGTAGACGACGAGGTCGTCGTCGGCGAACTCCGCGAGCGTCTGACGACACATCCCGCAGGGGGTGACGCCGTCGCGACGACCCGAACTGACGGCGAGTCGGGCAAACTCGCGGTGACCGTTCTTGACGGCTTCGGCGATAGCGACCTCCTCGGCGTGGAGGCTGTTGCTGTAGTTCGCGTTCTCGAGATTGCAACCGACGAAGACCTCGCCGTCGGCGGTCTCGAGCGCCGCGCCGACGGGGTACTTGGAGTAGGGGACGTGGGCTCGAGACTGGACGTCGCGGGCGGCCTCGATGAGTGAATCCATGGCTGTGGGCCACGGTTCGGCGGGGAGGTATCAAAGCGTTTCGTCGAGATCCGAGCGCCTGCCAGCGATTCCCACCGAGTGGGAGCGACTGACGGGAGGTATGTGAACACGCGGTGACGATTACGTATGGGCCAGATCGTATCCGACGGACACCCGTGCGGTATCAGCGACGGGGAGGGTGGCTGCAACCCCGAGCGCATCGTCTCCCTCCTCTCCGAGGACACCGCTCGCGAGCTGTATCGCTACGCGGACGGCCCGACGACCGTCGGCAAGTTCGCGGAGGGACTCGAGCTGCCGCTCAGCACGACTTACCGAACGATCTCTCGACTCGAGGACGCCGGACTGTTGCGCTCGGTGAGTCGGACCGATCCGGCGAGGTACGTCCGCGCGGCCGACCACGTCTCCGTGAGCTACGACGACTCGATTCGAATTTCGTGCGTGCGAGGAGGCGTACCGCTGTACTGCGATCTATAGGCTCGGTCACTCTGCTTTTCGCTTTGCTTTTTTCGCTCTACCTGACTCCCCACGGCAGTGTTATCGGTGGTCGGCCACCGCCGACTCGATTACCTCACGCGCGTCCGAGACGAGCGCGTCGACGTCGTCGCTCTCGGCGTACAGGCGGACGTAGGGCTCGGTCCCGCTCGGGCGAACCAGCAACCACGAGGCGTCGGGGAACTCGAGGCGGACTCCGTAGTCGGTGTCGACCGCTACGTCGTCGAACGCCGCCGGCAGCGTCGACTCGAGGGTCGCCATGGCGGGACCTTTCGCGGACTCTGGGCACTCGACCGAGACCTTGCGGTAGGGTCGTTCGGTGACGGGGTCGCGCAGGGCCTCGAGCGACCCGGCCTCGAGAGTGAGCGCGCCGACGACGGCCGCGCTGGTGACGCCGTCGATCCAGCCGCCGGAGGCGGTGTGGATGTGTTTCCAGGGTTCGGCCGCGAAGACGACTTCGGTGTCCGCCGCGGTGCCGTCTCCGGCGGCCGCTGCTTCGACCCGGGCGATTCCCTCGTGGAGCGAGCCCAGCCGAACTCGCTCGACGCGGCCGCCGGCCTCACGAACGCGCTCGTCGATTCTGGCGGAGGCGTTGGGCGTCGTGACGACGACCGGGTCGTCTGCGGCGCTCGTTTCGGTGTAGTGGGCGGCGACGACCGCCAGGATCGTGTCCTCGTGGACGACCTCGCCGTCGCCGTTCAGGACGACGAGTCGGTCCGCGTCCCCGTCGTGAGCGAGCCCCAGGTGGAACGAGCCCTCGGCCAGAAACGCCGAAAAGTCCGTTAGCGTCTCCGCGGTGGGCTTGCTCTCCCGGGCGGGGAAGTGGCCGTCGACGGTCGCGTTGATCGCCACCACGTCGGCGCCGAGGACGTCGAGGACCTGCGGGGTCGCCAGCGCGCCGACGCCGTTGCCGCAGTCGACGGCGACCGACAGTCCCGCGAGCGGCCGGTCGTCCTCGTCGGGGAACCGCTCCCGGACGTAGTCCACCACGGCCTGGCGGTACCGTTCGAGGACGTCGCCACGTCGCGGTTTCCCCCACTCGTCCCACGGGGCGAGTTCGGGCGTTTCGACGACCGATTCGATCGCCTTCTCGGCCTCGCGGTCGTACTCGACGCCGTCGACGAACAGTTTGATCCCGTTGTCAGCGGGCGGGTTGTGACTCGCCGTGACCATGACGCCGCGACGCCCCTGCGAGGCGAACGCCAGCGCGGGCGTCGGCACCTGGCCGACGCGTTCGACGTTCGATCCGGCGCTCTCGAGGCCAGCCTCGAGCGCGGCGGCCAGTGCGGGCCCGGTCTCTCGGCCGTCCCGACCGACGACGAAGGAGTCGCCCGGCGAGCCGGCGGCCTGCCCGACGGCGAGCGCGAGCGATGGCGTCACCGTGTCGGCGACGGGGCCGCGAATACCGGCGGTTCCAAAGAGGGTCATGGGGTGGTGTTGCTCGAGGAGGTACTTAGCGACACCGTCTCGAGGAGTTCCGTTGGCCGGCGTCGATGCCATTACGAATTCAGGAGCTAGCACCTCCCTGCGTTCGGCGCGACTGCAGGCACCACGCTTTTTGACGTCACCGATGGACCCTCGCGTATGTCCGACGAACGTCCGTCAGCCACCGAACTCAGGCAAGGAATGACCGTCCGAATCGTCCAGGGCGATCAGGACGTCCAGTCGACCGACCAGGAACCGATCGTTGGCGAGATCGGCACCGTCATCGGCGACGACGCGGATGGGCCAGAAGTCGAGCTAAAGAACGGGGCCGTGGGACACGTCCTCGAGGTCGTGGCCGACGCGTAACCGTCGATCAGGAAAGACGCGCGAAAACGCCTCGAATCACTCCTCACGTGACCACGAACGCGCCGAGCATTTCGCCCACTATCGCCTCAGTCGAGTAATCTTTTCCTGGTCAGACCCAACCTCTGGGTGTAATAAAGAATCTCCTCGTAGTACTGAGTGTCTGCGTCTCAACGGAACCCTCTACTTGTGGTCCGGAAGCCTATCTAAGGACATGAGAAGGGGGCAAAGCGGGAGGTGGCGATGGTCGAACGTCCCCGTCCCCGAGTCGCACGTCGCTGGGCTACTCGCAGGGACAGTCGCCCACGTACTGAAGCCGGTGCGGTTGCTCGAGAACCAGCGACTCGCTCGGTCCGCTGGCTGGGGATTGACCGGGGTCGGCCTGCTGATCATCGGGTGGGCGGTTCGAACGGTTGGTGAACTGGAACTGAACGGTGGAAAGCCGACGGCACTCGTGACGACCGGACCGTACGCGTTCAGTCGCAACCCGATGTACGTCGGGTGGTCGGCGTTGTATCTGGGAATCACATTCCTTCTGAACACCGCGTGGCTGCTCGTCGTACTCCCGGCCATGCTGTCTACCGTTCACCTGGTCGTCCGACGCGAGGAACGTTCGCTGGAACGCGAATTCGGAGATGCGTATCGTGCCTACCGGCGCGACGTTCGTCGGTATCTCTAGACGAGGGATGCACCGTCGATGAGGAACGAATCGACAAACGTCGACTACAGCCGGTCGCTCAGGACCGATCTAGATATCGCATCGCCTCCTCGTCGCTCACCTGGTCGAACCGGCGGTAGAACTGACCGACCGCGCGAAAGCCTGCCGGCGTCTGGAGTGCGACGACCGCGTCGGCTTCGTCCTCAAGCTGGGAAATCGAATCCGGCGAGCCGATGGGAACGGCGAGGGTGACGTGAGCCGCACCCGCCTCGCGTACCTGGCGCAGACAGGCGATGGCCGTCGCCCCCGTCGCGACCCCGTCGTCGACCACGACGACGCGCGTTCCCTCGAGGTCGGGGAGCGTTCCTGCCTCGCCTTCGTCGCGATAGCGAGCCGCCTTCGTCGCCGCGTTTTCGGCTTCTCGTTCGCGTACGTCATCGAGGTAGTCCTCGGAAACCGAGAGGTGCTCGACGAGCGAGTCGTTGAGCCAGACCGCGCCGTCGCTCGCGACGGCCCCGATGGCGAGTTCGGGGTTCGACGGCGCGCCCATTTTTCGCGCGACGACGACGTCGATGTCGGCCTCGAGTGCGTCGGCCACCGGGCGGGCGATGGGAAGGGCTCCGCGCGGAATTCCGAGGACGACGTCGGCCTCGACGCCCCGTCGCTCGAGTTCGGTGGCGAGCTGGTTCCCGGCGTCGGCTCTGTCCGCGAACATGGATACAGGTACGGGCTCGAGCGACTTGGTTATTGGCGCCTCTCGAGTCACGCCTCGGAGCGTGCCGATGGGTGCTCGGTCGTGATATCGGGTGTTTTCGCCGATTAGAACGAAATTTGCCGTCGACTGCGAGCCTCGAGTCGTCTCGAGTGAACGGACGAACGGTTAACGGCTAACAGCTAACGGTTCACTGATCGCGCGCGTTGTAGACGACGTCGACTTCCGCGTCGCCGAGCAGCGTGAAGTCCTCGAGGTCGCCGTCGAACCAGTAGGCGTCGAGCCAGTTGCCGACGGCGCCGCGAACGGTGCGGTCCTCGAGCAGGTCGCCCTCGTCGACCGAGGCGTTTCGGTAGTCGGCCTTGCGAACGCACCCGTCCACCTGGAGCGAGTACGTCGACGGACCGTCGGCGTTCGTCCCGTCGACGACGACCACGTGGGGGAGGAGCTCGTCGTCGCCGGTCTCGTCGGGGTCGACCGTCTCGTCGTTGAGGCGGATCGCCGCCACACCATCGGTGAAGGTCACGTCGGTGAGTGCGCCGGAGAACCGGTAGCGCTGGGTGCCCTCGAGGATCGAGCTCTGGACGGTCGTCCCCGAGCGGACCGTCACCTCGTCGTCGTCGCCCTCGTACGCGATCGTTCCCTCGACCGTGACCTCGTAGCTCGCCGCCTCGCCGGTGCCCTCGATCTCGAGGACGTTCGGCAGGTCCTCGCCGTACTCGCCGGGGTCGACTTCCTCGCCGTTGAGGGAAACGGTACCGGGGCCGTCGACGGACAGTTGCTGGAGATCGCCGTCGAAGCGGAACGCGTCCTTCCAGTTCGCGACGGTTCCGTGGACGTGACCGTCCGCGATTGCGTCGGTGTCGTCGATCGTCGCCCCCTCGTAATTCGACGGGACGACCTCGCCGTCGACGACGAACTCGTAGCGGGTGACGTCCGCGTCCGCGCCCTCGACGAGGAGGACGTTTTCGGGGCGGTCGTCGAATTCGATGGGATCGATCTCGACGCCGTTGACGCGAACCGCGGCGTCGCCGTCGAGCTGGAGGCTCTCGAGTTCGCCGTCGAAGCGGTAGGCGTCGAGGTAGTTCGCGACGACGCCCTCTGCGCTCGAGCCGTCGACCGTCGATTCCTCGTCGATCGTCGCCCCGTCGTCCGTGGACGACTCCAGGTCGCCGGTTACGGTGAACGCGTAGTCGGTGGTCGTCGTGGACGCGTCGCGGCCGTCGAAGACGATGACGTTGGGGAGGTCCGCCGAATCGCGCTGGTCGGTCGCGCGTTCGATCCGACTCTCACCGCTGTTCGCGTTTCCCGACGCGGCCGCCTCCGCGCTGGTCGGACAGCCCTCGGGGACGACGTCCTCGGGCGACGTGCCGTTGCCCGACTCGAGGTCGATCGAGCCCCCTGCTCGTCTGAAGCCCCCGCTGTAGCCGGTGTCGTACTGCGTGTTCACCATCCGAACGGTGGAGGAGCCGCCGTTGGCGCCGACGACGACGGAGTAGTGACGGCCGTTCATCGCGAGGTTACAGTCTTCCACGACGACGTCGCCGGGTGCCCAGGCCCAGATGCCGCGGCCGTCCTTGTGCGCGCCCGTGTTCACGGCCGTGCAGTTCGTGACCGTTCCCTCGCCGAGCCGGAAGTGCGAGACCCAGGAGTCCCGGGAGTAACAGTTCGAGATGTCGACCGTTCCGCCGGCGCCGTTGTACCCCGGCGCGGAGCAGTAAAACGAGTTGTCGCCCATCTCGGAGATGTTCACGCGGTCGATCTCGATGTGACCGCTGTGCTGGGGGGCGACCCAGAGACCGACGCCGTGGCGGTGGCCGTCCGTGGCGCCGTCACCCAGGTAGACGTTCTCGATTCTGGAGGTGCCACCCTGGCGATCGGAGACGCCGAAGACGGCATTCTCGCTCGTGACGCGGCCCTTGATCCCGACGTTTCGGATCGTCCAGTTGGTGCCGTGGGCGGCGATGGTCACCGTTGCCCCGTCGGCGGTGACGTCGATTAGCGTGTTCTCGAGCGTCTCGTTCGACTCGACGCGGATCACTTCACGCTGTCCGGCGGGGACCGTGATCACGTCGTAGTCGGCCGCCGCGGCGGTGCCGGTTGCGGCGGCGAGTGCCGGACCCGCCACCGCGCTCGCGGACGCGAGCTTGAGGTAGCTTCGTCGGTCGAGTAACGTCGTATTACCGTCTCGCGGGGCGTTCCCGTCGTGTCCCGCAATCGAATCGTCGTCCAGTACCGAAGAGTCGCGTGCCATGCGTTCGGGTAATGCGAGGATACTGGTTTAAATCTTCCGTAGATAGAATCGATTGAATTTACAGAGAATAACAGGAATCGGAACGTATCGTTTCGAAAGCAAGAACGATAACCCACAAAAATTTATACGAATGATCGCGCAACGGACGGCAGTAATTGTACCTTACCGCTCGAGACGCGTATTGACGGCCGAACGAGGCGATCGACTCGCTATTGTGACCTTCGTCCAGCGGTGAACGAACGGGCGACGTCTCGAGCGTAATTCTGGATTACGACGGATCGGTAGAGTGACCTATCGTGCGCCGAGACGATTTCGACGTTTTCGAGCGAGTTCCGCGGCGCTCGAAGGGAACGCTAGAACGGTGCTCGAGGCGAGTCTAGAGTGATAGTTACCGTCGAGGAGGATAGAACGCAGAACGGAGACCGCATCGGCACCTGTGTGGAGGGCCGCTACGTCAGCAAAACAGGGCGACTCAGTTCGCGCTCGCCGCGTCCTCGGCCGTCTCGGGGACGCCGTCGGGGATCGTCGGTTCGGGGTCGTTCCCAACGCCGTCGCCGAAGTCGACGCTCGAGCCGGCGGTCTCGTTGACCCCGCCGTGGAAGTCCGTGCTGTAGTCGGTGTCGGTCACCGTCACCGACGTCCCGCTGCCGTTCGCGCCCGCGTCGATCGCGTAGTTGTGGCCGCCGAGCTCGAGCTGACAGTTGTCGATCTCGCACTCGCCCGGCGCCCACACCCAGATGCCGCGGCCGCCGTAGCCGTCGCGGTCGACGCGGACGCTCGAGTTCGTGACGGCGCTGCCCGCCGAGCCGATCCGGAAGTTCGCCACGTAGTTGTTCGCGGCGTAGCACTCGTCGATGTGGATCGTGCCGCCACCCTTGCCGGCCGGTGCGGAGGCGTAGATGCCGTTGTCCGGGAAGTTCTGGACGTTGACGTTCGTGAAGTCGATGTGGCCGTTGTGCTCCGGGGAAACCCAGAAGGCGGTCTCGTCGGTAGCTTCCGAGCCGTGAATCGCACCGTCGGCCACGTACACGTTTTCGATGGTCGAGG
This sequence comes from Natronosalvus caseinilyticus, assembly GCF_017357105.1. NCBI lineage: Archaea > Methanobacteriati > Methanobacteriota > Halobacteria > Halobacteriales > Natrialbaceae > Natronosalvus > Natronosalvus caseinilyticus. Next base: position 1,702,567 of record NZ_CP071596.1, read on the forward strand.
TGTTGCCACCCTGATCGGAAATCCCGAAGGCCGCGTCGGGGCTTCCGACGTCGAACTCGCCCTTGATACCGACGTTGCGGATCGTCCAGTCGGTCGCGTGGGCCGCGATGGTCACGCGCGCGCCCTCGGCCGTACAGTCGAACAGGACGTTCTCGAGCGTCTCGCCATCTCCGACGGTGACCTGGTGGTCCTCGCCGGGGTCGAGGGTCACCGTTTCGTAGTCGCTCTCCGCCGCCGCGGCGTCAGCAACGCCACCGAAGACGCTCGCTGCGACCGCGGCCGTCGCGATCGAACGAACGTAGGAACGACGGCTTACCAGCGAGTTTCGAAGAGTAGTCGAAGATTCAACGTCGGTAGTGGGGGACTTCTGCGCCATGCACTTGCGTAACCCCGCCTTTCGCACATAAACTTTTTCTTATTACACTCATTAAATTTATGTAGTTTAATTTGAACTGTTGGGTTCGTTCACGTATTTTTGAACGATCATCCGTGGTTCGAAGAATTTCAGAGACGACCGGCCATCGGACTGGACCGCGAATAATGACTCGTTACCGCCGATTTGGGTCGTGAGCGTCGATGGTATCGTCTCGATACCGCCGTTTTCCGTCCGGAACGTTCGTACGTACTCGAGAATTACCCAATGAAACGGTCCGGGATTTTCCGGTTTCGGCGTTTCCCACCGCTACGACTAGCCGAGGAACCGGACCACGATCGACCCGGTCCACCTCACACTCGCTTCGGACTCTCTCACTCTCGTCTCGACACCGTTCCGCGCGTGCGGACGAGAACAACAATCACTAAACCGACGACTCCCATCCATAGGCGTATGCGAGCCGAGCCGCAGTCGTTCGACCGGGTGCTCTCCTCTATGTGCACCGAGCCACACCCGGTCGCTCGAGAGGCCGCCGTCCGCTTTCTCGCAACCAATCCCGGCGACCCCGGCACCTATCCGCAGGTGTCGGAACTCGAGCGCGAAGCCGTTTCGCGCCTCGGTGACGTCGCCGGACTGGCCGAGGCGTCGGGGTACGTCGCCAGCGGCGGAACCGAGGCGAACCTCCAGGCCGTCAGAATCGCCCGCGAGCGGGCCGACGGCGACCGCCCGAACGTCGTGATACCCGAGTCCGCCCACTTCAGTTTCCGGAAAGCCGCGACCGTACTCGAGGTCGACCTCCGCGTCGTTCCGACCGACGACGACCAGCGGGCCGACCTCGAGGCCGTTCGCCAGGCCGTCGACGAGGAGACCGCCCTGGTCGTCGGGGTCGCCGGATCGACGGAGTACGGACGCGTCGATCCCATTCCGGAACTCGGCGATGTCGCCCGAGCGGTGGACGCGCTCTTTCACGTCGACGCCGCCTGGGGTGGCTTCGTTCTCCCCTTCACGGACTACAAGTGGAACTTCGCGCACGCGAGCGTCGACACGATGACTATCGACCCGCACAAGATGGGCCAGGCGGCCGTCCCCGCAGGCGGCCTCCTCGTCCAGGACGAGTCCTTGCTCGACGAACTCGCCGTCGACACGCCCTACCTCGAGACGACCTCGCAGGCGACGCTCACCGGCACGCGGTCGGGTGCGGGCGTCGCCAGTACGGTCGCCGCCCTCGAGGAGCTCTGGCCTGATGGGTACGCCGCCCAGTACGAGCGTTCGCAGGCGAACGCCGAGTGGTTGGCCGACGAACTCGGAGCGCTCGGCTACGACGTCGTCGAGCCGACGCTCCCGCTGGTCGCGGCGGACGTCCCGACACCGACGTTCGATGCGCTTCGTGAGGCTGGCTGGCGAATTTCTCGGACCGGATCGGGCGAACTGCGCGTGGTGTGTATGCCTCACGTCACTCGCAAGATGCTCGAGGTGTTCCTCGCGGACGTAGCCGAACTGACGCCGCAGGCGGCGGCACCCGTCTCGAGTTGCGACTGAGGCGGATCGGTTCGACTGCGCGCTCTCGGTGCACTCGTGACGGGAATCGATCGTACACGCGCGAGCCGACTCGGATTCCTTTTCTCCGGGTGAACAGCAGGCCAGATGGCTCGAGTGGCGAGCGCTCGACGGACGAGACGGAGGGCCGACCGACCGTTTCGCCGCGACCGCGGGGCAGTTAAGCGTCGACGTCTCGTTCGTGAAGGTGATGCTCCGGGTCGACGAGAGCGTTCGGCAGGTCTGGTGGCGAGCGCTGCGCCTGGGCTGGCCCGTCGCCGTCCAGCAGACGCTGACGACCTTGATGCGGACCGTCGACGTCATCGTCACCGGCCTGTTCTCGCCCGCGGCGGTAGCCGCGGTCGGCCTCGCTGACCTCTATGGACAACTGCCCCTCCGGATCGGCCTCGGTCTCGGGACCGGCGCGATCGCGCTCTCGAGCCAGGACACGGGTCGCGGCGCGGAACGCACGCGCGACCGCGCGATCACCCAGGCGCTGCTCATCGGAGCCCTCTGTGGCGTCCCCCTGGCCATCGTCGGGTTGGTCGCAAGCCACTGGCTGATCGCCGTGCTCGGGGCGGAGTCGGCGGTCGTCCGTCTCGGTGGGCTCTACCTGGCGATCGTCTTCGCTGCCGCGCCGATGCGCATCGTCGGGCTCGTCGGTGCGAATGCGTTACAGGGCGCGGGCGACACGCGGACGCCGATGGTCGTCAACGGCGGGGCGAACGGGCTCAACGTCGTGTTGACGATCGCGCTCGGACTCGGCATCTGGATCGCCCCCGACATGGGAATCGTCGGCGTGGCCGTCGCCACGGCGGCCAGTCGAACCGTCGAGGCCGGCGCGGTCGTCGCCGCCATCGCGAGCCCCTGGACGCCGGTCTCGCTCGCTCGACCGCGGGACCTCACCATCACTCGCCAGCTGCTCGCCGTCAGCATTCCAAACGTTGCCGAGGGGATGAGCACGTCGCTGGCGAACTTCCCGTTCAACGCCCTGATCCTCCTGTTCGGCACCGAGGCGAACGCGGCCTACCACATCGGTCGTCGCATCTATCAACAATTTACGGGTCCGCTCTATCGGTCGAGTTCGACCGTCTCGAGTATCATCGTCGGCCAGACGCTCGGCGAGGGCGAGCCCACGGCGGCGCGTCACGCCGCCCGGTCGATTCTTGCTCTCGGAATCGTGACGCTCGGCATCTCGGGCGTCCTGTTGTTCGCGGCCGCGCGACCGCTCGTCTGGGTGTTCACGCGCGATCCGCTCACTGCGAGCTACGCCGTCGAGTTCACGCGCGTGTTCGCCGTTTCGATGCTGTTCTTCGGGATCTTCTTCCCCATCGCCGGCTCTCTCCGCGGGGCAGGAGATACCCGGACGCCGTTCTACGCTCGACTGACGGGGACGGTCGTCTTCATGCTCGGCGGCTCGTACCTGCTCGGGGTCACCCTCGAATACGGGCTCCTCGGCGTCTACGTCGGCATCGTCCTGTGTTACGTCTGCTGGGCCGTCGTGGCTCTGGCCGGGTTCCGGTGGGGTGGCTGGGCGGATCTGGCCGCCTCGATGATGGCCGAACGAGCCGAGACGAGCGGCGACGACTGAGTAGAGGACGTCGAGCGACCGATCGGCGCCACCTCGAGTCGAGACTCAGGGGCGAACGGGCGCTGGAAAAAGTGACGTCGTCTTCGCCGGTCAGAAGAACGTTCCCTGGATGAACTCGACGTACTCCTGAATTGCGAGCGCCAGCGTGACGAGGAGGGCGATCGGCACGACGTACTTCACGACGTTGATCCAGTACGTGTCGAACCCGCCGTTGCCGCCCCGCCCCTGGCCGAGTTCCTCGAGGGCATCGGAGGCGAACACCCAACCGATGAACAGCGAGAGCACGAGCCCGCCGGCGATCAGCAGGATGTTGTTCGCGAACAGGTCGTACGCGTCGAGGTAGTCGAGATTGAGCCCGGTCGGAATGCCGATGACGAAGATGATCGCCGCCAGCCCCAGCGTTGCCGGGAGGCGTGCGATGTCGAAGGTATCTACCACGAACGAGACCACCATCTCGAGGATGCTAAACGCGCTGGTGAGCGCGGCGACCGCCAGCATGATGAAGAAGACACCGCCAACGAGATGACCCATCGGCATGGTCTCGAACGCGGCCGCGAGACTGATGAAGACGGCGCCAGCCCCGCCCCCTCCCTGCTCGAGGTCGACGCCCTGAGAGGCGAGGAACGGGAAGGTGACCAGCCCCGCCAGGATCGCGATGAACGTGTCGATGGCGACGATGATGAGCGAGTCGTTGAGCAGATTCCGATCTTCGCCGAGGTAGGAGGAGTAGGTGATCATCACGCCCATCCCGAGCGACAGCGTGAAGAACGCCTGGCCGGCCGCGGCGGGCAGGATGTCGACGGCGTTGGTGGCGAAGGCGTCGACGTCCGGGGAGAGGTAGAACTCGTATCCCGCGCCGGTGTCGGGCAGCGTGGCGGCGTAGACCGCGAGGATCACGAGAAGGACGATGACGCTCGGGACCATTAGCTTGGCCGCTCGCTCGAGGCCGTCACGGACGCCCAGCGAGACGATGCCGGCGACGAGCGCCATGAAGATCGCGTGGTAGATGATCGCGTTCGTGCCGGACGCCGTCTGGAAGAAGAACGCCTCCGTGTCGCCGGTGTACCCGCCCGAGAAACTCGCCACGATGTACTGGAGCACCCAGCCGCCGACGACGCTGTAGTACGAGAGGATGATGAACCCCGCTACTGCGCCGATGGCTCCTGCGAACTTCCAGGACGGGTGGCCGAGGCGTCTGAACGCGCCGACCGGGTTTCGTTCGGATCGTCGCCCGATGACGAACTCGACGAGCATCACGGGGAGGCCGATGAGCGCGACGAGAGCGAGGTAAACGACGACGAACACGGCCCCGCCCGATTCTCCGGCCAGGAAGGGGAATCGCCAGATGTTTCCGAGTCCCACTGCGCTACCGACGGCGGCGAGGATGAACCCCGCCCGCGTTGCCCAGGTATCACGTACCATGGCTGTGCGTTTCCAGGTAATTGATTAAATACCTATTGAACTCCCATCGACGCAGTCTGTCGATAAACTATCTATTGGAGTATTACATGATCGTCATCTGATCGGTGTGGGAAGTAATCACCGACAGCAGTGCCACCGGTCGTCTCGCGGTCGTTCCTCGAGCGGATTCAATCCTCAGAGGATTCGAGGCCGGGTCGACACGGGTCGCGGGTACTGCCTCGACGACCGCTCGAGCTGGCAGGAATTGCCCACTCCGCGCGGCGAAAACCGGCGGGTTTTACGCCCGCGGGCGAGTGGTGACGAGTATGAGCCACGACGACTTCCCGACGGACCGCCCCGCGGTGGTGACCTGCGGGTTGCCCTACGCCAACGGCGACCTGCACATCGGCCACCTCCGCGGCTACATCGGCGCCGACGCGTTCAACCGCGCCCTCGAGACGCTGGGTCAGGAGACGGCCTACGTGAGCGGCTCGGACATGCACGGCACGCCGATCGCCGTCACCGCCGAGAAGGAGGGCGTCGACCCCGAAGAGTTCGCCCTGCGATTTCACGAACGGTACCAGGAGACGTTCCCGAAGTTCGACGTCGAGTTCGACAACTACGGTCACACCCACGACGAGACGAACGTCGAGCTCACCCAGGAGATCGTTCGCACGTTAGACGAGGAGGGGTACGTCTACGAGGACGAGGTGCTCGTCGCCTACGACCCAAAAGCCGACGACTACCTGCCCGACCGCTACGTCGAGGGCACCTGCCCCTACTGCGGCGCGAAGGCCCGCGGCGACGAGTGCGACGAGGGCTGTCAGCGCCACCTCGAGCCGGGCGAGATCGAGAACCCGACGAGCGTCCGAACGGGTAATCCGGCGGAGTACCGCGAGCGCACCCACAAGTTCTTCCGCGTCTCGGAGTTCGCCGACTACCTGACGGCGTTCCTGGACGGCCTCGAGGGCACCGACAACGCCCGCAACCAGCCTCGCCAGTGGATCGAGGAGGGACTTCAGGACTGGTGTCTCACCCGCGACATGGAGTGGGGGATCGACTATCCGGAGACGGATATCGGCGATGGTAGTGCCGAAGACATCGTCCTCTACGTCTGGGTCGACGCACCGATCGAGTACATCTCGAGTACGAAGCAGTACACGGAACGCGTCGGGAGCGACGAGTACGACTGGGAGCGCGTGTGGAAGGACGATGGGGAGATCGTCCACGTCATCGGACGAGACATCATCCAGCACCACACCGTCTTCTGGCCGGCGATGCTCCAGGGCGCGGGCTACAACGCCCCCCGAGCGGTGGCCGCGACGGGCTTCATCACCATCGACGGCAAGGGGCTCTCGACCAGCCGGAATCGCGCCATCTGGGCCAGAGAGTACCTCGAGGAGGGCTTCCATCCCGACCTCCTGCGGTACTACCTGACGACGACCGGCGGCCTCCAGCAGGACATCGACTTCACCTGGACGGCGTTCCAGGAGAAGGTCAACGGCGAGCTCGTCGGGACGATCGGCAACTTCTGGTACCGCTCGCTGCTGTTCGCCCAGCGCAATTTCGAGGGGACGCCCGAGGCAGACGTATCCGGGGAAGTCGAAGAGCGCATCGAGGGCGCCATCGGCGAGTTCCGCGAGGCGGTCAACGACTACTCCCTCCGGGAAACGGGCCTCGCCGCGACCCGCCTCGCCCAGTTCGGCAACGAGTACATCCAGCGCAACGAGCCCTGGAAGCTCGAGGACGGCGACCCCGAGCAGGCCCAGGTTATCCGCGACTGCGTCCAGATCGCGAAGGCCGTCGGCGTCCTGCTCGAGCCGATCGCCCCCGGCAAGGCCCAGGCGCTCTGGGAGCAACTCGGCGAGGACGGCGCCGTCACGGACGCCCACCTCGAGGACGCCCTCGAGGCGCCGCCGCGCACCTTCGAGGAACCCAGCGAACTGTTCGAGAAGATCGAGGACGAGCGCGTCGAGGAACTCGAGGCGACGCTCGAGAAGAAGATCGCGGCAGCCGCTGAAGACGCGGATGCGGACGAGGGCGAGGAACCCAAAACCGAAAGTAACGAACCCGACGAGCGCGGGGGTGACGACATGAGCGACGCTGACACCACAGACACGAAAGCAGACGCCGACGCCGACACTAGCGACCTCGAGCCCCTGCTCGAGGATCGAATCGGCTTCGAGGACTTCCAGGAACTGGACATCCGCGTTGGCCGGATCGAGGCCGCCGAGGGCGTCGAAGGCGCCGACGACCTGGCTCGCCTCGAGGTCGACATCGGCTTCGAGACCCGCCAGGTCGTCGCCGGGATCAAGCGACTCCACGACCTCGAGTCGCTGCCGGGAACGAAGTGCGTCCTGCTGGCGAACATGGAACCCGCCGAACTGTTCGGCGTCGAGTCGAACGGCATGATCCTCGCGGCTGGCGAGGAGGCGGACCTGCTGACGACCCACGGCGACGCCGCACTCGGCGAGAAGATTCGGTAGGTTCACTGGCTCGAGAGGAGGTATGTGAATCGATCTCACCTGCTCGTGACCAGAATCGGTTGGCACACCCGAGTAACGAGGGGTTATACCGTCTCGGCGTCTACCCTCCGCAATAAGTGCGAAGGAAGCGGGGACGGAGGAGCCAATCACGATCCTGCTGGTCGAACCGAACCCGGGGGATACGCGACTCTTCACGGAATCACTGCACGAGGCGAAACTCGCGAATCGTCTGTACACGGTGACTAACGGCGAAGACGCGCTCGACTTTCTCCACGGACGTGGGGAGTACGAATCGAACGCCTGTCCGGACCTCGTCTTGCTCGAGCCACAGCTACCGGGGAAAAGCGGGATGGAAATCCTCTCGGAACTGAACGACGAGCCGGCGCTCGCCGAGATTCCGGTCGTCGTCCTCACGGGGTCGGACGCCGAAGAGGACATCGTCAAGTCCCAGGACGTCGACGCGGACCACTACATCCAGAAACCGGTTACCCCGGACGACTTCTTCCAGTTCGTCCGATCGATCGAGGACTTCTGGTTCGCGATCGTGCAGGAACCGACCAGCTAGGGCCGAGGTTGACTCGAGCGACCGGATTCGCTCACCTTGCGTCGCTGTCGGATGCTGTAACGATCGAGGGGGCGTCCACCGCTCGTCGCCCGTCCCCATCGTTCGGTGCTCGCCTCTATCGCTCGTCCCCATCGGCGGATAGCACACGCAAGGCCAAACGACACGGGCGAGATCATTGTATATCCTCACGGATACTATCATGGTCGCCCAGAAACACAGTCGAGACGACAGGCCGTCCGCCGAGCGCGAGACCTCGAGGGGTGACGTCGGCCGTGATCCGGCGGCCGTCACCGTCGCCGAGGAAGGCGACGAGCCCAGGACGCTCCTGCCGGACGGCGGCGAAGTAGAGGCAGAGACAGACGGCTCTTCCGATTCCGACGACGAAGACGCGAACGCCGAAAACGACGAGGACTCGAGTGACGCGGCGGACGAGTCCGAAAGCGCCGACGAAGCAACTGATGAGGGAGAACCCGACGACTCCGAGGATCAGGACGGTTCGGCTGACGACGGAGAATCAGAGAACGGTGACGGTGAAGGCGACGAAGCGGACGAGGGTGACGACGAGAGCGAGGAAGAGGAAGAAACAGAAGACGAGAGCGAGGAAGAGGAAGAAACAGAAGACGAGAGCGAGGAACCCGGCGAAGAACACGACCGCGACGCCGAGGAGGTCTACGAGAGCGAGGACGCCACCGGCGTCGCCCACCTCGACCTGGACGGCCTCTTTCTTGACGTCCTCGGTCTCGAGGTGAACCTGAACGAAGTGACCCTCGACGTCTCGGCCCGACCGGGCGACAACAATCTGCTCGGTAACCTGTTATCGTCGGTGACCGGCCTCCTCGATGGGCTGGGGTCGCCGCTCGAGAGTATCTCGAACGCACTCGGGAAGATCCCAGGCGGGCTCAAGAGCGCCGCGACCGGTCTCCTCGGCGGATTGCGGGACCGGCTCGGCGGACTCCTGCCCGGGATCAGTTCGGGCGAGGGCGACGGTGACGAGGAAGCCGAAGAAGCCGAAGAAGCCGAGGAAAGCGAGGGCGGCATCCTCTCCTCGATCGCCGACTGGTTCCGCGGACTAGGCCGTTCGATCGTCGACACCCTTCGCAACCCGCTCGAGCGAGCCGTCTCCTCGCTGCCGATCGAGCAGGTGCTCGCGACGATCGTCCGGTCGGTCCTCGAGCAGGTGATCGAACGGATGGAAGCCGCGTCGGAAGGTGACGGCGACGAGGGCGCCGAGGAATCGGATAGTGAAGAGGAGAGTCCGGATCAGGACCAAGATCAGGACCAGGAGCAAGACCAGGAAGCGGAGGCTACTGCATGACCGACGACACACTGACCCAACGCGTCGACGTGGACGAGATCATCGACGGCATCGACTTCGAATCGCTGCTCGAGGGCACCTCGCTCGAGGACGAGTTCGACTCGGAGGAACCGATCGGGCCCGAGTTAGGCGGTCTCATCGGTGCGACGGTCGGCCGGACGGTCGGCAAGGAGGTCGGTCGATTGCTCGGTGACGTCCTCGTGGATTCGATCCTCGAGAGCGACGAGGAGGAATCCGAGGAGACGGACGACGGTGACGAGTCAGCGGAGGACGAGGCGGCCGACGATGAGAACGGCCAAGACGATGACGAAGGCGGCGAGTCAGACGAGGACAGTGAGGACGGAGAAGACAGCGAAAGTAGCGAAGACAGCGAGGAGGGCGAGTCAGACGAGGACAGTGAGGGCGGCGAGAGTAACGAGGATAGCGAAGACAACGAGGACGCTGACGACACTGACGAAAATGACGAGTCGTGACGCCCCTTCCGCGCTCGACGGACGACTCGAGGGTAACTGCCACTCGAGGCGGATCGACGAAAGAAGCGCCTCGATCGTCGTCGCGCCACCCACGGAGGGATCTGAATGAGCGACGATCCCTCACTGCAAGAAATCGTCGTCGAGGAAGCCCTCGAGTACGTCGACATCGAGTCCGTCCTCAACGGGGACGGCATCGGCGACGAGGTCGAGGCCGGCGAAATCGGCGCCGCCGCCGGCGCCCGAATCGGCGAGCGGTTCGGTCGCTCGATCGGCGAACGCCTCGGCAGAGCGATCCAGGAGACGGCCACCGACGCGATGGAGGAGGGCCTGAGCCTTCGGACGTTCCTCGAGGAACTCGTCGTGTCGCTCCGGAACGCGATTGCCGCCTGGCTCGAGGAGTTCGGCCAGGAGGGGTTGGCCGAGCGGGTCGCCGCCAGCGAAGCGGTAGGCGAAGCAGAAGATGCGGACGAAGCCGGTGACGAAACCGGGGAGGCCGACGCAGGTGAGGGTGACGAGACCGATACGGACGAAGAAAGCGAAAGCGAGAGTGAGAGCGAGACCGAGACCGAGACGGACACCGAAGCGATCGTCGAGAACGGTCCACCTTCCCTCGACACGCTCGAGGACCTGCGCCGGGAGACCCTCGAGGACGTCCTGGAGATGCTCTCCTATCGGGACCTCCAGTCGGTCGCGAAGGACGTCGGCGTGAAGGCGAACCTCAAAGGCGATGAGATGCGCGAACAGATCGTCGACGCCGTGATCGACGAGGAGTCCTGATTAGCACGACCAGCGCGGTGAGTTCCACCTATGACTACAGAAACGGACGACCGAATCACGACACTGTTGACCGACGCTCGAGCGGCACTCGACGACCTCGGTATCCGCGAGGCGGGGGACGAAAGCGATGCGGACGATGAGGCCGGCGGTGACGACGGTGACGAGGCCCGAGCGCTCGAACTGACGGCCGACCTCGAAAGCGGCGCCCAGGACGGCCTTCCGGAGCCGATTTCGTCTACCGACCTGCCGTCGCTCGCGGCGGAAGCACACGAACTCGTCGAGGAGGGCGACGTCCAGTCGCTGCTCGAGCGCGTCGGCCTGGATACCCTTCCCGACGGCTCCACCCCGTCGTCGCTTCCGGAGGCGATTGCGAACGGCGATCCCGGCCAGGTCGCCACGCTGCGGGCCCTCCAGCGGTTAGCTTCGCTCGCGGATCCCGAATCAGATTCAGATACAGATACAAATTCCGACCTGGCCGACGCGGACTCGCTCGAGGAGACGGTGCTGGATCTGTACGGCCTCCTCGAGAAGAGCGGCGCGGTCGAGACGGGTGACGAGGAGGCCAGCGAGGCCGACACCGATGCGAGCGCGGATGCCGAGGAACCCGGCGAGGAGGGGGGTGAAGCGGCTGTAGACGAGACGGACGAGGACGAGTCGGACGAGGATGAGATGGACAAGGAGAAGGGCGAAGACGAGATTGACGATGAGGGCGAAGCGGACCAGAAGGACGAAGACGAGACGGACGAGAGCGAGGAATCCACGTCGGAGTCCGATAGCGAACCAGCGGAAGCCACCGACGAGACTGACAGCGACGAAACTGACGAGGCCGACGAAACGGACGGCGACGGCGACCTCGAGGACTCCATTTCGTCCGCCCTCAAGGATGCAGTCGGCGGGTTTGGTGATGAAGTCGAATCTCTCAAAGCGGGGCTCGAGGCGGCGGGTCTCGGTGACGACGAGGAGGCCGATGCCGAGGACGAAGCAGATCCTGTGGACGAGGAGGCGAATGGAGACGAAACCGACGAGGAGGACGGCGATGAAGGAGACGGGGCTGACGACGACGAAGACGAAGACGACGGCCTTCTGAGCACCGGAGACGACGGCGGCCCCTTCGGCGACTCGAGCAGCGGCCGCAGGCGCGGGACGATGTACTCGACCGTCGCCCGCTCGCCGTCGAAACGGGCGGACATGAAGGCGACGACCCGTCACTCGACGATGCCGAAACGAAACTGAGGCCGTCGATCGATCCAACAGGTACTCGTCGGTGGACCCACTTTGGGCGGCTAATGGACGTTTCACGGGCGCTCGAGTCGACGCGGTTCTCGAAACCCGAACTCGCCGTTTTCGTCTCCGGCGTCGTCAGCATGGGTCTCGAGATCCTCGCGTTGCGCATCGTCGCGCCGCAGTTCGGGAGTCACATCTACACGGTCGGCGGCCTGCTCACGGTCTTTCTGGCCGGACTGAGTCTGGGCTACTGGCAGGGCGGGCGAGCGGCGGAGCGAGCCTCGAACAGTCAGATGCGGTGGTTGCTGTTCGCTACGGCGATTTACATCGCGATCATCATCTACACGAGCGACATGTTGCTGTACGCTACGGCGGCCATCCCGCTCTCGCCGCGGTACGCCTCGCTCCCGTCGATCATCATCCTCTTCGGGCCACCGACGTACCTCCTCGGGTTCATCAGCCCCTACGCGGCGGAACTGTCGGCCAAGGAGGGAATCGGCGAGGCCTCCGGACACGTCTACGCGCTCGGAACCATCGGGAGCATCGTCGGCTCCGGCGTGACGACGTATCTCCTCATTCCGTCGTTGTCGATTACGCAGATCAGCCTCTTCTTTGGATTCGTGCTCGTCGGAACCGCTGTCGTCGTGTCGCTCCCGCGGCCGTCGAGGCGGACGCTCGCCGTCGTCGCCGTCGTCTCGCTCCTGCTGGTCGGCGCCGCCACCAGTAGCTCTATCGGGCTCGATCCTCGGGGAGACGTCGTCTACCAGACTCAGACGGCCCACCAGCAACTCGAGGTGGTCGACAACGGCGACGTCCGGACGCTGTACCTCGACGACACGCGTCACAGCGCGCGGGATCTGAGCGATCCCGACCGGCACGTCTTCGAGTACACGCGGTACTTTCACTTACCGATGCTCATGGCCGAGAGTCCCGAATCGGTCGACCGAGTGCTGTTCATCGGAGGTGGCGGATACACCGGGCCGCAGGACTTCGAGCGCCAGTACGACGTCGAGATCGACGTCGTCGAGATCGACGAGGAGGTGACCGCCACTGCCGAGACCTACTTCGGCCTCGAGCAATCAGCGGACCTCCAGGCCCACACCGTCGACGGGAGATCGTTCCTCCAGAACAGCGACGAGACCTACGACGTGATCGTCCTGGACGCGTTCAAGCGCGATCAGGTTCCCTTCGAGTTGACGACCGTCGAGTTCATGCAACTGGTCGACGAGCACCTGAGCGAGGACGGCGTCCTCATCTCGAACGTCATCTCCGCGCCCAGCGGCCCGGCCTCGGATTTCTATCGCGCCGAATATGCGACCATGAACGAGGTCTTCCCGCAGGTGTACAGCTTTCGCACGTCTGACACCGGAGCCGTCCAGAACATCCAGGTGATCGCGACCAAGAACGACACGCGTTACTCTGAAGCAGAGCTCCAGGCACGAAACCGGAACACCGACCTCCCGATCGATCTCTCCGGGGAGATCGAGAACTACATGGCCGAACCGAATACTGACGACGTACCGGTGCTCACCGACGACCGGGCGGCGGTCAACGAGTTGCTCGACCCGATGCTCGGCCAGCAGTACGTGATCGAGGAAACGACCGACGACGGGGCGTCCGGGGCGACCTCCGATTCGGCCTCGAGCGACGAACCCGACGGAACGAACGACACGGACGCCACGAACTCGAGCGAGGACGACACTGATGGAACGACCTCGAGTCTGGCGCCGCTCGCGCGAGCGTCGTGATCGATCGCGACGGCCACATTCGCGGTCGACATCACTACCGCGACCACAGTCGAACCAGCACTCGCTATCCGAAAGCCGGTGATGCCGGTACGTTCTGGAGGATGCGGAAGCGCCGACGCCGCTACAGCAGAAATTCGCCGTCAGCGATGCCGTCCGCCATCAGTGACATGTACTCGACGTAGGGCGCCCAGTTGGACGCGTCCCCGGCCTCGAGTCGGTCGCGATGGAGGTCCTCCCAGACCACTGCGAGCGAGAACGCTGCCAGCGCCCGGTAGAACCAATCGTGCTCGAACGCGAACCCCGTTGCCGCCTCGTAGCGAGCGACCAGGTCTCGCCGAGTGGGGCTGCCGGGCTTCGCCGTGAACGGGCTGAGGCCGCGCTCGTTTTGCTGCCGCAATTGCTGGAGTGCTCCTTCGTGGTCGTCCCCGTGTCGCACCTCGAGCGCCTCGAGCGACGGTCGCCAGTCGTTCGCGTCTCGCCACCGGAGCAGCAGGTAGCCCAGGTCGACCAGCGGGTCGCCGAGCGCGGCCGTTTCCCAGTCGAGGACGCCAGTGATTTCGGGTCGGTTCGTACCGGCGAAGCACACGTTCCCCGGCCTGAAATCGCCGTGAACGAGCGTCGTCCTCGTCTCCGTCGGCGCGTGTTCTCGGAGCCACTCGGCGACCGACCGGAGTGTCGGAACCTCGTGACCCGTCACCTCGAGTGTCTCATCGAGTCGTTTCACAGCGCGGTCGACGCGGGCTCGCGGCGTCAGCCGGTGACAGACGTCCGCGAACGGCTCCGAGTCGACCGTGTGGATGCCGGCGAGCGTCTCGACGAGTTGCTCGGCCACCCGTTCTCGCGACTGCGGCGTCCGAAAGCGCTCGGGGAGGTCCTCGCCGAGGGGAATCGGTTCGCCCTCGAGTACGGTCATCAGGTAGAACGGGTCGCCGAAGATCGATTCGTCGTCACAATACAGAACGGGAACTGGCGCGGGAACCGAGGTCTCTCGAAGCCGCTCCATCACCGCGTACTCCCGTCGCAGGTCGTTCATGTACGCCGCGTCTCGCAACTTGGTGGGCGTTCGCAGCACGTACGGGCCGCTGGCATCCCCGGTCGACACCTCGAGAATCAGATTGAGGCCGTCGGCGACGACCTCGAGTCCGGTCACCTCCGTTCCAAGACCGGCGGCGAGGACGGCCTCGAGGTGGTCGACGTCCGCATCGATGTCGACATCCACGTCGCTGTCGTTCATGCGTGGATCACTCTCCGGTATTTAAAAATCTGTTCGGTTGTGTGTTTGTGATTCTCGATCACGCTAAACTATACTTTCTATATCAATGCGTTCCTCGCGATCGCAGGGCCTATCCGAAGATACCGGTCACTCGGCGTCCGCCTCGAGCGTGGACTCCCCACCGCCTCCGCCGAGCGCGTCGAGCAATCCCGGCTCGAGGACGTAGGTGCCGTCCGCGCGGCGGTCGACGACGTCGCGGGTTCGAAGCTCCGAGAGGAGGCTCTGAACGGCGACGGGCGAGCGGCCGACCGACTCGGCCGTCGCGGTCGTCGAGAGCGGCCCGTCGATGGCGACCGTCTCGATGACGCGCCGGGCGGTCGGCTCGTCACACCGGGAGTCGTCGCAGGCTGCCGTGACGCGGGTCGAAATTTCCTCGAGGGCCAACAGGTCCTCGATGGTGTCGCGTTCGTCGGGAACCATCATGTCGAGGTCGACTGGTCCCGTCGCGGGGTCGTCCGCCGTGCCGGTCTCGAGGATGTCGTCCTCGCTCGCGTCGTCGACGGGCGTGTAGCCGAACGTGAGGTCGTCGCCGTCGGCGTGGAGGATCGGCGTCTCCGTTCCGTCCGTCGCTTCACCTTCCACTTCCGCCTCCGCCTTCCCGTCTGCGTTCTCACCACCGTCGGCCGTCGCTTCACTACCTCCGTTCGCTCCCGCTTCGCCACCCGAATCCGCGGGCTCGAGCCACAACTCGAGTTCGTGACAGCGCTCGCGGAGGTCCGCGTTCTCGGCCTCGAGACGCTCGAGGTCGTCGTCTCGGTTCTCGAGTTCCCGTTTGCGTGCTGCGAGTCGCTCGCGGAGGTCGTCGTTCTCCTCCTCGAGTTCCTCGCGCTCGGACTCGAGTTCCTCGATGCGGTCCTCGAGGTCGACCAGTTCGTCGTGCAGTCGGCGCATGTCGCCGCCGGTCTCCGGAAACGTCGTCTGGACGGGTTCGGCCTGGGAGAGCGCATCGGCCATCTGCCGGGCGGCCTCGGAGACGTCTCGGGCAGAGGAGAGTTCGTCCTCGAGGGTCTCGATCCTGGAGTCTTTCCGGTCGAGGCGCTTCTCGAGTTCGTCGATGCGGTCCTCCTCGCGGTCCTTGCGCTCGGAGATGGTCTGGAGGTCGTCGACGAGCGCGTCGGAGACCGACTTGAGTTCGGGACGCTCGAAGTCGTCCAGACCGGGCGTCGCCCCGGCGTCGAAGGTGCGCTTGCGCCGGAACTGGATCTTGCGGACGCCCGCGTCCATCCAGTCGGTCTGGACGAACGCCTGGCCGTCCTCGAGTTCCGAGACGAGTTCGGCGTACTCCGAGTCGATGATCCGCCCGACGACGTTGGTGTCGTTCTCCCAGGTGAGCCGGTGCCAGACGAGCCAGTTCGCCTGCGTGATGAAGTCCTTCTTGACGTCGGCGGGACGCTGACTGATCCCCAGGATGCCGAGGCCGTGCTTGCGCCCGCGCTTGCCGATCTTGATCAGCAGTCGCCCGGTCTCGCCCATGCCGCCGCCCTCGGGGATGTACTCGTGGACCTCCTCGACCACCAGCAAGAAGGGTTTCTTGAGCTTCTTCTCCTTGACGAACAGCTGTCGAGCGGTCTCTCGCAGGAGTTCGTCAGCCTCCTCCTCGTCCAGGTAGCCAGAGACGTCGAGGATGACGGGGACGTTCTCCTCGAGCGCCAGCGAGGCCATCTGCTCGGCGTGTTCGGGCCCGATCTGGATGTCACACTCCTCGTCGGCGCCCGCGTGGAGCATCTCGTACTCCTCTTTCAGCCCGTAGTACTCGCCGTCGGTGTCGACGATGAGCAGTGGAAAGCCGGCCTCGAGGAGCTCCTCGGCGATCACCGACGCCGTGTTCGACTTCCCGGAGCCGGATTTGCCGGTAACGAACCCCCGGCCTGTCAGCAACTCAACGACGGGGAGCCTCACGTCGGTCCCGTCGGCCGTCTCGCCAACCGTCACCTCGCGCGTCTCGCTCACCGTCTCCTCACCCCGTCTCGCCTGCGCGAACGTTGCATAGTTCACACTGCCCTCGGGTTCCCTTGAAGGTTCGCCTCGGGCGACACTCACCGTGTCTGATGATTGTGAACTATTCACAACCCTGGGAAACGATTATGTCACTCCCCCCGGATGTATCGGGTAGCCGATCGTCACAGATCGCGACCGACCATGACCACCACGACCCACCCGATTCCCGCGTTCGCCCCGACGAGTGGCAACGCGGGGGTCGCCACCGACGCCGACGCCGCCGGCACCGCCGGTCGGTGTGTCGACGTCGCTGGCTGGGGCGTCACCGGCGTCTCCGGACGCTATGGCGTCTCCATGGACTCCGGCGTTGCCGGACCGAAGGGTCGTGGACGGGCACTCGGTCACCCGACCCCGATTTCGTCGAATCTCGACGGAATCTCCGTCCGCGCCGCGTAGGTCCATTCTCCCGGCCGGACGGTTTGTACGCGTTTCCGACTCCCTCATTCCCTCTCGCTCGAGGTCGGGGGTCGGTCCGTCGATTCCATCCGTTCTGCCGGCGAGCCTGGACCGCGCGGTTTCCCCCGGTGGTGGACACCGCGCGGTCGTCAGCGTCCCCGATTCTCGGGCACGTGCGACCGCCCCCGAGTTCGACTCTCGGCGGGGGACTATGGCACGATACCAGACCGTCGTGGCGAAACTCGCCGTGCGCGTTCCCGTGAACGCGACCGGCGACCTCGTCACCGCAGGCGCACGAATCATCGAACGAGTTGCGGCCGTCGAGCGCGTCGACGACGCCACTGTTCGCGGCCTCGAACCCGGCCTGAACGACACGACCGTCACGCTCGAGGCACAAATTGTTCTCGTCGGCGACCGCGGCGAGGACCTGGCCGTCGTGAGACGCGAGTTGAACGAGGGCGTCGGCGTGACCGTCGAGGAGGTAGCGACCGTCGAGGTCGAACTCGAGGCCGAGACCGACCTCGAGGCCGAGACCGACCTCGAGGCGGACGCCGAGGAGGAGGCCGACCTGCAGGTGGCGCCTCGAGCGTAGAGTCAGCGGAAGCGCTCGAGTACGGATTCGAGCGACGTGGTCCCCGGCGACGCCGCAGTCAGAACTATTCGTCGGCGACTTCGGAGGACGTATCGGACTCCGCCTCGAGATCCCGCTCGACCGTCTCCTCGCGAACCGTCAGCCCCTGTCGGCCGAGGTGCTGTAACTGACGGCGGGCGAACTCCTCCTCGCGCGTTCCGCGGGTCGCCAGGACGTACATCAGCGCACCCCCAGCGGGCCGCATCGTCCGGCCCGCTCGCTGGGTTCCCTGTCGTCTCGAGCCACCGAGCCCCGACGCGACGATGGCGAGATCGGCGCTCGGCAGGTCGATCCCCTCGTCGCCGACCCGCGAGAGCACGAGCGTGTCGATCTCGTCGTGGCGGAACGAGTCCAGGAGCCGCTGGCGCTCGAGGTGGGGCGTCTCGCCGCTGAGGAACGGCGCGTCGAGCGCCGACGCGAGGTCCCGGCCCTGCTCGAGGTAGTCGACGAAGACGAGCGCACGGGAACCAGGGTGGGACGCCAGGAGGTAGCGCACCTCGGCGACTTTTCCAGGGTTCGTCGCCGCCAGCTGGTAACGCTCCCGGCCCTCCGCCGAGCCGTACGCGTTTCGGTGCTCGTCGTCGCCCCACGGCACGTACCGGATCTCGAGTTCGGGCTCGGCGACGAAGCCGGCCTCGAACAGCGCCTCCCAGTCGGTGCCGATGGGCGGCCCAATCAGCGTGAATATGTCCGCGGCACGGTCGTCCTCCCGGAGCGGCGAGGCCGAGAGGCCGAGGCGGTGGCGCGACTGGAGGTGCGTGCTCCGGCGGTAGACGTCCGAGGGGACGTGCTGGCACTCGTCGAACACCACCAGCCCCCACTCGCGGTCGTCGAAGAGCGAGCGGTGGCGGTCCATCCCGGCGATCTGGTAGGTCGCGATGGTCACCGGGCGGATCTCCTTGCGGCCGCCGTGGTACTGGCCGACCTGCTCAGGTTCCAGACTCGTGACGTCGAGCACCGTCTCGGCCCACTGGCGAGCGAGGTCGCGACTGGGGACTAATACGAGTGTCTCGCCGCCGACTTCCTCCATCGTGGCGATCGCGGCGATCGTCTTGCCGCTGCCCGGCGGGCCGACGTAGACGCCCGACCCGACCTCGAGGAAGCGGTCTACCCACGTCCGCTGGTACTCCCGCAAGGAGACCTCGAGGCCGACGTCGAGGGCGTCTCCTGACTCGAGGTCGCGGTCGTCTCGAACGGGGTAGCCCGCCTCGTAGAGGATCCGCTTGATGGCTGCCTCCGATCCCTCACGGACCCAGTCCTCGGTGTCCGAAATCGGCGCGTGGACGTGCTCCTCGTCGAGTTTCTGCCGGGCGACGTTGCCCATGATCTCCGCACTTCGGGCCTTGAGCACGGTGTAGCCATCGGGGTGGGTGACGAGCCGAAACTGGCGGGCGCGGTCCCACTGACTCTCGACCCAGGACTCGAGCGCGTCCGAACGCTGGCTAAGGGCCTGTCGCATCGTTCGCTGCAAGTCGGTGAACGAGTCGTGGGGGGCTTGCCAGACGTCTTCGGGGCGGACGACGTAGCGGTAGCCGCCCTCGCCGTTGCCGTCCGCGAGGTGGGCGAACTGGGAGAGCTGTGCGCGGGTGAACTGGTCCGGGCGGTCGACGATAATCTCGCGTCGCTTCGGGAAGACGACCACCCGCTCGCGTTCGGTCAGGTCCTCGAGTTCAGCCGGGAACCAGACCACGGGGTCCCTGGAGACGGCCAGGTGGTCGAGGTCGCCCCGCTCCGCGAGCGCCTCGAGGTCGCCGGTCACCTCGCTGTGGGGTCGCTCGAGGTGTCTGGCGAGTTCGGACGCGGTGAGCAGCGGGCGGCCGGCCCGCTGGCAGGCGTCGTGGAACGCCGAGAGCGAGAGGGATGGGTGGGAGTCGTCGGGATCCGTCGCTCCATCCCCGCCGGCGGGGTTGTGGGGGTCGTTGGCGTCGGCGTCGTGGGCCTCGTCGACCACATCGGTCTCGTCGTCAGTCACTGGAATGGCTACCGGACTCGGCGATAAACCGATTTCGCTCGAGCGCCACGGCTCGAGGGTAGGGTAGTCCAGGCCGCACAAAACGGCTGCAGTGGCAGCCGGGCGCACAGCGGTAGGTGGTGGTGTTGGTGGTATGCGCCAGCGCAATTTTTAGCACACGGCGACATAACGATTGTGGTGTTTCAGCGGTCGAGGCAAACGGCTTTACCGCGTGCTGGCGTATTCGAACCCATGTATCGCGCGATCCTGCCTGAAGGCCAGATCATCTGTGCGCGCTACGAACACACGGACACGGGCGTCGAACTGTTCGACGAGGACGACGCGTTCGTCGCGTTCGTGCCGTACAACTCGCTTCACGCGTTGCTCGACGAGGACGTCTACAGCGGAGAGGAACGCTCGATAATGTGAAATACAACGTGGTCGCGTCGACGAAAACTCGCGGCCGCTCTACTCCCTGGTCGCTTCAAACTGTCTTCAGGCCACTTTAGAACCGAAACAACGCCCGCTCGAGTACCGCCACGACCGCAACGACTAGGCTTCGACGCTCTGATCGATGGCGTCGAGTTGCTCCCGGTAGCGGTTCCTGACGGTGACGACGGTCGTCTGGGCGGTCTCCGCGACCGCTCGCTGGGGGATCGTTTCGTTACACAGGAGTCCGGCGGCGTAGATGGCCGCCGCGGCGAACCCGGTCGGTGACTTCCCCGAGTGCAGTCCCTGGTCGGTCGTCGCGTCGATGATCTCGACCGCCTTCGACTCGACGTCCTTGCCGACGCCGAGTTCGGAACAGAATCGAGGAACGAACTGGCGCGGGTTCGTCGGCTCGAGGTTGATGTTCAGTTCGTCGGCGATGTAGCGGTAGGTCCGTCCGATCTCGCGCTGATCGACCCGCGAGACGGCCGTCACCTCCTCGAGACTCCGTGGAATGCCCTCCTCTCGGCAGGCGGTGTACAGCGCCGAGGTCGCGACCCCCTCGATGGAGCGCCCACGGATGAGGTCCCGATCGAGTGCTCGTCGGTAGATCACGCTCGCGGTCTCTTTGACCGAGTTGGGGAGGCCGAGGGCGCTCACCATGCGGTCGATCTCGGAGAGGGCGTACTTGAGGTTTCGTTCGCCGGCGTTCTTCGTGCGGATGCGTTCCTGCCAGACGCGAAGCCGGTGGAGCTGTCCGTGCTTGTCGGCCGACATCGTGTGGCCGTTCGCGTCCCGATTGCGCCAGTCGATGGTGGTCGTGAGTCCCCGGTCGTGCATCGACTGGGTGAGCGGGGCGCCGACGCGAGAGAGCTGGTCGTGTTCTTTGGCGTTGAACGCCCGCCACTCGGGGCCGTAGTCGATGGGTTCGTCGCTCAGGACGAGGCCGCACTCCCGACAGACCAGTTCGCCGCGGTCGGGATCGCTCACGACCGTGTTCGTCTCACAATCCGGACACTGGCCGCTGTTCGTCCGCTGTGACTCCTGTCGTGTGCGTTCGGTGACGGACCGCGTCATTAGTAGGCGGTGAGAACCCAGCCGTCTTTGTAAGGGGGTCACATGGTTTCGAGAGTAACAGGGACTTTCCGCCGGCTACGGCGCCACCTTCGGCAGGTTGACGCTCGACGTGCGTCAGTGAGCGTGGTCGATGGCCACCCCGAACCGGCGGATCGAACGTCGGACCGTCCCTGGCCAGAGGCCGGTTCAACCTAACCACACGCTGGTTCATCCCTGGCCATACGCCGGTGTGACTCCAGCCGCGTACGAGCATGCTGACTGTGGCTACAGCTGGGTAAGTGACGACTGAGGGGAGTAACGGTTGGCTTCGACGACGAACCGACCACGACCGTTAAGCGGTCGGTTCTCGAGAAGGACGCGCGTGTCGCTGGATAGAGTCCACCCGCTCGTCGAGGACGGACGTACCGGCCAACGTGGTCCCGAGGAGCCCTCGCTAGCCCGTTTTCGATCGCCCTGCAGGGCGCGTCTCGAGCGGCCCCCGTCTCCGCGGAACGGCGGTCGGTCGGCTCAGTATGCGCTCGATACAGCCCCCGTCGCAGGTATAAACGGCGCGTCGGGCGAGTCGCGATTCGCCCGACTCGAGCGATGGGCGCCACGGCCCTCGCTCGCGGCGAGAAGCGGCGACGTACCGGCTTCGCAACCAATGCAAAACGTGACCGCGTTTAAGACTGATACCGTTGGCGTAGAAACTGGTGTGTCAAACGTGATTGCGAGTATCCCTTCGCCGGGACAGCGGTCTCCCTCGGCGGAGCCGAGCGGCTCTGTGGTGGCAGTAAACGATCAACTACGGTGGACGGAACCGACTCGTACCCGACTCCGAAGCCGGTCGAGTCTGGTGCGATCGAGCGGTACTCGAGCGCGGTCGGCCGCGTTCGGGCGTCGAGTTCCCGGCGGGAGGTGCCGGTAATGTCCTCCATCGATACGTCCCTTCCCGAGGAAATAACCTCCGTTACGGCGAACGATACCGACGAAACGCTCTCGAAAGACGTCATCTTCGAGTTGCTGAAAAACCGACGACGGCGAGAGGTACTCGCGTACTTACTCGAGGCCGAGGAGACGGTAACGCTGGGTGAACTCGCCGAACAGATCGCAGCCTGGGAGAACGACACCGACGTCAACGCGCTGAGTTCCGATCAGCGAAAACGAGTCTACGTCGCCCTCTACCAGACGCATCTGCCGAAGATGGACGACGCGGGGATCGTCGATTACGACCAGGATCGCGGTCTCATCACCCTGGCCGACAACGCAGATTTACTGGTCATGTACCTCGACACGGACACCCACCGTCGCGAGCGGTGGGATCGGTGGTACGCGACCATGAGCGTCGTGGGCGCGGTGGTACTCGCGGCTGGACTCCTCGGTGTCCCCGGCATCTCGGCCATCCCGCTCTCGGCCCTCGCCGGCGTGATCGTCGCAGCCTTCCTCGCGGTTTCGTTCGTGCACGTCTTCGTGAACCACCGATTCCAGCAGGTCATCGAGGAGAAGCTGTCCCGGATCCAGTAATCTCGACGGCCGCGCTTCGGTCGCGCGGATTGGGACGTGGCGATTGTTTCGACCCGACCAGCGATGCAAACCTCGGGTACCGACCCGTTCGTGGCCGAATTATCGAGAAGCACTTTTAGTTCTCGAGCACGTACACGAAACTGGCTCCCGAGGTCATCCAGTACCGGAGCAGTTCGCGTGCCAGCAACCTGTTCCCTCGCGGGAGCCCCTCTACGCGCCGAGCGACGGCGTTAGCGGTAGCTCGTTTCGCGCTCGATTTTTCGGTCGTCAGGGTCCGAACGATTCCGCCAGCGCTCGAGGATCGTTTCGGGGTCGCTCCCCTCGCTCTCGAGCAGCGTCTCGAGGCCGCGTTCGAACGCCTCGTCGTCGATTTCGCCGCGGGCGTAGCGTTCCCGGAGGACCTCGACGGGGTCTGCCGCCGATTTGTCGGGGCTCGCAGGTCGGCGTTCGCCAACCACCGGGTCGTGCTGGTCGCCGTCGATTCCGAGGACCTCCTCGATGAGTACCCCCGACAGCGGCAGCAGGCCGAGCCAGCAGAAGAGTACGATAACGACGGCCGCTGACACGCCGACCGTAAACCAGGCGAGAATCGCTACCGGAAGCGTCCCGACGGCGATCAGTGCGGGGATCGAGCCGAGCAATCGACGCGTTTTCGCTCGCATGAGATTCGATCAGGGGGCGGCGGAAAAAGTCTTCCGAGTGACGAATCTGTGGTCGGCGCGGACCGCGAAACTCAAGTTGACTTGCACCAGTCACACGCACGTGGCAGTTTCGTTCGACCTGTTCGGCACGCTCGTCGCCGCCGACCGCCCTGCGGACCCGGCGACGGCGGTCGCGACCGAACTCGAGAAACGCGGCGTGGCGGTCCCTGGCGACTGGGCCGAGCGCTACGCTCGCCCGACCGTCGATGCCCCCGAGGGCGCGGAGGTGCCGCTGCCGGCCCACGTCGGCCGGGCGCTCTCGAGCGCCGGCGTCGAGTGGCGAGCGGCCGGGGCGGGGAACGTCGTTCGTCGGGCCGTCGTCGCCGCGTTCGATCCCAACGTCGAGACCCGGGTCGGCGCCCGTCGGGCGGTCGAGGCCGCTCGCGAGCACGGACCCGTGGCCGTCTGCTCGAACTGCGCCGTCCCGGAACTGGTCGGGCGGACACTCGCTCGCTCGACGCTCGAGCGCGACGACTTCGACGCCGTCGTGACGAGCGTCGGCTGTGGGTGGCGCAAACCCTCGCCGCACATCTTCGAGACGACGGCGCGACGGCTCGGGGTCGACGTCACCGACCTGGTCCACGTGGGCGACGATCCGCGAACCGATGGCGGTATCGAGGCGGCCGGCGGAACGTCGGTCGTGCTCGAGGAGACGCCCCTCGAGTCGGTTCCCGATCGGCTTGAATTGGTGTTAGAAAACGACTCGTCAACGGCGCCGGTCGGCGGAGAGACGGTCTGTGACGACGACTCGAGTGGTGAAGAGACGAGTGACGATGGCTCGAGCGACGGCGAACCGACTTGTGACGGCGACTCGAGTGACGATGACGACTCGAGTGACCACGTGAAATGACGGTCCAAACGCTCGCCGCGATCGGCCTGGCGCTCAGTCTCGACCTGCTGGTCGGGGAACCGCCGACGCGTTGTCATCCCGTGGCGTGGCTGGGTCGACTGATCGATCGACTCGACCGCCCCTGGTCCGCGACCGATCGAATGCAGCGTCGAATCGGATTCCTCGTCGCCCTGTTCGTCCCCCTGATTCCGGCGGTGATCGCGGGGTATCTCGTCGTCGCGACGGGAAGGATCGACCCCTTCTTCGGCGCGGTCGCCGCGTCGCTCGTCCTCTTTCTGACCACGAGTGTGCGGGCGCTCCTCGACCTCGCACAGGAAGTCGTCGCAGCGACCGGGGACGACCTCGAGACCGCCCGCGAGCGCGTCCGCGGCCTCGTCGGCCGCGACGTGGACTCGCTCACGGACGCGGAGATCCGTTCGGCGGCAGTCGAGAGCGCAGCCGAGAATCTCGCCGACGGGTTCGCCGCGACGCTCCTCCCGTTCGCGCTCCTCGGTCCGATCTCGCTCCCCGCCGCCGCGGCGGCCGCCGCTTGGGTCAAGGGCGTCAATACCCTGGACTCGATGCTCGGCTACCCGTCGAAACCGATCGGTACCGCTAGTGCCCGCCTCGACGACCTCGTGATGGCCGTCCCCGCTCGAGTCACCGCGTGCTGTCTCGCACTGGTCACGAGCCGACCCCGGGCACTCTTTCGAGCCCGTCGCTGGGCGCGAGTCCCGTCCTCACCTAACTCCGGCTGGCCGATGGCGACGCTCGCCTGCGTGCTCGACGTTCGCCTCGAGAAACGCGGCGCGTACGTGCTGAACCCCGCAGAATCGCTCCCGACCCTCGAGGACGGCCGGCGTGCGATTTCGGTCGTCGGCCTGGCTGCCGCCGCGCTCGTGGCGGTAGCGGCGGTCTGTGTGGCGTCGGTGCCGACGCTCGAGTCGCTGATCGCGCCGACCGTCGACGCCGTCTCGACCCGCGTTCAGGGGGTGGTGCCGTGATCGGCGGACGGATTCGAACGGCCGTTCGTGCACTTCGCGGGGCTCTCGCCTTCCTGACGCGCCTGCCGGTCGGCTCGAGGACGGAAAATGTCGACGGGGCGATTACCGACACGAACACCGACCGGGACTGGAAGGCGTTTCGCTCGAGTCCGTGGACGATAACGGTCGTGGGGTGGATCGTCGGCGGACTGGCGGCCGTCGTCTTCCTCGCATCTCCGGTGGTGCCGGCTGCGACGATCGCCTTCGGATACCTGCTGGCCGTCTACGCGCTGACCGGGATCCACCACCTCGACGGCGTCGCGGATCTCGGCGACGCGCTCGTCGTCCACGGCGACGCCGAACGCCGGCGGGCCGTCATGACGGACACGACGACCGGCGTCGGCGCGCTGCTCGCCGTCTCGCTGGTCGTGGCGGGACTCGCGCTGGGCGCGCTCGCACTCGCCGGCGCGCCAGTCGCAGTCGCCGTTGGCGTCACCGTCGCCGCTGAGGTCGGCGCCAAGACTGGAATGGCCGCGATGGCCTGCTTCGGGACGGCCGTTCACGAGGGGTTCGGCTCGCAGTTGACGGACGCCGGGGGCCCGTCTGCGCTCCTCGGACCCGCGGCGCTGGCGATTCCGGCGGTCGCACTGACCTGGCCTCACCCGGCCGCGGCCGCGGCTCTCGTCGGCGCGCTCGCGGGAACCGCTCTTCCGTGGTGGTGGGCCCGACGACGGCTCGGGGGCGTCTCCGGCGACGTCTTCGGAGCGGCCAACGAGATCGGGCGACTGCTCGGCATCCACCTGGGGGTGATCGCGTGGACGCTCTGGTGATGGCCGGCGGGCGGGGAACTCGACTCGAGAGCCGAGTCGAAAAGCCGCTGTACGAGATCGGCGGCGTCGCGATGATCGATCGGGTTCTCGCGGCGCTCGAGGCGAGTGCAGTCGGCCGGATTACCGTCGCGGTTTCGCCGAACGCGCCCGACACCCACGAGCACCTGGCGGAACGTAATCCTCCCATCACCCTTCGCGAGACCCCCGGCGATGGCTACGTCGCCGACCTCGGGTCGATCCTCGAGTCGGACTCGGCCCCAATTTCGACGCCGGTGCTGACAGTGGCCGCGGATCTTCCGTTGCTCGAGGGGGCGACGGTAGACGGCGTTCTCGAGCGGTACCGACGCCGCGTTCGGGCGAGAAGACGGGAAGCCGGTGACGGCGGGGAAGCGCCGGCGCCGTCGATGACCGTCTGCGTCCCGACCGCGCTGAAACGACGGCTCGGGTTCAGCGTCGACGCGACGCTCGAATCCGACCGCCACCTCGCGCCGACCGGGGTCAACGTCGTCGGCACCTCCAGTGAAACGATGATCACACGCAGCTACGACCACAGACTGGCCTGTAACGTGAACAGACGAACCGACGCCCGTGCGGCGAAGACGTACTGCCGTGATGGGGACGGCGAGGAGGAAGAAGAGGAAACGTTCCGATGAGGGTCCTCCTCGCCGCCGGGTCGACCGAAACGGGACTTATCGACGGGCTCAGCGCCGCCGGGGCGTCGGCCGAAGTGATGGGCTACACGCCGCCAGCAGACGCCGAAATCCTCGTTTACGGTCGGCCGACGGCCGCGCCCGTCACCCCCGTGAGCCCGACCGGGTGCCCGACGCCGGCGGCGATCACCCGCGCCGTTCGGGAGGTCGTCGGCTTCGACGCGACGGTGCTCGATGCCGGCCTGTCCGAATCGACGGCCGCGCCGACGATCGACCTCGGGGCCGATCCAGGCGCTGACGTTCGCGAGGCCGTGGCGGTCCCGGACGCCGCGGGGATCTACGACCGGGCTCGCCAGTTCGGCGCGACGCTCCCCGACGATCGGGTGCTGATCGGCGAGACGATTCCGGGCGGGACGACGACCGCCCTGGGGGTCGCGACCGCCCTCGGAGCGCCCATCGGCGTCTCGTCGTCGCTCCCCCGGAATCCGCTCGATCGCAAGCGAGCGGTCGTCGAGACGGGGCTGGCAGCGAGCGACCTCGCGCCCGGCGACTGTGCGGGCGATTCGCTGGCGGCGATCCGGGCGGTGGGCGATCCCGTCCAGGCCGCCGTCGCTGGCATTGCGGCCGGGGCGCTCGAGGCCGGCGTCGACGTGACCCTGGCCGGGGGGACGCAACTGGTCGCCGTCGCGGCCGTCCTCCGTCACGCCGGGGTCGACAGGCCGCTCCGACTCGCGACCACCTCGTTCGTGGCCGACGATCCGAGCGTCGACCTCGAGGCGGCCGGTGACCGGTTCGACCTCGAGGTGGTCGTCACCGACCCCGCGTTCGAGCGGAGCGAACACGTCTCGATGGCCCGGTACTGCGCCGGGGAGGCGAAAGAGGGCGTCGCCATGGGCGGGGCGCTCTCGCTCGTTCCGCCCGGAGAGATGGCGACCGTTCGCCGGCGGATCGAAGCCGTCTGCGAGCGACTGGGCGTCGACGGTGAGACGACGGCGGAGGGCCCGCGATCACCGGACGCGAGGGGTGACGGCGATGCATCCTGACGCCATCGACGGCGAGGGGCGCGTTCCACACGGCGGGGAACCCGACCGTTCGCTGCTCGACTTCTCGGCGAACACGAATCCGCGGACGCCGGAGGGCGTCGAGTCGGTCTACGCCGACGCGCTCGAGACGGCCCGGCGGTATCCGGACGACGGGTATCCGGCCTACCGGAACGCGGCCGGGACCTACGTCGGCTGCGACCCGTCCGCCGTCGTGCCGACGCCGGGCGGCCTCGCCGCGATTCGCCTCGCCCTCGAAGTGACCCTCGATCCTGGCGATCTGGCCGTCGTTCCGCACCCGAGTTTCGGCGAGTACGCCCGGGAGGTTCGCCTCCAGGGGGCGAGGCCGCGGTTTGTGCCCCACGAGACGGTGTGTGACCTCGAGGCCGAGTCGCTGCGGGACGTCGACCTGGTCGTCGTCTGCACGCCGAACAACCCCACGGGCGACCTTCCCGATCGCTCGCGCCTCGAGGCGCTCGCCGATCGGTGCCGAGCGGCCGGGACGACGCTGCTCGTCGACGAGGCGTTTCTGGGGTTCACCGAGCAGGAATCGATGGCTCGACGGGAGGACGAGTGCGTCGTCGTCGCCCGCTCGCTCACCAAACTCTTCGGGCTACCGGGGCTCAGGGCGGGGTTCGCCGTCGCGTTCGGTCCGCTCGGCGAGCGCCTCGAGACGGCCCGTCGCACGTGGAACCTCGGCTCACCCGCGGCTACCGTCGGCGCGTACTGCATGGGGCAGACGGCGTTCGTGCGTGACACGCGAGAGCGAGTCGCCGAAGAGCGAGAACGGCTGCGCGAGGCGCTGTTAGCGGACGACCGTTACGCGGTGGCGTCTTCAAGTGCGCCGTTCCTGTTGCTCGAGGTCGACGGCGACGGTGGTGACGGTGGCGACGGCGGGGAAGCCGGTTCCGCCGACAGTGACGGGACGACCGATCCCGTCGACGACCTCCTCGAGCGAACCCGCGAGGCCGGAGTCGTCCTCCGGGATGCCCGTTCCTTCCGCGGGCTCGACTCGCACGTCCGCGTTGCGGTCAAGGACCGCGACGCGAACGATCGGCTTCTCGAGGTGTTGGTGGATGACTGATGGCGACACGGACGCTGACGCCGATACCGCCCCCGGCGGCAACGCCGACGCCGAGTACCGGGCCGAACGAACCGACGGCGTCCTCTGTGTCCACCGCCCCGGGGTCGAGTGGCTCTCCTCGGGCTGGAACGGCGGTCGGACGCGAACCGACCGGGCATTCAACGTCTCGGTTCCCGAGGATTGGCGCTGTGACGACCTCGCCCACTACATCGAGGGGCGCCTCGAGCGGGCGGGTTTTGTGGACGGCCGACGCGACCGCCCCGTCCTGCTCACCGGCGTCGACCTGGCGCACGCCCGCGGCGCCCGTTGCGGATCGGTGACGGTCTACGCCACGGCCGGGATCTCGAACCCGGCCGCGTTGCCGATGGATCCGGCCGGGGGATCGTTGCCCGACGGACGGCTCGAGCCCGATTCCCTCGAACGGACTGAAGGGTCGAACTCGGGAGACGGCGGGGACAAACGAGGGGGCAACGAGGGCGAGCGAGGGAGTGAACGCCGCGCCGGCACGGTCAATCTGATCGTCGGGACGACCCGCGCGCTCGAGGCGGGGGCTCTCGAGAACCTCCTCGCGGTTGCAGCGGAGGCGAAGGCGGCGACGCTCCTCGCGCGAACGGGATTTCCCGGGACGACGACGGACGCGATCGTCGTCGGCCACGACCCGTCTGGCACCAACCTCCCGTTCTCGGGTAGCGCGACGGCCGTCGGCGCGGCGACCCGGGCGTGCGTTCGGGAGGCGATCACGGCGTCGCTGGCGTCCAGGTACGAGGGAACCGATGCGACGATTCCGCCGAGCGTCCAGGCGGCCGAGTACGGCGTCTCGACGGACGCGCGGGCGACGGTCTTTCGTCCCTGAGCCCAGCCCCGAGTTCGCCTCGAGCGAGTCGCCGGTCTATATGGCCGTCCGCTTCCTGCTATCGTCTATGCCGAGCGAGGATCGAGATCGGGACCCGACGACCGTCCGTTCGCTGGCCGTCACCGCCGAGGACGTGGTGAACGCGTTCGTCTACACCCGCGAGAACCCCGGCCAGGCAGTCCTCCGAGCGACACCACCGTTTCACGGACGAATGCGCGCCCGCCTGCACGTCTACCGGGTCGACGATTCGCCGGCAACCGGCGCCGTTCACCTCGAGGCCGCGGCCCTGCTCGACGACGAAATCGTCGCGGCGTATCCGACGCTCGCGGAGGTCGAACAGCGCCTCGACGGCGAGGCGAGTGCCGAAACAGTACGAGAGCAACGCGCCGACGCGCTCGAGGCGTGGGCCGAACGAGCACGGGAGTCGATCCTCGAGTCGGCGACGCTCGAGACGGCCAACGGGACACATCGGGTGTCGGTGAGGACGCTCGGGTGAATTGCCCGTCGGTGACTAGACCTCGGTGACCAGACTTCGGTGACCACACCCGGGAGACCAGACGTCGTTTTCGGGCAATTCGGGTACTCTCGAGCCCGTACTCATCAACCAGTTTCACTTTCACTGCGGACGGATCGACTTCACGTGGGTCGGGTCGAATGCCGACGTATGCACACCGCTACGACCCACGACGACTCGAGACAGCAACGCACGCGGCGAATCGACGTCACCGACCTCGACGCCGCCGGTGTCGAGGAGTTCGTTCGCACGAGCGTCGACACCGACGCCGTCTCGCTCGAGCATCGCGGCGCGCGGACCTACCTCGTCGTCGGGCAGTGAGTTGAGAACGGTTCGCGAGAGGTGCTCGAACGGATTTTCGAGTGGGAAGGCACTTCCGTCAGCGCCCCCTCGACTCGAGCGTGACCGACGACGCCGGGAGCGAGCGCGAGATACGGGACGGCGACGGTGCTGTCAGAACCGACGACAGTGCTGCCGGCGCCGACGCCGACACCGACGACAGCGATCGCAAGCGCACCGAGTCTGGTCCTCATCTCGGCCTGGATCGCCCGTCCGCACCCGAAACGCACACCGATCTCGACTCGAGCGAAATCGCTCCCGATTCGGAACCGCCGTTTCCCGTCGAGGTGTACCCCGACCGCGAGGTGATCGTCGAGTTCGATCCCGGCCTCACGTTCGAGTGCGTCGAGGACTGCACCTGGTGTTGCCACCACGGCGTCTTGCTCTATGACCGCGACCTCCTCGAGTTAGCCCAGCGAGCGAACCTCTCGGAGACGACGACCCAGTTTCGCGGCGAACCGTTCGTTACCCGGGAGGCCAAAGACCGCGAGGAACACGTCGCCGAGGACGGCCAGGCCTGCGCCTTCCTCCGGGAGGACGGGTTGTGTTCGCTCCACCTCGAGCAGGACTGGAAGCCCACGCGGTGTTCGGTCTTCCCGCTGGGCGTCTGGCTCGAGGACGACGGCCTCCACGTCGACATCCGGGACTCGGCGCACGACCACTGCGAGGGTCTCGGTGTGAGCGAGCGCCGGGTCGTCGACAACCTCGAGGCGTTTCTCCCCGAACTCCTCTGGGACCTCGAGAATCCGGACAGTGATCGGGTGCTCTGAGGGGGCTCGAGATGGTAGCAGCCGATATTGAGAAGCCTGTATAATACTATAGATTGTATAGTTAACATTCTCCGATCGCGAATCGCGACAACGAGAAGATAGCTATTAACCGTCGTCGTGCGAACGCCCGTACATGACAGTCTCGAGCGCTCCCGGGAAGGTCTATCTGTTTGGGGAGCACGCGGTCGTCTACGGCGAACCGGCGGTTCCCTGTGCCATCGAGCGACGGGCGCGAGTCACCGTCGAACAGCGATCGGACGACCGGCTCAGGGTGCAGGCGGACGACCTCAGTATAGACGGGTTCACGGTCGAATACGGCGGCCAGCACGACGGCCAGCACGACGTGAACGTCCCCGAACCGCTCATCAGCGCCGCGATGGGCTACGTCGACGGCGCCATCGAGCAGGTTCACGACGTCACCGGCGAGGACGACGTCGGCTTCGACGTCACCATCGAGAGCGACATTCCGCTCGGGGCGGGCCTCGGTTCCTCCGCCGCGGTCGTCGTCGCCGCCATCGACGCCGCGACGCGGGAACTCGGGCTCACCCTCGAGACCGACGAACTGGCCGAGCGAGCCTACCGAACCGAGCACGCGGTTCAGGAGGGGCAGGCCTCCCGCGCTGACACCTTCTGTTCGGCGACCGGTGGCGCCGTTCGCGTCGAGGGCGACGACTGCCGATCGATCGAGGCGCCGGAGCTGCCCTTCGTCATCGGTTTCGACGGCGGCGCCGGCGAGACGGGCGAACTGGTCGCCGGCGTCCGTGCCCTCCGGGACGAGTACGACTTCGCCGCCGACACCGTCGAGGCAATCGGCGACGTCGTTCGACGGGGCGAGACGGCTCTCCGGGCGGGCGACCTCGAGGAGGTAGGTCGACTGATGAACTTCAACCACGGGCTGCTCTCGGCGCTCGGGGTTTCCGCGCGGGACCTCGAGACGATGGTGTGGGCCGCTCGCGACGCGGGCGCCCACGGGGCGAAGCTCACCGGCGCAGGCGGGGGCGGCTGTATCGTCGCGCTCGACCCGACGCCGGAGACGGAGACGGCCCTGCGCTTTACGCCTGGCTGTGAGGACGCGTTCCGGGCCGAACTGGCCGAAGAGGGGGTGAAGCGACTCGCATGACCAGCTCCGGTACCGGAACGACCGTCGTCAAACTCGGCGGCAGCGTCGTCACGGACAAGGACCGCGACGAGACGCTCGACGCTAATTCCCTCGAGACGGCCGCCGACGCCGTCGCGACGGCGCTCGAGGCGGGCGACGTCGACGACCTCGTCATCGTCCACGGCGGCGGGAGCTTCGGCCACGTCCACGCGAGCGAGCACGGCGTGAGTACGACAGACGGTACGCACGACGTAGGCGCCGTCCACGCGATCCACGGCGCGATGAAGACGCTCGACGGGTTCGTCCTCCAGCGGTTGCTCGAGCAGGACGTCCCCGCGGTTCCGGTCCACCCCTTTTCGGTCGCATCGCGGGACGCCGAGGGCCGACTCACTCTCCCCACGGCACAGGTCGAGACGATGCTCGCGGAGGGGTTCGTCCCCGTCCTGCACGGCGACGTCGTGAGCCACCGCGGGGAGGGCGTCACCATCGTCAGCGGCGACGAACTGATCGTCGAACTCGCGATGGCCCTCGAGGCCGACCGCGTCGGCCTGTGCTCGACGGTTCCCGGCGTGCTCGACGACGACGGAACCGTTATCGAGCGCATCGAGGACTACGCCGACGTCGAGGCCGTCCTCGGCGCTAGCGAGTCCACGGACGTCACCGGCGGCATGGCCGCGAAGGTGCAGGCACTGCTCGCCCTGGAGAGCCGCGCCTCGATCTTCGGTCTCGAGTCGCTGCCGGCGTTCTTCCGCGGGGAAGGGGCGGGGACGACGATCGAGTAGTCGCCGACAATACCGCGGGCCGGACGCCGTTCACGGTCAGCATTTCTCTGGAACCGACCCCCGGCACACGAAACCCAACGGCTACCGTCCTCGAGGTGGTACGGCGCCTATGGACCGAGACATGCTCGACGACCAGCGCGAACTCGTCGACCTGATCGAGGACGCCGGCTGGGAGGTCACCGGCCTCGAACTCTCGAGCTACGACAGCCCATGGGTCGACGAGGATGCTCCCGAGGCCGAGGTGACGATCACGGCGAGGAAGCCGTACGGCGATGGTGACGTGGCCGGAGACGCGGACGGGGAGGGAGACGGAGACGACGAGAACGACAGCCCGTTCCGAATCAACTGACGAAACTGAGACCGCCGGATCTGACGACGATTACCCCTTGATGTTACACACCGGGAACGTCCGAGCGACCTTGTTGCCGATCCCGAGTTCGTCCGAGACGCGCACGACCTCGTCGACGTCCTTGTAGACGCCCGGGGCCTCTTCGGCCACCGTCGCCCCCGACTGGGCCTTCACGTAGATCCCCTGGCCCGACTCGAGGTCCTCGCGGACGTCCTCGCCCCAGTACTCGTTTTTGGCCTGCGTGCGACTCATCAGTCGGCCGGCGCCGTGGGCCGTCGAGCCGAACGTGAGGTCGAGGGAGTGTTCACCGCCTCGCAGGACGTAACTACCGGCGCCCATGCTCCCGGGGATGATCACTGGCTGGCCGACGTCGCGATAGGCCGCGGGCACGTCGGGATGGCCCGCCGGGAACGCCCGTGTCGCGCCCTTGCGGTGGACGAATAGCTCCCGATTCTCGCCGTCGACCGCGTGGACCTCCTTCTTCGCGATGTTGTGGGCCACGTCGTAGAGGAGGTCCATCTCCATCGACTCCCAGGGGCGGTCGAACACGTCCGCGAACACCTCTCGGGTCCGGTGCATGATCAGCTGGCGATTGACCCAGGCGTAGTTGATCGCGGCGTTCATCGCCGCGTAGTACTCTTCGGCCAGTTGCGAGCCGGCGGGGGCGGCGGCGAGTTCCTTGTCGGGGAGTTGATTGAGGAGGCCGCCGTGCTGGCGCTCGATCTTCCGCAGGTAGTCGTTGCAGGTCTGGTGGCCCAGCCCCCTGGAACCGCAGTGGATGAGCACGACGATCTGGTCGCGCTCGAGGCCGAACGCCTCCGCCACAGCGTCGTCGTACACGTCGGTCACCCGCTGGACCTCGAGGAAGTGATTTCCGGATCCCAGGGAGCCGACCTGGTTCTTCCCGCGATCCTTCGCCTTCTGGCTCACCATCGACGCGTCGGCGCCCGCCCGGACGCCCTCGTCCTCGCAGTGAAGGAGGTCGTCCTCGACCGCGTAGCCGGCCTCGAGCGCCCAGTCGACGCCGCGCTCGAGGATCTGCTCGACGGTGTCGACGTCGGTCTCGACGACACCGCCGCCGCCGAGGCCGGAGGGAATCGCCTCGAACAGGGCGTCCACGAGTTCGCGCTCGCGCCCGGCAACGTCCTCGTAGGTCAGGTTGGTCTTCATCATCCGGACGCCGCAATTGATGTCGTAGCCGACCGCCCCGGGGGAGATACAGCCGTCTTCGGCGTCCATCGCGCCTACCCCGCCGACCGGGAAGCCGTATCCCTGGTGGCCGTCGGGCATGCAGATCGCGTAGTTCGTGATCCCCGGCAAGTGCGTCGCGTTGCACAGCTGCTCGAGCGTCTTGTCCTCACTGATCTCCTCGAGCAGCGACTCGCTGGCGAGCACCCGGGCGGGGACGCGCATCCCGTCTTCCTGTGGCAGCTCCCAGACGTGCTCGCGAACCTGCTCGAGCACGATGCCGTCGGCGTCGAACGTGGTGGTCATACTCGAGAGTGGGTCGCCCTCGCTGAAAGACCTTTGTTACCGCGCCTGCCGAGACTCGCCGGCGTCCGGTCGATCGGCTGGTGACGAGACCGTTTCTTCGACCCTCGTCTCGACGGCTTCGAGCCGGTTGTCGACGGCGTAGGGACCCGCGCCGGTGATGAGCAACACCGAGGCCATCCCGAACAGCGAGACGTGCGCCAGCACGGGGTCGTCGGGCAAGGCGAATAGCGTCAGCGAGAACATGGCGATGGCGACGGCGGCGCTTGCGCGGGTGAACAACCCGACGACGAGCGCGAGACCGAGGGCCGCCTCGGTGAACCCGGCCCCGAGCACCCACAGTTCGGCCGGCACGGGCACGACGCTCGTCAGGTCGTACCGGTCGACCACCGCGAGGGCGATGCCGGGGCGAAGGAGTTTCTGGCCGACGCCGAGGGTGATGAACGTCAACCCGAGGCCGACGCGGGCGATCGTCGGAGCGTACACCTCGTAGGGCTCGATTCGCGACTGGAACGCCTGGGCCACGTCGTGAACCCGATCGATTCGGCCGTACTCGGTCCCCGGGCCGCCGGCGACGCGCTGGAGGACGTGGTCCGCGCTCGGCCGGCCGCTCCCGACGAGGGTGATGGCCAGCAGCCCACCGACGAACTCGAGTTGCAACAGGAGCGTCGGCCAGACGAGCAGTCCGAGGAGGTACGCAGTCAGGGTCACGATAGCGACGAGGCGGGTAGCGAGGCCGAACAGGAGCAGAAAGCCCAGAGCCACCTGGAGCAGACGGGCGTCGAGCGTGACTGCGGGGCTGATGAAGTAGCCGGCGAAGCCCGCCCCGACCAGCGGGATGCCGAACGAGATCCGGAGCAACCAGGGGACGAACTCGGTGTACTCTCGCATGGCCGTTCGGAAGGCGGCGACGTCGTTCGGAACGGGACGAATCCGCAGGTAGAGCACCATGGCGAGACCGACGCCGATGAGGCCAGCGAACAGCGGGCCGAGGACGGCAGGATCGCCGAGTCCGTCCGCGAGGAACTCGAGGGCCGACGCCTCTCGCTCTTCGTCGACGACGTACTCCTCGTGGGCGGTCGCGGACGTCGAAAGCCAGATCAGACCTACTCCAGCGATCCACGAGGCGGCTATTCGGTTGCGAAGTCGTCGACCGTCGAGCATGGTCGTGTCTATCCGGTCGATCGACAAAAGGACTCGAGTTGCAGCGGGCGAGACGGGGCCGGGGTTACGGCCACGAGTGACTCCCTGTGGTCGCTCGATCCTGGTCAGACGTCGAAGACGACGTATGCCTCCCAGCCGCCGTCGACGTCCTCGAGGCGCATCTCGGAGTAGGTGACGGCTTTGACCTCTCTGGCGTCAATCGTCGACAGCGGAATCCCGTGAGCGTCGGCTGCGAGTCGCCAGCGGTCGGCGTGTCCGTCCCCGCTGACTGGTACCTCGAGTGCACCCTCGTCGTCCGTGCCCTCACTCTGGCTCTCGTCTCCTGCATTCTCGTCCCCCGCATCCTCCTCGATTCGCTCGAGCGTCTGAACGCGGTTGTCGACCGGCAACTCGAGGCGGACGTCCCGGAGGTAGATGAGTTCGTCCAGGTACTCGAAGAGGAGGGCCTCGCGGCTCTCGGCGCGCACCTCGAGTGTGAAGCGGTCGTCGCTCTCGCCAGCACCCGCGCCGGTGCCGGGAATCTCGTCGCACGAGGCCGCCGCCAGCCCGTCGGCAACGGCGGCGACGGTCGCCTCGAGGGTGTCGCCGCTCGCGGCGACGGCGACGTCCGCGGTGTGCGCGCGAAGCTCGTAGCTCATGGGGAGTCGTTCCGTCGCCAGCGTGCTATGTGCATCGGTTCCGCGAGGCTCGAGTGGTATCGTTTTGTGGCCGCCAACGACGTCGTTCACTCCGTTCCGCGAGGAACGCCGATCCGGCCGCCGGTGGAATTATATTGGCGACGGTGGTACGGTTGGTTAGTGAGCGTCAACATCGACAGTCGCGTCGTCGAACCCGGTAGCGACGAGTTCGTCGACTCGGCCTGGGAGCTCAAGGAGACGATCAGCCAGGCTGAGGGGGTGCTCAAACAGCGACGCAACTTCTTCGTCGACGCCTACCGGCGCTCGACGGTCCACTGCTACGTCCGAAACGGGACGGAACTCGTCGGGTTCGCCGCGGTTCGACGCGACGGCTACATCCTCTTTCTGGCCGTCTCGCCCGACTGTCGGGGCGAGGGCATCGGCAAACGCCTCGTCGCCCAGGTCGCCGAGGACCACCGCTCGATCACCTGCCACGCCCGTACGACCAACGAGAACGCCCTCCAGTTCTACGAACATCTCGGCTTCGAGATCAAGCGCCGCATCGACAACTACTACGAGGACGGTGGCGATGCCTACTACCTCAAACTCGGCTCGAGCGCCGGGCTCTCGGATCGAATTTCGGAATTGATTCGTCGCTGATTCTCGTTCTGCACGCGGACCTGACCGTCTCGAGCGACGGCCATTCGGAAACGCCTATATGCCAGTGCCGCCGACTACCGGGGACGCATGGAGGAGCGCACGCGGGCCTATCTTCGGGGGCGATTTCGGGACCACTACCGACGGACGGAGATCACTCTGCCCCCGGAGGCGAACGAACGCGAGTGGGGGTACATCCCCTGGACGGAAGGCCCCAAGACCACGATGGTTCGCCACCGCTCGCTCCTCGAACTCGGCTCGCTCGAGGACTTCCTCGAGCGCGAGCGCCCCCAGCACGTCTACTTCTCGGTCGGGCGCTACCGCGACCCCGGCGCGAACTCGATGAGCGCCAAGGACTGGCGCTCCTCGGATCTGGTCTTCGACCTCGACGCCGATCACCTGCCGAGCGTGACCCTCGGGGAGGACTCCTACGCCGAAATGCTCGAGAAGTGCAAGGACGCCCTGTTTCGCCTGCTCGACTTCCTCGAGGACGACTTCGCCTTCGAGGACCTCGAGGTCGTCTTCTCGGGCGGGCGGGGCTACCACGTTCACGTCCGCGACGAGTGCGTTCAACAGTTAGAGAGCGACCACCGGCGCGAGATCGTCGACTACGTTCGCGGGATCGGCCTCGAGTACGACGCGCTGATTGAGACCGAGACCGTCGCCGGACTGGGGCGCAAGACGCCCACGCAGCGCCGACACCTCTCGATCGACGGCGGCTGGGGCCGACGCACCCACCGGCGGTTCATGAACTACGTCGACGACCTGCTCGACCTCGAGGAAGACGCCGCCCTCGAGAGACTGCAGTCGTTCGACGGCATCGGCGAGGGGAAAGCTCAGGCGACGCTCAACGCCGCCCGGAACAACCGCGCTGAACTCGAGGCGGGGAACGTGACGGTCCACACGGCGGTCTCCCAGCTCGCCGAGCGCTTCGCCGGGCGGGCCGTCGAGGCCGACAACGCGCCGATCGACGAACCGGTCACGACCGACACGAACCGACTCATTCGGCTCCCGAGGAGCCTCCACGGTGGCAGCGCGCTCGAGACGCGACGAATCGACAGGGACGACCTGACGGATTTCGACCCGCTGGTCGACGCCGTCCCCGAGACGTTCCGGGGCCACGAGATCGCCGTCGACGTGAACCGCGGCGGCGAGGTCGAACTGGGGGGCGATATCTTTACAGTCCAGGAGGGTGACCAGTCACTACCGGAGTACGTCGCCATGTTTCTCATGGCGCGTGGCCGCGCTGAAAAGGAGAAAGAATGACCCAATAATGAATCTCGACGAGTTACGTACGGTGCAGAGCAAGGAGCGCCAGAAGGACAGCCTCCAGCACCTGCGTCCGTCGTTTTACAAAGAAGTCGGCGAGTACATCGCGAACCTCGAAGCCGAGCGCGAGCGCGTCGCCGAGGCCGCCGACGACCCCTTCTCCTCGCCCGAAGTCGGGCGCCTGACGGACGAAATCGAGACGGCGAAGGACGTCGTCGAGGCCATCTACGAGCGCCGGATGGGCAAACTCGTCAAGCAGGCGAGCCTCGCTGCGGCCGGGATGCCCGCCGACGACGAGGGACTGACTGCGGAGGAATCGGACCTGTTCACCGACCTCGTCGATCGCATCCAGAGCAACAAACAGCGCGTGCTCGACGTGCTCGACGGGAACGAGGACGCGGTCGCGGAGGCGACGGCCGCGAGCGAGTCGGCCGTGCCCGATCCGCCGGCCGATCCAGGCGACGCACTGGCCGACGTCGCCGGTTCCGCGGGCGACGAGCCGACCGCCGACCCGTCGCCGGAGGGCTCGGTCAGCGTCGCCGACGCCATGGGCGGAGACCTGCCCTCGAGCGACGACGCGGATGCCGTCGATGCCGCCGAGACAGGGGCCGCGACTGGAACGGGAGACGCCGGCGACGACGTCCGGCCACCGCCACCAGAGGAACCGCCGGCGGACCGAGAGGACGCTGGCGACGCCGAACCCGGTGTCGAGACGACGGGAGGCGAGGACTCGAGCGGTTCTGCACCCGACGTCGACCGCGTCACCGTCCGCATCACCCGCGACGTCGGCTCGATCCTCGGGATCGACGACCGCGAGTACACGCTCGCGGCCGACGACGTCGTCACGCTGCCCGAGCAAAATGCGACGCCACTGGTCGAGCGCGAGGCGGCAGAACCGCTGGAGTGACTCCCGAGTAACTCCCGAGTAACTCCCGAGTGATGCCCCGGGGACCGACAACACTACAACCCGCGAGACGAATCACCGGACATGCTCGAGGCTGGCGACGACGCACCCGACTTTGCACTGCCGAACCAGCACGGCGAGACGGTTCGCCTGGACGACTTCGAGGGCCAGCACCTGATCGTCTACTTCTACCCCCGGGCGAACACCGAGGGCTGTACGGTCGAGGCCTGTGAGTTCCGCGACGCGCGCCCCGCTCTCGAGACCGAGAACGCGGCCGTCGTCGGGATCAGCGACGACCCCGTCTCGGATCTCGCGGACTTCGCAGACGACTACGACCTCGAGTTCGACCTCCTCTCCGACGAGGACGGCTCCGTGTCGGCCGCGTACGACTCCTACGGCGAGAAGCAGATGTTCGGGAACACGTTCGACGGCGTCTTCCGGAACACCTTCGTCGTCGGTCCGGACGGCACCATCGAGGCGGTGTTCGAGGGCGTCACCCCCGAGGGACACGCCGACGAAGTGCTGAACGTTCTCGAGTGAGCGTCCGGACGGTTCAGTTTCGATTCCGGTTCTCGATGCGATAGCGACGGTCCAGACGCGCGTTCTCTTCGAAACGAGTAGTATCGCGACTGAGTGGTTCCCTCGAGACTGCTCGGAGCAGCACTCGAGGCGCTGTGGCGATACAGTCGACGACGGCGCTCGCTCGGGCCGACGGTGGTGCTCACCCCGGTGAACGACAAGGGCGGTGATGCTCATCCGGCCGGACGACGATGTCACCCAGGTGGACGAACGACCAACTCCCAGCGCGCGCGACCGGCCACATCGTTACGTCCTCAAGAAATCGGGTGGAATTTACAGTGCCACGTCGTACCGTGTCCGGAACTGGCATAGTATCATTGGGTGGCGTATAAGGTCTACCCGTTCGATATAGGCCGTTTACGTCGTGCGGTTTTCCGAATCCACACGATCGTATAGCAGCGCGCAAAAACTGCCAGCGTCTGTTTCAGCGCCAGGTTTATATACTGCCTCGGGCCTGGGGTTGGATACAATGTCGACACCAAACGACACCGGCTCTGAGACCCCTCAGGGCGGTCGAGTTCTTCCAGGGCACGTTAGATTCTACTGACGAAATCGCAACCGCACGCGTTTTCGACACGACCCTGCGCGATGGCGAACAGTCCCCAGGCACCTCGTTCTCGTACGATGACAAGCGCGAGATTGCGCGAATCCTGGACGAAATGGAAACCCACGTCATCGAAGCAGGCTTCCCCGTCAACTCCGAGGCCGAGTTTGAAGCCGTCAGTGACATCGCGTCCTCGACGCGGACGACGACCTGCGGACTGGCCCGCGTCGTCGACAAAGACGTCGAGGCGGCGCTGGATTCCGGCGTCGAGATGGTCCACGTCTTCGTCTCCACGAGTGACGTCCAGATCGAGGACTCGATGCACTCGAGTCGCGAGGCCGTCGTCGAGCGCGCCATCGACGCCGTCGAGCGCGTCACCGAGGCGGGCGCGATCTGCATGTTCTCGCCGATGGACGCCACCCGGACCGACGAGCCGTTCCTGCTCGAGGTCATCGAGGCCGTCACCGAGGCGGGAACCGACTGGATCAACGTCCCCGACACGTGCGGGGTCGCGACCCCGCGACGGTTCTACGACCTGATCGAGACGGTCACCGATCACACCGACGCGCGCATCGACGTCCACACCCACGACGACTTCGGATTGGCGACGGCGAACGCGCTGGCGGGGATCGAGGCCGGCGCCGACCAGGCGCAGGTATCGGTCAACTCGATCGGCGAGCGCGCCGGCAACGCCGCCTACGAGGAGTTCGTGATGGCCGTCGAGTCGGTCTATCAGGCCGACACGGGCATCGACACGACGCGGATCACCGAACTCTCCCAGGTCGTCGCCGATCGAAGCGGCGTCCCGGTCCCCTCGAACAAGCCGGTCGTGGGCGCGAACGCCTTCTCCCACGAGAGCGGTATCCACGCCGCCGGCGTCATCGAGAACGCCGACACCTTCGAACCCGGCGTCATGACCCCGGAGATGGTCGGCGCCCGGCGCCGACTCGTCCTGGGGAAACACACGGGAACCCACTCGGTCCGCGAACGACTGGTCGAGACGGGCTTCGACCCGACTGAGACTGAGGTACGTGCCGTGACCCGCCGTGTCAAGGACTACGGCGCCGAGAAGCGTCGCGTCACCGTTTCGGATCTCGAGCGATTCGCCGAAGCGGAAGGCGTCGCTCGGCTCCCCGAGCGGGAGCGAGAGGAGGTGCAGGCGTAACGATGCACCCTTCGGTTGCTTCGGCCGGCCAGCGTCGGCTGTCGCGGATCGACGTTCGATCGGATGGATCAGTCAGTCGCTCGAGCGCCGCCCGTGCCGACGTCGCCTCGAGTGGCAGCCGGCCCCCGTTCACGGACTCGAGCCCGAGCAACGTTTGCCAGCCGGGAAACGGTTATATGCCTCGAGGCGTCTACCAGTGTAGTAATGACGACCCGCGCTTCCAGCTCGGCTCGCGGTGCCGACAGCGGCGCGGTCGCGACGCTCATTATTGTAGGGGCCGCCTAGCCCCTCACTTCACCCTCCCTGTCCCGACGTTGCACCGATTTCATAGCGACCAGCGACGCAGCACCCACAGTCCCCAGCGACCCCGAACGATGACACGACAGCACACACGAAATTGCCGCCATCCGGCGGCAGGAGGGTATCGATGAGTGAACGCGCGACACCGGTGACACCGCGGACGGAAGCGGATGCGACGGAAACCGAGCGCGAGCGAGAACACGACCCCGAAGCCACCGCCGACGCCTCGACCGAACCAGATTCGAACACCGACGCCTCGACGAAACCGGTCACGACGGGCGCCGAATCCGTCATCCGCGCGCTCGAAAC
This sequence comes from Natronosalvus caseinilyticus, assembly GCF_017357105.1. Lineage (NCBI taxonomy): Archaea > Methanobacteriati > Methanobacteriota > Halobacteria > Halobacteriales > Natrialbaceae > Natronosalvus > Natronosalvus caseinilyticus. The sequence goes on from NZ_CP071596.1 coordinate 1,745,136, forward strand.
CGCGGGCGCCGAGTACGTCTTCGGCGTCCAGGGCGGGGCGATCATGCCCGTCTACGACGCGCTCTACGATTCCGAGATTCGACACGTCACGATGGCCCACGAGCAGGGCGCTTCCCACGCCGCCGACGCCTACGGCATCGTCTCGGGCGACCCGGGCGTCTGCTTCGCGACCTCCGGACCCGGCGCGACGAACCTGGTGACGGGCATCGCCGACGCCGACATGGACTCGGACCCGATGATCGCGCTGACGGGCCAGGTGCCGACCGCGATGGTCGGCAACGACGCCTTCCAGGAGACAGACACCACGGGCGTCACGAAGCCCATCACGAAGGCCAACACGTTCTCGAGCGACCCCGACCGCGTCGGCGACGACGTCGGCGAGGCGTTCGCGCTCGCGGGCGCGGGTCGACCCGGCCCGACGCTGGTCGACCTGCCGAAGGACGTGACCCTGGGCGAAACCTCGAGCGAGCCGGGCCAGCCGCGGACGCCGGACACCTACGAGGTGCAAGAGCACGCCGACCCCGAGACGGTTCGACTGGCCGCCCGTCGCATCGAGCAGTCCTCGAAGCCGGTCTTGCTGCTGGGCGGTGGCGTCATCAAGGGCGACGCCACCGAGGCCGTCCGGGCGTTCGCGATCGAACACGAGATTCCGGTCGTGACGACGATGCCCGGGCTCGGCGCGTTTCCCGAGGATCACGACCTCGCGATGGAAATGGCCGGGATGCACGGGACGGGGTTCGCCAACATGGCGATCACCCACTGCGACACCTTGATCGGCGTCGGCACCCGGTTCGACGACCGGTTGACTGGTGGCATCGAGCACTTCGCGCCCGACGCGGAGGTCATCCACGTCGACATCGATCCAGCCGAGATCAGCAAGAACATCCACGCAGAGTATCCGCTCGTCGGCGACGCGGAAACGGTGATCGAGCAGTTGGCCGACGAGGTGACGGAATCCCCGCGAGCCACCAAGTGGCGCGCCCAGTGCCAGCAGTGGAAGTCCGAGTACTCGATGGCCTACCGGACGCCCGAGGACGAACCCGTCCAGCCGCCGTTCGTCGTCGAAGCGCTCGACGAGGCCACGAGCGACCGGGCGATCGTGACCACGGGCGTCGGCCAACACCAGATGTGGGCCTGCCAGTACTGGACGTTCACCGAACCCCGGACCTGGGTCTCGAGCCACGGGCTGGGGACGATGGGCTACGGCCTGCCCGCCGCCGTCGGCGCGCGACTCGCCGCCGAAGACGACCAGGAGGTCGTCTGCTTCGAGGGCGACGGCTCGTTCCTGATGACGATTCAGGAGCTCGCCGTGGCCGTTCGCGAGAACATGGACATCACCGTCGTCGTGCTCAACAACGAGTACATCGGCATGGTTCGCCAGTGGCAGGACGCCTTCTTCGAGGGCCGACACGCCGCCTCGGAGTACAACTGGTGTCCCGAGTTCGATACCCTCGCCGAGGCCTTTGGCGCGAAGGGATTCCGCATCGACGACTACGACGAGGTCGCCGACACGGTCGAGGCCGCGCTGGCCTACGACGGCCCCTCGGTGATCGACGCCCACGTCGACCCGCGGGCGAACGTCTACCCGATGGTGCCGAGCGGCGGCGACAACGGACGGTTCGCGCTGTCGGAGGACCAGCTATGACCGCCGAACGGACACCAGTCGCCCGTGCGCGACCCGCGAGGTCGGGTCCGAACTCGAGGTGGTCCGCGTGACTGACCGACGTGGACTCGAGGGCCCTGCTCCCGACGAACGGCCGGCCCCGGCGGGCAAGCGCAACGAACTCGGCATCCGGGTCGATCCGGAAGTCGAGGCCGCCCGCCCACCGCGACGGACCGTCATCTCGGCGCTCGTCGAGCACGAACCCGGCGTGCTCTCGGACGTCTCGGGGCTGTTCTCGAGGCGGCAGTTCAACATCGAGAGCCTCACCGTTGGGCCCACGGAGGACGAGGCCCACGCGCGCATGACGATTGTCGTCGAGGAGCCCGATCCCGGCATCGAACAGGCGAAAAAACAGCTCCGGAAGCTGATCCCGGTGATCGCGGTCCGCGAACTCGAGCCGGACGCGATGCGCCGGGAACTGGCGCTCGTGAAGGTGAACGCGACCCGGCCCGACCAGGTCGCCGCCGTCGCGGAGATGTACGGCGGAAAGACCGTCGACGCCAGCCCGGAGACGGCGACGATCGAGATCACGGGATCGCGGCAGAAAATCGACGCGGCGATCGACTCGTTCGGGCAGTTTGGCATCCGTGAAATCTCCCGAACGGGAACGACCGCGATGGCCCGCGGGACTGACGACACGGCCGCCGAGCAGACGCAAGCACAGCCAGCCGACCACCGACACACCGTTCCAGCAGACGATGACTGACGACACCCACACCCACACTGACACCGATACCGACGCAGACGACACGTTTACGACGAACATCTACTACGGCGAGGACGCCGACTCAAGCTACCTCGAGGACAAGACGGTAGCCGTCCTCGGCTACGGCAGCCAGGGTCACGCCCACGCGCTGAACCTCCACGACAGCGGGTTCGACGTCGTGGTCGGCCTGCGCGAGGACTCGAGTTCCTGGAGCCAGGCCGAGGACGACGGCCTGCGGGTGACGACGCCCGACGACGCCACCGCGGAAGCCGACGTGATCATGTTCCTCGTCCCCGACACCATCCAGCCCGCGGTCTTCGAAGCCGTCGAGAACGGTCTCGAGGAGGGGAACACGGTCATGTTCGCCCACGGGTTCAACATTCACTACAATCAGATTCAGCCACCCGAATACGTGGACGTCACGATGGCCGCTCCGAAGGGCCCGGGTCACATCGTGCGCCGCGACTACGAGAACGGCGGCGGCACCCCGGCCCTGATCGCGGTCTACCAGGACTACACGGGCGACGCCAAGGAGGAGGCGCTGGCCTACGCCCAGGGCATCGGCGGCACCCGCGCGGGCGTCGTCGAGACGACGTTCCGCGAGGAGGTCGAGTCGGACCTCTTCGGCGAGCAGGCCGTCCTCTGTGGCGGCGTCACCTCGCTGGTCAAACACGGCTTCGAGACGCTGGTCGACGCGGGTTACGCCCCCGAAATGGCCTACTTCGAGTGCCTGAACGAACTCAAACTGATCGTCGACCTGATGTACGAGGACGGGATCGGCGGCATGTGGTACTCCGTGAGCGACACGGCGGAGTACGGCGGCCTGACCCGCGGCGACCGCATCGTCGACGACTCCGTGCGCGAGAACATGGAGGAAGTACTCGAGGAGGTCCAGAGCGGCGCGTTCGCCCGCGAGTGGATCAACGAGAACCAGGCCGGACGGCCGTCGTACACCCAGCTGAAGCGCCACGACGAGGAACACGAGATCGAGGCGATCGGCGCGCCCCTGCGCGACCTCTTCGAGTGGGAGGACGACTCGAGCGAGAACGAACCGGCGGAAGTGCCGGCGGACGACTGAGACGAGGAGAGAACCATGACACGAACTACCGACACCACGACCGCAGCGAAATCGAACGACGCGAAACGGAACCGAGCCCGAAATCGAGACCGACGAACGATGGGCGACGTCAGCCACACCAACCCCTACACGGGCGAATCGACCGGCCACCTGTTCAGCCGCGGGCCGATCGTGGCCGCCGACGGCGGGAAGGCGAACGCGGTTCCCGAAGACCGGACGGACGAACGGGACGAACGAGCCTCGAGCGACCCCACGGACGGGGACGGGGACGACCGCATGAAAGACGTGAGCCACACGCCGCCGCGTGACGCCGCCGACGCGAACGCGGTATTCGAGCGCGGCGGGAGCGAGGTCGGAGCCGACGAATGAGCGAGGGAACGCTCTACGACAAGGTCTGGGACCGCCACGCGGTCACCCGCCTGCCCACCGGCCAGGACCAGCTGTTCGTCGGCCTCCACCTCATTCACGAGGTGACGAGCCCCCAAGCGTTCGGGATGCTCCGCGAGCGCGACCTCGAGGTCGCCTACCCGGACCTGACCCACGCGACGGTCGATCACATCGTGCCGACCTCGAGCAAGGAACGGCCCTACGCCGATACGGCGGCCGAGGAGATGATGGCCGAACTCGAGGAGAACGTCCGCGAGTCCGGCATCGAGTTCTCCCACCCCGACACGGGCGAACAGGGCATCGTCCACGTCATCGGCCCGGAGCAGGGGCTGACCCAGCCCGGGACGACCATCGTCTGCGGCGACAGCCACACCTCGACCCACGGCGCCTTCGGCACGCTTGCGTTCGGGATCGGCACGAGTCAGATCCGGGACGTCCTCGCCACGGGCACCGTCGCGATGGAGAAACAAAAGGTTCGCAAGATCGAGGTCACCGGCGAACTGGGCGACGGCGTCGAAGCCAAGGACGTCATCCTCGAGATCATCCGGCGACTCGGCACCGAGGGCGGCGTCGGCTACGTCTACGAGTACGCCGGCGAGGCCATCGAGAGCCTCGACATGGAGGGCCGGATGAGCATCTGCAACATGTCCATCGAGGGCGGCGCCCGCGCGGGCTACGTCAATCCCGACGAGACCACCTACGCGTGGCTCGAGGGTCGCGAGCGCGTCCCCGAGGGCGAGGCATTCGAGCAGCGCAAGGAGTACTGGGAGTCGATCCGATCGGACGACGACGCGACGTACGACGACGTCGTCACGATCGACGGCGGCGACCTCGAGCCGGTCGTCACCTGGGGCACGACACCGGGGCAGGGCGTCGGCATCACCGAGCCGATTCCCGAGCCCGAGAACCTCCCCGTGGACAAGGTCGAGACGGCTCGCCGCGCCCAGGAGCACATGGGGGTCGAACCCGGCGAGACGATGGAGGGCTACCCCATCGACGTGGCCTTCCTGGGTTCGTGTACCAACGCGCGCCTGCCGGACCTCCGGCGGGCCGCTCGGCTCGTAAAGGGCCGGACAGTCGACCCCAACGTCCGTGCGATGGTCGTCCCCGGTAGCCAGCAGGTCAAGCAGGCCGCCGAGGAGGAGGGCCTGGACGAAATCTTCACCGAGGCCGGCTTCGACTGGCGCGGCGCCGGCTGCTCGATGTGTCTCGGCATGAACGAAGACCAGCTCGAGGGCGACGAGGCCTGTGCCTCCTCCTCGAACCGGAACTTCGTTGGCCGCCAGGGGAGCAAGGACGGCCGCACGGTACTGATGAACCCCCGGATGGTCGTCGCGGCGGCGATCAACGGGGAAGTGACTGACGTGCGGGCGATGAAGGAGGTGACGGTGAATGAGTAACGAACTCGAGATCCCGAGCGTCGATTCGGTGTCGGGAACGGGCGTCGCGGTTCGCGGCAACGACATCGACACCGACCAGATCATCCCGGCCCGGTTCATGAAGGTCGTCACCTTCGACGGCCTGGGAGAGTTCGCCTTTTTCGATCAACGATTCGACGACGACGACAACGAGAAGGACCACCCGCTGAACGAGCCCGAGCACCGCGATGCTTCGGTGATGGTCGTCAACGCCAACTTCGGCTGTGGCTCCTCGCGCGAGCACGCCCCCCAGGCGCTCATGCGCTGGGGTATCGACGCCTTCATCGGCGAGAGCTTCGCCGAAATCTTCGCGGGGAACTGTCTCGCACTCGGGATGCCCACGCTCGAGGCCGATACCGAGGTCGTCGAGGAGCTGCAGGAGTGGGTCGAAGCGAATCCCGACGGCGAGCTCGACGTCGACGTGGCCGACGAGACCGTCACCTACGGCGGGAAGACGGTCGACGTCCGCGTCGACGACGCCCAGCGAAAGGCACTCGTCGAGGGCGTCTGGGACACCACGGCGCTGATGAAGGCGAACGCCGAAGCCGTCGACGAGACCGCCGAGGCACTCCCGTACGTCGAAGACGGGAAACGAGTGTAGGTTCGTTTTTCGTCCATCGACCTGGACGAGACGATTCTGCTGAGGCGATACCGGTGAACGCGGTTTTCCACTCCGTTGAATCCGCCTCGAGCGGCAGGTTCGATCCCGTTCTGGGTACACACAGGTGGTGCGGTTCTCGATCGTTATCCTTCGATGGACAACCAGTCGTCGAGCACCCCGTACAGTGCTTCCAGGAACGCTTCGGGCTGTTCGAGTTTGGGATCGTCACCGGCGTCGTCGATTACGCGCAATGGCCATCCGTAGCGGGCGCTCGCGTCGCTGGCAATTTCGAGTCGTACGGCGCGGTCGTTTCGACCCCAGATCAGCGCCGTCGGAACCGTGATTCGCTCCAGATCCGCTGTCGGTACCGTGGGCACCCCGACCTCCTTCATCATGGTCCGCATAGCGGCCTTCACGTCCGACGCCCGTGAACGCTCGAGGTTGTACACCAGGAACGGCTCCCAGTCGTCGCCCATCCGCTCGATCAGACCGTCTCGATCGACCAGACACTGGTCGAGGAACCGGTGGTACGCACGGTCCGACGGTCGCACGAGGAACCGGACCAAACCGAACGCGAACATCGGGGACGGTCGGAACGGACTGAGGCCGAACGTGTCCACGAGGATCAGTCCTCGAAGTCGGTCACTGTGATCGCTCGCGAACCGGGCCGCGATCGCGCCCCCGAGCAGGTGCCCGACCAGCGTCGGCGGCGTCGGACAGGTCCGCTCGATCAGTTCGCCGAGCCACGCTTTCACGGCGTCAGCGTCCAGCGCGTTGTTCGTTACGCTGGAGGCGCCGTGGCCGGGCAGGTCGGGAACGATTACGCGATGGGTCGTTACCAGGTCCGGGATGGTCCGCATCCACCAGAGCGCGGATTCGCCGGGGCCGTGCAGCAGGACGATTGGCGGTCCGGTACCGCCCTCCAGAATGGCGGTCGAAACCCCAGCCAACTGCAGCCGTCGCTCCGTCACAGGGAGGTCGTCGAGCAGGCGCTCTCGAGCACCCTCTGATCGTCGTTTCTGTGTGATCATGATTTCCTCACCTCGACTTCGTTCCGATACCGACGTTGACGGTGTTGTTCAACACGGCCGGACCGCTCCCGTCGGAACGCTCGCTCAGTTTGTCGTCCAGCATCGTCTGGACCACGTCTCGCTGCTCCGCCGTCAGATCGGCGACTAACCCCGCCCCGATCGGATTGCTGGCGGTCACCCAGTCCCACAGCTGTGCGCCGGAGTGGAACGCCAGCCGATGATTCGTCGTCTCCACGCGAATCTCCGTGAGACCGGCCTCGGCCAGTTTCTCGTGCAACGTCTCGGGATCCGCTACCTGAAACGGTAACGGCGGCGGGTCCGACGGGAGGCCCGTGAAACCGGGGACGGCAGCTTTCACGGCACCGAGGAAGAACCCCAGGAACTCGATTTCGGCGGGCGGTCCCATCGTGACCAGGAGGACGCGGCCACCTGGTTTGGTAACGCGCGTCAATTCGTCCAGTCCCCGTGGGAGGTCGGGGAACAACATGACGCCGAACTGTGAACCGGCGACGTCGAAGGTGTCGTCCTCGAGCTCGAGTGCGTGCCCGTCCATGACGCGGACCTCCAGGCTGGTGAGCCCCTCGCCACGCGCACGCGCCTCGAGGTGCTCGACCATGGCGGGAGAGATGTCCGTCGCCAGCACCTGTGCCCCCGCGCGAGCCGCGGGGATGCTCAACGCGCCACTGCCGGCCGCGACGTCCAGCATTCGCATTCCCGGCTGGAGCCCCGCCCGCTCGAGGGCCTGTTCTGCTATGGCCACGTTCGACGGAGTTACGTACTCGTCGTACTCCGGCGCGATTTTAGTCCATTCGTGCTGGATTTCTGCTCGTTCGGGCATGATTCCTCGAATTCCAGTACGCTCGCTGGATACATCTACATATCTGGTGAAATATTTCGCCCCGTGAAGAAACAGTTGGAACTACGACAGTTAATCTCTGCACGGTGGACCGGCGTGGTCGTCAGAGGCGGTGGTTCCTGACGTATCGTTAGTCGTTGCAGTTTCTTCGACTCCCAGACGCGTTCTACGGGTGGAGGTCCGACGAGACGACCGTCTCGAACGCCTGCGACTCGACTGGCCTCGCCTCGTTGCGGACGCGTTCGAAGGTGGCGATGGCCCACGCTCGAGCTGCCGGTGCATCCGTATCGATTACGGCCGTCAGCGCTCCGGTTTCGGGGTCGTGACAGCAGATGCCGGCACGGTCGTCGACGATGCCGAGCCCGCACCGGGACCGGTCGGGGAGGTCGTCGTGGACGAGGACGGTGCAGTGGTCACACGATGCGGCTTCCATCACCCGTTCTGGATTCCAGGCGAGGGTCTGCTCGAGCGCTGTCGGCGAGTACACGTACTCTAGCTCCATCCCGTCGAGGACGGCCTGGCACACCGCCTCGTTGTTGATCGACTTGAACACGATACTGTCGAACCCCCGCATTCGAGTGGTCCCCTCGATGAGGCGGGTGAGACGCTCGATCGGCTCGTACGGGTAGCCTGGTCCGGGGTACGAGACAACCGCATCGGTGAAGAGGTCGACGGAGAACTCCTCCATCTCCTGGGGGAGCCACTGCCAGACGCCGCGGAGTTTTCGTTCGAGTTCCATCGCCTCGCGGAGCTCGAGGAACCGCTCTGCGACGAACTCGCCGAGTGACGTCAAGTGATACGTTGGCCCGTCCCGAGCGATCCACCGACGGTCTTCGAAGTCGGCGAGAATCCGACTCATGGTCGGTGTAGAGGCGCCCGTGGCGGTGCGGAGCTCGTGCCGTTCGCGGGCGCCATCGGTCAGACCCTCCAGGACACCAACTCGGTGGGTCGATCTGGCGAGAAAGTCGATCTCGTCGAGGGCAGTATCCATGGTATGTTTACACATGCCATAGTATAGTACGTATCGGTGTTCGTCTCCCTCGAGACGGAATGCGCGCCGTCTACTCAGTATCGCCTGAGCGTGCTGTTCGATACTCGAGCTCGGTTATGCTCCAGGGCTCGAGCGGTTCGGAACAGACAGCATTTCAATTCGCCTGTATCGGCTCCTACCGATCGCTCGTCCCGTACTACGGCTTGGCTTCGAACACGAGATTCAGGGGCGTCTCGGCCGCACGGCGGAACCGGGTGAAACCGCCGTCGGTCACGGCTTCCCGAATACCGGTCTCGCCAGCCTGTGCGCCCAGCACGCGCTCGGCCTCCTGATCGAGTGCACACGGCGTGCAGATTAGCGTCGAGATCGAGTAGGCTGCCCGCCCCATCGGATTGAGGTTGTCTGCCACACGGTCGTTGGCGAACAGCTCGACGATCATCCACGTGCCGTCGTCGGTGAGCGTGTTACGGACGTGCGCCGCCGCACCCACCGGATCTCCCATGTCGTGGAGGGCGTCGAACGTGGCTACGAAGTCGTACCTCGCGCCGTTGTACGACTTGGCCGTCGCCACCTCGAAGCTGACACGGTCGGCGACGCCGGCTTCCGCTGCTCGCTCGCGGGCTGCCGCGATCGAGGGTTCGTGGGGGTCGATGCCGACGAACGTCGACTCCGGGTACGCCTCGGCCATCAGGATGGTCGAGGCGCCGTGGCCACAGCCCACGTCGGCGACGCGCCCACCGTCCTGGAGCGTCGCGTCCACCCCCTCGAGCGCGGGAATCCAGTTGTCGACCAGATTGGCCGCGTACTGAGGCCGCCAGGAGTGCTCGATTGCGTGGAAGAGGTCCGCGTCGTGTTCGTGCCACCCCACGCCCTCGCCCGTGCGGAACGCCTCGACGAGCTGTGATTCGATCCTGGCCGCCGACAGGGCGACCTGGAAGTTTCCGACCATGAACGCCGGGCTGGTCTCGTCGGCGAGCACCGCGGCCTGCTCGGGGGTGAGGGTGTAGCGGTCCATCTCCGCATCGTAGGTGACGTACCCCCCGGCGGCCTGTGCGGGGAGCCACTCGCGGACGTACCGTTCCGCAGTATCCGTTTTCTCGGCCAGTTCGGCCGACGTGAGCGGCCCCACATCAGCGAGCGTCTCGTACAGGCCGAGTTCGTCGCCGATGACGACGAGTGGTGCGTGCGCTGTCGCTCCGAAGTCGGTTATCGCCGTCTGTACGTGCTGGTTCAATCGTTCTTCGTCGAGTGTCATGAGTGGTCGTCGTAGGTGTCGTCGGCTGGATTGCTGAGTGCGTTCGGTCGCCCGATTCTCACGTCCCACCCTCGAGGCGGCTCGACGGCGCCTTCGTGTGGGTACAGTCTCACTCGTCGATTCGCGTCAGCATGATGTTGCGGTGTTTACATCGATCACGGTGTCTTCGCTGACCACGGTGTGAACGATGAGCGATGGTGAGATGACGACCTCGTCAGCTGTGGATCAAGTCGCTGTGGCCAGGCCGGACGATCTCGAAACACTCGACCAACGATCAGCAGACCATTGGACACGGGCGTCTTACCCCATAGGTTAATATCATGTTATGAGTTACCAATAAACATGGAAACTGCACTCGAGGACGTCGCGTTTCTCGCGAACTCGGAGAACCGCGTGGCAGTCTTGGAGTTCCTCGTCGAGGCACCGCACAGTCACGACGAGATCCGTGATCGGATCGGTGCATCGCGGGTGACGACCGCGCGCATTCTCCGAGAGTTCGAAGCGCGCAACTGGATCGCACGCTCGGGACAGGAGTGTACGGTGACACCGACCGGTGAATGGGTGTGTGACGAGCTCACGCGTTTGGTGGGCGAAATGGAGGCCGAACGTCGTCTGCGTGAACCGCTGCAGTGGCTGCCGTCCGACCTTCTGACGTTCGACGTCCGGCGCCTTCGCGACGCCGAACTCGTCGTTCTCGAGGAGAGTGACGCGACCGCCATCGTTCGACGAATACTCGAATTTCGCCGCTCTGGCGACCGGATTCGGGGCGTTACACGCACGGTCGCCCCGGAGTTCATCGAAAACGACTGGAAATCGACCGTCCACGGGGACACGCACCTCGAAATGGTGATCACACCGGACGTCCTCGACGCCATCCGAACCCATTCGACCTCCGCGAAGCAGTTGCGTGAGATGCTCGAGGAAACGGACGTCCACGTTTCCGTCTTCGACGACGTCCCGATCTCAGTCGGGATCGTCGACGGCGCGGTTGGAATCGACCTCACCGACGAGCAGGGCGTCGTCAAAGGAGGGTTCGTCACCGAAGACGAGGCCGTCTATGAGTGGGCAGTCGACCTCTTCGAAGCGTGCCGTGACGAAGCGAACCCCGTGGATCCTGACGAGGTCGCGGCTGACCACTCGGTTGGCGCCAATCCTGCTCAGTCTCGAGAGCGAGACGGGCCCGCGTCGTAGTCCGTCTCGCCGGGGTCGTCCACGGATCTCGCCGTCTTGCCGTGGGGGCCTCGCCCCATTCGCGCGTGTCGGAACCGCTCGAGCCCCTTCGAAAACGTTCGACCCAGCGCTGGCGTTGGGTGGCTCACCAGCTACCTGTAGACTCGACGAACCCCGTGACTGTGTCGCTTCTCCGACGTCGTGGAACTCGTCGAGGGCGAACGCTCGATGCGTCTCAGCCGTCAACTTCCGCGATCTGGTCAATGGGTGTTCCGAGGGGCCTGCGGTACCAGGTTACTGGGGGGTGACGGTTCGACGGTACCGCGAGGTCCCGTTCGGTTCCGTCACAGGGTTCGTGCGTGGAGCAAGAATCCGAGGGTGAACAGCACCGGAACGACGACGAGCAATCCGAAGAGGTACAGGAAGAGTACGTTCAGAAGCACCAACCCACTGTACGAAATTTCTCGCTTCCCGAGTGTATTCAGTGTACTGTACGCGATCTGGGTCCGTCCGAGCACCACCATGACGCAGATACTCGAATGCGAGTATGATAACCTTTCTGGCTATTCGTGTTTCCGGGAGTGTGCGATATATTGATATATGACCGCTCGTCGAGGACTAGGACTGGCAAATATACCGCTTTCGATACCCTCTTTGAGCTTCCACGACGAGCGCGAGCATGACCCACGACATCGCCGTCGTCCCAGGCGACGGAATCGGCCAGGAAGTGACGCCGGCGGCGCTCGAGGTGCTCGAGTCACTGGACATCGATTTCTCGTTTCACGAGGCGGCGGCGGGCGACGCCGTGAAGGCCGAAACCGGCGAGGCACTTCCCCAGGAGACCTACGATCTCGTCGCCTCGAGCGACGCGACGCTCTTCGGTGCCGCGGGCGAAACCGCTGCGGACGTGATCCTTCCGTTGCGCGAGGCCGTCGACTCGTTCGTCAACGTGCGGCCCGCCAGGGCCTACCCCGGCGTCGACGCGGTTCGGCCGGAGACGGACCTCGTCTTCCTCCGTGAGAACACCGAGGGAGTTTACTCGGGCCACGAAACCCGGCTGAGCGACGACCTCTCGACGCTGACGCGCGTGGTGACCGACTCGGCCTCGCGGCGACTCGCCGCGTTCGCCTGCGAGTTCGTCGACGATCGCGGCCTCGACGAATTCACGGTCGTCCACAAGGCGAACGTCATGCGCGAAACCGACGGTCGGTTTCGCGACGCGGTCGTCGACGTAGCCGACGCCCGTGGCGTCGAAACCAGGGAGGTGCTCATGGACGCCTTCGCCACCCACGTCTGTCTCGACCCGACGCAGTTCGACGTGGTCGTCTGTCCGAACCTCGCGGGCGACGTGCTCTCGGACCTCGCGGCCGGGCTCGTCGGCGGTCTCGGCTTACTCCCGAGCGCGAACATCGGTCCCGACCGAGCGCTCTTCGAGCCGGTCCACGGCACTGCGCCCGACATCGCCGGCCAGGGCATCGCTAACCCCGCCGCCGCCATCCTCTCGGCGGCGATGTTGCTCGAGTACCTCGGCCACGAGGACGAGGGCGCGGCCGTCCGGGAGGCCGTCGAGGATGTGCTCGAGAACGGCCCACGGACGGGTGACCTCGGCGGCGACGCCTCGACAGACGAGGTGACGGCGGCAGTTATCGATCGACTGTAGGCAGTTTTGACTCCTTTTGATTGAATGTGATTGATTCAGGGAAAGATATTTATATTACTATTCCGAATGTGTGATCGGAACGCATGGATAACAATCGCAACCAATCACAATCCGATGGAAACAATCATTCTCACTCTCGGCGTCGAGTTCTTGAGATGACCGGTGCCGTCGGCGCTGCTGGTATAACCAGCCTTGCAGGGTGTCTCAGTAATATCACTGGCGGCAACGGCGGTGGTTCCGTCTCGGAAGACGATGAATTCCAGAGCGAACTCGAGAAGTTGAACCTCGCGGAAAATTGGCGCGAGCGGCGGCTGACCAGCTTCGACGAGTGGCCGGAGGACGTTCGCTCTCAGTTCCCCGATCCGGATCAGGGCGGCGTCGTTGATGCGTGGGCCTCGAGTGAAGCAGTGCAGCAAGGCCCGTGGTCGCCACCGGACAACTGGGAGGATACCATTGCGAGCGACGTCGATCAACTCGAGATCATCAACTTCGGTGGTCTCGGTGGTGATCCGGCGACGGCAGCCACTTATGCTGCCTTCGAGCGTGAGACTGGAATCGAGATCGTTCCACAGGAGATCGCTGCGACACAGGCACTCACCAAACAGCAGACGTTCCTCTCTCAGGGGAGTAACGAACCGGCAATCTTCCAGGTGACAACGCCCACGTCGTACTCGACGTTCATTCAGGCCGGCTACCTGGAACCGATCGACGAACTCATGCCTGAAGATGAGATGTGGGAGCCCTACCCGGACTACATCCAGGAGGCATTCACCAGCGACATCGGGCCCGACGAAGGCGACCACCTCTACGGTGCGCCGGGTATTCGCTGGAATACGTTCATGCATATCCGAAAAGACTTGCTCGAGGAACAGGGGATCGACCCCCAGCGAGTTCAGGGTGAATACACGTGGGAAGACGTCGATATGGTCGCCCAGGAGTTTCAGGACACCGATATCGAGGGATACGCCTACTGGGGTAATCAGTGGAACTACGTGATCAAGAACCACAAGGAGATGATCTACCAGCAGGGCGCAAACCTCGTTCAGGACGACGGGACTGTCCGCGTGGACACCGACGAATCCGCTCGAGCCCTCGAGCGGATGGTCCACCTGAAAGAGGAAGGACTCGTCTCGGACGCCGTCACCAGTTACAACGAGGGGACCCTCAACGACCTGCTCGTCAACGGCGACCTCGCGATGCACTCCTCGATGGGGTCGCAGGTCAGCCGCGTCATCAACGCCGGTCTCGAACCGGGCGAGGAGTACATCGTCGCGCTTCACCCGAAAGCGAGCGAGGGCCCCGATCCGCAGCAGAACGGGCTGGGCCACCTGAACAACGTCAGCATCAACCGGTACGCGGATCCGGCCAAGAAGGTAGCTGCTGCTCTGTACATGGACTGCCGGTTTAGCTACGAGAGCCAGTGGTGGGAGTACACCTACGAGGCGAACGATTCCTACATGAATCCGGTCTACGAGGACGCCGCCGAACTAGGATCAGTGCCGTTCAACGACATTCGTATGGAGGCCGCGAACAACATCGACAACGACTACTTCCCGGCTTCGAAGGAGATTCTCGAGGCACACGCGGACGAACTTAAAGCCGCGATCGGGGGCGATAAAAGCGTTGACGATGCGCTGTCCGCCTCTCAAGAGAATATCGATATCATCCTGGACCAGTAGCACTGCCGTCGATTCCCACGCCATTTTCAATTATGTCAACAAACAAATTCGGACGTGAATCGGGTATACGAAACACGATCGCCGAGTTCGTCAATCGCTACTTTACGGCGATCATGCTCGGCCCCGCCCTCGTCGCCATCTTCGTGGTCTTCATCTACCCGGTATTGTACCTCATCTGGCAATCGCTATTCAGGACGACCCTGGCTACCGGCGGGTACGTACAGGAGTTTGTCTTCCTCGACAACTTCAGGTACGTCCTCACAAGAGGTCGCTTCGTCGATAACCTGAAGAATTCCCTCTACTACTCGTTCGGGTCGCTAACGATATCGGTCTGTGGCGGACTACTCCTCGCACTCGCTGTCAATCACGTGAAGCGGGAGTGGCTTCGGACGTCGTACTCGACGTTACTGCTGATCTCGTGGGCGTCACCGCTCGTCGTCAGTGCACTAATCTGGCGCTGGATGTTCAACGCGGATCTCGGCCTGATCAACATGATCCTCACCGATCTGGGCTTTTCGGAGATCTTGTGGCTCGCCGATCCGACCTGGGCGATGATCTCGGTGACGTTCGTCGATGGCTGGGTGCGGACACCGTTCGCGATGATCGTGTTCCTGGCCGGTCTGCAGGCAATTCCTCAGCACATGTACGACGCGGCGAAGATGGACGGGGCGACTTCGTTTCAGGCGTTTCGAAACGTCACGATCCCGTACCTGCTTCCATCGTTCGCAATCGTGATCCTGATCAACTGGATGTTCTCGTTTCGCGCGTTCGGCGTCATCTGGGGACTCACTCAGGGCGGTCCGGGGAACTCGACGCACGTACTCGCGACGTGGATCTATCGGGATGGCATCGTCAACTTCAATCTCGGCACCGGATCAGCGACCTCCGTCATCCTCGTACTGATCACGCTCGCGGTCGCTGCGTTCGTCGTGACGAAGATCATGGTCAACGTGGAGGAATAACGCTATGGCATCGAAACAAATCGAAGGCAATCGGCTGTTGGATTACTCGACTCGAAAACGCATCTGGGAGGTCCTCGAGGGACCTGCGGTAGTCCACCTCGTCGTCGCGATGGGGCTCGTGATGGTTCTCACGCCCATCGTCTGGACGGTTCTCACGTCGATTCAGACCGATCACGGGGCGCGACAGGTGGCGTACCTCCCCCAGGAGGTGACCTTCACCACGCTGTACAACGTCCTGGTCACCGAGCAGTTCTACCTGGCGATATACAACACGCTCATCATCGCGTCGGTGACGACAATTATCACCGTCGGACTCGGAACCCCGGCGGGCTACGTGTTCAGCCGGTACCGGTTTCCGTTCGACACGTACGTGTTCATCGCGGTGATCGCCGCTCGGCTATTCCCGCCGATTGGGTTGTTGATCCCGTACTTCCAGATCATCGACTCGATGGGGCTGCTCAACACGAAAATGGGGATCATCTTCGCGAACGTCTATCTGTGGCTCCCGCTGGTCATCTACATGATGCGGAACTTCTTCATGTCGATCCCGAAGGCGATCGACGAGTCCGCACGAGTGGACGGCTGCACCAAGTTCCAGTCGTTTCGAAAGGTGATCTTTCCGCTTGCGCTACCGGGATTCGCCGCGAGTGCTATTCTCACCTTCCTGTTTTCCTGGCGGGAGTTCCTCTTCGCGTTCATGGTCAGCGCGGATCGCAGTTCGATGCCGGTCTCGGTCGGGGCGTACCGGTTCATCGGGGACCAGACGACGCTCTGGGCTTCCCTGTCGGCCGCCAGCGTCCTCGCGATGCTCCCGACCGTACTCATCATCATCTTCTTCCACCGGTACATCGTGAGCGGCCTCACTTCGGGGGCGGTGAAGGGATGATGCGACTCGTCTCCACTCATCGTCGACTCGCTCGCGACCGGCTGGCGGGTGCGATTGTACGCTCGTCTGGCAACTCGCGGAACGCCGGATCGATACGATTCGAACGCACGAAACCGTAACCAAAAACGACTTTCAACACACATGGCACAAACAACGCACTCTCGATCGGAAACGGAACGAAACACTCACGTCGAAATCGACGACCTGCTCAAGATTTACCAGGACGACGACGACCCGGTAACCGCAGTCGAAAACCTCTCGCTCGAGATCAAGGAAGAGGAGTTCCTCGTCCTCGTCGGTCCGTCTGGCTGCGGGAAGACGACGACGCTTCGGTGCGTCGCCGGACTCGAGACGACGACGGAGGGAAAGATTGTCATCGACGGCGAGGACGTCACCGGACTGGATCCCCGCCAACGGGACGTGGCGATGGTGTTCCAGAACTACGCGCTGTATCCGCACAAGACCGTCCGGGAGAACCTCGCGTTCCCGCTTCAGATTCGCAACGTCGCAAACGATGAGGTCGAGGAACGCGTCGCCGAAACCGCGGAGATTCTCAGCATCACGGAACTGCTCGACCGCAAACCGAAGGACCTCTCTGGCGGCCAGCAACAGCGGGTCGCGCTCGGGCGAGCGATCATCCGGAACGCATCGGTGTTCCTTTTCGACGAACCGTTGTCGAACCTGGACGCCAAACTCAGAGCGCAGATGCGGACGGAACTGAATAAGCTGCACAAGAAAATCGGGAAGACGACGATATACGTAACTCACGATCAAGCGGAGGCGATGATGCTCGGCGATCGCATCGCTGTCCTCAATCTCGGCGAACTTCAGCAGGTCGGCACGCCAGAGGAGATTTACGACGAACCAGCGAACCGGTTCGTCGCCGGATTCATCGGTGAACCAGCGATGAATTTCCTCCCGATCGACGTCCGGAAAGCTGGCGATCGGTGGGTCGTCGACTCCGACCTGTTCGAACTGGACGTCCCCGAATCGTTTGCGAACAGGTATCCTCTCTCTGAGTGGGCGGAGTTGGACCTGACTCTCGGCGTCAGGCCGGAGAGCTTTCACGATGCGGCACTTGCCACCGGCGAACACACCGAAAGCGACACGTTCACCACCTACGTCAAAGTGATCGAACCGGTGGGCGCGGACAAGTACGTCACGTTCACCGACGTCGACAGGGAGAGCGATGCCGAATTTACGGCTCGGATCGACTCGGAATCAGAGGCAACCGAGGAGCGATCACTCGAAATAGTCGCCGATCTCGAGGATATGCACGTGTTCAACGATCGGACCGGAAAAAACTTGACACGATAGGTGATCGACAATACAAACGGCTAAGTTCAATCGCTACAAACGTCACCGGAACCGACCGGCTTCGATGAGACCGGCCGAAGTGAATCCTGGTCTCGTGCGCACCGGATCCCACGAAATCGAGACTGGAGGAAGAGCCGAACCGTTTACCGATCGCGCGTGACCCGTTTGCACCGCCGGAAGGGACCGCCCGACATGGATACCAATGCCACCGCTACCGGTAGAGCCGACACCCGGCGAGGATTCGTCACCAGTAGCGGCGTCGCTGCGACCGGGATAGCCGGACTATCTGGCTGTCTCGGCATCGGATTCGGCCGTCGGAGCGATGAGGCGGAAGACGAAATCGTGTTCTACAATGCCGGTTCGCTAGAGTACGATCCAGGCACGGCGGCAAACATCGACCGGTTCGAATCGGAAACTGGCATCTCCGTCGACGTGAATGAGGTTCCCTGGAACAACCTCAAAACGAGTCTGACGACGATCTGGCGCAACGAAGACGGGACCGTCGACGTCTGGAACGGTCCGTCGTGGTGGTTAGACGACTTCGTCCGCTCGGGCTGGCTCGAGCCACTCGACCTTCCGAACGAGCACGTCGAGAAGTTCCCTGACGACCTGGTTTCGTTGATGACGTTCGACGGCGAGGTCTACATGGCTCCCCAGTTCGGTAAGTGGGGAACGTATCTCTATGACAAACACTCCGTAAGTGCGCCGCCCGAGACCTGGGACGATGTCCTAGAACTCGAGGTGCCCGATCAGAGCGAGTTCGGGTTCACGTGGGCGGACAAAGACGTGTTCATGTTCAAACAATTTCTCTATCAGGCTGGCGGACGAATGTTCAACGAGGACGATGAACCGAGATTCCACGGCCGGGCTGGCCGCGATGTCATGGAGTTCATCGTTGCGCTTCGGGAGCGCGGCAAGATACCTGTTGGCATGGCCAGTATGAGCGAAGGGAATCTCAATGACGCGTTTCTGGCCGGGCAATTCGCGACTGTCAACGCGTGGACCCCACTGGGCGCGAACGCGCTCGAGTACGATCGCTGGGGAGAATCTCGACTCGGCAGCGCTCGTCTGCCAGAGGGCCCCGGAGGTTCGCGGGCGACGTTTCAGGACACGAATGGGTTGAGCATTTCGGCGTACTCTGAGCGGAAGCCTGCTGCAATGCGATTCGTCGAGTTTATGACCAGTCGAGAGTCGTGCAAACACGACATGCTCGTCGAAGGGAATCCGTGCGTCGTGCCCGATGTCTACGACGACGACGACGTCCACGATGCCTATCCGTCTCATCTCCTCGAGACGATGCAGTACAATCTCGAGCACGCGATGGGTGAAACTTACATCGCACAGGCCCAGGTCGACGACTACCTTTCCACCCAGATTACTGACGTACTCGTCAACGATAAGGATCCCCAGCGAGCGCTCGAGCAGGCTCACGACGACGTCGAAGCACTCTATCAGGAGATCGGCATACTGTAACGAACCCCTATCTATTCATGGAACGCTCGAATAAATCGTTGCGGCGGTTGCTCGACCGGCTGTTCGTTCCGATGACCGTCGGACCGACGTTGATCCTCATCGTCACGATAATTGCGTATCCGGTGTATCGCCTGTTCGTTACCAGCCTCTACCGGACCCATCCGATCACGGGGGAGTGGCAGTTCGTCGGCCTCGAGAACTTTCGACGGCTGTTGTTCGCCGACGGTGCCGACGGCTGGCTGACCGTTTTCGACCCGTCGTTCGTGGCGTTCACGCGAAATACGATCGTCTATGTCGGGTCAAGCGTCACGATATCTTTCCTGCTTGGCCTAGGAGTGGCCATGCTACTCGATAGGGATCTGAAGGGACGAAGCTGGATCCGGACGGCGGTCATCGTTCCATGGATCCTCCCGTACGTGTTCAGCGGGCTGATGTGGCGGTGGATGTTTCAGGCGCAGTACGGCGCTATCAACGGCTTTCTCCTCAGGCTGGGGGTGATCGAAGAGAGTGTCGCCTTCCTCTCGAATGGCACGTTAGCGATGGTCGCGCTGATCGTCGCCGACGTCTGGGTGTTCACGCCGTTCGTCATCGTAATCCTGCTTGCCGGCCTCCAGAACGTGCCCGAACAGCTCTACGACGCAGCCGAGGTCGACGGCGCGAGTCGATGGTCCCGGTTCTGGAACGTCACCTACCCGTTCCTGAAACCGTCGATCCTCGTCGCCCTGACGATTCGAATTATCTTCGACCTTCGTGCCCTCGACATCGTCTGGGTCATGACCGAGGGCGGCCCCAGCAAGGAAACGGAAGTCTGGGCGTCTTTTCTCTACCGAACGTCCATGGAGTTCCAGAACGCTGGCGAAGGGGCCGCAATGGGGGTGTTGATGCTGGCGGTGACCTTCGGTATCGTGACGGTTCTGTACACGTTCTTCTCCGGAAGTCCCTACGAACAATGAGCACGAAACCCTCGACGAAACTCGCGCGTTTGCTCGGCATAGAAACCGGGGACGAGTGGCCGGACGTCGTCAGAGAGCGGTGGATCGCCTACGGTCTGCTCAGCCTCTACGTGATCGTCCTGTGGTTCCCCGTCTACTTCATCTTCATCACGAGCATCAAGCCGCCAGGCGAGGCCGTTTCGATCCCCGCGTCGTTTCTCCCCACGGAGCCGACGGCGGCGAATTACGTCGACATCTTCACCCAGCGCCCGTTCGAACTGTACACGTTCAACAGTTTGGTCGTCGCCACGACAACGACGGTGATCTGCGTCACGCTCGGTACTCTCACCGGGTATACGTTCTCCCGGTACGACTTCATCGGGAACAGGGCGCTGCTGTTGACCATCGTCGGGGCGCGAATGTTCCCGCCGATCGCCCTGATCGTGCCGTTCTTCGCGATCATGTCCGACCCACCGCTGATCGGCGGGCTAACCGGGAGCCTCTACGACACTCGGGTCGCGCTCATCCTCACGTACATCTTCTTCAACCTCCCGTTTAGCGTCTGGATTATGAAAAACTACTTCGACGGCATTCCGGTTTCGCTCGACGAACAGGCACAGATCGACGGCTGTTCCGCCTGGGAAGGATTCTTCAAGATCGTCCTTCCGATGGCCAAACCCGGTATCGCCGCGACGGCCATCCTGGCGTTTATATTCTCGTGGAACGAGTTCGTCTTCGCCCTCGTGCTCACCTCGACGGAGTCGTCCCAGACGCTGCCGATCGCCGTATCGCTGTTCGTCGCCGACGACTTCATCGACTGGGCGCGCCTCGCAGCCGGTGGCATGATCGCCGCCTTTCCCGGCATTCTGTTCGGACTGTTCTTCCAGCGACACATCGTCAGCGGCATCACCCGGGGGGCGGTGAAAGAATGACGCGGATAGGAACGTTCACGCCCGACCCGACCGATGGTGAGTGCAATGGCTGAAGTACGACTCGACGATCTCGTCAAGCGGTTCGGCGACATCGTCGCCGTCGACGGCGTTTCACTCGAGATTCCCGACGAGAGTTTCACCGTTCTCGTCGGCCCGTCGGGCTGTGGCAAGACCACGACCCTTCGGCTCATCGCCGGTCTCGAGCGGGCCAGCGACGGGACTATTCAGATTGGTGACCAGGTCGTCAACGACCGACGCGCCTACGAGCGCGACATCGCGATGGTGTTTCAGAACTACGCGCTCTACCCGCATAAGACCGTTCGAGAGAATATGCGGTTCGGCCTCGAACAACACGGCGTCGACGAGGCCATCATTGAAGAGCGTGTCGCCGACGCTGCAGCCCTACTCCAGATCGATGACTTCCTCGAGCGCAAACCCGGTGAACTCTCTGGCGGGCAACAACAACGCGTCGCCCTCGGTCGCGCGATCGTCCGCAAACCGAACGTGTTCCTGATGGACGAACCGCTCAGTAACCTCGATGCGAAGCTTCGCGTCCAGATGCGCGCCGAACTCAACAAGCTCCACGATACGCTCTCGACGACGATGGTGTACGTTACCCACGATCAGGTCGAGGCGATGACGCTTGGCGATCAGATTGCTGTCATGGATAACGGGCAGATCCAGCAGGTCGGCCCGCCGACGTACGTCTACTCCAACCCGCGGAACCTGTTCGTAGCCGACTTCCTCGGCTCGCCGAGTATGAACTTCCTCGAGGGGGCGGTTCGCCGGGAGGTGGACAACCTCGTAATCGACCTCGGGCCGTTCCAGCACGACGTTCCCGACGAGTATCAGTGGGCGCTCGAGGATTCGATCGGTGACGAAGTCGTTCTCGGGGTCCGTTCGGAGGACGTGACCCTGCGACCCGACGGATTGCCGGCGACGGTCAACGTTGTCGAACCCCAGGGTGAAAAGACCGTCCTCGAACTCGGCCTGGGAGACGGCAAAACCGTGAAGGCATCGGTCGAACCGGGCGGCCCGATCGAGGTCGACGACCGGGTGAGCGTCGAGTTCGACCGCCGCTCGCTCCACTACTTCGATTCCGAATCCGGCGAGTCGCTCACGTTCGATTCCGAGACCAGGCCCACGACGGAAGGTGGAGAGCAACTCGCGTGACGTCGATTGACACGGCTTCGGTGGCGGAATTCGTCCCATTGGCGCTCGGTGTCGCGCTCGTCCTGATCGCGGCGTACAACTATCTGCAGGGGATCTACGGCGGTGCGATCGTATCGAGCGTCGGCGCGATCGTCACGTTCGTCCTCACTATTCTCTCGAGCCGTCAAAGATGAGCAGAAACGAGCGAAAACACATAAGGTCCGGGCCGGTGAATCAACAACTAACGAGCACCACCATCCCTCTCGAGCTATGTTGCCTAAACAACGGAAACGTGAAATCGTCGACGTCGTCTCGGAAGAGAACGGACAGACCGTTACCGACCTCGCGGATGAACTCGGCGTCTCCGAGGCGACGGTTCGTCGCGACCTACAGGACCTCGAGTCCGACGGGCTGATCGAACGCTCTCACGGGGGCGCGCTTCCGGTCACCAGCGTCGCCGAGGAACGATCGTACAGCCAGAAACAGGTGCAGAACCTGGAGGCAAAACGCGCCATCGGGCGGCGTGCGGCCGAGGAGGTCCTCGAGGGACAGGTCGTCTTCTTCGATTCCGGTACGACGACGATGGAAGTCGCGAAAGCCACGCCCGACGTCGCGTTCATCGCCGCGACGAACTCGCCGCTCATCGCGATGGAACTGGGCGAACACGGTGACGTGAAGCTGACCGGCGGCACGCTTCGTGAACAGACCTGGGCGCTCGTCGGGCCCACCGGCGAGGAATTCCTCGAGCGGACGAACTTCGACGTCGTCTTCCTCGGAACGAACGCGATCCACCCCGAGTCGGGGCTGACGACGCCGAACGAGGACGAAGCGCGGATGAAGTCGTTGATGGTCGAGAAGGCCCAGCGGGTCGTCCTCGTCTCCGACGGGTCGAAACTCGGTCGGCGGAGTTTCGTCCACTTCGCCGACTACGCCTCGATCGACACGTTCGTGACCGATGCGGTCCTCACCGACGCCCAGCGCGAGCCGTTCGAGGCCGCGGGCGTCGACGTCGTCGACGGGGTGGTCGAGTGATCCTCACCGTGACTCTCAATCCGGCCGTGGATCACACCATCACTGTCGAGGGAAAACTCGATTCCGACGCCGTCAAGCGCGCGAGTATGTCTCAGTACGATCCCGGCGGGAAGGGGATCAACGTCTCGAAGTACCTCTACGGACTCGGCATCGAGACGCTGGCGACCGGACTCACGGGCGGCTTTCTGGGGACGTACATCGAGGAGCAACTCGTCCGACAGAAAGTGCCGAACGATTTCGTCGAGATGGGGGGCTGTACCCGTCTCAACACGACAATTCTTACGGACGACGAGGAGTACAAGATCAACCAATCGGGACACAACGTCAAGAAAGAAACCGTCCGCGAGGTCGTCGCGAAGGTCCGCGAGCACGACCCCGAGATGGTCGTCGTCGCGGGGAGCCTTCCGCCGAACCTGGGCCCGGCGACGATCGATCGGATCGCTCGAGCGGGGCCGTGGCAGACAATCGTGGACGTCCAGGGAGACCTGCTGAGGGGACTTCGAAGCGAGTACTTCGTCTGTAAACCCAATCGTCGCGAACTCGGCACGGCGACAGGAATGCCCGTCCACACCGTCGAGGAGTGCGTGGAAGCGGCACAGGCGCTCCGCGACGAGGGCTTCGAACACGTCGTCGCATCGCTGGGCGACGACGGCGCACTGCTGGCCTCGCCAGAGGGAATCTATCGGGCGGAATCCCAGGATGCCGACGTCGTCGACACCGTGGGCGCGGGCGACGCGCTACTGGCGGGCGTTCTCTCGACGTTCGTCCGTGGGCAGTCCGGCACCGCCGCCCTCCGCATGGGCGTGACCGTCGCCGCGGAGGTCGTTTCGGTCCCGGGGACGACCGTCCCCGAGATGTCCGGTCTACGCTCGGACTCGACCGACGTCCCGCTCTTTACAAGGTGATCCGCGCCAGAGGCGCACACGAACATGACCGTCACGACCGCCCTCTCAGCCCACCTCGCGTCGGTTCGACGGGACGTCATGACCGGCGTGAGCTTCATGATCCCGTTCGTCACCATCGGCGGCGTCTTCTTCGCGGCGGCCCACATCGCTGGGGGAGCGGGGGCACTCGAGCGACCGGGCACGCTCGCGTGGTTTCTCGCCGAGATCGGTCGTGCGGGGCTCGCGTTCGCGGTGCCGGCGTTCGGCGCGTACATCGCCTATGGAATCGCCGATCGACCCGCGCTCGCGCCAGGATTCGTCCTGGCCGCGCTCGTCCAGCAGGGCGCGGTCGTCGAGCAGGCGGGCCGGATCGTCGGGATCGAGACGGGCCAGGCGGGAGCGGGGTATCTGGGGGCGCTCGGGGTCGGACTCCTCGTCGGCGTCGTCGTCGCCGCCCTCGCTCGAATCGACGTCCCGACGGCCATCGAACCGCTCGTCCCGGTTCTTCTCCTTCCCGTCTTGGTAACCTGTGTACTCGCGCCGGTCGTGCTCTTCGTGCTCGCGCCACCGCTCGCGCTCGCGATGGAGCGACTGACGGCTCTGGTTCGCGACCCGTCCGGTCTCGAGGCGATCGCACTGGGGGCCGTACTGGGGGCGATGATGGCGGTCGACGGCGGCGGCCCTGTCAACAAGATCGCGTACGTATTCGGCGTGACACTGATTCCCGAACAGATTTACGCGCCGATGGCGGCGGTGATGATCGCCGGTATGGTGCCGCCGCTCGGACTCGCGCTGTCCAACGTCGTCGCCCCGCAGAAGTACCCGTGGGGGCGCTACGAACGCGCCAGACCCGCGCTGGCGATGGGACTGTCGTTCGTCACCGAGGGGGTGATCCCCTACGCGACCGCCGACCCCGCTCGGGTCGTCCCTAGCACCGTGCTCGGAAGCGCGACCGCGGCCGCGACGGCGGTGTGGCTCGGCGTGACGATGCCCGCGCCCCACGGCGGGATCCTCGTCGTGCTTTTGGCCAATAACTGGATCCAGTTCCTGGCGTGTCTCGCCGTCGGAACCGTCGTGACGGCCGCGGTCGTCACGGCCCTCAAACCCGACTACGAGGCCGTTTCGAGCGGGGCGAGATCGAAAGACAGGGGAAGAGTGACTGATTAAACCCCTCCCGAGTATACTCCACGCATGGACGACATCGACGCCGTACTCACACCGGAGCTCATCGCGCTCCAGGAGCCACCCCCGGACGCGTACGCCTGCATCGAGTACCTGCTCGACTGCGCCGTCGAGGCCGGTCGCGTGACGGACCGCGACGTCGCACTCGAGGCCGTCCTCGCCCGCGAGGCCGAGACGAGCCCTGCAGTGGGGAAGGGTGTCGGCCTGTTCCACGCCAGGACCGAGGCCGTCAGGCGGGCGACGGTCGCGTTCACCCGCTCGAGCGAGGGGGTCCCTCTCGGCGACGCGGACGCCGAACCGGCGACGCTCCTGTTCATGCTGCTCGTTCCCGCCGACGAGAATGGGGCCGACGACCACCTCGAGACGCTCAGTTCGCTCTCGCGTGCGCTCGTACACGACGAGGTGCGCGAGCGGCTTCACGACGCCGAGTCCCCCGCGGAGGTCCGAACCGCGCTCGCGGAGGCGATCTCTTGATGGAACGGATCGTCACCGTAGCGCCCGAGGACGGACTCCACGTCCGCCCAGCCACGGCGTTCGTCCGGACTGCGAACGGGTTCGACGCCAACGTACGGGTCGGGCCGGCGGACGGCGACCTCGTCGAGGCGGAGAGCGTCCTCGCGGTGACGAGCCTCGGCGTTCCGAGCGGCCGGGCGGTTCGAATCGTCGCGAAGGGGGCCGACGCCGAGGCTGCCCTTGACGCCCTCGAGGCGGTGCTCTCGACGCCCGAAGCGAAGCGTTCGACCTGAAACGTGAAACCTGAAACCCCAACCATGCCCGAAGACGACCACCGCCGAACGATCGACGGGACGGGCGCTGCCCCTCTCGTCGGCGTCGGGACCGCGGTGTGGGCCCGTTCCGGTTCCGCCGCCGACCTCGAGGCACCGCCGGAGCCGGCGACGGTCGACCCGGCGGTGGAACGAGGCCGGTTCGACGACGCCAAAGCGCGCGCTCGCGAGGAACTCGAGCGCGAACGCGAGCGGACGGCCGAACGGATCGGCGAGGCGGAAGCGGCGGTCTTCGACGCCCACCGACAGTTCCTCGACGATCCGCAGATCACGGACGCCGTCGCGGACGCCATCGCGGATCGACTGCCCGCCGAACACGCGGTCCGTCGAGCGTTCGAGGGTCCGATCGACCAGTTCCAGGAGACGGACGGCACGGTGGCCGAGCGGGCCGACGACCTCCGGGACGTTCGCGATCGACTGCTTCGGATACTCGCCGGCGACGATGGCGTCGATCTCGGTACGGTGCCAGACGGGACGGTGGTGCTCGTCCGACGGCTCACGCCCAGCGACGCCGCACGACTGGACCCCGATCGGGTGGCTGGATTCGCGACCGTCGAAGGCGGACGAACCGCTCACGCGGCGATCTTCGCCCGGTCGATTGGCGTACCAGCCGTCGTCGACGCGGGGGAGGAACTGCGGTCGATCGAAGCCGGTGCGACCGTCCTCGTCGACGGCGACGCCGGGTCGGTGATCGTCGATCCGACGACCGAACAGCGAAAGCGCGTCGAGGTGGGGGGCGACGTCGAGATTCGCGCGGCGCCGGTATCGACGGCCGACGGGAATCCGATCGCTGTCGACGCAAACGTCTGCACGCTCTCGGACCTCGAGGCGGCGATCCACCACGGTGCGGATGGAATCGGACTCTTTCGAACCGAGTTCCTCTTTCTGGACCGACCGACCCCGCCGAACGAGGACGAACAGGTCGAGACCTACGCGGAGGTGCTCGACGCGTTTCCCGAGGGTCGCGTCGTCGTCCGGACCCTCGACGTCGGAGGCGACAAACCGATTTCGCCCCCCGGCCGCCCCGGGGCGGAGCACTCGTTCCTCGGCGAGCGCGGGATTCGTCGGTCACTCGGCCCGGACGCCGACCGATTCGAAACGCAGCTGCGGGCCTTGCTCCGGGCGGAGGCCGTCGGCGAGGGTTCGCTGTCAGTGCCGTTCCCGATGGTGTCGACGGTCGGGGAACTCGAGGCGGCGATCGCGGCGGTCGAATCGGCGGCCGGGGCGCTCGCCGAGGAGGGCGTCGACTACGCGATGCCCGAACTGGGCGCGATGATCGAGACGCCGAGTGCAGCGTTGCTCGCCGAGGCGTTCGCCGAACGCGTCGACTTTCTCAGCATCGGGACGAACGACCTCACCCAGTACGTTATGGCCGCCGCTCGGGAGGACGATCGGGTCGCCCACCTCCACGACCCCTGCGAACCGGCGGTGCTTCGGATCGTCGAGCGTGCGGTTCGGGCGGGTCACTCCGGTGGTGCTCGAATCGGAATGTGCGGCGAGATGGCCGCCGATTCGGAACTGACCGAACTCCTGATCGGACTCGGCCTCGACGAACTCAGCGTCACTCCCCACTCGATTCCCGAGGTGAAGGCGAGCGTCACCGGCGTCGACACGGACGAGGCCAGGTCGTTCGCCGAGCGCGCGCTCGAGGCGACCACGAAGCCTACGGTTCGCGACTACGTAGCGGACCGCTAGCCCATGAAGTTCGTCGCAGTCACCGCGTGCCCGACGGGGATCGCACACAGTCAGATGGCCGCCGAGAACCTCGAGCGGGTCGCCGAGGCGACCGGCCACGAAATCGACGTCGAGATCCAGGGAGCCATGGGTACGGAGAACGAACTCTCGGGCGAGTCGATCGAGGCCGCCGACGCCGTCATCATCGCCGCCGCGACGTCGGTCGAACGCGACCGGTTCGACGGGAAACCGCTCGTGGCCGTGCCGGTGCAAGACGCGGTCAATGGCGGCGAAGGCCTTCTCGACCGGGCGGTCGAGGTGGCGAAGAACGACGGAGCCGCAGGGGCCGACGACGGGCGCTCGGAACCGCCTCGTCCCGACCAGGGACCCCTCGAGAGGGGCGTTTCCGAGGGTCGAGCCGACGAACGAGCGAACGGGTTGCTCGCCCGACTGAGGCGGTTCTTCTCGTAGTGCCGATCAGTCCGACTAGGGCCATTCCTCGAGTCCAAACCCCGCCGAGGCGGCCCGCTCGAGGATGTCTTCGACGAACGGTTCCTTTCGGTCGGTGTACGCTGCCCGTTCATCCGAATGACCTTCCGCGAGCCGTCGCTTGAGCGTCTCGTACGCCTCGGCCGCCGATGGATTCGCCTGCAGGAAGTCGCGGAAGACCACCTGCTCGCGGTGACAGTCGCTTCCCCACGGTGCGACCGACAGGTAGTGCGTTCGGTCGGTCTCCGGCCCCTTCGCGAAGAAGACGCGGTCAGGAACATCGCCGTTCGGTCGCCGTTCGTATTGGAGGCGCTCGAGCGCCGGTTGCAGACTGATGACAGCCTCGAGGTCCGCGACGAGGACCAGCAGATCCAGAATCGGCTTCGCGGCGAGTCCGGGGACGGCCGTCGAACCGACGTGCTCGTATCCGAGGACGCGGCCGTCGTCCCCGTCGCGCTCGAACGCCGCCTCGAGGCGCTCGAGTTCGGTTGCAGCCGCGTCGAGCCACTCAGGGTGGTGTGACGCGAGGGCGACGGTCCCTCGCTCGAGGCCGAGCGGTGGACCGTCGTTCGGTGGACCTGCGTCTGGGGGCTTGCGTCCGGCATTCGCACGAATCAGGCAATCTCGAGGTCGTCCCGATCCGCCCCCGCCAGTTCGCAGAGGGCATCGGCCTCGAGCAGGTGCAGTTCGCCGGGGATTACGAGCAGGTGGAGCGGGTCGCCGAACTCCCGCTCGGCGAGGTCGGTCATCGTCCCCGCCTCGATCAGGGGGTCGGGACTGCCGGCTCGAGCGACGACGACGCCCACCAGGTCGGGGTACGCGTCGGCGAGCAACTCGGCGGCGACGTCGGCGGTCATGTACTCGCCGCGCTCGGCCTTGATGTCCAGGTAGACGACCGTGTGCAGGTTCGCCTCGCGGTTCGCCTCGATGGTCTCGGTGACGCTCGCGGGCAACCCGTCGGCGCCGTGGGCGTAGGGGAATGGGAGGGTCGTCGCCTTCCCGAACCGGTAGTTCTGCAGTCCGGTAAGCGAACTGGTCGCCGTCTGGGCGGTGATGCCGTGGATCACGCGGGTCTCGATTCCGCGTTCGTGGGTCCGCAGCCGGAGGTCGACGTGCGTGGTCGAGATCATGGTGTCGCCGGCGGTGAGGAAGACGACGTCCTCGGTTTCGGCGGCCGCGAGGATGTCGTCCGGATACTGTTCGACCCCCGCCCGGTCGCGGACCTCGACGTCGACATCGTGGTACTCCTCGAGTGATTCGACGGTGGTCCCGACGAGCTGGCTGGTGTAGAACTCGGCGTAAGCGCGGTCGGCGGTCCGGAGGGCCTCCTGGCCCTCGACGGTGATCGACCGCTCGTCGTAGAGGCCGAGTCCGACGAACGTGAGCATACCGGGTCTTTCGGCGGCGCGTGGAATACGCTTTCGAGTCACGCCTGCTCTCGAGCGCTACAGCCGTACGTATCGAGTAGTGAGTCGACCGCTGAAACGGTCCGAACTACTAAGGTACGACCAGGAGATTTCGAATGTAGTTACTAGTATGGTCGAGATGGACGTGCAATTTCTGGGCGGTGTCGCTGTAACGGTCTTTCTGGCGCTATTGTTTTTCGCGGTCGTCGTCCTCTGGGACCTCTCGCTCGCCCTCCGTAGCGTCGGTGACAAAGTCGATAAACTCGAGGACACGCTGGACGACGGGTTGACCGACGTCGGGCACAACCTCGAGGGATTTTCCCACGGTTCTGGCGGTGGGACCCAGCTGCATCTGAGTAGCGGGACGATCAGTTCGGGGCCGACGCAGGGTCCGGTCCAGCAGGGACAGCAG
The DNA here is from genome assembly GCF_017357105.1 of Natronosalvus caseinilyticus. NCBI lineage: Archaea > Methanobacteriati > Methanobacteriota > Halobacteria > Halobacteriales > Natrialbaceae > Natronosalvus > Natronosalvus caseinilyticus. The sequence continues at coordinate 1,775,149 of NZ_CP071596.1, forward strand.
CCTCACCGCCCTCAACAGGGACAGCAGCCCCAGCAAGGACAGCAATCGCCACACCATACACCGGCGGGCCAGGCGCACACACAGCCACAGCCAGCACACGAGGACCAGGCCGAACAGGCGGAGCCGGCGTCCGAGGCCGAACAGGCTCGAGCGGACGACAATGCGGCGGACAACTCTGCGGCGGTCGACGAATCGGCTACGCGGTCGACCGACCCGGAGGGTGACGACGGTGCCGAGTCCGACGATGACAGTACCGAGTCGGCCGAAGTGGAGCACGAGGGTGACGATCAGGAGGAGACCGCGATCGACGGCGAGGCCGAGCTCGACCACGCCGAGGACGAGGAATCGGCACCAGACGACGCGCTGGTCGCTCGCAACCGCGGGAGATTCATCACGTCCCCGGATCGAACGGCATGGTACGCGACCCCGCTCGACCGGGATGCAATCGCCGACGCCAGGTACCCCCAGATCGCCGGCGAACTCGAGAGCGCCCCAGAACCGGATGCCGAGGACTCGAGTTCGGATGACGGTGGTGAGGGCTCGAGTTCAGACAGCGAGGATGACGGCGACGAGCAGAGGTCAACGGACGAAGGAGATGACGACGCGGAGACAGCGAACGCCGACGAATCCACCGTCTACGCCGCCCCGCCAGCGAATAGTCCCGACTCTCCCGAAGCCGTCCGAAAGCCGACGACGGACGGCTCAGGCGGGGCCGGACTCGAGGCGTCCTCCGCTGCAAATGGCGACGGCGACGTCGAACCCGATCACCTCGACACGGTGCCCGCCAGCGATTCAGATCCGGATCCAGGGACCGACGCCGATAGAGACGAATTCACCTTCTCGGAAGGGGTCGCTGCAGATGCCGACGCCGTGGCCGAGACTGAACGAGACTCGTCCCTCGAGGCGCCCGCTCCTCGAGAATCGAGCGATCTGGACGAAGCGAGCGACGACGGGAGTGTCGAGGTTGTGGATGACGGACCAGAGGAACTGGACGAATTGGACGGCACGGGCGAACCTGGCGAAACAGGCGATTCGGACGCACCGGACGAGGCGGCCGTCGCATTCGACCCGTTCGACCCTATCGATCACCTCGACTCCGTCGAGGACGACGCTGAAGACGAAATCGAGGAAATTCCGGTCGACCGTGCACTCGAGACGCTCAACGAGGAGAAACCGGACCTCTCGCTAAGCAGTCACGGCTTCGAGGTGTCCGCCGAGGAAGACGAGGACGGGGCCGTGTTGACCTACACGTTCGACCCCGAAACGGTGTCCATCACGGGGTCGACGAAGCGCTTACTCACCTATCAGCTCCAGAGCTTCGCGGACCAGGAGTCGACGCCGGACGGCGACGTGACGATCGACGGCCAGCAGATCGTCATCGACGTGCCGGACGCCGACGGCGCAGCAATCCAGCGCTGGGGACAGGGGGCCGTCAGCATCATCGATCGAACGCTCTACCTGTCGGACAACGGCAACTGAGCGCTCTCTCTTTATCGCTGCTCTCTTCCACTCCCTTTATCACCCTCGAGTCGCGCCCTCGGCCGCCGCCCGCGAGACGAGAACTCGTCCCTCGACACCCGTCCCCTCGAGTGCGTCTCTCGCCGCGACGACGGCCTCGTCGGCGTGTCGGTCGTCGGTGACGCCGTAGACGGTCGGCCCCCAGGACGATTGCCCGACGCCGGTGAGGACTGGACTCGAGGCCAGCGCGTCGACGAGTTCGCCTGCAGGCGGGCGAAAGACGCCGCCCTGGACGTCGGCGTACCAGGCTCCATTTTTGTGGCCGATGGTCGAAACCGCCTCGCCGAAGGCCTCGAGTCGCCCTTCCGTGGCCGCGGGGAGCAGTTTTCGCGTGAGGACGCCGGCGATGTCGTCGGCGATTCCCGGGTCGGCGTGTTCGATGACCGAGCGGAGACTGGCGTCCTCGTCCTCACCACAACGGCCGGGTTCGACGTCCGGGACGACGACCAGAAACCGCCAGGAGTCGGGGAGGTCGTGTCGGGCGACGACGGGCGGAACCGTCCAGTCGCCCTCGGCCGGCGGTTCGGTGGTGAACCGGCCCGTCGGATGGCCCGCGTCGACGACGAACCCGCCGTCCTCGAACGTTGCGACGCCAATCCCGCTCCGGCCGGCCCGCCCGAGCGCCGGCGCCAGGTCACGAATCGACGGCTCGAGGTCGTACGCTCCCGCCGTCGCCGCCAGGACGGCGAGGGCGAGTTGCGTCCCGCTCCCAAACCCGACGTGTCGCGGGAGCCGTTCCTCGAGGGCGAGAGAGACGCCGGGAACGTCGAGACGCCCGACCGCCCGCCGGGCGTACTCCTCGGCGAGTGGGTCCTCGACGCGGACGGCGTCCGCGGGTTCGGCGGCGACCGTCACGCGGGGCTCCTCGAGGCCGACCCCGATGCCGCCGTAGAGGCGCTCTCGGGCCAACGATAGGTTCTGGAAGCCGAAGTGCAGGCGGGCGCCCGCGCTGACGGTTACGCTCGGCATACTCGACAAAACGAAACGTGTGGAAAAGGGGGTTGCGACGGTGGCAACGGTCGCCGATGGTCTGCCTCCGTCGTTTCGAACCGGTAACTGCCGCCCCGAGGGACGAATCACCCCGATTTTTGTCCTCGAGACGACAGTCCGGTACATGGTCAGCGCCTCGGTCGTCGTACCGGCGAGAGACGAAGGAGCCCGACTCGAGGCGACGCTCGACTCGCTGTCGGCTCAGCGTTTCGACGGCGACCTCGACCTTGAGGTAATCGTCGTCGCGAGCGGGACGGAGACGATTGCCGCCGCTCGCGAGCACGCCGTCGTCGACCGCGTACTTTGCGACGAGTCCGGGAGTCGATCCGACGAGTTCGGAGATGGACCCGAAAAGACGGCCCTAGGGCCGGCCCGGGCGCGAAACCGCGGCGCGAAGCAGGCATCCGGCGACGTGCTCTGTTTCACCGACGCCGACACCGTCGTTCCGCCGACGTGGGTGCGGGACCACTGCCGTCACTACCGGAACGCCACCGTAGTGGGTGTCGGCGGCCCGCTCGAGCCGCTCGAGCCCGGTCTTCGCCACCGCGTCTGCTTTCGCCTCCTCTCGGACTGGTGGTACCGACTCAGCTGGCCGCTGGGGTTCGTCCAGCAGCCTGGTCCCAACTGTAGCGTGCGCCGGACGGCCTTCGAACGGGTGGGCGGCTTCGACGAGTCGCTCCCGTTTCTCGAGGACACGGATCTCTCTCTGCGCCTCCGTCGAGAGGGCGAGGGCATCTACGACCGGGAGTGTGCGGTCAGGACGTCCGTCCGCCGACAGGAGCGGGAGGGGTACGGGCGTCTCTTCCTGACCTATGCTCGCGGCTATCTGGCGTATCTGCTGCCCGGTCGGTCACCGCCGGCGACGTACTTCTAGCGCGTGGCTCGCACTCTCGAGAGCGCGGAATGCTGGCGTCCGCCGGCCTGGCCATCAGGTCGAGAAACGAAGGTCGGAATCCGTACCGTCACTAGCGGATCCTCGCAGTGGTTCGAACTCTTCCCCTACCGACCACCACTCCCGTCAGTCCTCGTTACTGCCCGTCACTCTCGTCGAAGGTACAAAACAGGTCGGACGAGCGATCGATCGAGTCGCACGGTTCGACCCTGAAGCGCAGGTCCGGCTCGAACGGGTGGCCGAATTCGAGACCGACGACGGCGCAGTTTTCGTCGACTTCGTCCGCTACGACGACGGACTGCCACTCGCCTTCCGTTCGTGCGTCGACGGTGAACGACTTCGCCTCGCCTGACCATCGACACTCGACGCTCTCGTGACTGGCGAGCACGTATCCATCTCCTCGTTCGGCCGCGTCGAGTTCCATCTCGGTTGTCAGAATCTCTGCATTCCCATCCAGGACGCGGGCCTCGAGCTGTTTCGGTTCCTCGGCGTGATTTATGCCGACGACCCCGGCCAGTTCGACGGTGTCGTCGAAAACGGAAAGACAGCCGCTGAAGCCTGCTACCGTACCCGCTGCGGTCGCCGAGAGATATCGCCGACGTTTCATACGCCAATATATTATTAGAATAGTAAAATAATATCGAAACATCGCGGACGACGCGATCGACAGTACCGGGATCGATTCGTTCTATCCGCAGCGAGTGCCGCGAGTGGCGTTCGACGGCGCCGACTCAGAGGAACCGGAACGTCTCGAGGTTCTTCGGCGCGAACGTCCGCATGTTGAACTCGTGGTAGAGCGCCGAGGAGAGGTCCTGGACGGAGCGTTCGTCGCCGTGGACGCAGAGGACCTTCTCGGGTCGGGGGTTCATCGTCCGGACGAAGTTCTCGAGGCCGGCGCGGTCGGCGTGGCCGGAGAAGCCGTCGACGGTGTCGACGTCCATGTTGAGCGTGAGCGTGCCGCGACCGTTCCCGTTACCGTTTCGGCTCATGCTCCCCACTTCGCTCGTCGGAATCTCGTCCCAGCCGTTCTGAATCCGACGGCCGAGCGTTCCCTGGGCCTGGTAGCCGACGAAGACGAGCGTCGAGTCCGGATCCGGACCGATGTGTGAGAGCCAGGACATGATTGGGCCGCCGGTGACCATCCCGGACGTCGAGAGGATGATGCAGGGACCGCCGTCAGCGACGTCCTGGCGTTCGTCCTCGCCGCCGTCGATGTGGTTGAACTCGTCGGCGAGGAACGGGTTCTCGTCCTCGTGGAAGATCCGATCCCGGAGGTCGTCGCGCAGGTACTCCGGATAGGTGGTGTGGATCGCCGTCGCCTCCCAGATCATCCCGTCCAGGTGGACCGGCATCGAAGGAATCTCGCCCTCGCGCATGGCCTCCTCGATGACGAGCATAATCTCCTGGGAGCGGCCGACGGCGAACGCCGGGATGAGCACCTTGCCGCCGCGCTCGGCCGTCTCCCTGATCACCTTCTTGAGTTTCTCCTCGGAATCGGCCTGATCGGTCTGGTAGTCGTTTCGCCCGCCGTAGGTCGACTCGAGGACGAGCGTCTCCACGCGCGGGAAGTCGTTGGTCGCGCCGTTGAACAGGCGTGTGTCCGTGTAGTGGATGTCACCGGAGAACGCGACGTTGTAGAGGCCGTCACCGATGTGGAAGTGCGAGACGGCGGAACCGAGAATGTGGCCCGCGTTGTGGAACGTGAGTTTGACGTCCGGCGCGATGTCGGTGACGTCGCCGTACTCGAGCGGGATCGTGTGTTTGATCGCCTCGCGGACCTGTTCGGACTCGTACGGTGGGGTTCGCCCCTCCTTGGCGGCGACGTCGAGGTAATCGAGTTGCAGGAGGCCCATGAGGTCGCGGCTCGGCTCGGTGCAGTAGATCGGACCGTCGTAGCCGTACTTGAACAGCAGCGGGAGCAGCGCGGAGTGGTCGAGGTGAGCGTGGGTGAGCACCACGGCGTCGATCGTCTGGGCGCCCGCGCCGAGCGCTTCGGGGACGTGGAGGTACGGCACCTCGCCTTCGGCACCGGGTTTGTCACCGCAGTCGATCAGAATCCGCGTTTCGGGCGTCGAGAGGATGAACGAGGCGCGGCCGACCTCTCGACAGCACCCGAGTGTCGTAATGCGGACCCACTCGTCGTCGGACATCTCCTCGCGGTGGATCTGTCGACCGACGCGCTCTAAGATGTCCCGGCGGTCGCTTCGCTCCTGTTTGAGGAAGTTGCGAACGTTCGAGACGGTCGAGGATTCGATCGGTGGGGTGCGGACGACCTCGGGCGTCCAGCCGACCTGTTTCGTGATCTCGCGAAGCGTCGAGCCGTGGCGACCGATCACCATGCCGGGCTTTGCGGCCTCGATAACCACTTCGCCCGTGTCGGCGTGGAAGTCCAGGTCCGTCACGCCCGCCTCCTCCGGAATCACGTCCATGATCTCCGCTCGAGCGGTGTCGGGCGGGGAAAGGACGTCCGGGTCGGGTCGGATCGTGATGCGCTTGCGAAGTTTGCTCGCGAGTTTTCGCACGAGGTCGCCCTGGCGGGCGAATTTCTTCGGATCGCGCGTGTAGACCACCAGTTCGGGGCCTTCGTATTTCACCGAGGAGACCGAGATGTCGTTCGGTAACTCGCTCGTGATCTCTGCTTTCAAATCGTCGAGTTGCTGCTCTACAGTACTCATAGTCGCCAGAGGTGGCTTGCGTGAACTCGTCGCCGGGCAGGTGCCGTCACGGCGAGGACACGGAACCAGATGCGGGTGACCGGTCGATCGCTGTCTACCCACACGAATCGACGAAGCCGGTTCGAAGCCGTCGAACGAACTGACCACGCCGATTCCGGTTCGGGTTCGGGTTCGGGTACGAATGGTCCACCGTATCGGATCATCGTCTCGAGTGTCCGGTGTCGTGCTGTGACGAGCACGCTCCCAGGTCGGTTAGCCTGGTTCGTGCGGGAAGATTCCAGGAAGAACCCGCTTATCGGAGCCTATCCGGTGCGTAGTATAAAAGTCTTCGCAACCCGAGTAGTTGATACGTCGACCCGACCCGCCCGAACGCACACGACGCTCGAGTCCGTAGGGCCGGTATGGACACGCTGACGCTGACGCCGGAGCGCGTCGTCGCCGAGCGCGACTGGGTACGAGATCGCGCGGAGACCGTCGTCTCGCTCATCAACGCCGTTCGAGACGAGTTTAGCGACCTCTTCGATACCGACGTCGAACCGGTCACCGAGGCGCAGTACCTCGAGGCGGTCGACGACGTCTTCGCCGACGGCGACCTCGCGGTCAACGTCGCCGGCATGATCGCCGTCCTCAGAGAACTCGACGTCGAGGGCGACTATCCGGGGTTCGTCGTCGACGAAATCGTCGGCCGAGAGCTCGCGGGCGCGATCGCCGGAACACAACCGCTCCGGACACTCGGGGAGGCCACGTTCCACTACGCGGACGTCCACCACCATGGTGGCGACGAAAATGCGGGTGTCGACGACCTCGAGGCGGCGCTCGCGGCCGGCTTTCAGGAGCGGCTACCGGGCTGGCCGTGGGTGGAGCGTGAGAGCCCCTTTAGCGTGCGATAGACGCGTGTCGCTACGCTCAGTCTCCGACGATAAACGCGTTCAGAACGCTATCAGGACGAGTTTTCGGACGAGTTCTCTTGTTGGTCTTGCTGATCTTGCTCGCCTTGCTGCCCTTGCTGTGCCTGCTGGCTCTGCACCTCCGCGAACCGACCGCCAGGCAAGAGCGCGCTGACGGCGTCGTCCTCGAGCGTGGCGACGAGCGGGCCGTCGTCGCCCTCGAGCAGGAGCAGCCCGTACTCACCGATGCTGCCGGCGACGGAGAGCCCCTCGGCGTCTTCGGCGTACGATTCGAACTCGGTGACGGCTTCGATCGTGAGTTCAACCTGCCGTTGTTGCAACTGGGCCTGGGCTTCCTGCTGGCTGATCTCGTCGTCTTGTATCTTCGTCCCGAGTTCCTGCCGGAGGGCGGCGAGTTCGGCCTGCCCCTCCTCGCTCGGCTCGACGACCGCGGCGATGCCGTCTTCGGGGTCGATCGTCGGCTCCTTGTTCGAGTACTCGGTGTCGTTCGAGCCGCCGGTGTCTTCCGTCTCGTTGCCGTCCGCCGGCGAGTCGTCCTGGGAGCGAAGCTGACTGCAACCAGCCAGCGAGGCGAGACCGGCTACGCCGGTCGCCTGGAGGACCCGTCGTCGATTGGGGGCAGCATCCATCGTGCCTTAGCGTCGAGGCCCGGCCGCCAATAAGCCTTGGCTATCGCAAGACGGAGCCTCGTTCCGGGCGGTTTTTACTCGCTCGAGTCCTGTCTCGACACGTGCGCCCTCTCCGCCGAAAGCACCTGTCCGAGCCACCAACCTCTCCATGACGACCGACGGCGACCCCCACTCCGTGACGCGACGATCACCCGTCACCAGTCTCGAGACACCCTCCCTCGCGACCGCTCGAGACGCCGTCCAGCGCGGCCTCGAGGACGACGCGCTCGTGACCGTCTTCGGGCGCTGTACGGTCGACTACGAGGGACGGGCGGCCAGCCGACTCGAGGCTGGCGACCGTCACGTCATGCTGAAGCCCGACGGCGCCGCACTCGTTCATACCGCGGAGGGTCAGCAGCCGGTCAACTGGCAGCCGCCGGGGTGTGAACACGCCGTCCGGGTCACAGATGGGGCGCTCGTCCTCCACAGCACGCGCTCGACCCCCGCGGAGGAACTCGTCGTCACCGTCGAGGACGTCCTCCAGGTGTCGACGTTCGCGATGTCCGACCCCGACTCGGTCGCCGTCGTTGGCACCGAGGCCGACCTCCGGGATCGCATCCTCGAGGATCCTGCCCTGCTCGAGCCCGGATTCACGCCGCTGGCGACCGAGCGCGAGACGCCCGCCGGGGCCGTGGACATCTACGGCGAGGACGACGCGGGACGCACGGTGGTCGTCGAACTCAAGCGACGGCGCGTCGGTCCGGACGCCGTCGGCCAACTCCGCCGGTACGTTGACGCCCTCGCTCGCGACCTCCACACCGAGGTCGAGTTGCGGGGTATTCTCGTCGCGCCCTCGGTAACCGATCGGGCGGGGCGGCTCCTCGACGAACACGGCCTCGAGTTCGTCGCGCTCGAGCCGACAGCTGATTGATTCTGGTGCTCGAGAGTTTCGCTCGGGTGGTCGTCGCGATCTTCTCTAGCTCGTCCCTCGACTTACTATGAAAAATATAGTACTGGACGTAGTTTGTCGCGATCTTTTCGACGGAAGCATTACGATGCTATAAAGTGACGTATGATACCATGAATCAGCCACCGTCATACTGCCCCTACTGTGGAGCGTCGGTAGAGGGCGTCGATTCCCCGATGCACTCGAGGGTCGAGACGCTGATGGTCTACCGCTGCGAGTCGTGCGACGACTACGTCTTCTACAACCCCACGCCAGGCGGGAGTGCCGTCGTCGTCAACGGCGACGCCCTGCTTCTCGTGGAGGACTTTCGCGCCTCCGGGGAGTGGAAACTGCCGTCCGGTCGAATCGAACTCGGCGAGTCGATGCGGGAGGGCGTCGCCCGCGAACTCGAGGAGGAAACCGGGCTCGTCGTCGATCCCGACGATCTGGTTTACGTCCACGACGAAGCGGGAGAGCCGGTTCCGGACCAGCATATGGTCAATGTCGAGTACGCTGTCCCCCGGTCGAAGACGAGCGGGACGCTCGAGGCCGGGTCTGACGCGACGGACGCCCGTTTTTTCACCCCCGACGAGTTCGAGTCCTCGTCGTTCATTCTCCGGGAGTCACACGTAGATCGGTTCGGTGACGAGAGTCTGCCGTGGCTCATGGAGGAGGCCAGGTCGGCACTCGAGCTGCAGTCGAACGCCTCACGCTGACGGATCGAGATACGGTCGAACGCCTCGAGTTAATTAAGTTCAGATGATGTCGGCGATGCGCCGCGGTTCGCCCTGGAGATTCGGCTGTTCGGCCACCATTTGCAACACCTCGTGGTCGGTCACGTCGGGGTAGGGTTTCCCGACGGCTTCCTCGATGAGGGCGCGCTCGAGGCGAAACTCGGTTCCTTCGTAGACGACGTCGACGCCAGCATCGTCGAACGCGAGCGTGGTCATACCGCCATCGAAGCGACGCGCGAGCAAAAAAGATGCGAACTGCGGGGCGTCCGTCCCCGCGACGTCGTCAGCGTTCGGCGCTCGAGGCCCCGTCTGCCGCCCGTCAGACGTTCGCGCGGGGTTTATTACCCGGGGGTCACATTGGCTCAGAGTGTGGCGTTCAGTAGCGATCCGCTCGACGAACTCGTCGTGCCGACGGGGACGGAAGCCGAGGAGCACGACCTCGTAACCGGCGGCGACGTGCTGGTCGGCGGTCGGTCGACGGTCGAGTTCGGCGTTCGCGGGCGAAACGTTCTCGCCGGCGAAGGCGCCAAGTTCGGCGGATCGATCGAGGCCGAGGGGGACTGTCGGCTCGACATGTGGTGTGAAGTGGCCGACAACGTCCTCGTCGGTGAGGACGCCTACCTCGGCGAGCGCGTTCACGTCGGCGGCGAACTCAAGGTCGCGGGCGACCTCGACATCGGCGACGACGTCGACATCGAGGAGGGGTTCGAGGCCAACGGCTGGATCGTCATCCGCAACCCGATGCCGACGATCATCTTCCTGTTCATGTACCTCAAACACCTCCTCCTGATCGGCGAGGAGGACGCCGCTCAGCAACTCATCTCCGAGGTCGTCGACGACGACACCGAACCCGAGACGGAACCGCTCGTCGTCCCGCGGAACGCGACCGTCAGCGACGACGCCTGGCGGGTCTCGACGCCGGCCCGAATCGGCGACGACTGCCGCCTCCACGGGAACGTCCGCGCGGAGTCGATTTCAGTCGGGACCAATGGCAACGTCTTCGGCAGCCTCCGGGCTCGAGGCGACATAGCGGTCGGCGAGGGAACCCGTATTCACGGCGACGTGACGACGCGCGACGGCGCCGTCGCGCTCGGACCCGACGTTCGCGTGCTAGGCGACGTCTCCTGTTCGGACCTCGAACTCGGCCCCGGCGCGGAGGTCGACGGCTCGATTCGAGCCAGCGGCGAAATCACGATGAATACGACGGAACGCGACCTCGAGTAGCGCACTCGAGTGGCGTCGGCGGCTCGCCGGTATACCGGCCTACCGACTTCGGTAGGGCGTTCTGACGACCGCGGTGTGACGCCTCGAGCGCGTGCTACCATCGCGTCCATCGGAAAAACCGGTTCGTGGGTCGAAAAAAACCGCCACGGCAGCGGATTTCACCACCATTCTTAATAACACCTGTTGTGATGGAACGTACTAGGCATGATACGAACAACCATACCACGTGAGTGGAGGCGAGTATGCGATCGGTAGTGCTGACGAAGGGCGTCCCGGACTTCTCGGAGGGGGCCGTCTCGTTCGACGAGGACGGCCACCTCGAGCGAGGGAAGACGCCGACGGTGATGAACCCGAACGACTACTTCGCGCTCCAGGCCGCCCTGCAGACGAAAGTTCGTCACGGCGGCCACGTCACCGGGATGAGTATGGGGCCGCCGAGTTACACGAGCGTTCTCGAGGAGGCGATGGGGTCGGTGTACGCCGACGACAGCATCCTGCTCTCGGATCGCGAACTCGCGGCGTCGGACACGTGGGCGACCGCGATCACGCTCTCGGCGGGGATCGAGAAGTACCAGGAGGAGATTGCGGACGTCGACCTGGTGTTCGCGGGCTTCAAGACGGCCGACGGGGAGACGGGTCACACCGGCCCGCAGACGACCTGGTGTCTCGACTGGCCGATCGTCACCCACGTCCTGGCGCTGGACATCGACCCCGACGAGCGGACGCTGCGAGCGAAACGCCTCGTCGAGGGCGACGTCGACGAGATCGAGACGGTCGAGGCGCCCCTGCCGTGTGTCGTCATCGCCGACCCTGAGTTCGAGCCGACTTACCGGAAGGCGGCTCACCGCCTCGAGCACAAGCGCCTGCGCGCGGAAACCGAGGAGCGCGTCGAGAATCACGACGACCACCTGACGACCTGGAACCACCAGGATCTCAACCTCGACCCGGACTACATCGGGCTGGACGGCTCGCCCACCATCGTCTCCTCGGTCGACCCGATTCCGAAGGCCCCCTCGGAACGGGAGGCCACGATGGTCGATCCGGGTGACGACGACGGAATGGGACAGGTCCTCGAAGAACTGCAGCCGTTTGCGACGGGTGACTGATCATGACACTGGATCCGGACGAGTACACGGTAGACGAACTACGCGACGAACTGGACGCGGTCGACGACCTCGAGACGGTCCAGTCGGTCCTCGAGGCCGAACAGACCGGGCAGAACCGGAAGACGGCCCGTGAGGTAATCGAGCGACGCCTCGAGGTACTCGGCGAAGACGCCGGGACCGAAACCGACGACGAGACCGAGGGCGAGTACGAGGAGACGCGGGAGGACGTCGGCGAGGATGCCGAAGGAGAGGAAGTAGCGACGGAGTCGGAGTCTGACGAGACGACTGAGGCCGTGGACGAAACGGCGGATGAGGACGAAGCGGAAGAACCGGAAGACGAGGAGGAAGAAGACGACGGACTCTCCCACCCAACTCGAGACAAAAAGCACGTCCGCGCGCTCCAGGGTGGCACCTACCGTGACATGTGGGTGTTCTGTGAGACCCAGCAGGGCGAACTGCTCGACGTCTCGAAGGAGATGCTCGGGAAGGCCCGAGAGCTGATGGACGACTACGCCGAGGAGTACGAGGAAGAGAACGTCGTCGCCTTTCTCATGGGCGACGACTGTCGGAACCTGGCCGAGGAGGCCATCGCCTACGGGGCCGACGTCGCCGTCTACCACGAGGACGACCGTCTGGAGCGCTTCCTGCACACGCCGTTCACCCGGATCACGGCGCACATGGCCCGCGGGCAGGGGACGGACGACAGTACGGACTGGCGCGACTACGACGAACCGCGCTACGCCCTCTACCCGGCGACGAACAACGGCCGAGACCTCTCGGCGCTCGTCCAGGGCGAACTCGACTCGGGACTGGCCTCCGACTGCTCGGACCTCTTCATCGAACCCGAGGAGATTTCGAACCCGGTCAAGACCGGCGAGCCCGGCGTCAAGAAGACGTTCGAGCGTGTCCTCCACATGAAGCGCCCGGACTTCTCGGGCTTCGAGTACTCGACCATCCTCTGTCTGGACAACCCCGACCGGGACTTCCACCCGCAGGGTGCCTCCGTGATTCCGGGGACCTTCGACGTCCCCGAACCCGACTACGACCGCGACGGGCTCGTCGTCGAACACGAGATGGAGCTCGAGGACGAGTGGTTCAGCGTCGAAATCACCGAATACGACACGCTCGAGGGCGGTGTCGACCTCACGGGCCACGAGGTCGTCGTCTGTCTCGGACGCGGAATTGGGGACGACCCAACCCGCGGGATGGAACTCGGGCTCGAACTGGCCGACGCTTTCGAGGACGCCGCCCTGGGAATCACCCGAGGAATCGTCACCTCCTCCTACCAGTTCGAGGGTCACGTCGAGCAGTACTCGAAAGAAGAGCGTCAGATCGGCGAGACGGGGCAGGTCGTCGCGCCGCCGCTGTACATCGCCGCCGGCGTCTCCGGTGCGGTCCAGCACAAGGTCGGCATGGACGAGTCGGACACCATCGTCGCCATCAACACCGATCCGGAGGCGACGATCAGGGACTTCAGTGACTACTTCATCGAGGGCGACCTCTTCGAGGTGCTGCCGCGGCTCACCGAGGCAGTGAAGTCCGGAGAGTTACCGATGGAGGCCGCGACCGACGGAGGTGAGGCGGAATGAGCGCCAGCGAAGGCGGCGAGTACGAACACTACGAAGCCATCGTCGTCGGCTGTGGCCCCGGCGGGGCGGCCGCGGCGGCGCGACTGGCTCAACACGGCATCGAGACGCTCGTCTTAGAGCGCGGCGTCGAGGCCGGCTCGAAGAACGTCTCCGGCGGCCTCATCTACGCCGAGGAGTCCGCGCCGTACACGATCGACGACTTCTTCCCGAACTTCCGGGAGGAAGCGGCCGAACGGCCGATCACCGACTACGAGATCCACAACATCGCCGGTCGGAAGGTCAAGTCCTACGACCTGACCGACCTCCACGAGCACGACACCGAGTGGTGTGACGCCGTCCTCCGACGTCGGATGGACGGCTGGCTCGAGGACCGGGTCCACGAACTGACGAGCGAAACCGGCGGCGGGCTGTTGACCGACGTACGCGTCAACGGCCTGCTGCGGGAGAACGGCGAGATCGTGGGCGTCACCTGCGACGAACTCGATCCCATCACGGCCGACTTCATCGTCGCCGCCGACGGCGCCAACTCCGAACTCGCGCGCGACGCAGGGCTGATGGACTGGGAGGAGCCCGACGAGTGGTTCCAGGGCGTCAAGGCCGTTGTCGAGATGGATCCCGAGGTCATCAACGACCGCTTCGACATCGAGGAGGGCGAGGGCGTCGCCCACCTCTTCTCGGGCGACCTCTTCGAGGACGTCCGCGGCGGCGGCTTCCTCTACACCAACGAGGACACCCTCTCGATCGGGACCGTCTTCCACCTGGACAGCCTCGTCGCCGAGCAGGCCGAGCCACACGAACTGCTCGACGCCCTGCTCACTCACCCGCTGCTCGCCCAGTGGCTCGACGAGGAGTACGTCGAACTCGAGTACGGCGCGAAACTCGTTCCCGACTCGAAGAAGGTCGCCCACCGCGAGCCCTACAGCGACCGGCTCGTGCTCGTCGGCGACGCCGGCGGCCAGATGCAGGCCCAGGGGCCGATCATCAAGGGAATGAACCACGCGGTCACCGCGGGCGCGCTCGCGGCTGACGCCCACGCGGTCACCCGCGGAAACGCCGACGCCGAGTCGGCCGGGCGACGGTACACCACGATGCTCGAGCAGTCGGGTACGATGGGCAAACTCCGCCCGCGGCGCTACGAGATGACGAGTCCCGTCGGCGAACACGGCCTCGTGACGCGGGCGATCGAGGGCATCCTGGGCTCGTCGGTCGGCTCTGCCGCTATCGGGAATCGCCTCTCGAACCGGCTGCTCGAGAAGGCCTACAACTCCCCGACGCTCGTCGGGATGCTCCCCGACACGGAGACGGGCTACACCACCTTACCGTCGATCATCGGGGAAAAGCAGGGGCGGACGATCCACTGGGACAACGAGGTCGAACCGCCGACGCTGGAAGAGCGCATCGGCGATCTGACCTACGACACGGACGTCGGCAATCCGCACATCCGCTTGCGCGACAACTCAGTCGAGGCGAGCGGGGCTGCGGTCTACGCCTGCCCGGTCAGTGCCGAGGACTTCGGCGGCGGCTGTTACCGCTCGGAAACCGTCAAGACCAACGGCGGCGAGGAGACGGTCGTCAGCCTCGACACCCAGCCCTGCGTCGAGTGTGGCACGTGTGCCATCGTCGCCGACACCGAGTGGGAACACCCCCGCGGCGGGAAGGGCGTCGAGTTCCGGCAGGGGTAGCTAAATGAGTCGGTACGGCCCCCGGATCGCGGCCCTCGAGCGCCGGGCCGAACGCGACCGCGAGGCGTTCGACCCGGCGGCTGCCACGGTCGCAGACGGACGGCAGTACCTTCGGGATGGGGCCGGACAGGCAATCTGGCTCTACGTCGAGGCGCGAACGGGTGGCCGAATGGTCCCGTTTTCGGAACCGGAGTTGACCGCCCTGCGGACGTCGATGAACGGCTGGCTCGAGCTATACGCCCGCTGTCACGGCGTCGAACTCGAGGCCGACTTCACCGTTCGCGAAGCCGCGGAAGTGTTGCTCGAGACGCGAAACGTCTTCGACACGGCGCAGTTGTTGACGCGGGTTCCGGAGCGGTAAGGGCGCCACCGTTGGAATCGACCGGGAAATCACTATAGCGGAATCAGGAGACCGACCCACGCTCCACTATCGGGGTCCGGGATCGTCGAAAACGGACAACTGTCAGCGAAGCGGTTCGCTCCCCGTCCGTTACGATGCTCGCGTGGCGACCGTCGTCGACTCAGCCGTCTCCTCGAGCACGCGGTGGGCGTAGAAGGCCACGGAGAAGTCCTGCGGGGAGGGGATCGAACACGCCAGCCAGCCGACGAGGATGGCGGCGACGGCCGGATGCGAACTTGGAAACACGGTTGCGAGAACCAGTGCTGGCACCGCGAGTACGAAGGGGATCATTGCTGCGGTCCGAAGCTGCCAGGGGGGTTCGTCCCCGGTCGGCCGGGGGTGCACGGCCGCCCAGGGACAGCTCGCCAGGGCGGCGAGGACGCCGTCGCGTCGGTCGGGGAAGTACACGACGTCGTAGTCGATGCCGGCGAGTCGAAGCACCAGGGCGTGGGCCCACTCGTGGGCGACCAGGCCGAGCAGTACCGTTATCGGGAGGGCGATTCCAGCAACCAGTAGATCGATTCCGTTCATTCGTCGTTTGCGCTCGTATCGGTCTCTCACGAACGGGTTATCAATCCGTCGGTCCGACCGACTCACGCACTCGAGGATTCGAGTCGGGGGAGAAACCGTTCGGGGTGGATAGTTTGCGACTTGAAGTAGGCACCACCCGACGATGCGCTCGACCGTGAACAACGGTTAAGTATACTGGTGCGTTATAGCATGGCATGACGTTCGCCGAAGAGATCGAATTCGGGCACGAGGACCGCAAGCGAATCTACGAGTACGTCGAGCGCCACGGGGCGGTCCACCCCGACGACGCCCAGGAGCGCCTCCGGATCGATCCCGGCGGTTTCCGCCACCACGTCGCCATCCTCAAACGCGACGGCCGGCTCGAGGACCGCAACGGTCGCCTGCAGGTGGCGATCGACGCGGGTGCCGAAGAGGAGTATCAGAGCGACGACCTCGAGTTCCACATTCGTCCTGCTCGCCAGGACGACCTCGCGGGAATCGTCGGCGCGATTCGGCAGGTCGCCGAGGAGCGAACCTACATCGTCGCCGAGAGCGTCGCCGACGAGGTCGACCACCAGAACGCCCTGCTCCGGCACAACGAAATCGAGTCCCGGATGTTCTTCGTCGCGACCGTCGGCGACGAGGTCGTCGGCTGGGTCCACCTCCACGCGCCCGAACTCGAGAAACTGAGCCACACGGCCGAACTCACGGTCGGGGTCATCGAGGAGTATCGCGGGAACGGAATCGGCTCGCACCTCCTCTCGCGCGGACTCGAGTGGGCCGGCGCCAATGCCTACGAGAAAGTGTACAACAGCGTCCCCTCGAGCAACGAGGACGCCATCGCGTTCCTCGAGAGACACGGCTGGGAGGTCGAAGCGGTTCGGGAGGACCACTACAAGCTCGAGGGCGAGTACGTCGACGAAGTGATGATGGCTCTCGAGCTGTAGCCCCCGGCCCGGACCGATTTTGCGGCGCCGTTCTCCTGATTATTCCGAGTCCGGACCCGCCGTCGCCTCCGTCTCCTGCAACGCGAAGAGGTCGTCGTACTCGTCCGGTAGCTGGGACTTGAGTTCGGTCATTACGCTCCCCGTTACCGCCTCGTCGAGTACCTCCATCACGACCCGCGAGCGGTACGCGACGTCCTCGTAGTCGTCCCCGCCGAGGCTCTCTCGCTCGGCGACGCGCTCGACGAACGTTTCCAGGTCGAACCGCTCCACGTCGTCGACATTCTCGAGGTGGCGTCCCAGTTCCTCCGGGAGTTGTCCGGCGAGGTTCTCCGCCTCGCCGGGCTGGATGCGCTCGCTGAGGGTCTCGAGCGTCGCTCGCGTGGTGCTGAGGGCGGCTTCCCGGGAGTCGAGCTGTGCACGGTGTTGAACCTCGCCGATGAGTTCGTCGTACTGCATAGTCGCGGGTTGGACGGTGGTTCAATTCAGCGTACACCCTTCATCTGAAGGCCAGTAACTGACTCCGCGAACCGAAAGACAGTTTTCCCGATCCCGGCAACGGACGGTATGCTCTCGATCGCGCTTGCCGGGAAGCCCAACGCCGGCAAGTCCACGTTCTACACCGCGGCGACGATGGCCGACGTCGACGTCGCGAACTACCCGTTCACAACGATCGACGCCAATCGCGGGGTCAGTTACGTCCGCACCGAGTGCCCCTGTCTCGAGCGTGAGGAACGCTGCGGGAACGAGAACTGCCACGACGGCAAGCGCTACGTCCCCATCGAACTGCTCGACGTTGCGGGACTCGTTCCCGGAGCCCATGAGGGGAAGGGCCTGGGCAACCAGTTCCTCGACGAACTGACCAACGCCGACGTGATCGTCAACGTGATCGACGCCTCCGGCGGGACCAACGAGAAGGGCGAACCCGTCGACATCGGGAGCCACGACCCGCTCGAGGACATCGACTTCGTCGAGACGGAGATGGATATGTGGCTCGCCGGCATCGTCGAGCGTAACTGGGAGAGTGTCGAGCGCAAGTCCCGCTCGCCCGACTTCGACTTAGACGAGGTGCTGGGGGACATGATGTCGGGCTTCGGCGCCTCGCCCACCGACATCGCCCGGATTCTGCGCGAACTCGAGTACCCCGCTGACCCGATCCAGTGGACCGACGACGACCGCGAGGCGCTCGCGACCGAGATCCGCCAGCGGACCAAGCCGATCGTCGTCGCGGCGAACAAGATCGACGTCGCGCCCGAGGAGAACGTCGACCGTCTGCTCGACCTCGACAAACCCGTGATCCCGACGTCGGCGGAGGGCGAGCGCGCGCTCCGGAACGCGGCCGAGGGCGGGCTGATCGATTACGACCCGGGAGACGACGACTTCGAGATCACCGGCGACGTCAGCGACGCCCAGCGCGAGGCCCTCGAGGGGCTCCAGGAGACGATGGCCCGCTGGGACGGTACGGGCGTCCAGGCCGCGTTAGACTACGCGGTCTACGAGTTGCTCGAGCACCTCACCGCCTACCCGGTTCAGGACGCCACGAAGTGGTCCGATGGGAGCGGGAACGTGCTCCCCGACGCGTTCCTCCTGGCGCAGGGATCGACGCCGGTCGACCTGGCGTACGCGGTCCACTCGGACATCGGCGACGGCTACCTCCACGCGGTCGACGCCCGCAGCTCGAGAGAGATCAGCGACAGTTACGACCTCGAGGAGGGCGACGTGATCAAGATCGTCAGTACGAACTGAGAACGCGGGAGTCGTACGCGTTACTCGTTTTCGAGCGCGTCGTAGAACTCTCGATTCGCGTCCCGGTCTGCCGCTGCCACTCGCTGGACGAGTTCTCGTCGGATGTCCTCCATCACTTCATCGAGCGGGGAACCGGACTCCGAACCTTCCTCGGTCGCCATATGTGGCGTATCGTTCCGGCTGCGGTTAATCGTTCGGGTTAGACGAGTCACCGGTTAGTTCGTCTATTCCATACCGGATGAGATCAGCACGCCATTGTTCAATCTCGTTTTCGAGGTTGATCTCGTCAGTGTTCGACCGCAGGTATTCGATGGTTTTTGCTTCGTCGACGGTCGTCTGATCAGTTCCGAACCGCCTGAGAATCGTTCTAATTTCGTCGTCGTACTCGAACTGATATCCGTTGAGAAAGTAGAATACGACCGTAGTGTTGAGCGCAGTACGTTTGTTTGCGTCGACGAACGGATGATCGCTACCAGCAGTCGCAGAAGATGAAACGCCTTCTCGTGAATTGTCCTGGGTACCGTTCCGAAGTTACCGCTCTCGACGTAGTCCAGGGCAAACTCAATATCGCCACGATTGTGGACGCCAGCGTATGTGTTAGAATACTCTGACACGATGTCGTCGTGGATGGCGATAACGTCGTCGACTGACGGGTACCAGAGCGAGTCAGCCATTTAGGTCGCAGCCGGGGTAATCCTTGCTATCAACTTTGGCCAACCAATCCTTGAACTCTCTACGACCACATCGCTAATTAGACTGCGTTTATCCGTTGTGTACACTGTCTACACTCAGATGGACTAATCAAGCTCGTCTCACGGCGTCCTGATTGGTTGACGCCGTGACCCGTAGAAAACCCTGAGACGCACGTTATACGCGCTCGAGTCCTATATCGTGTGGTGAGCTAGCTATGAACACTGCGGCAGAGAACAAGGAGATCGTTCGCCGGTACTACGAGGAGGCCTTCAACGAGGGCCGAACCGACCTGCTCGAGGAGCTAATTGCCGAGAACGTCGTCAACCACGACCCGGTCTCGGACGAGACGCTCATGCCCGAGGAGGCCAGGGGGTTCGAGGGGTTCGTCCGCCACGTCGAGGCCGCCCACGAGGCGTTCGACGGCGCGACGGTGACGATCGAGGACATGGTCGCCGAGGACGACACGGTCGCGGTACGATTCACGTTCGCGGGGACTCACGAGGGGCCATTCGCGGGATTCGAGCCCACGGGCGAGCGACTCGAGGGATCGAACATGGTCTTCATGAGATTCGAGGACGGGATGATCGTCGAGCGCTGGGAGGAGTCGGACAGCCTGGATGCCCTCCGACAACTCGGCATCGTCTCCTCGCCAGAGGATCTGGAGCCGGCGCCGGTGTGAGTGTCCAACGTTCGATTTTTGCGCGACTCGGGTCCGGTAGTGCTCGAGCGCGTACCCGAACCTCAGTTCTGCTTCACCAGTACGGGCTGCTGAGCCACCGATCCGACCGCGCGCCCAGGACGAACAGTGCAAAGACGAACGCGAAGGCGACGACGAGGGCGCCCGCGGTGGGGAGCAGGTACTCGGTGTACGACCTGACGACGTAGGTGTCAACGACGGTCCAGAGGGCGGCCGCGACCAGGCCGGCGGTCACGAGCGGAACCCCGAGACCGGAGACGACGCGATGCATGGCCGACACGACGCTCGAGAGGCGTATATAGGTTGAGGCTTCGACGGCTTCAAGGCCGGGGCGGCCCCCGTTTCGGGTATGATCGTCGTCGTTCCCGTCGACCCGCCCCACGAGGCGCTGGCTCCCGACTCGCTGCTCGAGCACGACTCGTTCGCGGCCGCGGACTGGCCGGCGTACTACCGGGCGATGGTCGCGGACGTCGTGAACGCCGTCGCCTCGAGCGGTGGCGACCTGCTGATCAACTACCGAGACGAGGAGACCCTGCTCGACGACGTGGCCGTCGACGACCCCGAGGCAGCCGTCCGGGCGATGGTGCTCGAGGCTCTCGGGGATCTCGAGAGCCTCGATGGGGACGCCGAAGTCGGCGAGGGCGCCGAAGCCGTCCGATTCGAGCGCCAGGTCGGCTCGACGCGAGCGGCCCGCGTCGGCAACACGGTGACGCACCTCCTCGAGCGCGAAGAAGTCCAGAGCGTCGGGGTGCTCGAGCCGACGGCACCCCTCGTCGGACGGACGGAAATCGACGGCGTGGCGATGTCGCTGCGTCGCAACGAGGTCGTCCTGGGCCCCTCCCAGGGCGGGGACGTGTACCTGGCGGCGTTCACGGAACCGATCGACTTCACGGACGCCTTCGCGGAGCCGGCGGTGTCGACGCTGACGACTCGAGCGAACGACGCCGGCCTGGGGGTTGGGTTCGCGCCGCGGGTGCCGACGGTAACGGATCGTCGAGGACTCGTCGGGACGGCTGCCGAGGCTCGAGCCCGGCGGGTGGCGGGTCGAGTTGTGCCGGAGCAGACGCTTTCGGTCCTCGAGGGTGACACCGACACCGACGCCGACACCGACATCGACACCGACAACGCTTTTTGAGTCGGTCGAAAAGGACGACGTGCAGCTTGAGGTGAGGTGGCAGAGCGGCCCAACGCGCCTGCCTTGAAAGCAGGTGGCGCAAGCCTCATGGGTTCAAATCCCATCCTCACCGCTTCTGTTGCGATTTTGTTGATTAGTAACATCACCATGTCACACTCGTATCGCTCTCACCTCTACAGGATTGACCTACAGTGATAAATCCATGCCACGATGGTCCACGGCTAATCGAAGTAACATTGAACCATGTGGTAACCCTTTGACCCCATGACAGATTAGACCAATACAATGAATCAACCAAAGTGGAAAATCAGTGATCGTCACCACTCGAGATCTACGTAGTAGTCACGCCTTCTGTCTGAGAGGCAGTGATACCCCTCTAAGCAGATCCATCTAACAGTGAGTGATTAAAAACGTACTACCTGAAAAGCCCACAGCCAAAAGAGTAGCCCCAAAAGGAAAGAAAATTAGAAGAAAAGAAGTGGTGGTGACTGGTACAGATATTAGCGATCTTTGTGATACCATATTATTCGACGTGACATTCAGTATAGATAGAATTAACGGATAGTAGATCAGTGAAATTACCTAAATTATTACTACCACACATGACTGTACCATTTTAATACAACGGGGTTATTACATTATCCATTTTGGGACAAATACGCTCAAAGGTATTTACTAAAATAATATTCAAGATAAAAACAGGTTCCCTACCCTTCTGTCTCAGGTTCTTATCCCATGGGGAGGGAGGTCGTGTACCCCTCCACGCAAAATGCCATACACCCCTTTCCCCACCTATCTTTGATGCATAGGGTAGTGTAACAAAGTAATGGATACAAAAGATATATGTAACCTATACCTGTACACTCCCAAAGTTACATGACTGTCCTATTCCTACGTAAATATGCTTATGACGTTCGCAGAAACAGAGAAAAAGATTAGCGTACCACGACTTGACCCAGACCAAATCAGTACACCAAGTCAGCAAGAAGTACAAAATCAACTTGCTGACTGGAGGTTCACTGATATGCTCGAGAGTCAATCAGTAAACTTTGACCAGTACCTATGACGAGAGAACAATACGAGGGTACTGTCACAGTCCAATTGTGTAGCCCCTATCACCGTGCTAAGCAGCTTGTTGGTGAGACATGGACCATTCATCGTAATGTCCCTGTAACGATCACTGACGTTACTGAGGTGGATGAGAGACTCTGTAAACTCGAGTGTACTCCTCAAACAGAAGTGATCAAGACAAAGGGTGACAGGCTGATATTAGCCAAAGAAATTCAGTAATCACAGAGCACTTAGATAGTGGTTTTAGTTCCGTAACCTACCCTTTGAGTAGTGCAAACACCAATCCACAAGATCCTGATTAGTACTGTAGTATAGTCACCAATTTTCGCCCAATGAGTCAGTGATATAGTGAGCCATTAGTGTGATAATAATTATCATATTAATACCTATTACGATAATAATTTTCCGATAGAAAGACTTATTGTCTTCCATAACAGTGTTACCACTACGACGATTTTCTAAAGAGGAAAAGAAAAGGAGTTAGGGAGCCACCTCTTTGCTTCATGTAGTTGTCCCATAGTCATCTACGTCCGTAGTTGTCCTAAGTAATCTACATGGTTCAGCATCTTTGTGTTGACGGCTCACACTCAGTCTCCAGTCGTTCGATGAGAAGGCCTCTCAGCACAGCCCGTCCTTCTCATGCGCTCCACTTCCGCTTTGAGTGGTGGAGCCTTGATCCACTACGTAGAGATGGAGTTGGTTGGTGTTATTCCCTTTCTTGGTAATGAGGATAATTGGACATGGAGATGATCTTAAAGAGTGTATCTCCCTGATTGATCCACCCTCATTACCAGGAAAGGAGTGAATCCTTCAATACCATTCTCTCTACGTAGTGATGCAAGGCTACTCTCAAGGCGTTGAGTGTCGAGAGTCGGAAGGAGTTGCTATTCTCAAGGTGTTACCCACACTCTGAGCCATGAAGATACCATTGTAGGTCACTGACTCGAGAAAATCACTGGTAATCTAAACCTCTTTCAACTATGAGAGACAATGGCTTATCATAACCACCAAACCCACCTAAATTTCGAGTGAGGACTATGGGTATACTCAGATTTTCTTTCTAACACTTCTAACAGAGTCGTCAGACAATCTCATTTTCTTCTAAGTGGTTTTGATTGTCCAAGCATAGAAATTGATTGTAGGCTAATCTATGGCTCTTAGAAAGAAACGACTTCTACAAGTAATTCTCATTGACGTTTCTAACCACCATTACAAACCATGATGGATGAGGAAGATGAAAGGGGGACTATAGGGGGTTAGTAAGATGGAGTGCTGTTCATTGTATTGACTACAGCGGTAATGTATATGATTGCGGTTTCACTGTAACTGTTCCGTTCCGTTCCGTAGAACACATAGTGTTCTTACGGTACTCACTCCACAGTGTACAGATGAAACCTTTGTAGTCACAACCCTGACTTAGAGATTGGTGGTAGAGTTGCTTTCTCTGTACTGCAAGGGATTGTAGAGGAGATGGAGATGATCTTAGGATAAACAACTTCATGTAGTCCATCCCAGCAAAGGATTAGAGAGTAGTGGTGATGATCTTCTTGACGACATGGGGTTAGTGGAGATCGACGTGAGATTAGAGAGTCCAAGTCGATAGCTGTTACTAATCCAACTGAAAGGGCTGCAATCAGATACACGGTTAGACACCTTACCGTGTATGTTATATTCTATTTCCTTCTCCCAATCCCTCTATCCGTGATATAGAAAACAGAGGGATGGTGAAAGACACTTACCAAAGCACTTTTTGCACGGCAAGTTAATTATCCGTGTATGCAGATAGATGACTCAGGCAGAGAAACGAAGTGCTGGTTAGAGTATCCCAATGAGATCGACCAACTTGCTGATGCTGCAAGAGAAGCAGGATGGAAACGACGTATCGCTATCCTGTTGATGGGCAAAGTAGGGCTGCGAGCCAGTGGTGTGCTTACTGCAAACCCCAAAGGACTGTCCTACAACGACAATGGTGAGTACTGGAGTCTCACAGTCAGAGGTAAGAACACCAAAGACACTGATGGAAAAGCCACCAGAGACGCTTACGTTCCAACTGGTGTGAAAAGAGAGTTGGAAAACTACGCCAAGGAGAGGGACATAGCACCATCAGAGCCATACGTCGATGTATCAGTTGACTCTGTTAGAAGGTGGGTCAGAGAAGCAGCAGAGGAGCTTACAGAAGAATCTGAGCGGTGGGGAGACGTATCCAGCCATGACCTTAGACGTAGTTGGGCTACCTACCACTTAGTTGAACAAGAAGTGAGTCCTCGAGTCATGATGGAGATCGGTGGATGGGACAGTTACAATGCGATTGAGCCATACCTTGCTAAACCAACTCCCTCGAAAATCGGAGATGAATTGAACAGCATAAACTGAAAGACAGTAGTATTTGTTAGCCAAATAATGGCTTGTATATGTCCGTCAGCGGATTCTTTAGAGAAGTAAGTAGTTTTTCATCATTATACTACTCAAGTCGATTGTAGAGACAATTACTTGGTAATCAATATCATATTAACACCTATTACTCTTATAATTTTTCGATAGTAAGTTTTATTATTGTCTATACTATAGTACATCCTACGTCGCTGATTTCGAGAGAAAAAAGAAAAGAGAGTGGGAGTCACCTCTTTGCTCCATGTAGTTGTTGATGATGCATTTGATGTTACGACAGGTCAAATGCTTCTCTCATCCATCTACTTGACTTAGCATCTTTGTGTAGCGGCGTTCACTCCGGTTTCAGTGTTCCTCAAAGAGCCACTCTCAGCACCGCCCGTGGCTCTTGTGACGCTCCATCTGAAACGCGGAGGTGAAGCGCCTTGATCCAACTCTTAGTTGAGATTGGATTGGTTGGTGTTATTCCCCTTCTTGGTAATGAGGGTGGTTGGATATGGAGATGGTCTTAGAGAGTATATCTCCCTGGTTGGTGCATCCTCATAACAGGGAGCGAGGGGGATGAATAACCAACCCCCTTCACTCTACGCAGTGTAGAAAAGGCTTCATCATCTCATGTCGTCAGTGGAGGTGTAAGGAGTACGTTGCGTTGTTGTGGAGTACTCCTTAGGAACACTGTAAGACTGAGTGATAAGCCGTCATATATAATTCTGAACTATAAATGTGTATTAAAGCATATGTGCAGATACTACGATCGTGTTTTATTTAAATCTCTGAAGCAAGGACAAGCGACATCCATATTAAAAAGAAGCCAAATAAAACTTGGTAAATTAAATATAATGCATTAATATCCCAGAATAGTACAATAGCCATAGAGAAAGTAAGGAGGATTAGGAGGGGCACAAAGTAGTCAACAGAGTCTTTAGAAGATGGATTTTCGTTATTTGTACTGGAAGAGTTGGTCACTGTTTTAGACTCATTATTCTTAGAACTTCCATAAACATTTTCAGCAATATGTTGTAAATTTTCATCAGCGGGCCCATCACTCACTTTCCATGATTGTTTAGACGTGGATGACCGTGATGATTTTGCTGATACAGGAGTTTGATTCGTTCGTGCTCTTTCAGTCATTGGTTGCACATAATGGTCGTGCTGGTTATTATGACACTTCCAACAGAGCGTGATCAAATTTGACGGATGATCTCCGCCACCTTCGCTTTTGTGATGAACATGATGAGCGTGTAATTCAGCAGGACCATACTCACGCCCCATTATCCCACATATTTGGCAGGTGTAGTGGTCTCTCTCTTTCACGTATTCAGATATGCTATTCCAATTGTCAGCATATTGGTCTCCCCAGTTATCACTCATCTATTTACACTTACTGCCTAAACACGATTAGGTTATCTAATTAGACAATAATGTATTGTTATAAATTATTATCCACAGGAGTTATTAGAAAGACTAACTTCTGATCTTAGATAGGTGCCTGTCTCGTTGAGAAGTAAGGCACAAAGAATAGATAAAATGACTAGTTACTATCCATTCTGTCCAGAGCGTTTCTACGGTCCTCCACAGGTGCCTGATCGTATTTGAAGGTAGTGCGAGGTGATTGGTGCCGTAACTGACTTTGTGCCGCTGCAAGCCCTTCTTCTCTTGCCATATATGTTCCTACAGAGTGCCGAAGACTATACCATGTTAGAGAGCGGTTCTCCATACTAATGTTCGCTACCTCTGCTATCTTTTCGAGTACGTATTTGAGAGACGATGATCTATAGGGGTTTCCGTGACGAGTCATCCAAAGTTGGTCACTATCTACATACCTGTCATACAATTTTCTTTCTTCAAGCCAATTCTGTAACAACTCTGCTGTAGATCGACGTAGTGAGACAATCCAGTTCTCACGGTTCTTACTTGATTCTTCTTTTGGGATACGAAGAACTGCATTGTCTATGTCTACCCATTGGACTGTTGCTCTCCCTACTTCGATGGGACGTAATCCAGCATCAAGTGAGACACAGATTAGTGAAGCATATTTGAATCCCTCTGCTTCTTCAAAGTCAGAGGGTTGCACTGCTGATACTGGTCTATCAAGACGATACGAGAGGTATTCTTTCCATCGTTGTCGTTCTTCGGGCGACATAGCTGCATACGCAGGAATAGAGTCCCATTGCAGTGCTGCTTCTCTAAGCCTCTGGCGTTCATCTCTGGTAAGATAATCCTGTGGTGAGGTTCCTGTAGAGCCAGTAAAGGAGATATCTGGTTCCCATTCATCTCCTTTCCAGCGAAAGAACATCTTCAAAGATTTCTGGATGTTTGACTTGTGGCTCTCACTGTAGTCACTGTAGGCTAATTCTTGTGTATAGGCATCTGCATGGTCTGTCGTAACAGTAGTAGTGTATCCATCGTAGTTATCCCAGACCCATCGATAGAATACATCAGTATCATGAGCACGCCGTCTCACAACGTCAAAGGAATATCCCTTCGCTTTATCAGGGTCTTTCCCCAGGTGGAGCATCCACTTGATTAGTTCTTCACGGTGATGTCGGTAGTCAGTTTGTTGTTTAGTGTTCAATCGCTCTCTCGTTGGCTCAGGTATGAGGATGATCGTTCCCTCATCAGTACTGATTCTATCGTTATCTGGAGCACGTTGAGTGTCAAACGAGTGTCTCTGATCTTCTATCGCCATTAGATTAGACACCTCTGTAAAATCGCTAGACGGGTGTCTGATAACCAATTCAATCGAGCTTGGATTAGCGTCATGGTTTGGTCACTCTCTTGGTGAGAGCAAATACGAGGCGAGGTGAGATCCGGCCGATATCGTATGATATCTGTCGGATTTCGTGGGGGCACCCTACGGAGTGTCCCCACGGAGTGGCAGAGCGGCCCAACGCGCCTGCCTTGAAAGCAGGTGGCGCAAGCCTCATGGGTTCAAATCCCATCCTCACCGCTTCTACGACGAACGGACGTGAGGAGCGAAGCGTGAACGCTGGGATTTGAATCAGGGAGGTCGCGCACAGCGAGCGACGCGAGCGAGCACGTCCGACCGTGGTTCAAATCCCATCCTCACCGTTTTTGTTGCGAACACTACCGTGAGCAATAGCACGGCTCACAGGGAACGATACTGGGTTGTGCGAACGAAAGCGAGCACGTTCGACTGTGATTCGACTCGCGTCAACTCGCCAGCTCGAGACCGGCTCGTTGTTCGAGGTGTTCGATCTGAATCGGTTCTCGAGCCAGAACACCTGCTCACATATCAATACTACGAATAGTATAGTAATGAATCTCGACTCGAGCCGTCAACCTCGACCAAGTGCCGAATGCCGACCGCGACGAAGGATTTGCCTGTGAAAGCCGTCGTCCTATGAGCCACGGCGGTGTGGACAGTCACATGATCGAGAACGAGGCCGATCTGTTCGTCAGGGAACTCGCCGAACTGTACGGGATCGAACACCGACTCGAGGCGTTCCAGTCCGCCCGTGCTGGCGACGCAACCAGCGAGGACCTCGAGGACTTCTACATGGGTCACAGCGAGGCCACGACCGAACAGATCGACCGCCTCGAGCGCGTCTTCGAGGCGATCGGTGCCGATCCCGAACGTCGCGAAAGCAGCCGTTTCGAAGGGGTCGTCGAGGAACGAGAGGGACTTATCGGAGACACGGCGGATCCCACGCTGAGCGACCTCGTCGACGTCGAGACCGGACTGGCCATCGAGCGCCTCGAGATTACGAAACTCGAGACGCTGCTCGCGCTCGCGGATCGGGTCGATCTGGAGCCCGAGGCCGTGGAGATTCTGCGGACGAACAAGCAGGAAGCCGAGAACGCGGTCGACCGACTGCAGGGAATGGCGAGCGCGTAGGCTGCACGGTCGGATGCAGACGGTAGTCGGGCGTGGCTGCGACTGCGACCGCGTGCGCTTTCCCCCGGCTCGTGAGCGTTCGTAACCACCCACCTTTTTCTCGGTCTCGAGCCTCGAGACGCGTATGACCGAGACCGAGACGGACGCGATTCGGCTCGAGCGCGACGACGGAATCGCGACGATCACCGTCGACAGACCGGAGCGTCACAACGCGATGGACGAGACGGTCGCCCGAACGCTCGCCGAGACGGTGACACAGGCCGCGGAAGACGACGCGGTCCGGTGTCTCGTGCTCACTGGTACCGGCGCCGTATTCAACACGGGAGCCGACCTCTCGACGTTCGAGGGCGACGAGACCGATGCCGAGCGCCTCGAGGCCATCGCGACTCCCCTTCACGAAACCGTCTCGACGCTCGTCTCGGCGCCGAAACCGGTCGTGACGGGGGTCAATGGGGTCGTCGCCGGCGGCGGACTTGGACTCGCCCTCGCGGGTGACGTCGTCCTCGCCGCCGAAGACGCCCGGTTCGAGTACGCCTACCCGAAGATCGGCCTCTCGGGCGACGGCGGAGCGACGTGGCTCCTGCCGCGACTCGTCGGTCGGCGGACGGCTCAGCGGATCGCATTCTTGGACGAGCCAATCGACGCCGAGGAGGCCGTCGAACTGGGACTGGCGACTGAAGCCGTCGCGTCCGAGGAATTCGACGACCGCCTCGAGGCCGTCGCCTCGGAACTCGCGAGCGGTCCGACGAAGGCCTACGCGGAGATCAAGCGCCTGTTTGCGGCATCTTCGACGAACGGGATCGAGGCTCACCTCGAGGAGGAACAGGAGCGAATTACCGACCTGGCGTCGACGGCCGACTACGCGGCGGGGTTGCGCGGGTTCCTCGAGAAGGAGTCGCCGACGTTCAGGGGGGAGTGATCGAGGCAGCCTCGGCCGACCACAGGTTCAAGAGGAATCGACGTGAGGATAGCGATATGACCGAGACGGACAGCGTTCGGAGCGGCGAGGGACCGTCGATACTGGTCCTCCGCAAGGGAACGCACGGAACCCCCATCGAAGAGTACGCGAACGCACTGCGAGAACGCGTTTCGAATCCGGACGTCGAGATTACCGTCGCCAGCACGCCAGTCGAAGAACGGGAGGCGATCCGAGACGCCGAGATCGTCACCGGAATGACGATCGACGAGTCCCTCCTCGAGCACGCCGAGAACCTGGAGCTATTCGCCTGCGCCTACGCGGGTACCGGTCACCTGCCCCTCGAGACCCTTGAGGAGATGGGCGTCACGGTGACGAACGCGTCGGGCGTCCACGGCCCCAACATCGGCGAACACGTCCTGGGGGCGATCCTCTGGTTCACCCGCCGGTTCCACGTCGCGTCCCGCCGCCAGCGTCGCCGCGAGTGGCGCCACTACCAGGCCCACGAACTGCAGGGCTCGACGGTGACGGTCGTCGGCCTCGGTGCGATCGGTCGATCCGTCTGTGCGCGCCTCGAGCCGTTCGGCGTCGACGTCCAGGCCGTCCGCTACACGCCGGAGAAAGGCGGCCCGGCGGACGAAATTTACGGCTTCGACGCGGACGATTTCCACGACGCCCTCTCCCGGACCGACTACCTCGTGTTGGCGTGTCCGCTCACCGACGAGACCCGGGGGCTGGTCGACGCGGCGGCGTTCGACACCCTCCCGCCGAACGCGGTGGTGATCAACGTCGCCCGCGGCCCGGTCGTCGACACCGACGCGCTCGTCTCGGCGCTCCGTCGTAACGGCATCCGCGGGGCCTCGCTGGACGTCACGGATCCCGAACCCCTGCCGGAAGACCACCCGCTGTGGACGCTCGAGAACGTCCAGATCACTCCACACAACTCGGGGCACACACCGAAGTACTACGACCGTCTGGCCAACATCGTCGCCGGAAACGTCGAGCGGGTGCTCGAGTCGGGTTCGTACGAGGGGCTCGAGAACCAGGTGTTGCCCCGGCCGTAGCCGGACGATCGGTTCCGGGTCGTCGGTATCGACCGCAGCGACAACCCTTTTCGACTCGCTGGCCGAATGGCCGCTATGACCGTCACGTTCGACTCACTTCGTATCGACTGGCACGGTTACGCGACCGTCCGCCTCGAGGGCGAGACTGGCACCGTCGTCTACCTCGACCCCGGCCGGTACGGCGTCCTCGACGACGTCGAACCGAAAGACGGCGACCTGATTCTCGTGAGCCACGACCATCACTACGACCCCGACGGCATCCGGCGCGTCGCACACGAGGACGCCATCGTCGTGGTCCACGAGGCCGTCGACGCCGACGACATCGACCGCGTCGACGAACAACCCGAGGCCCTTCCCTACGAGGTCGAACGCGTGCGGGAGGACGAGTCGTTCGTCCTCGGCCCGCTCGACCTCTTCACGACGCCCGCGTACAACGAGCCAAACGGCCCGTACACCCGCGACGACGGCACGCCCTACCACCTCGAAGGCGAGGGCTGTGGCTTCGGCGTGACGATCGACGGCATCTGTGCGTTCTGGCCCGGCGACAGTGACGTCCTTCCGATTCACGAGAGACTCGACGTCGACCTCTTGCTCCCGCCGATCGGCGGGAGTTACACGATGGATCGCCACGACGTCGCCGACCTCGCTGAAACGATCCGGCCCGACCTCGTCCTCCCGATCCACTACGACACGTTCGAGGCGCTCGAGACCGACGCCGACGCGTTCGTGCTCGACGTAGCGAGACGTGCGGTTCCGGTCGTTCTCGACGAGTGACCGTCACGTCGAGGCAAGTCTCAGAATAACCTATAAGTTCCACAATAATTACGTCGCGCGGCTCGTACTCATCGGTGATGGACGAGACTCGAGCCTCGAGTCGGTTCTGTGAATCCTGCGGAGAACGGCTCTCCCGGCAAGCGAACTTCTGTGGCCAGTGTGGGACGGCCGTCGACGGCGACGTCGGCGATTCCAGCCGGGATCGAGCCACCTCGAGCGGATCCATGACTGAACTGCTGCAGTGGGCCGTTCGCTCGCGGAGGTCGTCCAGCCCGCGATCAACTGCGAGCCCGGCGCAGCGAGGGCGACTCCGCCGCCGCGTCCGACGACACGTCGAAGACGGCTGGCGAGTCGAGGACCGAACGGACGACAGCGTGACCCTCGTGCGACGGAACCTCGGCTCCACGCGAACCCACCTGCTGATCGCGGCGATCACGATCTGGTGGACGATGGGGCTCGCGAACGCGATCTACGCGGCGATCTGTTACTTCGACCGAACCGAGCGGACAGTGCTCCACGCCGACGATCCGCCGTCGGCGGACTCGCCCGCTCGCGAGCGGGCGAGTCCGTCCACTCGAGCGAGAAACGAACCGACACGACGCTCGAGGTGGCTCTCAACGTTCGTGTCACTCGCCCTCCTCGCACTCGGGCTCTGGATCGTCGCCTCGAGCGCGAGTCTCGGCGGGTTCCTTGTCGGCTCACTCGTTCTCGGCGCCGGGGTCGTCGTCTCGCCGCCGGCCAGGAGCCGTCTCGAGCGTCGAAAACCGATCACGACGAACGGCCGGACGAGGTCGATCGAGGAGCGGAACGTTCACGCCCCCGAGAAACGCTGCACGGGCTGTCTCAAGCCGATCGTCGACGGCGTCGAACGAACCTACCGACAGGAACTGGTCGTCGCCGGCGTTCCGATCGTCACCACGAACGAGGGCTCGAACTGCTACTGCGACCGCTGTGCCTATGCCGATCCCTCCGCGGGTTCGATCCGTGACGCGCTCGAGGTGGACGACGGATTCGAAGCGGACGACGAACTGGCGACCGAAACGACGGAACCGGACGCAGAAATGAAAACGAACTGACGATCAGATGACGCCCATTTCCTCGAGTCGCTCCGGCAGGTACGTGTCCGTCACGAAGTCCAGGCCGCGCGAGGCGAGTGCCTGCTGCTCGGCCTTCTTCCCGATCTCGAGTTGCAGTTCGATCTGTTCTTTCCAGTAGTCGGTCTGGAACCGGGGATCGGTGAGTTCGTTCTCGAGGGCGTTGACGTCCGAGTCCGAGAGCGGGTCGGTCGGGAGGTCGTACTCGACGATGTCGGCGGGCTGGATGCCGATGAACTGCGCTTCGGGCGTCGCCAGGTACTCAGAGAGGTGGGCGGACTTGATCGAGCCGTAGGCGACCGAGCCGAAGATGCGGTACGACCACGGGTCGCCGTCGGTAAAGACCGTCACCGGAAGCTCGAGTTCGTCGTGGAGCCGTTTGGTGATTCGACGGGTCGCTCGAGCGGGCTGGCCCTTGAGGTGGACGATGAGCGCGCCGTACTCGTCGTCGAAGCCGTTCTCGACGAGTCGGTCGCGCATCCCGCCGGTCTCGACACACAGGATGAACTCGGCATCGCTGTCGAGGAACTCGATCGTGTCGGGGTTGTTCGGGATCTGGTAGCCGCCCTCGCCGACGTCTTCCTGGCAGTGGATGTCGCGCTCGCCGCGGCGGGTCTGCTCGCGCAAGTACAGTGGCCCCATGATCGTCGCTCCCGACTCCTCGGGGCGCATGTGAAAGTCCTCGCGGGTGACCGCGCTCACGATTTCGAGGTCCTCGACGAGCTGATTGGACTCGTCCTGATCGTTGAACTGGGCCTCTTCGTTGTCCCAGCTTTCCGAGAGGTAGTAGAGTTCACGCAGGGTCGAGGAGCGATCCTCCTCGAGCTGGTTTGCGAGGAACTCGATGGTGTAGACCGCCTTCAAAAGTTTCCGGGCACCGCGAACGGAGTTCGCACTCCGGGTCGACGTTCGGTCGCCGTAGACCCAGACGTTGGCCTCCTCGTCGAGTTCGATGTTGCTCTTCGATCGGGTCGGGACCTCCATGTGGGGAATCTCGCCTAGTTCGAACTGGTCGTAGAACTGGGCGGCGAGGTCGATCAACTGTGCTCTGGCCTGTGATTCGTCCGTGCTCATGATGTGATCGTCAGTTTTTCCGCGTCGACGCCTTTGACGTCGATGTCGAACGTCGCCTCACCCGACACGTCGTACTCGAGGGTCGCCTCGTCGCCACCGGGGACGTCCGCCTCCCAGGAGACGAACCACTCGCCGTCCATCTCGACGGCCGAGGCGCCGTCGGAGAGGTTCCGCGGCTCGGCGGAGACGATGTCGGTTATCTCGAGGGTCTCGTTCGTGCTCGAGTGGTTCTCGACGACGAGTTTGACCGTCGATGCGTCGCCATCACCGCCGCCGTCGCCGTCACCGTCCTCGAGGTGACGCTCGACCAGGACGTTGTTCATGATCCGTGCCACGGCGTCGTCGATGTCGGGCTGGTCGCGCCCCGTCACTTCGGCGACTTTCTCGGCCATCTCCGGGAGGATCTTGCCGAGGACGTTCTGCTTCTGCCGACGCTTTTGCATCGAGCGCCGTTTGTTGAGGTAGCGCTTGAGTTCGCGAGCGGCCTCTCGGATGGCGAGTTCGATCTCGTCTTCGATCTCGGGGACGTTCGCGATGGCGTCCTTGGACTCGCTCGTGAAGGGAACGTTCGTCGAGGCAACGTGGACCATGATCACGGCGGGTCCGGTCGGTATCCCGGAGCCCCCGGGCTGGTCGAGGCCGTAGTTACGCCAGCCGATGCCCTTGACGACGTCGGTGGTCGCACAGGCGCCGCGCTGGTAGACCAGCGGCACCCGGTTCGCGAACCGGAGGACGTCGGCGGTCCCCTCGGCCGGGAGGTCGCCGCCGTAGGCGATGCCGGCCTCGACGATGAACGGGTCGCCGCCGGAGACGCCCGCGTCGCGGGTCGCCGCCGCGTAGAAGTCCGCGTCGAACTCCTTTTTCAGCCCGGCCTCGACGAGGTCGGCTGTGATCGGCGAGAGACACCGCGTCGGCGGCGCCATGATGTTCGTCGCGCGCATCCCCTCCACGAGGTTGCTGGCAGCGTCCCGGTCGCTCGCGAGTTCGCGAACGAGCGGCGTGTCGTCCGGGACGGTCACCATCACGTCCCAGACCGCTTCGACGACGTTCTCGCGGGCAGTCTCGCCGAACGCCACGTCGTCGTACTCCTCGGTCAGGTCCGCGGCCCGGTCGACGGCGGACTCGAGGGCCTTCCGGGTGAGCCGGTGTCGGCCGTCCTCGAGGTCCTCGAACGTGCCGGCCAGGCGGACGGCGAAGGCGTGGACGACCTCGTCGTCCTTCCGAGTGCTCGTGGCGTCGTCGCTGAGTTCGTAGAGGTCGGCCACGATTCGGGAGACCTCATCTGGGGTCGTGGCGTCTGGGCCGACTTCGTCGTCCTGATCGTCCGCCTCGTCCGCCTCATCGTGCCCGACGAGCGCGGCCCACGCCGACTCGAGCGCCTTCTCGCGAACCGTTGATCCGAACGTCGTCCCGTACTCGTCACCGACCTCGTCGGCGACCTCCTCGACGACCGTCGACAGTTCGTGGTGGGCGATTCGGTCCCGGCTCGAGACGGCGTCGGCGATTCCCTCCGCGAAGTCGGTCGTCGCTTTGGCCCCCTTGTTTGCCGTGGAGTTCTCGACGGCGGCGGCGACGTCTGCGGCCTCGTGGCTCGCAGGCGGCTTCCAGGCCATCTCGCGGCCGAAGTGGCGGTCGCGGAACTCGTCGATGATCGAGTCGGCCGTCTTCTTGCCGACACGGGTGAACTCCTCCTGGAGGAACCCCGAGACGGAGTGAGAGTCGGTCGCGGCGAGCATCTTGATCACCGTGCCCAGTTCGACTCCGTG
Organism: Natronosalvus caseinilyticus; assembly: GCF_017357105.1. NCBI lineage: Archaea > Methanobacteriati > Methanobacteriota > Halobacteria > Halobacteriales > Natrialbaceae > Natronosalvus > Natronosalvus caseinilyticus. Next base: position 1,810,152 of record NZ_CP071596.1, read on the forward strand.
GGGGTGGGGGCGGATCTCCTCGGTCTCCTCGGGGAGCTGGTCGGTGGCGCGCTCGAACTTGAAGTGGGCCGTGGGCTCGCGCAACTCGAGGCGGGCGTGGGGATTGACGACCGCGGTGTGCTTGATGTAGTCGTGGAGCTGGGCGCGAGCGCGCATGTTGGCCTCCATCTCGAGTTCGATCCGGGTGCCGTGGGGGCGATCCCAGGTGGTCGTCTCCGCGACGCTGATCTCGGGTTCGTTCTCGTCGGTGTCGACGATCAACTCGAAGTACTCGGCCTCGCTCGAGCCCTGGGTTCGGCTGGTGATCTTCGCAGGTTTGCCGCTCGTCAGCTGGGAGTAGAGCACTGCCGCGGAGATACCGATCCCTTGCTGACCGCGCGACTGTTCGCGGGCGTGGAAACGAGAGCCGTAGAGGAGTTTCCCGAAGACCTTCGGGAGCGATTCTTTCGTGATTCCCGGTCCGTTGTCCTCGACGATCAGGCGATAGTAGTCGTCGGCTTCCTGGATCTCGACGTAGATATCGGGGAGAATGCTGGACTCTTCGGCGGCGTCGAGGGCGTTGTCGACGGCCTCTTTGACGGCCGTGACGAGCCCGCGAGCACCGCTGTCGAAGCCCAGCATGTGCTTGTTCTTCTCGAAGAACTCGGCGATGGAGATCGCTCGCTGGTTGTCAGCGAGTTCCTCGGCGATCCCCGGCTCGTCGCCGAGTGTCGACTGTAGCGACGTCATCGTCGTCCTGTTGTAGCGGCGGGGGTAAAAGGTGTGCGTTACCGTAGTGAAAGTGATCGACGTTCGAGATGGCCGGTGTCTGGTCTCTTCGTGCGTTCCGTTCGTGGTTGTTTCTGCGTACCCGAGGCGAGCGGCTCGACGAGTCGTACTCGACTCGAGGCGTCGGTGAGTACTCGTGTGTTGCATACGTGACACCCGGCCGAAATTCGCGCGCTCGCGCGCGTACGTGACTTTTATTACCCCCCGACCACTACCCGCAATCAGGTTTTGTATGTCTCAAGATAGCGAGTACGGCGCCGGACAAATCCAGGTCTTAGAGGGCCTGGAAGCGGTCCAAAAGCGACCGGCGATGTACATCGGTTCGACGGATACGCGGGGACTCCACCACCTCGTCTACGAGGTCGTGGACAACTCCATCGACGAGGCGCTGGCCGGCCACTGCGACGACATCACCGTGACCATCCACGAGGACGGCGCGGTGAGCGTCGCCGACGACGGCCGCGGCATCCCCGTCGACACCCACGAGGAGTACGACCGCCCGGCCCTCGAGGTCATTCTCACCGTCCTCCACGCCGGCGGGAAGTTCGACAACAAGTCTTACCAGGTCTCCGGTGGGCTCCACGGCGTCGGCGTCTCCGTCGTCAATGCCCTCTCCGAGCGTTTCGAGGTGACCGTCAAGCGCGACGGCGGCGTCTTCACCCACACGTTCGAGAACGGTGAGCCGCAGGGCGACATGGAACGGGTTCGAGATCTCGAGCCAGACGAAGAGACGGGTACCCAGATCACCTTCTGGCCCGACCGCGACATCTTCGAGACGACCGAGTTATCCTTCTCGACGCTCTCGAACCGGCTTCGCGAACTCGCGTTTCTGAACTCAGGCGTTCGGATCACGCTCCGGGACGAACGCGAGACGGACGACGAGGGCCAGCCAGTCGAGGATACGTACGTCTACGACGGTGGGATTCGCGAGTTCGTCGAGTACTTGAACGAGACGCGCTCTGCCCTCCACGACGACGTCATCTACTTCGAGGACGACGCCCAGAACATCCAGGTCGAGGTGGCGATGCAGGCCACCGAGGAACTCCAGGGCTCGATTCACGCCTTCGCCAACAACATCAACACGCGCGAGGGCGGGACCCACCTGACCGGGTTCAAGACCGCCCTCACCCGCGTGGTCAACGACTACGGGAGCGAGAACGGCCTGCTCTCGGACCTCGAGGAGAACCTCCGCGGCGACGACATCCGCGAGGGGCTCACCGCGGTCATCTCGATCAAACACCCCGACCCGCAGTTCGAGGGGCAGACGAAGACGAAACTCGGCAACTCGGAGGTACGGGGCATCGTCGAGAGTGCGATGCACGACGGTCTCTCTACTTACTTCGAGGAACACCCCGACTCGGCTCAGGCCATCGTGATGAAGGCCGTCGAGGCCGCGAAGGCCCGCAAGGCCGCGAAGAAGGCAGAAGAGCTCACGCGGCGAAAGTCCGCCCTCGAGTCCACTTCCCTCCCCGGCAAACTCGCGGACTGTCAGACCAAAGATCCCGACGAGGCCGAACTGTTCATCGCGGAGGGTGACTCCGCGGGCGGCAGCGCGAAACAGGCCCGCAACCCGGAGTTCCAGGCCGTCCTCCCCATCAAGGGGAAGATCCTCAACGTCGAGAAGCACCGACTGGATCGCATCCTCGAGAACGAGGAGATCCGGAACATGATCACCGCCATCGGCGCGGGGATCGGCGAGGAGTTCGACATCGACAACATCCGGTACAAGAAGATCATCATGGCGACCGACGCCGACGTCGACGGGGCCCACATCCGGACCCTGCTGTTGACGTTCTTCTACCGGCACATGCGCCCGCTGCTCGAGGGCGGCTACGTCTACGCGACCCAGCCGCCGCTGTATCGCATCCGGTACCGTGGGGAGACCTACGACGCGATGACCGACGCCGAGCGCGACGAGATCGTCGAGGAGCAGTGCAACGGCAACCCGACGCAGGTCCAGCGCTTCAAGGGGCTCGGCGAGATGAACCCCGAACAGCTCTGGAGTACGACGATGAATCCGGACAACCGCATCCTCAAGCAGATCGCGGTCGAGGACGCGGCAGCGGCCGACCGCATGTTCTCGGTGCTGATGGGCGACGCCGTCGAGCCGCGAAAGCAGTTCATCAAGGACCACGCCCCCGAGGCAGAGTGGATCGACATCTGATAGCGCCATGTACGCAGCCACACATCGACTGACGACGATGCAGTCACGACACGAATCGACACGGAAACGAGACCACCGACGAACAGAGGTGCCCCTCGAGCGATGAGTTCCGAAGTACCAGACCCGACGGACATCGATGCGGCCTCGGTCGAACCGGTCCGCATCGAAGACGAGATGGAGCAGAGTTACATCGACTATGCGATGAGCGTCATCGCCGGGCGCGCCCTCCCCCGGGTCGAAGACGGCCTCAAACCCGTCCACCGGCGCATCCTCTACGCGATGCACGAGATGGGCGTCACGAGTCGCTCGAGTCACCGCAAGTCCTCCTCGATCGTCGGGGAGACGATGGGTGACTTCCACCCCCACGGTGACCAGGCGATCTACGACACCCTGGTCCGGATGGCCCAGGACTTCTCGATGCGCTACCCGCTCGTGGACGGCCAGGGGAACTTCGGTTCGATGGACGGCGACCCGCCCGCGGCCCAGCGGTACACGGAGGCCCGCATGGCCGCCATCGCCGAGGAGTTGCTCGAGGACATCGACAAGGACACGGTCGACTTCTCCTCGAACTACGACGACCGCCTCCAGGAACCGGACGTGCTCCCGGCGGCGTTCCCGAACCTCCTCGTGAACGGCTCCTCGGGCATCGCCGTCGGCATGTCGACGAACATTCCGCCGCACAACCTCGGTGAGGTGATCGACGCGACCGTCGAACTCATCGACAACCCCGATGCGACCGTCGAGGACCTGATGGAACACGTCAAAGGACCCGACTTCCCGACGGGAGCCAACATCGTCGGCCGGGACGCCATCTACTCGGCGTACAAGACCGGTCGCGGGCGCATCCGCGTACGCGCCGAGTTCGAGGTCGAGGAGTGGAAGCGCGATCGCGAGCGCATCGTCGTCACCGAAGTGCCCTACCAGGCGAACAAGGCCCGCCTGGTCGAGCGCATCGCCGAGGACGTCACCGAGGGCACCCTCGAGGGCATCTCGGACCTGCGCGACGAGTCCGATCGCGACGGCGTCCGCATCGTGATCGAACTCAAACGCGGCGCGAACACGGACGTCGTCAAGAACCGACTGCTCGAGAATCACTTAGAGCGAACCTTCGGCGTCATCAACCTCGCGCTGGTCGACGGCCAGCCGAAGGTGCTCACGCTCAGGGAGACGCTCCAGGAGTACATCGCCCACCGCAAGGAGGTCGTCCGACGGCGCAGCGAGTACGACCTCGAGGAGGCGGAAGACCGCGCCCACATCCTCGAGGGCCGACTGAAAGCGCTCGAGAACATCGACGACGTGGTCGACCTCATCCAGGACTCCGAGGACCGCGACGAGGCGCGGGCGGGGCTCGAGGCGACGTTCGACTTCTCCGAATCGCAGGCCGAGCACATCGTCCGGATGCAACTCGGGAGCCTCACCTCGATGGAGTCGGCCGAAATCGAGGACGAGTACGAGGAGGTTACGGCGGAAATCGAGCGCCTCGAGGCGATCCTCGGGAGCGAGTCGGCGCTGTACGAGGTCATCAAGGAGGAGTTGCTCGAGATCAAAGACGAGTACGCCGACGACCGGCGGACCTCGATCATCGAGGACATGGGAACTGTCACCCACGAGGATCTGATCCCCCAGGAGGACGTCTTCGTCGTCATGACCGAGGACGACTACGTCAAGCGGATGCCGATCGAGAACTTCGACCCCCAGGGTCGGGGCGGCAAGGGGATCATCGGTGCGGACGTCAAGGACGAGGACCGCGTGACGACGGTCTTCCGGGCGAACACCCACGACTACCTGCTGTGCTTTACGAATCACGGCCAGGTTTACCGGCTCAAGACCTACGAGATCCCGGAGATGAGCCGGACGGCGCGGGGGAAATCCGCCGTCAACATCCTCGACCTCGATCCGGGCGAGGACATCACGGCCATCGTCGACACCGACGCCTTCGACGGGGAGGAGTACGTGACGATGGTGACCAAACACGGGTACGTCAAACGGACGGCGGGCGAGGAGTTCGACAACATCCTCTCGACGGGCATCATCGCCGCCAGCCTCGAGGAGGGCGACGAACTCGTCGACGTGGACGTCACCGACGGGTCGAAGGACCTCGTCATCGCGACCGAGCAGGGGATGACGATTCGCTTCGACGAGGACGAGGTCCGGGCCATGGGTCGGAACGCCCGCGGGGTCAACGGGATCAAACTCGAGGATGGCGACGCCGTCGCGGGACTCGTCTCGACCGACGAGGGCGACGAGCGAGCCCTTCTCACGGTGACCGAGAACGGCTACGGCAAGCGGACGCTGCTCTCGGCGTATCGGGCCCAGTCCCGGTATGGCAAGGGATTGATCGACATTAAGACGAACGAGCGGAACGGTCCGGTGAAGGCGGTCACGGAAGACGACGGACTCGTCCTGATGAGCGAGCGTGGCCAGATCATGCGCACGCGAGCAAGCGAGATTTCGACGGTCGGTCGGAACACGATGGGCGTGACGGTGATGGACGTCGAGGCGGGCGATGCGGTCGCCAGCGTGGACGTGATTCCGGCGGAACTCGGTGTGGACGCCGAGGAGATGGAGGCCGACGATGTAGACGTTGCTGACGAGACGGATATCGACGAGACGGCCGTCGACACAGATTCGACGACCGACGAATAACCGGCCTCTCGTTTTCCTTCGCCGGCCTCGAGAGCGTATCGCCGCTTTCGAGGAGAACCTGGCTCGGCCAGTCTCGAGAATCTGTCCTGTAACCCGCGGCCCAAACATCGAACGTACTTCCGAGAGCTCGAGCCGAGGAATTCAGGGCCCAAACGAGATTCAGCGGACGTATTCGTCACTCTGTCGGGGTAGTGTGGGCGCACACTATGATTTATGAGTGGTGGACTCGTCCTTTCGGACATGAGCAGTGAGCGTGTCGACTCCGAGAGCAAGGTGTCGGGGAATCAGGCGAACATTCCCGCTCGTATCCGCCGGGAACTCGACATCGACGACGGCGACAGACTCCGCTGGCACGTCGAGGACGACGGGACGCTCCGGGTTCAGGTCGTCCAGCAGCGCACCGGGACGTTCAGCGACTTCGACGGCTACGACGGCGATCAGGCGACGGAGGCCGAGAGCCAACACGACGCGTGGGGCGTCGACCTCGAGTAGCTGAGATAGATGCCGCGCGCACTCGTCGATACGACCGTACTCTTTGCGGCGGCGTACCGCCGTGACAGTGCACACGACGCCGCCCTCCCTATCCTCAGGCGAATCGACGCCGCTGCTCTCCCGGAGGCGGTGATTCTCGATTACGTCCTCGCGGAGACGCTAAACGGGTTGACGACGCACGCGGATCACGACGCCGCTGTCGATTTTTTGGATCGGGTGGAAGAGAATACGCAATTTCACATCGATTCCCTGACGGCGGACGAATTTGCCGCGGCAAAAGCCCTCTTCCGACAGCACGAGTGCTTCTCGTTCGTCGATGCCGCGATCGTCGCGTACATGCAAGCGGAGGGGCTCGGGTACCTCTACGCGTTCGACGACGATTTCGACGCTGCAGATGACGTCTACCGACTCGACGTCGCAACGAACCCGTATCACCCAGAGTGATCGAGACGCCCCCGAATTCAGCACAACTCGACAATCATCAGCTGAAGTTGATGTTCGATCGATGCTCACGTCGGCGCTCAATTCGCACACGTAGTGAGCCGCACACACAGTGACATGCACACACAGTAAGCGTCTGTTCCCCGCACACCGCTTCTAAAGCAGGGTTTCAATGACCGCCAGGGTGAATTCCTCGAGCAGCCTCGCCCTCCCCAGCCGATTGCGGTGCTCGCTTCGCTGCGCTCCTCACCCCTCGCGCGACGTGAACGACCGGCCCTCGCGGTGCTCGAGCCGCTCGACAGCGCGCGCCGCGGTGGTTCGTCGATTCCACCTGGTCGCTCGTTCGGCTACCCGGCCGCTCGCTCGGCTACCCGGCCGCTCGGTCCGCCGGCCTCGGTTCCTGGATCCGCTCACCGCCTCGTGAGCAAACGCTGGTAGCTCGCCTTCGCCGCGCTCCAGGCGGGGTACAGCGTCGTATACACCGGGTCGGGCGCGTTGCGGGCGCCCGCTCGGAGCACGCGGTGGCGCAGTGGCGACCCCGAGTTGTCGACGATTTCGTCGAGGTTGGCGGACTCGAGCCAGGCGAAGAACGCGCGTTCGGCCGACGTTCTCGGCTCAGTCTTGCGAACCCGGTTGCGGATGTCCTCCCACATGTAGCGTTCGTCCTGGCCCAGGATCCAGTGGCCGCCCTCGAGTCCTCGCCGAAGGTCGTGGTACCGGTCGTCGGTGAACGGGTAGCCGTGTTCGGTCGGTTCGAGCCCCGCAAGTCGAAGGCCGACGGCCGTCCGGTAGCACTTTTCGCAGACCCCGCAGTTGCCATCCATGCGGTCGTTACAGGTCTGGAGCTCGAGGTCGGGGGCGTCGCTTTCGACGTACTCCGCGAGCACGTCGAGGCGCTCCTGACGGGTCAGGTCGTAGGCGTCGTGGTGACACCGGGTGCCGTCCCAGCGGACGTTGTCGTCGATGTCGGGGTGAGAGCCCCACTCGAGGTCGATTCCCTCCCAGTGGGTGGCGGCCATGTAGAGGTCCTCGATGCCGCGGGAGGCGGCCAGTGGGGCACAGAGCCCCAGCAAGCCGAGGCCGTGGCCGACGGAGCTGTACCAGCCACCGTCGACGTAGCGTTTGTAGTGAGCGAGCAGCATCGGGTGATCGAGGAAGGAGAGCATGTTGGCCTCGACGAAGGCGGTCTCGAGGCCGCGGTCGGCGGCGAAGTCGGTCACCCGATCGACCAGGTGGTTCCACTGCACGTCGTCCGAACTGTCGGGCGTGATCGTCCAGCCGCGGACGCTGATCAGCGTGGGTTCCTCCTCGCGGTGACGGACGTACGAGCACGTGGAGTCGACGCCGCCGGTGAAGAGGAGGCCGCTCTCCGCATTCTCATCGTCGCCGTCGTCGCTGGATACACGCGTGTCGACGACCTCACGAGCGTAGAGGTCGCCACCCTCGAGGAAGTCGTACATCTCGAGCATGGCCGCTTGGACGTCCTCGAGCGCCGAGACGAACGTCGCGTCGACGGTGTCGACGGAGACGTCTGCACCTGCGGCCCAGGCGACCGGACACACCTGGGCCAGTGCCGGGACGACCAGCAGCGAGTCGGGAACCGACTCGACGTCGACGTCGTAGGTTACCTCGAGCGGGTCACCGGTGAAAAATCGGGTGAGGTCGCTCGAGGGGCGAACGGTCGTTCGAAGGGTGCGTCCATCCGTCGTCGGGGTGTCGATGTGTATCGATGCCATGGTCGAAGAGCAGGGTCGCCACCGGTTTCGGCTCGAGGGTGACGACCGGTCGTCCCGTGACCACCACCGAGGACGGTAAAAACAGGCACAATCGTTGACGCGTCGAGCGTCGTAGAAATCACCGCCTAGAGATCGGTAGGCGTTCGTATCCGCCTCTGCCACCTCTTCGATCGTCGCCTCGACCGCCGCGATGGAGACCTCATTTCCCAGTTTCGACCGGCGTTGACCGTCGTCTCGAGCGTCGACTCTCGCCCAGCAGGAGAGCGCAGGGTTGGTACCGGGCACAAGCGCGCGCTAGCCGGTCAGCCGCCGGGCCAACTCGGGATCGCGACCGCCTCGAGGGGGTAGGCGGAGGATAACAAACCCCTCTCTTCTCGAGGCATTTCACCAATGCGAACTGTCACGCCAGCCACCGTCGGCGGTCGCCTCGTGCGGGTGAGTCGATGACGCAGAGACGAACCCTGCTGGATCTCGTCCTCGCGGTCGGGTTTCTCGCCGTGGCGATCGCTATCGCCGTCGCGCATCGGTCCCCACCTTCGGGGTACGAATCGTCGATTTACACGGGCACGCCGACGCTCACCTGGGTCGCGTTCGGCCTCGCGCTGGCCGTCGCGGTCGGGGTGACTATCGGCACTCGAGGGTGGTACCAGGCCGGCGCCATCGCCCTCGGCGGGCTCACGGTGACGAGCATCGTCAGCCTGCCGGTGATCCGCAACTACCACTTCCAGGGGATGGGCGACTCGCTCACGCACCTGGGGTGGGTCCGGGACTTCGTCCAGGGGACGATGCAGCCCCACGAACTGTTCTACCCCGGGCTCCACGCCGTCGCGACGACCCTCCACCTCGGCGGCGGCGTCTCGATGGAGCGGGCGCTCCTGATCGCCGTCGTCCTCCTGTTCGTCCCGTTCGTCGTCTTCGTCCCGCTCATCGCACGCGATATCTCGGGAACGGGCGCCGCGGCCGGGTTCGCCGCCATCGCCTCCTGGATGGTGCTCCCCATCAACAACGTGGCGACGCACATGGGCCCGCACACGAACTCCAACGCACTGTTCGTCGTCCCCGTCGCTCTCTTCGCGACCGTGGCGCTCGTGAGCCGACGCTCGGACCTCGAGCGCCTCCCGTTCGGCATCTCGCCGTTCACCGTCTGCCTGTTTCTCGCGGGCGTGGGCCTCCTGCTGGTTCACCCCCAGCAGATGATCAACGTGGTCGTCTTCCTCGGGGCGCTCGCCGGGGTGCAGTACCTCGCGAAGCGTCGGTACGACGATCACCCGATGGTGCACCATCCGTCGCTGTTCGCGCCGGCGGTCATGCTCGGTGTGTTATTCGTCGTCTGGGCGGCCGCGAACGCGCGGTTCCGACGCGCCTTCTCGGGGCTCGTCTACGGTTTGTTCAGCCGTGACATCGGGACTGGCTCGACTGTCGGTCAGCGAAGCGGGTCGCTGACGGAACTGGGCGGTAGCCTGCTCGAGCTGTTTGCGATCATGTTCCTCGTCGCCGCCGTCCTCGGGGCGATCGCAGCGCTGTTCGTCCTCGCGACGTGGCTCGGGCGAACGAGTCTGGATCCCGATGGCCGCTCGTACGTTACCTACTTCGCGCTCGCGCTGGTGCCCCTCGGCGGCATGTTCGTCGTCTACTTCCTCGGGACGCCGACGATGGCGTTCCGGCAGGTCGGCTTCATCTACGTCGTCCTGACGATTCTCTCGGGAATCGCCCTCGCGCACCTCTTCGGCTGGCTGACCGGACCGTTGACGACTCCGGGGGCGAACGCGCTCGCCGCCGTCTTCGTCGCGGCTTGTCTCGTCCTGACGCTCGTGACGCTGTTCACGTCGCCGCTGATCTACCAGCCGACCCAGCACGTCACCGAACAGCAACAGTTCGGCTACGACACCGCCCTCGAGCACCGGGCCGACGAGCGGTTGTACGCCGGATTCGGCTACGGAATCAACCGCTACGGCGACGCCCACTACGGCACCGAGGCCGGGAGCGAGATCAACTACGACGGCGGTGCCGGCGGTGCGGTCCTCGTCGATGAGTTCGAGGACGGCAACTACCGGGAGGCCTACCACGGCGCGGACTACTACTTCACCGTGAGCGCCTACGATAAAGCGAGGGAACTCGAGGTGTACGACGAACTCCACCACTCCGAGGAAGCCCTGGAAGGAATCGAGCGCGAGCCCTACGCGGATCGATTGGTCTCGAGCGAGGAGTTCACGATGTATTCGGTGGAGGGGACGCCCTCCTAGTAAGTCGGCGGAACTCGAACTCGGCGTCAGTTGTCGACGCCCGCTCCCGTCGGCGCATCCGGCAGTTCCTGCTTCTCGACGTCGATTCCCAGTTCCTCGAGGGCGGCCTCCATGTGTCGCTCCTCGGCGAAGTCCGAGCCGTCCTCCTCGCGGATCCGCTGGGTCGTCGCGAGCACCTCGGCGCGGCGGTCGTCCGGAATCGAGAACTTGTCCGTGGCGAGTTCGATCGTCAGGCCGTTGTTGTCTCTGGTGTACAGCGAGTGGAAGATGCCCCGATCGAACTCGTTGTAGCCGTAGCCGGCCTCCTCGAGGGCTTCCCGGGTGTCGACGAAGCGCTCGGGATCGATGCTGAACGCGAGGTGGTGGACCGAACCGATCTGGTGGCGAAGCGGCGCCGGGTTCGATTGGCGGTCGTCGCTCACGAAGAACGTGATGATCCGGCCATCCCCGGTGTCGAAGAAGAGATGCGTCGAAGTCGGGTCGTCCAGGTTCGGCTGTTTCAGGACGAGGGGCATCCCCAGCACGTCCCGGTAGTAGGCGATGGTGTCCTCGGCGTTCGAGCCGATCAGCGTGATGTGGTCGGTGCCGGTGGTTTGAATGGGACTGTCGGGTCGGTCGGCGGTGATTTCGAAGTTGTCAGCCATACCACCTCGTAGGTTCCGACCGTACATACGTTTCCGCTAACGTCGATGTCACCCGTGGCAGTTGATTCGCGCGCAGCGTTCGACTAGCTATCGATTCTATACTATCGTCCCAATCGTTCGATCGACTCGAGTCTGTGCCCGGTACGACGGCGGTCCGATCGACGGGCCGGGAACGCCGCTCGAGGAAACGAGAGCGGCGTGACCCGGGGAAGGGCAGGCCCGTGCCCCGGGCGGTGCGCGACGACGCCCGAACCTTTTATTCGACGGACACGTACGTCGATCCATGCTGCGCAGTCTCCTGACCTGGGTGCTCGGTCGAGGCGACATCGACGACGCGGTCGATACCGGTTCCGACGGGGACGTCGGTGGGTTCGACGGCGACGACGGCGACGATGGCGATAACGATGGCAATGACGAGTCGCGGTTCGTCCTATCACCGCTCGACCGCTCGGTCCGCGCCGCTCACGGGGGCGACCCCGGCACCGACCGCAAATTGGCAGCCCTCGAGGAACGGGCGCGGGAACTCGAGGATCAGCGACGCGAGTAAGTGAACGCGCCGTCTTCGAGCGCCTCCGCGAGCGACTCGAGGATCCGCGAGACGTCGGCGTCGGGTACGGAACCGGAGCGGGCGGCTACGATGGCCTCGCAATCATCGTCTCCCTTGTCACGCAATACAACCGCGACGGCGAGCAACTGTCCGAACCCGACATCGCGCTCGATGAACTGCTCGAGGTAACGCGCCGAACGGCTTCCGGAACCGTCGAACTCGCCGACGAGGAAGCCACCCGCGAGTTTCCGGTGTTCGTCCGAGAGGTCGATTCGCACCTCGACTGAGGCACGGTCACCGGGTCGCCTGCTCGCTCGAGCTTCTCGACGCCGCCAGGCTCGAGACCGCGATGCACCTGGGCTCGAGCGCACTTAACGCGTGCATCTGGCCACCCCCGAAGCTACCCAGGCTCGCTCACAAGCGACCCTCAGATGCCACTCGAGTCCGCCGCGCGCACCGACCTGGACGGAACCGACTGGGACGGCACCGTCCCCAACGCCTTCGACCTGCGGGTCGTCGCCCTCATCCTCGTGGCCTCCGGCCTCGCGGCCTCCGCGAACCTCACCGCGGGCGGCCTCGAGTTCGCCCTCGTCGCGTTCGGTCTGCTGGTCGTCGCCGGTATCGCTGCTCACTGGCTCGGCCAGCGTCGCGTCCGTCGCGTGACCGAATCGCTCGTCGAGGAGTGGGTCGCCGCCGGCGGGAGCGTCGAGTCGGTCACCCGCTCGGCCTCTTGGCTGCGAACGGAGTGGATCGTCCGGACGAACGAGGGGCCGGTCACCGTCGGCGGCCTGGCGCTGGTGCCGATCTCGCGGGTGTCGATCACCTGGCGCGGGCTGGGGGAGTCACACGCGGTTTCGGTGGCGAGCGCCGACCTCGAGTCGCTGGCCGCGGAGTGGTACGCGGAGATTTTCGAATCCGGTCAGGAGCGGGTTCGAGAGACGCCGTCTCGAGTCTCGTAGCGGCGCCTTCGAGACGACTCGGCGCCTTCCAGAACGACTCTTCTCCCGTCCCGGCCGACTGCCGACTGCCGCGACCAGGTCTCCGTCTCGAGCGCACCCTGCTCTCGACCGTGTATGCTACGCGTCCACAACAGGTAACTGCTCGAGGGGTGACTAGGCACCTACCGCGCATGACCGCCAACCGAGCCGAGTCCGAAGAGCGTTCCGACGCGACCGGCGACTCCGGCGTGACCTCGATGACCGAGATTGCCAGCCCGCGAGGATCGCCCGGGGTCGAGTCGCCCGTGATCCAGTCGCGCGACCTCGACGTCTTCTACGGCGACACCCAGGCGCTCGACGGCATCACGATGGACATTCCCGAACGACGGGTGACGGCGCTCATCGGGCCCTCGGGCTGTGGCAAGTCGACGTTTCTGCGATCGATCAACCGCATGAACGACCTCATCGACGTCGCCCGCGTAGAGGGCGACCTGTTCTTTCACGGCAAGAACGTCTACGACGACGACGTCGACCCCGTCGCGCTCCGCCGGAAGATCGGGATGATCTTCCAGCAACCGAACCCCTTCCCGAAGAGCATCTTCGACAACGTCGCCTACGGACTCCGGGTCCAGGGGATGGACGACGACCTCGAGAAGCAGGTTCACACTGCCCTCGAGCGTGCCGCGTTGCTCGAGGAGGTCGAGGATCAACTGGACTCGAGCGGGCTGGACCTCTCGGGCGGCCAGCAACAGCGCCTGTGCATCGCCCGGGCCATCGCGACCGACCCCGAGGTCATCCTGATGGACGAGCCGGCGTCGGCGCTCGACCCCGTCGCCACCTCGAAGATCGAGGACCTGGTCGAGACCCTGGCCGAGGAGTACACGGTCGTGATTGTCACCCACAACATGCAACAGGCGGCCCGAATTTCGGACAAGACCGCTGTATTTCTCACCGGCGGGGAACTCGTCGAGTTCGACGACACGACGAAAATCTTCGAGAATCCGGAGAGCCAGCGTGTCGAAGACTACATTACCGGGAAATTTGGATAGTTCGAAGTCGAGGTCGAGGTCGAAGTTGAGGTCGAGGACGCTCGACTATTTCTCGCGTTCTGTGGCCCCTCGAGCGACAACCTGGTGCGAGCGGTTCGGTGTGCTCGGTTACTCCAGATAGCCCAGCCCCCGGAGCTGTTCGGCGATCTCCTCGAACTCGGCCTCCGTGAGCTGCCCGGACTTCTGGTGTTGAATCACAATGCTCCGCAGGAGAAACCGGGTGAGATCGCTCGTACTCTGAAAGCTCGTGCCCTCGATGGTCTCCTCGACGCGCGCCGCGAGATCCTTCGGGATCGAGACCGTCGTGTATTCGGTCATCTCATGTCGAAACTGGGTGACGGATCGGCGTAAAGATTCCCACTGCAGAGGGGCATCCGTGAGCGCTCGAGCCGTCTCGAGAGCGTAGCCATTTTCGGTCCCGAGGTGGTATGGTACCCCATGGGAGTCCGGCCACCATCGAACGGACCCGACGACGAGCCGACGAGCATCGAATTTGGCATCGCCGCCGTCGACGCCCGCCTCAAACGAGGTGACCTCTCGTTTCCCGCCTCGAGAGCGGACGTCTCGGCCGCACTCGGCGACGCCAACATCCCCTACGACGTGCACGGGAATACGGTCGTACTCGAGACGGCGCTCGAGCACGTCGACCGAGAGCGATTCGAGAGCCGACAGGAGTTGCTCAACGCACTCCACCCGGTCTTCGAGGAGTATCGCAAGAATCACTCGGGCGGCTTTCTCCGGCAGGTCCGGACGCTGCTCCCGTTCTGATCGGTTTCGTTCGACGCCCCCTTCTGAACGTGTCGGTTCGACGTCCGTCCTGACCGTATCGTTCGGCTCTCGTTCTGACTCGTTTTCGACTCGCTCGGAGAGACGCCGGTTCAGCGCTGCCGGTCGTCTCGCTCCTGACGACTCTCGAGGCGAACCTGCTCGAGGCGTCGGCGCTGCTCGCGGTGGAGGGTGACGATCATGTCCGAGAGGACGCCGAACATGAGTAACTGGACGCCGAGCAAGATGGCAGCCGCGGAGACAACCGCGAGGATTTCGTGGCCGGAACTGTACTGGATCCAGCGCCAGAGCACGTAGCCTGCGAGGGTAACTCCCGAGACGACCGACGCGGCGCCGACGCTCCCGAAGTAAAACAGCGGATTGTTCGTCTTCGCCAGCGAGTACAGCGTCAGGATGATCGTTCCGCCGTCCCAGACGGGGTGGAGGTTCGTCTCGGACTCGTCGGGTCGGGCCCGGTAACTCACCGGGACGACGGCCGTCTCGACGCCGTGGCGGACGCACTCGACGGCGAGTTCCGTCTCGATGGTGAATCCGTCGGAATCGAGCAAGAGGCGCTCGAACGAGTCGCGAGTAAACGCACGATAGCCCGAGAGGATGTCCTCGTAGTGAGCCCCGTGGATGAACCCGAACGCGCCGTTGATCATCCGGTTGCCGACCCCGTTGAGGCGCTTCATCGCGTCGTCGTCCATGTTAGCGAAGCGATTGCCGATCACGTGTTCGTACCCTTGAGACAGGGGCTCGAGCATCGTCTCGGCGTCGGCCGGATCGTACGTGCCGTCGCCGTCGAGCATGAGGACGTAGCGCACGTCGATGTACTCGACGGCTTCGCGGACGGCCTGTCCCTTCCCGGAGCCGGACTGGGTCAACACCCGAGCGCCGTGCTCGCGGGCGATGTCGCGCGTGCCGTCGCTCGAGTCGCCGTCGACGACGAGGACGTTCTCGTAGCCGCGCTCGCGAAACCGGTCGACGATCCCTCCGATTGTCGCGGCCTCCTCGAGCGTGGGGAGCAGAATACAGACCTGGTCGGGCGGGAGTGGGTGGTCGATGGTCGACGAGCGAGATTCTTCGTCGGCGTCGCTCGTCGCGTTCGCATCGCCGTCCGCGTCAGCGTTCTGGTCCGCGGGTGATGCGTCGCCGTCGGATGCGGCGGACTCGATCCCTGCGTGCTCGTCCATTGGAATGCACTCGACGCCCGGATTGGAAAAACGTACTGGTGTATTTGGTGACTGTTCACATTTCCGATGGAAGTAACGTCTTCCTGACGACTCGCCACTCACCAGGTGAGGCCCTCGTAGACCTCGAGATCCGCTTTCGCGTCGGAGACGTCGATTCGGCGGCCGTCGACGAGTACTCGATTCGTCATTCCCTCGAGCGCCCTTGCGAGGTCGTCGAATTCGGGCCAGTCGGTCGCGACGACCGCTCCATCGGCTCCCTCGAGCGCGTCCGCGGCGCTCGCGGCGTACTCGAGGCCCTCGTGGTCGGCGTATTCGGGGTACGTAGATTGCAGGTTCTCGGTAGCAACCGGATCGTAGCCGACGACGGTCGCGCCGCGCTCCAGGAGGACGTCGATGACCTCTAGTGCGCGGGACTTCCGGACGTCGTCGGTCCCGGGTTTGAACGATAGCCCGAGGACGGTGATCCGGGCGCCCTCGAGGTCGACGTGGTTCGAGAGCAAGTCGACGAGTCGTCGGGGCTGGGCGTCGTTGACGCGGACGACGGCGTCCAGGAGTTCGGGGTCGTAGCCCTGCTCTCGCGCGCCCGCTCGGAGGGCGTTGACGTCTTTGGGGAAACACGAGCCGCCCCAGCCGAGTCCCGAGCGCATGAACCGCTCGGAGATGCGGTCGTCGAGCCCGACGGCCTCGAGCACTTCGTAGGCGTCGACGCCGTAGGCCTTCGCGACGTTCCCGAGTTCGTTCACCAGCGAGACCTTCGAGGCGAGGAAGGCGTTGTTGGCGTACTTGATCAACTCGGCCTCGCGAACGCCCGTCTCGACGAAGTCCGCCCCGCGCTCGCGCATGGGGGCGTAGAGTTCCCGCAGCGTGTCGGCGGCCGCTGGGTCGGTCGCCCCGACGACGACCTTCTCGGGCTCGAGGAAGTCCTCGACGGCGGTGCCCATCCGCAGGAACTCGGGGTTCATTGCCAGCTCGAGGCCCTCGCCGACGGCCCGTCCGCTCGCCTCGCTGACGATGGGCCCGACGACGTCCTCGGTCGTCCCCGGCAACACGGTGCTCTTGACGACGACGAGGTGGTCGCCGTCCTTCTCGGCGAGTGCGGCCCCGAGCGACTCCGAGGCCGCGCGCATCGCCGTCAGGTCGAGGCTGCCGTCGTCGTGCTGGGGCGTCGGCAGACAGAGGAAGGTGAGGTCGGTGTCGCGGACGGCGCCGTAGTCGGTGGTCGCCCGCAGTCGCTCGCCTGCGTGCTCGGCGATTCGTTCCGCGAGACCCGCTTCGTGGATAGGTGCCTCGCCGGCGTTGATCGCGTCGACCGTGTCCTGGTCGATCTCGACGTTCGTGACGTCGTGACCGAGGTCCGCGAGACAGGCCGCGATCGTCGTGCCGACGTAGCCGCTGCCGACGATGGAGACGTTCATGCAGTGCTCAAGGCACCCGGAGGGGTAGTGATTTTTGGGTTCGTCGCCAGCATCGTCCCAATCCTCGGGGGACCACTAACAAGAATAGTTCTTCGGCACGTATCGGGCCCCATGTCGACGGACGATTCCTCCCACCCGCTGCTCGCAGCGATTTACGACCCGGCGACCGCACTCGCCGAACGAACCCTGCTTCGTCCCCACCGCGAGTACCTGGTCGAGGGCCTCGAGGGCCGGGTGCTCGACGTTGGCGCGGGAACGGGCGCCCTCTTTCCGTACCTCGCCCAGGTACCCGACGGAGACGTGACGTTCCACGCCATCGAACCCGACCCGTACATGCGACGGCAGGCCGCGTCGACGGCCGCCGACCTGGGTCTCGCGGTCGACCTGCGAGACGCCCGGGCCGAGGCACTTCCCTACCAGGACGAGTCCTTCGACGTCGTCGTCGCCTCGCTGGTCTTCTGTACGATTCCGGGTACCGAGGCCGCCCTCGAGGAAGTCGAGCGCATCCTCCGTCCCGGCGGTGAGTTCCGCTTCCTCGAGCACGTTCGAGACGACGGCTGGCGCGGACGGGTCCAGTCGCTGGTCGAACCGCTCTGGAAACGAGCCGCCGGCGGCTGTCACCTGACTCGACAGACGGCGTCGCTGTTCGCGGCCGACCGGGCCTTCGACGTGCTCGAACTCGAGCGGATGAACCTCGGGGTGACGCCGGTGCGCCCGTTCGTTCGGGGGCGGATGCGAAAACGAGTGTGATGGGGCTCGTGCGTCGCGATACGGATGGGCGCTACTCGAGTGAGGCGATTCGGACGAACGCTACTCGAGTGTTGACTACTCGAGCGTCGCGACCAGCAAGAACGTCTCCGGACGAACCGCCACGTGCTCGATGGCGAAGCCTGCCGCCTTGAGGGCCTCGGTCGCCTCGTCGGCGCTGTAGCGCTCGTCGGTCGGCGGGCCGTCCTCGCCGGTGCCGCTCGCCGCCCAGTCGACGATGGCGAGTCGCCCGCCGGGTGCCAGAACGCGGGTAATCTCCTCGAGGGCCGCCTCGCTCGCGAACTCGTGGTAGGTCATCGTGGAGAACGCGGCGTCGACGTCCCCGTCCTCGAACGGGAGGTCGCTCACGTCCGCCGTGACGAGGTCGACGTTCTCGGGGACGCCCTTCTCGCGGTAGTAGTCGTGCATCGCCTCCTGGAGGTCGACGGCGTACACCGTCTCGACGTGCGGGGCCACGTCGTCGGTGAAAAATCCCGTCCCGCTCCCGAGGTCGGCCACGGTGTCGGTTTCCGCAGAGTCGAGCGCCCAGCGTAACTCCTCCCTCGAGCAGAATCGGTACCGGCGCTCGGCCCGCTCGAGTTTGTCCGCCCGCGAGGCGTCGAAGGTGTGGTGTCCCATGGGATTAGAGGTTCGCGAAGGCGTCGTCGACCAGTTCGCCAGTTGTGGCCACGATGTCGGCCATCGCGTCGTCGTCCGGAGCCATTCCGACGAGTCGAGCGATGCGCATGATGCTCACGTGGTAGACGCGCTGGGTGCCGGTCGACTCCTCCCAGATGACGACGTTACACGGGAAGATCGCGCCGATTTTGTTGTCAGAAACCTCGAGCGCCTCGTCCGCGACGGCCGGGTTGCAGGCCCCGAGGACGTAGTAGGGGTCCCGGTCGGCGTCGACTTTCTCGTTGAGCAACTCCGAGGGGGAGAACTCGACGGGGACGCCGAAGCCGGCGTCGGTGAACACCTCGCGCACGTGTTCGATCGCGTCCTCGTGGTCCATCTCGAGGGTGGTCTGTTTCGCGCCGATGTCGTCGGGGTCGATCTCGGCCGGATCGATAGGGAGCGTCATTCGTGTGAAGTAGTGGGGCCAGCGAGAAAAGTTCTTTCGACGGCGGTTCGGAACCGTCTCGCTCGACGTTCGCCGCTCGAGTGAACACGAGGACGTACGAACCTGATGCGCCGGGAACCGAGTCGATAGTCGAACGAACGCTCGGGCCGAACGAACGCCTCACAATCGAGGCTCGATTTGCTGCCACTCGTTCTTGCAGTACTCGAGAACGACTCCGTCGCCGTCGGCTCGATTCCCTCGCTGCCACGTCGCCCTCGATTTCCGGCCTCCAGCGTCACTCGAGCCGGAATTGTGCAATCTATACACAAATCTTTTAACGACACGGCTGCTACCTACGAGTGATACTGATGCCTGACTCGATGGCCGAACAATTGCAGCAAGACATGGTCTGTGAGGGCCTCCTCGAGTGCTTTCACGGCCTCAAACAACTCGACAGGGCGTGCTTCGAAGTGCTGGTGGAAGCCGAGGAACCGCTGACGGTGGACGAAATCGCGGCGGCGGTCGACCGCGAACGATCGACGGCCTACCGGGCCGTTCAGCGCCTGCTCCAGACGGGCTTCATCCAGAAGGAACAGGTCAACTACGACCAGGGCGGCTACTACCACGTCTACTCGCCGACCGATCCGTCGAAGATCGCCGGCGACATGCAGCGCCTGCTCAACGACTGGTACGCGAAGATGGGCCAGCTCATCCAGGAGTTCGAGGACAAGTACGAGCAGGCCGAGGCGACGGCTCCCGCCGAAGGATAGTCGATCGTTCGGTAGTCGGCTTCACAGACGGATATGTCACGTTCGCCTCCGGGGTCGACACCCCGAGCGAGTCGAGGCCAAAACCAGATAGCAAACGTCGAACGGCTCGGTCCATCGGACCCTTCGATTGCACTCGAGCGTTCTATCGATTTTTCACACTTCTAGTCGAGACGGCATTCGTTCAATCGGGGGTGTTCGGTTCGCCTGACGGTGTGGCCGAGCGGTCGATCGAACTCGGTTGTCCGCCGTCTCCGCTGATCGCGACCGTGTCGATCGATCCGTCGGCGGAGACGGTGACGCGATAGCCGGCGAACGTAAACGTGAGTTCGTCGGCCGTCCGGTTGGCGGCCGCCGCCTCGCTCGAGAACAGCCTGTCGAGGCTATCCGGATCGATGGCGTGATACAGCGGTTCCAGATCGATTGGATCGATCCCCTCCTTTCTGGCGACTGCGTTCACGACACGATGGCTGACAGACGATGAGTTCTGGTGGTCAACTGTCATTCTCGTAGATTTGGTCTCCGGATTCCAACGATGGTTACAATACTGTTCCCCGTACCGTCTCCCGTGTACCCCTCAGCGGGTGCTGTATGCCGTTTCTCAATGTACATGATACCACACGTATTCGCCAACTCTCACTAGGCGAAGTGAGCAGAAAGGTCTGTTGTGGTAGCACGCACGGCATTTATAACAGGTCCCGTCTCCTCGCCACGACGGGGGTCGTGAACAATCGTTCATTTTTCACGCACAAGTGTGTTGGCGAGGAGGTTTCGCTGGCCGCGCCGGAGCCGAGCGGACAGCGCGTTGCGCGAGATGTCGAGTTCGGACGCGAGTTCCGTCAGCGTCTGATCGCGAGGGACGTCGAAGTATCCGGCGTGATAGGCTGCCTCGAGCGCTTCCTGCTGTTCGGCTGTGACGCCGTACTCCGCCTGTTCTTCCGGGTTTTCGGGGCGGTACACGCGCTGGGGTTCGAACGAGAAGCCGTGTTCGACGCAGTACTCGTGAAAGTCAGCGAGGGATTGCTCGCCGGGAAAGAGAATCTTCACCTCCCATCGGTGTGCTTCGTTGCTCACCGCCTCGAGCACGGTCGCTCTCGCGTCCGAGACGGCCGTGATGAGATTCGGTACGTCCATCTCCCAGGTCACTCGGTAGAATCGCTCCTCCGTCCCGTCCTCGTTCGACCGGTCGTCTTGCTCCTCGAGCATGAGGACTTCCCGAACCATGTCGTCGTCGCGGAGATTCTTCTCGAAGGCGTCGAACCCCTCGCCTGAGGCCCAGAGGTAAGGGGTGACGGTGGACTTCCCGCCCACGACGCGCTTTATCTCGATGTGCATGTCCGGCGACGCAGTTAATGTATCCGCGAGGACGAACTCCTCGGCGGGGATCGTGAGTTCCGTCAAGACGCTCATCGTAGTCGTCGTTCGACGACCACGACTGTAAAACAGAGACCACCGATCTGGTGGTGGCGACTTCGAGACTCGGCGTTTTCTCGGCCCGTTCTGGGTAAATGACCGTCTCGCGTCGTCGCACTCGAGGCAGATAGCGTCGCCCAGAACGCAGCAATCAGGCCGCGCAGTTGTTCGGCCCCATCTCGAGTTCGGTCGCCTCGCTTTCGTCATCGAGCGTCTCCTGCCCGGTGTTGATCTCGATGACGCGCTCGTAGTTCGCCGGCTTCTCGGGCGTGTTGTCGACGAGGCGGTCCACGAATTCTTCTTTTTCGAGGCCCAGCAACTCGAGTTCGTCTCGGAGCGTTCCGAGTCGGGCCTCGATCGCGTCGCCCGGCGACCCGACCTCGTACCTTCCGTCCGCCGAGACCGAGACGTGGCCGGGCAGGACGCGCGTGTCTTCGGGGAGCTCGAGGAGCGTCTCGTGGAGGGAGTCGTAGAGCATTTCGGCGCCGTCGGCGGCGTCCTCGTCGCCGAACTGGAGTTCCGTCCGGCCGACGGATTCGACGAACAGCGTGTCGCCCGTCAGGACGGCCTCGCCGTCGACGCGGTAGTTCATCATCTCCGTGGTGTGCCCCGGCGTGTGGAGCGCTTCGATTTCGACGCCGCCGACGTCGATCGTCTCTCCGTCGGCGAGCGGTTCGTAATCGTACTCGACGTCGCGCTCCCTCGCACGTTCGCCGAGGTGGTAGGGGACGCCGAGTTCGTCGGCGAGCGTTCGACCCCCCGAGACGTGGTCGGCGTGAACGTGCGTGTCGAGGACGCGCTCGATCGTGAGGCCGACCTCCTCGGCGACGACCTTGAATCGGTCCGTCTGGCGGGTGGGGTCGACGGCGACGGCGCTCCCCGACGCACTCGAGCCGACGACGTACCCGAGACAGCCCTTCGCTCGTCGCTGCACCTGGACGATCACGGGGTCGTCGTTCTCGGTATCGATGGGGACGACCTCGTAGACCGTGGACCAGTCTTCCATCCCGCCCTTGACGACGCTGACGTCGTCGTACCCGATGGTCTCGAGTTCGAAACTGAACGACGTCGAGGTGAGCCCTTTCCCGCAGATCGCGATGATGGATCCGGCGTCGTCGCTGTTACCGATACGGTTTCGTTGTTGCTCCGTGAGGTCGTCGTTCGGCCCAAAAGGGACGTTCTTTGCGCCCCGGATGTGCCACCCTTCGAAACTGTCCTCCGGCCGCGTGTCGATGAGCGTGAACGACTCGTCCCCGTCGATCATGTTGGCGAGTCGGTCGGCGGTGATCTGGCGTACCATGGGTGCCTCCGTACACTGTTACTGCGAGCAGGACGCGCAAATGCATCTCCCTTGCAAGATCACTGACTGCGTTTCCGTCCGAAGCGATAGCCCCGTCTCGAGCCCGGTTTCGACCGTCCCGAAGCGCAGCTATCAGAAAGAATATGACTGTGAGGAATAACGATTGGGTATGGTCAACCCGATCCTGGGAACGCTCGTCATCGCGATGGGGCTCGTCGGGGCGCTCTAGCCCTACAAACTCGCCCGGTTCGAAGAACAACTATATGCCGTCGGCAGCAAACGTTCCACGTTCAGCGTGGAGCCGGCCGACTGGAAGGTCGCGGTCACTCGCGCAATAGGCATCGCCGTGACGCTGTTTGGTCTGTTTATCTTCTTCGACATCTGATTACGGGAACGGGGCGCTTAAGGAGGAGACGGTTGCACACTCTCCTATGGTCATGAAAGAATCCGAGAGCGAACTCGAGGCCGGCGACCCCGCACCGACGTTCGAACTCGAGGGCGTCGACGGCGAGACGTACACGCTCGAGTCCTTCGCGGACGCCGAGGCCCTGCTGGTCGTGTTCACCTGCAACCACTGCCCGTACGCGAAGGCGAAGATCGACCTTCTCAACGACCTCGCTGCCGAGTACGACGATGTGGCAGTCGTCGGCATCAACCCGAACGATTCCGATGAGTATCCCGATGACTCCTTCGACCGGATGCAGGAACTCGTCGAGGACGGAACGATCGCCTACGACGCCTACCTCCGGGATCGGACCCAGGCCGTTGCGAAGGCCTACGGTGCCGTCTGCACGCCCGATCCGTTCCTCTTCGAACGCGACGGCGACGAGTTCAGGCTGGTCTACCAAGGCCGACTCGACGACGCGCCGAACCCCGAGGACGAACCTAGTCGCTACCACATTCGGGAGGCAATCGACGCCGTCCTCGCCGGCGAGTCGGTCGACCTCGAGTGGCAGCCCTCCCGGGGTTGCTCGATCAAGTGGACCGAGGAGTGATCGAACTGCGGTTTCGGTACCGCTTCCACCGCCGCCACCGTTGTCACCGGTGTCACCACCGAAGCCGACGTTGAGACTGCCGGCCGCGCTCCTTATGCCGTCGCGCCCATAGGCGCCGTTCGTATGGTCGCCGCTGTTCGCCCGCTCCAGGCGCTTCGCCCGGAGCCGCTCCTTTCCATCCAGGAGACGTACCTCTCGACGCTCGAGGCGCAACTGCTGGCGACCGTCGTCGTCGTACTCGGGGTCATTCTCGGCTTCTGGCTCGCCCGCCTGGGCCACCCCTCCCTTCGACGCCGCTACGGCGGCCAGGTCGCCGAAGCGACGACCGTCGCGGCGATAGGCGTGCTCGTCGCCGGTTCCGTTTACGCGCTCAGCGTCGTCTGGCACGTCACCTACGTCCTGGCGTACACGCTCGAGACGGCCCAGGTCGATCGATTCACGGCTGCCCAGCAACTCGTCACGGCGGCGCTGGTGGCCGTCGCGTACCTGGCGATCCGGTTCGTTAACCGTTCGATCGACAAACTCAGCGAGACCGACGCGATCACGACCCACCAGCGCGAAGTCGCCTACCACGTCACTGACGTTGCGATCGTGCTTGGGACCGCCTCGCTCATCCTCACCATCTGGGGCGTGGACCTCACCAACATCTTCATCGGAGCCGGGGCGGTCACCGCAATCGTCGCGCTCACCGCTCGTCAAACGCTCGCCGCGATGCTCGCCGGGTTCATCCTGCTCTTCTCGCGGCCGTTTCGCGTCGGCGACTGGATCGAGGTCAACGACACGACCGGGATCGTCACCGACGTGACCGTCTTCAACACGAAAATACAGACGTTCACCGAGAAACACGTCCTCGTGCCGAACGACGAGATCACCGACAGCCAGCTGATCAACTACTCCGAGAACGACCAGCTCCGCGTCGACGTCGAGATCGGCGTCGACTACGACACCGACCTCGAGCGGGCGCGAGCGGTCGTAGTCGACGCCGTCGAGGACCTCGAGGAGATCCGAACGAGCCCGGACCCGCAGGTCGTCGCCAGGCGGTTCGGCGATTCGGCGATTGTCCTCGAACTCCAGGTCTGGATCGGCGACCCGACGATGCGTCGCCGGCTCGAGGCGCAGACTGCGGCGATCGAGGCGGTGACGGAGCGATTCGAACGGGAAGGGATCGAGATTCCCTTCCCCCAGCGGGTCCACGCTCCGCGAGGCGACGACGGGTTCCCGATCACCGAGGGCTCACGCGAGGGGCTCGAGGTCGGTCAGCCGACGGATTGAGTTCTCGACCATGATCACTTGCCGACGGCCCGCCGGTACTGCACCGGCCACTCGGGGCCCTCGATCCCCAGGTCGTCGGCCCACCGAAGCGGGAAGTATGGATCGCGCAGGAACTCGCGAGCGACCAGCACCAGGTCGGCGCGCTCGTTTCGAACGAGGGCGTCGGCCTGCTCGGCCCGCGTGATTCCACCGACGGTGCCCACCGCGACGTCGTCGCCGACGGCCTCGTCGATGCCCTCCGCGAGGGGCACCTGGTAGTTCGGCCCCGACGGCCCCTGCTGGTCGGGATGGATCCCGCCGGAACTGACGTCGATCAGGTCGACGTCGAGGTCCGCGAGGTCGGCAGCGAGGCGCTTCGACTGCTCGAGGTCCCACGAGTCCCGGTTGGGGAGCCAGTCAGTGCCAGAGATGCGGACGAACACGGGACGGTCGTCGGGCCACACCTCCCGGACCGCCGCGGTCGCCTCCCGGACGATCCGGGTCCGGTTCTCGTAGCTGCCGCCGTAGTCGTCCTCGCGGCGGTTCGTCACCGGCGAGAGGAACTGGTGGAGCAGGTAGCCGTGGGCGGCGTGGACCTCCACAACCTCGAAACCGGCCTCGAGCGACCGTTTCGCGCTCTCGCGGAAGGCGTCGATCACGGCCTCGACGTCCTCGGTGGTGGCTCGGCGCATCGCCTCGGGTTCGTGCTCGAACGGGTACGCCTCGGGCGAAGGCGACAGGACTTCCCAGCCGCCGTCTGCGAGCGAAACGGGGACGTTCCCCTCCCAGGGCTGGTTCTTGCTGGCCTTGTGGCCGGCGTGGGCGAGCTGGATCGCCGGCACCGATCCCTGCGACTTCAGGAACGAGGTGACCGGCTCGAGCGCCTTCGCGTGTTCGTCGCTCCAGATGCCCAGGTCGTGCGTCGAGATGCGCCCGCGGGCCTCGACGGCCGTCGCCTCGGCCATCACCAGCCCCGCACCGCCGACGGCCCGACTGCCGAGGTGGACGCGGTGCCACTCCCGCGCCAGGCCGTCGTTCGGCGAGGAGTACTGGCACATCGGCGAGACGGCGATTCGGTTGGGGATCTCGAGGTCGCGAAGCCGCAGTGGCGAGAACAGGTTCGTCATCGAGCGAAGAGACGAGTTCGATGCGGAAAACCGACCCGACGAGCGACGTCCTTGCCGCAATCGAGGATCCGCGTTCGAATCTATTCGGGGTCGTCGGTTCGCTCGAGGGGAACGTCGTCCGGGAAACTCGGAGTGTACCACCCTACTATACTTTCTGTATCATTGGTGCACGTGGAACGCGACCGCCAACCGTTCCTCCCAACAGTAATACGCTTCGCCCGAGCACCACGCGTATGGACTGGAATCACCGCGACGCCTTCGGAACCGAACGCCCAATTTGCGGAATGATCCACCTTCCGGCGCTCCCCGGATCGCCGGGCTACGGGGGAAGCCGCGAGGCGATTCGCACTCGTGCGCTCGAGGACGCCGCCACGCTCGAGGCCGGCGGCGTCGACGGCATCGTCGTCGAGAACTTCGGCGATTCGCCGTTTTACCCCGACGAGGTGCCGACCCACACCGTCGCCGAAATGACGGCCATCGTGACGACGGTCACGAGCGCAGTCGACGTTCCGGTCGGCGTCAACGTCCTCCGAAACGACGCCGAGGCCGCCCTCTCGGTCGCCGCGGCGGCGGGGGCGTCGTTCGTCCGGGTCAACGTCCACGTCGGTGCCGCGACGACGGACCAGGGCATCGTCGAGGGCCGAGCGCACGAGACGGTCCGGCTCCGCGACCGGCTCGAGGCCGACGTGGCCATCCTCGCGGACGTGGACGTCAAGCACGCGACGCCTCTCGGGGAGGCGGGGTTGGCACAGACCGCCCTCGAGACGGCGGTCCGTGGACGGGCTGACGGGCTAATCGTCTCCGGGGCTGGCACCGGACAGACCACGTCGCTCGAGGACCTGGAGCGGGTGGCCGAGGCGGTGTCGACGGTCGACCGCGAGGTGTCGATACCGGTGTTCGTCGGCAGCGGCGTCACCTCCGAATCGATCGACGACGCCTTTTCGGTCGGCGCGGACGGCGCCATCGTCGGCACGGCGTTGAAAGAAGGCGGGGAGACGACGAACCGCGTCTCCCGGGAGCGAGTGGAAGCGTTGATGGAGGCGGCTCGAGCGGCGGAGCCGTAGCCTTCGAGGATCGGGTCTCGAGTTTTCGGATCTCAGTCTCGACGCTTGAGTTCCGGATCTCAGTCTCGAGGTTCGAGGCTCGACCGTCGAATTGCTGCTCGAAAACAGCTCGCAAGGGCCGTCAGGAAAGCTCGAGGCGATCACCAACTACCGATCCACGTCCCCTCGAGCGTCGACCGGTTCGGAACCGTCGGTCCTACCGGTTCGCGAGCCCCCGCCCGAATCGAGCGCCAGCAACGTCGAGATTCGTGCGTTCTCCTTGATCCGAATACCCCCTGCCGGGACCGAGAGCGGGAGCAATGGGAGGTGCGAGAACACGTGGACGGTCGGATGCGAGCCCCCTCGAGCCAGCAACTCGTGGCGGGGCTGGAGAACCAGCGGTCCGTCGTCCTCGGCACCCGTCAGGAACTCGTTGTACTGGATGACGTACTGGCCGCCCTCGAGGGTCCACCACTCGTACTCGTCGTCCGGGTTTCGCGGCTCCGTACCGACCGGCTCGAGGTCGGCGTCCTCGAGTTCGTCGCCCCCGAAGTCCAGGCGACCGGGGCCGGCGACCTCGTAGACGGCGGCCACCGTGAGGTCGACGCCGTGGTCGTGGACCTGTTCGGGCTCGTACACCAGGTTGTCGACGAACGGTAACACGTCGTGTTCGACGGACATACTGGTCGAGGCAACGGTCCCGGAGGTGAAAAAGCGTGGTGTCTCGAATCACGGGTGGGCGCTCGAGTCGCGGAAACCAACCCCGTCGCTCAGTGATCAGTAGACGTACTCGTCCTCGCGCAACTGGACGTACTTCCCGTTTCGGTACTTGAACTTGCGCCGCTTGTACGCCGCCAGGATCTTCGCACCGCCGACGCCAGCCGTAAACTTCCTGTCCAGAATGGAGCCGTTACCGCTGCTCGAGCCCTGCATCCCGCTGATGACGTCAAACGCCCAGTCCCAGTCGTCCGGTTCATAGTCCTTGACGATGTCCGCGAACGCGACGTTTCGGAGGAGCTCGTCGCCGATCGCTCGCTTCCAGACCTCGTTGTAGTGTTCGAGACCGTCCGTCGCCGCCAGCCGACCGGCGATCTTGCCCGTGCGAACGGCGACGTGGTAGCCGCCCTCGTGGAACGCCGAGGTCGTCCCCATCGCGCCGCCCGCGACGGCGATGTTCGCACCCACGGGGGACTCGATCGGCCGCGTCGACGAAATTGGATACGTTTCGGTTCCCTTCGACTTCCCGCGGTTCTCGACGATCGGGATGTCTTCCTCGATATCGTACTCGTCGCCGTACTCCTGCTCGAGCAGACGGCGGATGTACTCCGCGCCGGTCGGGATCTTGTCGTCCGAGGGCCGCAGGAGCTTGTACGACTCCGGGTGAGCGACGTCTGCGAGGTCCATCCCGATGGGCATCGTCAGGCCGACGCGGGCGACGGTGCCGTCGTTGGGGAAGATCCACGGGTACGCGGTCTCGCCGGGCATGTAGCCCCACCAGAACTTGAGGGTGTCCTCGAACTCGGCGAACAGTTCCTCGGGGAACTCGCGGTACTGCTGGTAGGCGATGTGGTTCGCCTTCGGGGGCGAGAGGTAGTCGGAGACGCTCTTGCCCACCAGAAATTGATCCAGCGCGTTCAGCGTGATCCGGCGCTGTGGCCCGTCGGCGAGGACGACGTGGCTCGCCTCGAGTTCGTCCCCGTTCGAGAGCGTCAGGGTGTGGACCGGCTCGCCCGAGAGGTCGCTCTCGAGGTTCTTGACACCCGTCCCGACGCGCATGTCGGCCCCCGCGTCCGCGGCGCGCTCGTGGAGCCAGTCGTCCATCCGGGCGCGGTGGAAGGTGTAGCCGAACTTGGGGTATCGGGCCTCTATGCCCGTCGTCTCGAGGCGAATCTTCGTCGTGGGGCCGACGAACTCCGTCCCCTCGAGTTCCCGGAGGATCACCTCGTCGGGAATCTCCTCGTAGTCGAAGTCCATGATGTCGATCCAGTAGTCGAGCATCCCCGCGGCGTCGGTCGAGTCCGGACCGAGGCCCTCTCGATCCTCTCGAGGGACGCCCTGTTCGAACAGGACCGTCTCGGCGCCGTGGGCGGCGGCCCGTTCGGCCGCCGATGCTCCCGCGGGCCCACCGCCGACGATCGCAACGTCAACGCGTTCCATATAGCGTTGGGACTCAGCGACCCCTATTAAAGTGCCTGAAAGTCGCTGCGACGAGACGATTCGACTCGAGTCGGTGCCAATCGACGATCACCAGCCCCCACGGCACAAGACAGACGTTGCCTCGAGCCCAATTCCGGATATGACTGACCCGACGGCAGGCGACGTAGGCGAAACGGCCGACGCTGGCGAGACAGCGGCGTCGAGCGACCAGGCAGCCGAACGCCTGGCACGCCCCGTTTCCCTCGAGAACGAGGCCGACCTCGAGGCGTTCGTCGCGGATCACGAACGCGCACTCGTCGAGTTCTATACGGCGGGGTGTTCGATGTGCGACGCGATGGTCCCCGTCCTCGGAGGCGTCGCTCGAGCGACCGACGTCGCCATTGGCACGATCAATCCGCGGGACGACCCGCCGCTGATCGAGCGATTCGACGTCCGGAGTGTGCCGTTGCTGGTCGCGTTCGTCGACGGCGAACCCACTGCTCGGCACGCTGATGGATTCGTTCCCGCCGAGGAGCTCACCGAGTGGCTCGAGTCGGAGACTGATCAGTAGCGTTCCGTCGGTCACCTCGAGGACGGTGGACGGTTGTGTGTCAATATAGTCTGAACCGTCAGTTCGGCTCCGTACCCGTTTACCAGCCGCAGGCCAATAGTATACAAATTATAGCATTTACAAACTCGTTCGGAGACCCGGTCGTCGAATTACCTTGCTCACCGTACGACGGTAACCGGTATCGGGGCTCGACGAACGACCTTCTCGGCCACGCTCCCGAGCAGCACGCGCGAGACGCCCTGGTGACCGTGACTGCCGACGATAATGTGGTCGACGGCGTTGTCCTCGGCGAATTCGACGATCTCTCGAGCAGGGTCGCCGACGGCGGTCTCGATTCGGAACTCGACGTCTTCCTCGTCGAGTAGCAGTCTGAGTTCCTCGGAGACTTCCGGCGCCTCCTCGTCCGCTTCGAACTGCTCTTTGAGGAGGTTGTAGCCGGCGCCCGTGAAGCCGTCGGCGAGTTCGACGATGCGCAGGAGAATAATCTCCTCGTCGGCGTGTTTGCGAACCGCGTGTTCGACCGCCTCCTGTGCGGGGTCCGAGCCGTCGTAGGCGACGAGAATTGCCATACGTGGACTCGACGGCGAGCGCTAATAAATGTCGGTACGGCACACGCTCGAGAGCGAGAATCGGGCGACACGCGCTCGAGTTCAGGTTCGAGCGCTGAACGCTGGGCGCTGAACACTGAACGCTGTACAATCGACCAGCTAGAACCGCTTGCTCACGTACGGCCCGTCCTGGTGGTACCCCAGCTTGTTCCGGTAGTACTCCCGCGCGCCGATGCCCGAGATGACGCTGATCTTGTCGTAGCCCGCGTCGGCCGCCAGTTCCTCGGCGCGGGTCATCAACCGGCGGCCGTACCCTTGGTGTTGGTGCTGGTCGCCCTCGCTCGCGTCGCCCACCGACACTTCGCTGCCGTAGACGTGCAGTTCGCGCACGAGGGCCGCGTTCTCGAGTTCCGGTCTCACGGGATCGTTGGGGAACCGGAGCCGGCAGAAGCCGATCAGGAGGTCCTGCTGGAAGTCCTCGATCGAAATGAAGTGCTCGGTGCCGCCACAGACCTCGTAGGTCATCACGTCGAGATCGATCTCCTCGGGTTCGGCGTCGTTCATGCCCACCTCCCGACAGCGGATACAGTCGCAGGTCCAGCCGTGCTCGTCCATCCGCTGGCGAGCCAGTTGGCGGAGGTTCGACTTCCAGACGCCGGCGTCGATGAAGTCCGCCGGAATGTCCCGCTGGACGCGCTGGAGGCGGGTGTACCGGGGGATCATGTCCTTGATCTCCGCGACCAGGTCGGCGGCCTCCTCGTTGGTCAGCGGCTCGTACTCGTCGTTGTGCCACCAGTCGTAGGTCGCCGTCCCGCGAACCACGAGCGTGGGGTAGATCTTGAGGTAGTCCGGGCGCCACTGGGTGGATTCGAACAGTTCCCGGAAGTCCTCGAGGCACATCTCTTTGCTCATCCCGGGCTGGCCCGGCATCATGTGGAAGCCGACCTTGAACGCCGAGTCCCGGAGTCGTCGGTTGGCGTCGATGGAGTCCTGGGTGCCGTGGCCGCGGTGCATCTCGCGGTTGATGCGCTCGAAGGTGGTCTGGACGCCGACCTCGACCTTCGTCCCGCCGAGATCGAGCATCCGGTCGATCTGCTCGGGGTCACACCAGTCGGGCTTGGTCTCGAAGGTCGTCCCGATGTTGCGGACGTCGTTGGTCTCGTTCTCGGCGATCACGTCCTCGAGGTAGCGGAACTCGTAGTCCTCTCGGTCCTGAGCGAAACTCTCGCCCTCTGCCGGCTCCGGATCCTTCTCGACGTCGTAGTCGTTCATCGCCTCGAGGGCGCGCTTGACGAACCACTCCTGGTAGTCGTGGCTGCGGGCGGTCATCGTCCCACCCATCAGGATGAGTTCGACCTTATCGACGGGGTGACCAATCTCGCGCAACTGCTCGAGGCGCAGGGTGACCTGACCGTAGGGGTCGTAGTCGTTCTGGACGCCGCGGGCGGCGGCGGGTTCCTGGCCGGTGTAACTCTGGGAACTCGAGAACTCCGAGTCCGGCCCGCCGGGACAGTAGAGACACTTCCCGTGCGGGCAGCGCTCGGGGCTGGTCATGATCGCGACGGGGGAGAC
Organism: Natronosalvus caseinilyticus; assembly: GCF_017357105.1. Classification (NCBI taxonomy): domain Archaea; kingdom Methanobacteriati; phylum Methanobacteriota; class Halobacteria; order Halobacteriales; family Natrialbaceae; genus Natronosalvus; species Natronosalvus caseinilyticus. The sequence continues at coordinate 1,841,729 of NZ_CP071596.1, forward strand.
GCCCGAGGCGGTCCGGACGGGTTTGCGCCGGAGGAGGCCCTCGAGGTCCTCGCGGCGCTCGCTGGGGGCGAAGTCGAGGAGTTCGGAGTTCTTGGGCACCTTCGGTGCGGAGTGCTCCGAACAGACCTCGAGTTTGGCCTTCTCGACCTCTTCGCGTTCGATGTCGCCCTCGAGCAGTCGCTCGACGAGGGTTTCGCAGGCGCGCTCGAACGCGTCGGTTTCGGTCGGATCGGGCGTCTCGGTACTCACTGGTAGGTACTGGTGCCCGTTCGTGAATAAGCGTGTCGAACTCTCGAGGGCGGAATCCCGGGCTCGAGGTCGCGGCCGAGGTCACGGCCGAAAACCCCGAGCCGAAACCCGAAAGGTAATCGTTTAAGGACGGCCTCGTCTTATCGTCGGCGTATCGCATGTCTCCCGACCTGTTGGTCGTTCTCGCGGCGGTTTTTCTCCCCTTTCTGGCTGCCGGCTTCGCCCCGCTGTTCGTTCGCCTCCTCGAGGAGCGAACGGGCTACGTCGGCGCCCTCGTTGCCCTCTGTTCGTTCGGCCTGCTCGCCACCCAGTACGAGACGGCGACGACCGATCCGGGGACGGTCGAGCTAGCCTGGATACCCACTCTCGATATCGCGCTCCGGTTCACCGTCGACGGCTGGGGACTGCTGTTCGCCCTGCTCGCGAGTGGCATCGGTGTCCTCGTCTTCTCGTACTCGCCAGCGTACGTTCGCGGGTCGGACGGGCTGAGCCGCTACTACGGCGCGTTGCTCGCGTTCATGGGCTCGATCATCGGCGTCGCGCTGGCGGCCGACCTGATCGCGATTTTCGTCTTCTGGGAACTCACCAGCATTTGGTCGTTCCTCCTGATCGGCTACTACACGTCGGATCCGGGTTCGACGCGGGCCGCTCGTATGGCCATGATCGTCACCGCCGGCGGCGGCCTGTTCTTGCTGGTCGGTCTCCTCCTCCTCTCGCTGGTCGCCGGCGACGCCATCGGCCCGACCGCCGCGTTCGACCTCGCGGCGATGCTCGAGGATCCCGACGCGATGGAGGCGGGCCTCCGCGAACGGGGGCTGTTCCTCCCGGCCCTCGGCCTGATCGCCGTCGGCGCGGCGTCGAAGTCCGCGCAGGTCCCGCTGCACTTCTGGTTACCGAACGCGATGGCCGCGCCGACGCCGGTCTCTGCCTTTTTGCACTCCGCAACGATGGTCAAGGTCGGCGTCTACTTCGTCGGCCGGGTTCGACCGATCTTCGTCGGCTCCGAGTGGCTCCTCCTGTTCGTGACCCTCGGCCTGACGACGATGGTCGTCTGTGCGGTCCTGGCGCTGGCGTCGACGGACATCAAGGAACTGCTCGCGTACTCGACGGCCAGCCACCTCGGCCTGATGATCGCCGGCTTCGGGGTCCCGTCGTATCTGGGGGCCGAGACGGGCGTCTTCCACCTGCTCAACCACGCGCTGTTCAAGGCCGCCCTCTTCCTCATCGCCGGCATCGTCGCCCACCAGATGGGGACCCGGCGCCTTTCGGAACTTGGAGGGCTCCGTCATCACCTGCCGATCACGGCCGGAATGACGACCATCGTCGCCCTCTCGATGGCCGGCATCCCGCCGTTCAACGGCTTCTACTCGAAGGAACTGCTCTTCGAGGCGGTCCTCGAGGTCGGCACCTACCACGACGTCGGCGTCCTCGAGTGGATCTACCCGGTGGTCGCCGTCTTCGGGAGCATCATTACGGTGCTATACTCGCTGCGGTTCCTGTCGATTTTCTTCGGCGATCGCGTCTCCACGCCCGAGCACGCGGGTCGACCGGCGATCCCGCTGCTCGCGTCGCCGGCCGTCCTGACGCTGCTCGCCGTCGTCGTCAGCGTCGACCCCGACCTCGCCGTCCAGGCGATCGTCCAGGCGGGCTTCGACGCGACGGCGACCGATCCCCACGAGATGCACGTCGGACTTCCCACGTCCCTCAGCCTCCCCGTCGGCATGAGCGCGGTGACGATCGCCCTCGGCGTCGGCCTGTTCCCGTTCGTCGACCGACTCCACCGCGGAGCAATCGGACTCGTCGGCCGAACGCGTGCCGTCAACCCGTCGCGCTGGTACGACGGCACCGTCGACGGCCTCGAGGTCCTGGCCGACCGGCTCGACGCGACGGTTCACGACGGCCTTCTCCGGACCTACGCGACTTGGACGCTCCTCGGCATCTGCGCGCTCGTCCTCGGCGGCTTCGTCGCGACCGGCGCGATCACGCCGTTCGAACTCGGGACGGACGTGCGACTCGAGGTCGCCCTGATCCTGCTCGTCGCAGTGCTAGCGAGCGTCGCCGTCGTCGTCGCCCGAAGCCACGTCTCCGGGGTGCTGACGCTCTCGATCCTCGGGTTCATGCTGGCGATCTTCTACATCCTGGCGAGCGCGCCCGACCTCGCGTTGACCCAGCTAGTCGTCGAGACGCTGGTCCTCGTGCTCTTCTTGCTCGTCATCGAGGAAGTTCCCGAGTTCGTCGAGACGGGCCGATCGCTGGTGGGGGAGGTCCGGGACGTCGGCCTCTCGATGCTCGTGGGCGTGACCGCCTTCGTCACCGTCGTCGTGACGACCGGCGCCCGTCCGGACGGCACGACTGAGGTCGCCCGCCAGTACGTCCAGTGGGCCGTGCCGGAGGGCGGCGGGACGAACATCGTCAACGTCACCCTCGTCGACTTCCGGGGATTCGACACGCTCGGCGAACTCGTCGTGGTCGCGCTCGCGGCTATCTCGATCTCGACCCTGATCACGATGCGCTCGAACACCGAACGGACGGGCGACCGGGCGAAGCGAGCGCGACTCGAGGCGGACGACTATCCGGACGATGTCGACGTCCTCGAGCGCGGGCTCGGGGGCGACGCGCAGGGGTTCTACACGACGACTGGTGAGACGGATGTGGACGGAGACACGGACGAAGAAACCGGCGACACAGAGACGGATACGGACATCGACGCGGAAACTAACGATTCAGAGACGGATACGAACGTGGACACGGAAACTAGCGATACAGGAACGGGTACGGACATCGACGCGGAAACTGGTGACACGGACACGGACACAGACGACTCGAGAGGTGACGACCGATGACCACCGTAATCATGCGGACCACCGCCCGCGTCGTCGTCCCCATCATCCTGGTCGTCGCCGCCTCGCTGTTCGTCGAGGGCCACAACCTCCCCGGCGGCGGCTTCATCGGCGGCGTCCTCGCGGCCACCGCCTTCGTCGTCATCTACCTCGCGTTCGACCTCGACTTCCTCGAGCGCGGCGTCCTCGGACGCGATGTCGAACCCGGCGGGCCACCCTCTCGGGATCGCGTCGTCCTCGCCTACCGTCGACTGTTCGAGTACGGGCTGGCGATCGCCGTCGTCAGTGCGCTGGTCCCTATGGCCCTCGGCTACCCGTTCCTCAGCCAGACGTTCCGCGAGTTCGAGGGGGTCCCGCTCTACCACCACGTCGAGATCGCCAGCGCGCTGGCGTTCGACTTCGGGGTCCTCTGTGTGGTACTCGGGGGCCTCCTGACGATCCTCTCGGTGGTGGGAGACGAATGACCGCCATCGTCGTCGCGACCGTGGTCGGCGCGCTGTGTGCCATCGGGACGTACCTGCTGCTCCAGCAGGACCTCGTGCGCGTCGTCTGGGGGCTGTCGCTGCTGGGCCAGGCGGCGAACGTCTACCTGCTGGCGATGGGGAATATACTTCCCGCTAGCCCCGACGCAGTCCCCGTCCTGGCGGGCCACGGCGAGCCTCCGTCGGGGGTCACCGACCCGTTGGTCCAAGCGCTCGTGTTGACGGCCATCGTCATCGGCTTCGGGATGACGGCGTTCGCCCTGTTCCTCTCGTACCGGGTGTACCAGGAACACGGGACGCTCGCGCTGGCCGAGTTGGCCGAGGCGGACGAGGCAGGTGATCGACGATGAGTGTGATCGCGTCCTGGACGCCGATGCCGGCGGCGATCGGGGCCGACGCGGCCTCCACCCTCGTCGTCGCCCCGCTCCTGATCGCCCTCGTGACCGGCGTCGCCAGCCTGCTCGCCGGTCGCCAGCACCGCGGCCGGATCGGCGTCAGCCTCTTCGGCGCGCTCGCGTACCTGCTCGCCGTGGTGGCGATCGACTGGTACCTCGTGCTCGCGCCCGACGCCCCGGGGATCGCGACCTACCAGGTCGGCGGCTGGCCCGCCCCTTTCGGGATCACGCTGGTCGTCGACGGCCTCTCGGCGTTCATGCTGACGATGGTCGCCGTGATCGGGATAGCCTCGCTGCTCTCCTCGATCCGCGTGTTGCCCGACCTCGACCGCCACCGGTACTACTTCCCGCTGTTTCACTTCCTGATGGTGGGCGTGACCGGCGCCTTCCTCACGGGCGACCTGTTCAACCTGTTCGTCTGGTTCGAGGTGATGCTCATGGCCAGCTACCTCTTCGTCGCCTACGACGGCGGTCCCCTTCAGACCCGGGCGGCGTTCTGGTACGTCAGCCTCAACCTCGTCGCGAGCGCCGTCTTCTTGCTCGGTGTCGGCGGCCTCTACGCCACGGCGGGGTCGCTCAACATGGCCGACCTCTCGAGGCGCCTCGCGGAGCCAGCGGCCTACGGTATCGACCCCGTGCCGGTAGTCGGCCTCTTCGGCCTCCTGCTCGCAGTCTTCGCCATCAAGGCGGGGCTCGTTCCCTTCCAGTTCTGGATTCCGTCGGCGTACCAGGCCGCGCCGCCACAGATCGCCGCCCTGCTGGCCGGGGCGACGAAGAAGGTCGGTATCTACGCGATCATCCGGCTCTCGTTCACCGTCGTCGGCGACGCGCCGGTCGACGTCTCCCTCGCGGTGCCGTTCACGGGCCTCGAGCTAGCCGGCGACTCGCCACTCGTCTTCGTCGGCGCGGCGCTGTTCGCCATGGCTGTCGCGAGCATCTTCGTCGGCGGACTCGGCGCCGTCGGCGGCCGCTCCATCGAGTCGGTGCTGGCGTACTCGAGCATCGGCCAGGTCGGGTTCATCGCGCTCCCGGTCGCCATCGCGGCGGCGGTCCCGGAGCTCCGGACTCTGGGTATCGTCGCCGCGCTCGTGTACGCGCTCAACCACACCCTCGCGAAGGGGCTACTCTTCCTCGCGGTCGGGGCGGTCCGGACCGCGACGGGAACGAGCCGCCTCGCCGAACTGGGCGGCCTGGCCGGGCGCAGTCCGTCGCTCGCGGTACCGTTCTTCGTCGGCTCGCTCGCGCTCGTCGGCATCCCGCCGCTGTCGGGCTTCTTCGGGAAGTTCCTCGTCTTCGACGTCGCCGCGCGCACGGCCTCGAGCGCGCTCGTGATCGTGGTCGTCGCCGGGTCGGTGCTGTCGCTCGTGTACGCGACGCGCCTGTGGACGCGGAGCTTCTGGGGACCGCCGTCTACGGCGGTCGAGACGGCGGTGACCGATCACGTGCAGGCGGCCGTCCTCCTCGCGCTCGCGCTCGCGATCGTCGGCGTTGGCGTCGGCTTCGAGCCCGTCTACGCCTTCGCCGAGGCCGGAGCCGAGGCCGCGCTGGACGCCGACGCCTACGTCGAGGCCGTCGATCCGGCCGACGAGGTCTCGACGGGATCCGGGGGTGACCACTGATGCGGACCAGAACCTGGCCCCTCGCCGGTGTCGTCTTCGCACTCCTGTGGGTGTTCGTCCGCGGCGTCACCCTGACGCCGTCTGCCGTCCTCGGACAGCTGCTCCTGGGGCTCGCCGTCGGCTTTCCCGTCGCGTTCGTCTTCCGTCGGCTCTACGACGAGTGGGTCGACGTCCCGCGGAGCGTTCGCGCGATTCCGTCCGCCCTTTCGTACCTCGGGATCTTCACCTGGGAGATCCTACGGGCGAACGTCGACGTCACGAAACGCGTCCTCTCGCCCTCGATGCCGATCGAACCGGAGGTGTTCCTGTTCCCCATGCGCGTCGAGACCGACCTCGCGATCACGACCATCGCCAACAGCGTCTCGATCACGCCGGGGACCGTCACGCTCGACTACGACGGCGAGACGAACGCGCTCTACATCCACGCGGTCGACGGCCGCGACCCGGAGGCGATCGCCAGAACGATCAGGACGTGGGAGGAGTACGCACTAGTGATCTTCGACGAGCGAGCGAGCCCCGAGGATCCGACGCGGAACATCGTCGTCTCCGGCGGCACTCGGGCGAGCACGCCGACCCCGCCCGACGAACGCGCCGACGAGACCTCGGCGGTGAACCAGTTGCCAGCGGACGAGCTGGCCGAGGAACTCGAGGCCGCCGACAGAACCGAGCGGGAGAACGGAAATGGAGGCGATAGTCGTGACTGACCCCGCCCTCCTCGAGGTGCTCTCGGCCACGCAGCCGAGCGCTCCGCCGGCCGCACTCGAGACGACCGTCCGCGCGGCGCTGGTACTCGCGGGTATCCTGTGCGTGCTCGCGAGCTATCGCGTTATCCGCGGGCCGACGGAACCGGATCGCGTCATCGGACTCGACGCCATCGCGACAAACGTGGTGGCAATCGCCGTCCTCGTGGCCCTGCTGACCGATCGCGGGTTGTTCATCACCGTGAGCCTCGTCCTGGCGATCATCGGCTTCATCGCGACCGTGGCGGTCGCGAAGTTCCTCACCGAGGGGGAGGTGATCGAGTGATCCGAACGACGATCGTAATCGCGCTGGTCGTCGTCGGGACGTTCTTCCTGACCGTCGGCACCATCGGCCTCCTGCGATTGCCCAACGTCTACAACCGGATGCACGCGACGAGCAAGCCGACGACCCTTGGAACCGCCTCCATGTTCCTCGCCGGGTTCGTCCACTTCGGTCCGGGCGCCGAAGGACTGACCGCGCTCGTCGGCATCCTCTTTCTGTTCCTGACGATTCCGACGGGTTCGCACATGATCGCCCGCGCAGCCGAGCGCATCGGGGTTCCCTTCGTCGAGGGCGTCACCTGGCCCGATCCCGACGCGCTCGAGCGACCGCCCGAACGGACCTGGGACGAACGAGCACTCGATCCTGGCGACTCGAGGCGATACGAAACTGGCGCGAACCGGCCAGGAGAGTCTGGCGAGTCCAAGGACTGACTTCGCTTCCCGCAGTCGATTCTCGTCGGATCGAGTCGATCACTTGCGTTCGCGTTCGCGTTCGTGCTCGTACTCGTACTCGTTTTCTCGCTCGAGCGATCGCTCCCGTTCGCCCGGTTCCGACCTCTCCTCTGTCGATTCGTCACGTTCGCGCCCCCAGACCTCGGCGTCCTCGAGCGTCTCGACCTCGAGCAATCGCTCGAGTTTGTGTTCGAACTGCGCGTCGGTCAACTCGCCGGCGGCGTACCGGGTGCGAAGCGTCGCGAGCGCGTCGGCCCGGTCTTCTGACGACGGAGTTCGAGATGCGGGCTGTCGTTGGTCGGGCTCGCGTGTGCCGGTTGTGCCAGTTTCGTCCGTGTCGTCGGAGTCGGTCGCCCAGTTCGATTCGCGCGCTTCGTCCGATTCATCCGTTTCGTCCGCCTCATCCACGTCGTCGTCGAAGAGCATCGACACCACGGGAACGACCCCGACGTACCCGACGATGAGCACGGCGAGCCACAGGTCACCGCCGATATCTCCGACGAGCAACCCGAGCCAGAGACCGGTGACGAGCGTCGACGCGATGCCGGTCGCGTTCGCTCGAAATCGCTCCCATAGATCCTCGTCCATGTACACGCCTGCGTCCTCTCAGTAAAAAGACGTTTCTCTCGATGGGAAATTCGTGTCCGTGCGGTTCGGTGAAATGGCACCATTTCGTTGTGCATCCCCTCGCCAGGCGCACACCGCTATCTTTGGTCCCTACTCGGTAGTGTCCGGTACCGGAATGGACAACGAAAACGTCGCTCCCCCACCTGGCTCCGAATCGACCCAGATGTCGCCGCCGTGGCGTTCGACGATTCGCTTACATAGTGCGAGTCCGATCCCCGTACCGGCGTATTCTTCCTGCGTGTGGAGTCGCTGGAAGACCTCGAAAATTCGATCCTGGTCCTCTGGGTCGATTCCAATTCCTTCGTCACAGACCGACACGACCCACTCGTCACCGTCTCGTGTGGCTGAGACGTGAACGCGTGGCGGTTCGTCACCGCTGTATTCGATAGCGTTATCGAGCAAGTTCTGGAATAACTGGCGAAGCTGACTCGCGTCACCCTCGATCTCTGGGAGATCGTCAATCGTGACGTTGGCGTCGTGTTCTTCGATCTGGAACTGGAGATCAGCCAACACGTCCTCGACGATCGCGTCAAGTTCCACCGATTCGAACGCATCACCCTCCGTCTGGATACGGGAGTACTCAAGCAAGTCCTGGATCATCGACCGCATTCGGTCAGCACCGTCGACCGCGAACTCGATGAATTCCTCGCCGTCCTCGTCGAGTTCGTCGGCGTAGCGGTTCTCGATCAACTGGATATAACTCGAGACCATCCGTAACGGCTCCTGGAGGTCGTGAGAAACCGCGTACGCGAACTGCTCGAGGCGCTCGTTCGACTCCTGGAGTTTCCGTTCGTACGTCTTTCGTTCGGTAATGTCACGAGCTACACCGACCACTCTGGTCGACCCGTTATCGTCCTGTACTGGGTAGCCAGGCGCTTCGATCCACCGTACGTTTCCGTCTCGAATAATTCGAATTTCCTCGTGCTTTGGCTCACCTGTTTCGAGGGCCTTCTCGATACCCTGCTGTGCTCGTTGTCGATCGTCCGGATGAATTACGTCGACGAATTCCTCCCACGATTCGACTGTCGTCCCATAGAGCGATTCTTCGGAGGGATAGAACGACGCTTCGTCGTTCTCGACGTCCCAGTCCCAGACGACCGAATCGGTGGCATTGAGAGCGAACTCCATCCGGTCTCGGATGCGCTGGAGTTCCCACTCTCGTTCTTTTCGTTCGGTGATGTCCTGAACCGCGCCACGAAGCAAAACGACTTCACCGTCGTCGACGTCGGGATCGCCCTTGACGTGAAGCCAGCGTATCTCGCCATCGGGCGTTCTGAACCGAACCTCTACGTCGAACGACTCGCCGGTGTCGAGTGCCTCCTCGACGGCGTGTTCGATGATCGGTCGGTCCGCCTCGTTGTAGACGTCGAGGGCTTCGTCCAGCGGTGGTTCGTCGTCGTCGGGTATCCCCAAAATCTCGAAGAGGTGGTCGGTCCAGAACACCTCTCGAGTGTCGGTGTCGATCTCCCAGCCGCCGACGTCCGCGATGCGTTCGGCCTTCTCCAGGAGTTCGCGCGTCAGTTCGAGCTCTCTCTCGCGCTCTTTCCGCTCAGTGATGTCCCGGAAATACACGGAGAGACCGGATTCGGAGGGATATACCCGGACCATCGCCCAGATCCCCAGTGGGTCAGAGTACCGCTCGAAGCTCGTCGGTTCCTGGGCGACCATCGTCGTTTTGAACTTCTCGAAGAGCGAGTCGGATTCGTCGACGTCGAGCACCTCCCAGGGTTTTCGCCCGAGAATTTCTCCTTCCGACGTGCCGAAAAACGTCTCGGCGCGCTCGTTCACGTATTCGAACCGGAACTCGTCGTCGAGCGCGTAAAACGCGTCGTCAATTCGATCGAAGACGTCGTCGAGTTCCCGTTTGAATTCGTCTCGCTGCTGTTCGAACCGGTTTGCCTGCTGCTCGAGTTGCTGTTCGTACTCGTGCCGTTCGGTCATGTCGCGCGTGACCTTGGTAAATCCTCGAAGCGTGCCCTCCCTGTCGCGAATAGCCGTGATCGTGACGTTTGCCCAGAACCTCGAGCCATCCTTGCGGACCCGCCACCCCTCGTCTTCGACACGACCCGCTGTCGCTGCGGTTTCGAGATTGTGATCGGGCACCTCGTCGGCGATATCGTCCTCGGTATAGAACGTCGAGAAGTGTTCGCCAACGATTTCCGCTTCGGAATAGCCCTTGATCTGCTCGGCCCCTTCGTTCCAGGTGACGACCGACCCCTCGGGATCGAGCATGAAGATCGCGTAATCTTTGACCGCACTCACCAGAGCGCTGAACTGCGTTTCGTCCTGGTGTGGATCGTCAGCGAGATCGTCCGAAGCCTTCCACCAGACCCTACTCGAGTCGCCTCCCTGTTTGGTCTGAATTTCACCCCGTTCAGCGAGGGCCTCCAGGCAGTGACGGACGGTTTGACGGGGACACTCGAGTGCCTCGGCGACTTCCTCGGTGAACACTGGCGTCGATGGCTGTCCGGTCCGACTGAAGAACTCCTGGATATCCTCTATCGTCCGTTCCGGCGGTCCAGGGGAAACCATTGCTTCCGGATATCGCTGTGACACTAAAAAGTTGATGTTCTGGGTATCGTTTCTGACAGATCGGCCCTCTCTACGCACACTACGTGGACTGTTTATCGAATCTCAGCACGATCCAGGGCGCGAGTGTATTAGGACTCCTCGATGTACTGGTGAACAGCAAAGTCGTTCGGACGTTCGGGACTCACGCCGTGTAGCAGGGGTTCGAAATCACCACTCTCGTTCGGGTCTTCCAGGACGTCCTCCATCATCGTATCCTCGACGTCGTGCAACGGATGTGTCGAGGCGCGTCGAGCGTCGATGAGTTGGTCCATCGAGTCCGCCTCGAGATACCAGACGAAATAGTCGCCGTCCGAAGCGTGTTCGATAAACAACGATATCGTGTGGAGACTCTCCGCTGACCAGATATCCCGGACGCCCTGACTGTCGGCTTCGACTTCCTCGTCCATCTTCGCGATCCACTCGCGGAGGCGTTCGGTTTTGCCGGGGCGAATCTTCTGCTTACGGATGAAGATTTCAGCCATCAGGGACGAATTTACTTGGCAAGATGATAGTTGTTCTGGGGGCGAGGTGCACTCTCAAGATTCAGTGCGACCGCTCACACGAATCTCCGTCAAAGCGTTTCAATGGGGTCGTTTGTATGTGTCGGTGTAGACGTGGACGTATTCCGTATCCGTTGCCGTAGACGAATTCAGGAGACGTATCGCTTTTCGTATTCAGTACCGCTCGAGCCAAACGAGACGAGAAAAACTGACTTACGCGAGCGTCTCGCCGAGCGCCTCGAGCGCCGCCTCTCGAACGGCTTCGCGTTCGCCAGAGAGGAACTCGATGTAGCCGTCACGCCCGCCGACGACGGTGATGCCAGCATCGGGGACGGTGGTTTCGAGGGCCGCACCGAGTTCGCGGACGTTGACGTCGTCGTCCGAGCGCACGTAGAGTTCGTCCTCGCCGACGCCGAGGGTGACCGACTCCTCGCCGCGTCGGTGGAGTTCGTCGAGCAACAGCGTCGTCGTCGGGAAGTTAAAGCGGTGGATGAACGCCGCGGTGTCGATCACGGCGACCGAACGGCCGTCGACGTCGCGAACCTCGAGGTTCTCCCGGGCCGTCTCGAGTTCCGTCTCGAGTTTGGCCCGGAACTGGGCGGCGACGTGCGCCGCGAGGTTGCCGTCGCCGGCGCCGTCGAACAGCAAGTCGGCGACGAGTTCGCGCTTGTCCTTGTAGGACTGGTAGTACGCCTCGAGGGCGACGGCCTCCCGTCGCTCGGCGCAGTCCTCGGCGTCGTAGCCGGCGTTTTCCGCCAGGTCGGCGTAGGCTTCCGGAACGTCGCCCCAGAAACTCACGGCGGGCAGGTGCTCCAGGTCAGCGCGCACGTCGTCGTTGACGTGGGCGGCGACGTTCGCCGCGAGCGTGCTCGTGGTGATCGCCGAGAGGTCGCTACTGGCGTCTTCGTCGGCGAGCGACGGCGAAACCACGACGTCCACGGCATCGGCGACCGCCGCGTCGGCGCGACTGTCGTCGATCACGAGTCGATCGGCGCCGTAGATGTCGAGCAGTTCGAAGCCGTCCAGCGAGTCGGTCGTCGACCCGGCGTCGACGAGCACGATCAGCGGCAACTGCTCGCCGTGGCGGTCGCGGGCCTCGAGCATCGAGGTCACGTCGCCCGTGGCGGCGTCCATGTCGTAGACGTGGCCGTCGAGCGGGCGGCGTTCGACGTAGTGGTAGACGGCGTCGTCGCGGGTGTGTTTCTCCTCGATCAGCGGTAGGATGGCGCGCTCGAGGGCGGCGCCGGCGACGTAGCCGTCGGCGGTCGCGCTGTGACGGACGACGATGGGGCGGGCCTCGACGACCGCACGGCGGATGGCCGTCGCGGCGTCGACGATTTCGTCCTCGACCGTCTCGACGATCGGGTCGTCGACGAGCGGGGCGACGATGGTTGGGCGCGCCTGCTGATCGATGGCGTCCTCGAGGCGTTCGGTGACGGTTTCGCGGTCTTCGCCCTCGAGTACCTCGAGGGTCTCCGTTTCGATCTGGAGGTCGCCGTAGTGGCGTTCGACCTCGCCCTCGAGGGTGACGACGTCGCCGATCTCGACGGTGGGGTAGGCGCGGACGCCGGCCTCCTCGAAGGCGGCGCACTCGACGGTGCCGGTCTCGTCGCTGAGTTCGAAGACCGTCGGGCCGCTGGTCTGGCGGACGCCCGTGATCTCGCCCTCGAGTCGGACGATAGAGCCGACCTGATTCTCGATCGTGTCGATCGTGGTCCGATTGAGCGGGGTCGAGGGGGTCGCTTCCTCGGTCGTGGTTGCTGCGTGGGCGCTCGAACTCGAGCCCGGACTCGAAGTCGAACTCGGTTCCGTGTTCGAACCGTGACCAGCGTCGTCGCTCGAGGTCGAGGCCGAGGTCGAGGTCGATGCAGCGGCTGACGCTGGCGTTGACTGCTCGTCGGCGGTCGACGTCGTCTCGGTGTCGGTGTTAGCGTCGGCCGACACCTCGGCGGTATCGGTCGACTGCGTCTCGTTCGTTTCGTCAGTGGACTCGGCACCGTCGTCGGCTCGCTCGTCCGGCAGGACGTTGCCGTCGGGGGTCTGGATGACCTTCCCGCGGAACTCGCGGTCGTCCTGGCGGATCGACCAGCCGAGGTCGATGTTGCCGTTGTCTCTGACGTCCAATACTTGTACGTAGACCGGATCGCCCGGCTCGAGATCGAGACTCTCGAGGCGACGATCCAGCTCGCTTCGATGGAGCAAACCCGTGACGTGGTCTCCGATGTCGACGAAGAGACCGAAGTCAGCGTAGCCGTCGACCGAACCCCGGTAGTACCGGGAAGTGACGAGCTCCGACGCGGAGGTGCCTTCGAATTCGAAGGCGACGTCCTCCTCGTGGAACTCACACACGTGGTCGTCGACGGGTTTGCCACAGATGATACAGGTACCCATCTACTTCACACAAGCAGGTTCGTCCTAAAACGGTTGTCGAAATCCACTCGCGTCGTGACGGCGCGAATCGTTCGCCGAAATCGATAGCCGTGGGCGCGATCACTCTTCGAAGACCGGTGATTCCGCCTCGAGCGCCTCGAGGTCGTCTGCGATCGCGCGAGCCTCCTCCGGAAAGAGCGCGGCCTGGAGTTTGTTTCCGTCGTCGTCCTCGAAGACGAGTTTGACGCGCTTGTCGCCGAACTCGCGGGCCTCCGCACTGGAGACGTCGAACAGTTTCGCGGTCGCGGACTTGTTCGTCGGGCCGACGTTCTTCACCGAGCCGTCCTTGAGTTCGATCGTGAAGTCTTCGAGCGAGAGGGTGAGCATACGCTGTACCCTCGTGGCGACCGCTGTAAAGATTGATGATTGACGGTGTGTGGTACTCGTTCGGCCCACGTCCGGGACTCGACCGTCCGTCGACAGTAGGCCAATAAAAGACACGGCAACGCCGTGTTTCGCTCCCGGTTCGCGCGAACCGGTAGTCCCCGTCTCCCTGATCGGTTTGACCGCGTGGTGTGTCAGCAGTGCGGTCACCGACTATCGAGCACATCGCCACATAAATATTTGTGATCGTACGCGCCTGCGGCCGGCGTGAGGATCCGGCCGGCACACGGTCGCGCCCACCTTTATGCCGATAACGCGAGTAGGTTGACCCGCAATGGAGCTCACCTGGCACGGCCACTCGACGTGGCACGTCACCGTCGGCAGTACCGACCTGCTGATCGACCCGTTCTTCGACAACCCGAAGACGGACCTCGAGGCCGACGACCTCGAGTCGCCGGACTACGTGTTGCTCACCCACGGCCACGCCGACCACATCGCTGACGCTGGCGCCTTTTCGGATGCTACGCTCGTGGCGACCCCGGAACTCGTCTCCTATTGCCAGGACGAGTTCGGCTTCGAGGACGCCGTCGGCGGCATGGGGATGAACATCGGCGGGACCGTCGAGTGTGGCGACGCCTTCGTCACGATGCACCGCGCCGACCACACCAACGGCATCATGACTGACTACGAGGACTCCGCGGGAATGCCGGGCGGTTTCGTCGTCTCGGACACGAAACCGACTCAGGTCGAAGACGAGGAGTCGACGACGTTCTACCACGCCGGCGACACCGGCCTCATGACCGAGATGCGGGAGGTCATCGGCCCGTACCTCGAGCCCGACGCCGCGGCGCTGCCCATCGGCGACCACTTCACGATGGGGCCTTGGCAGGCCGCCATCGCGGCCGACTGGCTCGACGTCGACTACGCCCTGCCACAGCACTACGACACGTTCCCGCCGATCGAGCAGGATCCCGACGACTTCGCCCGCGAGGTGAAAGCGGCGGGGAGCAGCGCAGAGGTCGTCGCTCTCGAGGGCGACGAGACGTTCGACCTGTAAGGACAAGCTACCGAACCGATGACCGACGATCTCGCTGCGTTCGTGGCCGACGACCTCTGGTTGCTCGTCGCTATCGTGACCTTCGCCCTCGCCGGACTGGCGGGCGTCGCGGGTCTCGGGGGGCTGGCCGGAGCCATTACGATCGTCGGCTGGTTTCTCCTCACGCCGGTGTTTCTGTTCTGGGGCGAGGAACTGGCAGCGATCGCTTTCGAGTCCGACGAACCCGCCCGCGGGGGCGACGAGCGAGCGCGCCAACGAGCGCACGAGCCGCTCGAGACGCTCAAGGATCGCTACGCCCGCGGCGAGATCGACGACGCGGAGTTCGAACGACGGCTCGATCGGCTCGTAGAAACTGACGAGGCAATCGGGCGCGTCGACCGGAGTCGCTCCGTCGACAGACACAGTTCCGACCGCTCCAACGAGTTCGATGCGGAACCGGCCCTCGAGCAGGAGTGACAGACTCCGGCGACCCCGTCCGAGAGAACAACGTTTACGCCGCGGGGGCACGATTGTCGACGTGCAATGACGAAAGAAGTCACCACCATCTCGGAGGAGGGATTTAGTGCGACGAACGAGGTTCGCGACTTCAGCGTCGACATCGACGCCACCGGCGAGGAGGCCCCGGACACGCTCGAGAGCCTGCTCGCGGCCTACGGCTCCTGTTACGTCCCCGCCCTGCGCGTCGGCGGTCAGCAGCGCGGCGTCGAGGAGCTGGGGAAAATCGAGATCGACGTCTCCGGTGACCTGAACGACGACGACAAACTCGAGTCGACGGCGTTCGACATCCGCGTCGAAGCGGACGTCGACGACGAGACGGGCCAGAAGATCATCGACCGCGCGTTCGAACTCTGCAAAGTCCACGACGCGCTGAAGGACAGCCTCCACGCCGACGCGTCGTTCCAGGGTGACGCGTTCTAAGCGCGACGGCAGTCATCGATCGACGTTTTCACGGCCCACCGGCGCTGTTTTTCGCCGCCCTGGAACGGGTCGTCGTCCCACGCAGTACGACGGGGTTGGTTCACGGCTATGGAAAAGGTGTACTCGAGTTGCCCAGAGCAGGGTCGATTCTCGAGCCGATCAGAGCAGGGTCGATTCCGCGAGGTTCCCGACGACCGGGATTCGAGTGCGCTTGCCCTGGAACGCCGTCACGACCAGGTAGAGCCAGACCAGGAAGAGCGCGAACCAGACGAACAGCGAGACGATCGAGAGCCCGGCCCCGACGAGCCACCCGATCAGGAAGACGTCGCCGAGGACGACCGAAACCGTCACCCCGACGATCGTCAGACCTGCGTACAGGGCAATCGCGCCGACGCAGAGAGCGATGCACTGGGCGGCGTGGAACCTGGCGAACTCGTTTTCGTCCTCGAGCAGGTAGACGAGTAGCCCGCCGACGAGGGTGAAGTACGAGAGTGCCCCGAGGACGTTCTCGTCCGGTCCGAGGCTCGTCTCCTGGGTTCGTTCGTCGGCGATCGTCGTCTCCGCGACGTCCGTCACGTCAGGTGCGGGAGTGTCGTTTGACATGTGCGTACGTCCCTCACCACGTCGACCCTGATATCCTCATCTCGTGAAATTTGTTCACGGCGTGAGACGCGCTCGAGCCGGTTCGACACCTAACCGCGGCCGACCGCAGGTAACTTACCCCACCGGCGTTCATCACGGAGTATGCAGATCAAGAGTCGCGAGCCCCTCGAGGGCGGGCGCGAGCGGGTGACGGTCGTCCCCGAGAGCGTCGACGACCTCTGGCACCTCCAGTACGTCCTCGAACCGGGCGACCGCGTCGCCGGCGACACCACCCGGCGAATCCAGCGCGACGACGAGCAGATGCGCGATACGGGCGGCGAGCGCGAACACATGTGGGTCGCCATCGCCGTCGACGACGTCGAGTTCCACAAGTTCGCCAACCGACTCCGGGTCGGCGGCGAGATCGTCGCCTGCTCCCGAGAGGACCAGCTGGGCTTTCACCACACGCTGAACGTCGAGGCCCGCGACGAACTCTCGATCGACAAGCGGTTCAAGCCCGACCAGAACGAGCGACTCGAGGAGGCCGCCGAGGCCACCGAAAACCCGGACGTCGCCATCGCGACCGTCGAGGAGGGCGAGGCCCACGTCCACACGGTCGCCCAGTACGGGACCGAGGAACGAGCCTCGATCACAGGCCCGACGGGGAAAGGTGAGTACGCCCGTGACCGCTCGGAACTGTTCGCCGAGCTCGGTACCATCCTCTCGCGTCTCGAGGTCGACGCGATCATCCTCGCGGGGCCCGGGTTCACGAAACAGGACGCGCTGAAGCACCTCGAGCGCAATCACCCCGAGGTTGCCGAACAAATAACGATGGTCGACACTGCGGGCGTCGGCGACCGCGGGGTCCACGAGGTGCTCAAACGCGGTGCCGTCGCGGACGTCCAGGAGGAGACCCGGATCGAGTCGGAGGCCGCCTACATCGACGAACTCACGAAACGGATCGCCGAGGGAGCGAAAGCGGCCTACGGCCCCGAGGCGGTCGCCCAGGCCGCCGAATACGGCGCCATCGAACGACTGCTCGTCCTGGACGAGAAGCTCCGCAAGGAACGCGGTCCCGAGGGCGACTGGGCGATAAACGTCGACGACGTCGTCCGGACGGCCGAACAGAAAGGCGGCGACGTGACAGTCTTCTCGAGCGAGTTCCCGCCGGGCGAACAACTCTCGAATCTCGGCGGTATCGCGGCGCTGTTGCGGTATCGACTCGAGTAAGCTGTCCTAGCCCCGCGACAGCCAGCTACTCTGCCCGTCCGCGCGCTTCGCTGTTCGCCTCGATCAACTGGATCAACACCGAGGCGAACAGCGAGTCAGCGCTCCAGATGGCGGTTTCGCTCCCGTCGTCGTCGACGACACTGAGTAGAATCGTCTGGTCGTCGACGATCAGGATCCGTCCCGACCGATCGTCGGCCTGGCGATGTTCCGGGGACTCGAACACCGCGATGCCCTCGAGCCGTTCGAACCGCGACCGGACTTCGGGTTCGGCGCTCACGGCCGTCACTTCGAGGCCCTCCTCGGCGCTGCTCTCGAGCAGTTGTTCGATTTCGTCGGTGACGAGCGGCGGGAGTCGCGCGCCGAATATGATGCGCTCTTCGGCGCGCGAGCAGAGGTCGACCACGCGGTCGTCGATGCGCGCTCGGCCGCGAACCGTCCAGATGTCTTCCTGTTCTTCCTCGCCCCCGGGTTCCTCCCGGACGCGCTCGACGTAGTCGAAGGCGCGCTCCTGTTCTGACTCGAAGCGCGAGCGGAGGATCGAACGCGCTTCCTCGAGGTTCACCGGTCGGTATCGGATGGGACTGGACTGTTGCATCTCGAGGAGTCCGCGGTCGGCGAGGCTCTCGGCCACGCTGTAGACCTGCGAGCGGGGGACGTCGGCGACGCTCGCGACGTCTCGAGCGGTGCCCGAGCCGAGTTGCTGGAGCGCGATGAACACCCGGGCTTCGTAGCTCGTCAGTCCGAGTCGTTCGAAGGACTCGATGGCGTCGTTCTCGGTCGGCGCGCTCACTCGTCGTCACCTCCGGCGGTCGCGTCGCTGGTCTCGTGACCGCTGTCGCCGGCCTCGCGGCCGCCGTCGCTGGCCGGCGTCGGCCGGTCGGTCGACCAGTCGGCACTCGACAGGTCGGGGCCGAGGTAGCGCGTCCAGAGCACCAGGAGCGTCGGGAGGACGATCACGCTCGCGAGGAACGCGTAGATGATCGTCAGCCCGGTGATGATCCCGAACTGGCGAAGGACTGGCAGGATGGCGAACGCGAGGACGCCGAACCCGCCGACGGTCGTCGCGGCGCTGCCCAGGAGCGCGCCGCCGGTGCCGGTGACGGTCGTCTCCATGGCCGTCCAGACGTTCCCCTGGCGCTCGAGCTCGAGCATGTACCGGGAGCTGACGTGGATGCTGTAGGCGATGCCCAGTCCAATCGTGAGGCTGGTGATCATCCCCGTGAGGACGTTGAACGACATCCCCAGCAGATACATCGAGCCGAGGATCCAGCTCACCGCGAGCGCGACCGGCAACAGTGTCACGACCCCCAGCGTCGCGCCCTTCCCCGTCAACCAGTAGGCCAGCGAGAGGAAGACCACGACCGCGACGAGCGTGATCAGCAGGCTTTCAAGGACGGTCTGCATCAGGTCGTTCTCGACGACGTGGTTGACGATCGGGTCGCCGGTAGCGGTCGCCTCCCAGCGCGGGTCGGTGCCGCCGTCGTCGATGCCGTCCGCGATGGCGCGCATCTCCGCGGTGACGTCCGCGAGGTCGGCATTACCCTGGACCGCGATCGATAGCTGGACCGCCTCGTACTCGCCGTCGTCGGTCCGGTAGACGTACTGGGCGGCCGACGGTTCGACCTCGAGCAGGTGGTCGTAGACGCCCTCGAGGTTCTCGGTCGGCACCGAGTCGGGCCCGCCGCCGGCGGCGGTGAAGGTCTCGTTGAACGACTCGTTCTCGGCGGCCACGTCGCGCATGGTCGACAGCGGCCCGGAGACGTCGGCCTCACCGTTCGGCAGGACGTAGACGACGTCCTCGTTCGCGGCGGCGGCCGATTCGGCCGCGTCCAGGCGCTCGAGCGTCTCCGGATCGGTGACGTCGCCTGTCACCAGAACCTGGGCGCGGACGTCCTGGCGCTGGAAGTGGTCGTTGACGTAGTTCAGGTTGGACTTGGCGTTGTATTCGCCCGGACTCAGCGGCCCCAAGTTGTCGGTCCAGGCTGGCGGACTCTCCGCGAGGAAGTCCTCCTCGCTGAAGGAGGTGTCGACCTGGCTCGCGCCGTAGACCCCACCTGCGGTCAACAGGAGTGCCACGACGAGGACCACGAGGGGCACCTTGCGTGCGGCCGTGGATCCGAGGGTGAGAGCGTCGCTGAACCGGCCGCTCCCCGTTCCGAACGCTCGTTTTCGCCGGTCGAACCCGCGGGACTCGAGCAGGTCGTCGAGTTCGACCTTCGCGGCGGGGACGAGCACGCCGAAGATTGCCAGCGCCGCGACGATGCCGAACGAACTGACGATGCCGAAGTCGCGGATGGGGGCGATAGGACTGATGAGGTTCGAGAGGAACCCGATGACCGTCGTCGCGGTCACCCAGACGAGGGCGATGCCGACGCCGGCGAGCGCTACTTTCATCGACCCGCGAACGTCGTCGGTCGTCCGCTCGTCCTCGCGTTGCTCCCGGTGACGCATGAAGACGTGAATCGCGTAGTCGATCGAGAGGCCGATCAATAAGACGGGTACGGCGACGAACATCTGGTTGAACGCGATGTCGGCCCAGCCCATGAAGCCGAACGTCCAGACCAGCACCAGCAGGATGCCGAGGACGCCCAGCGCGATGTCGATCAGGTCGCGGTAGGCGATGGCGAGCGCCGCGACGACGAACAGCAGCGCCAGCGGGCCGACGATGGCCAGGCTGTCGCCCATCGACCGATCGATCTCGTCCGTGATGACGCCCGCACCGAAGATGAGGTACTCCTCGACCCCGTCGTGCTCGCTCGCGAGCGTCTGCATGTCGAGCTGGGCGTCGAGTGCGGGTCCGCCGCCACCGCCCATCTCGGCCATGCCGCCACCCTCGGAGGTCTGGGTGACGAACAGCATTCGCGCCTCGGCAGACGTCTCGCCCGGCTCGTAATCCGCGGGCATGAACGCGAGTGCGGTGGTGTCCTCGCCGTCGTCGGATAGGACGTCTGCGATGAGCTCCTCGTACTCGTCGTCGTCGAGCCCCTCGAGGGCCTCGATCTGTTCCTCGAGCGACGGCTGGTCGGCAGTCTGGAGGGCCTCCTGGTCCGCCTGAAGCGTCTCGCTATCTTCCTCGAGTTGCGCCCACTCGTCGGCGAGCACGCCGGCGGTGCCCTGCTCGAACAGTCCCTCGCGTTGCTCGGCGAGTTCGGCGGACTGGGTCTCGTACTCGTCGTCGCTCACCTCGCCAGCCTCGTACTGGCGCTCGAGCTGGGCCTCTTGGTTGACGACAGCACGGAGGTCGTTGACCGTTGTCTCGAAGGTCGCCGCCTGCTCGGACTCGAGATCCGCAGTCGCTTCGTCGGTGGTTTCCTCGAGTTGGGTTTCGATTGCGGCCGATTCCTCCTCGTACGTTCCCTCGTCGATCTCGCCGTTTTCGTAGGAGGCGTTGAGCGCGGCGTACTCTCGCTCGAGGCCGACGACGGTCACCAGCGACTCGTTGAGTCGTTCGCTCGTCTCGTTGAGCCGTTCGGTCCGATTCTCGAGTTCGGCGCCGCGTTCGGCGAGTTCGGCGGTTTCCTGGCCTCGAATGTGGGTGATCGCGGCGATGTTCTCGACGCCGGTGATGGCGTTTTCGCCGACGAGGGTCGCGTTGATCGACTCGTTCTCGCGAAGCGCCTGCTGGAAGCGAAGCGAGTCGATTAGCGACTCCTGGGAGAGGACGTTCTCGCCGTTGCCGCGGACGATCACCTGGACGGTCGTCGTATTCTCCGCGCCTTCGACAGTGAAGTTCTCGGCGATGTACTCGGAAGCCGCGACTTCCGGCGATTCGCTCTCGAACTGCCCGAGCGAGGAGTCGTCGTCGACCATCGGTGCGCCGGCGCCCACCACGAGCGTGAGCACGAGCATGACCGCGAGCGCCGCCTTGCTGTGGCTCGTGATCGTTCCGGCGATGCGATCGGCGAGGCTCATCTCGAGCCTCCGTTCTCGTCTCGAACTGCTGAGGGCACCATTCTGTTGTTACGATCCTACTAAATCAGCGCATAAATACTCGTTGTTACGATTATACTAACAGAATCAGTGGCTGACAGGCCATTGGAGGTCAGGTGACTCGCGTGGCGACGCAGCTCACTCGCGATCGTCGTCTCGAGTCGGCCGCGACCACAGCGACTTCCTCGAGGGGGCGACCGCGAGCGACGGAACGCGATACGGTTCCGGGGCCAGATACCGCGTCCAGCAGGCGAGTAGCGTCGGCAGGACGAGAACGCTCGCGAGGAAGGCGTACCCGATCGTCAGCGCCGTCACCAGGCCGAACTGCCGGAGCAACGGGACGAGGGCGACGACGAGGACGCCGAAGCCACAGCCGGTCGTCACGACGCTCCCGGCCAGCGCGCCGCCGGTCGTCGACAGCGTCCGTTCGAGGGCGTCCCACGCGGTTTCGCCGGCCTCGAGCGCCCCGAGCTCGTGCGTGTACCGGGTCGTGACGTGGACGCTGTAGTCGATCCCGAGGCCGATCGTCAGGCTCGCCACCATCCCGGTCAGGACGTTGAACGGGAGGCCGAGGATGGCCATCGTCCCAAGCGTGGCGCCGAGGGCGACGACAACGGGAACCGCGGCCACCGCGCCCAGCGTCGCCCCGCGGCCCGTGACCCGGTAGCCGACGGCGAGCAGCGCGACGATCGCCCCGAGTGCGACCGCGAGCGCGCCGACGACGCTCTCGAAGAGGGTGCGCTCGAGTGCGTAGGTGGTGAGCGGCCCGCCGGTTGCGACGGCGTCGACGGCGTCGCCGTCGCCCTCGAGCACTGCGGCGACCGACCGCATCTCCGCAGCCGTCTCGTCGCTCTCGGCGCTGGTCTGCACCCCGACGACCAGTCGAATCGCCTCGTACTCGCCCGTCTCGCTGCGGTAGACGAGATTACTCGCCGAGTCGGGGTTGTACTCGAAGAGGCCGTCGTAGAGGCCCAGGTGGTTCTGGTCGGGCACGCCGTTTCCGGTCCGATCGGCCAGCGAGAACGTCGCATTGAAGGACTCGCTCTCGTCGGCCGTCGCCCGCATCACCGACAGAGGCGACCGAACGTCGGATTCGCCGTCGGGGAGCACGTACACCACCTCGCTCGCCTCTGCGCGCGCCGACGCATCCTCGACTCGCTGGAGGGTATTGCCTGCCGTGACGTCGCCACGTAACAGGATCTGCACCTGTCCGCCCTCGCGCTGGTAGCGCTCCTCGAGCACGTCGAGGGTCGACTGCATCCGGTACTCGCCGGGGGCGAGCGGGCCGAGGTGTGCCGTCCACGACGGGGGATCGTCCGCCAGGAACGAAGTTTCGTCGAACGTGGTGTCGACGTGTGTCGCCCCGTAGGCGCCGCCGGCGGTCACCAGCAGGGCGCAGACGAGGACGACGAGCAGCGCTTTCCGGGCAGCCATCGCGCCCACGGAGAGCGTTCGGGCGACCCGGTCGCTCCCACCGATCGCTCGTCGACGACGGTCGACGCCCCGCGCCTCGAGGGCGGCGTCGAGTTCGACCTTCGCGGCCGGGACTGCGGTCCCGAAGACGACGAGTGCGGAGACGATGCCGAAGGCGCTCACGACCCCGAACTCCCTGATGGGGTCGATTGGGCTGACGACGTTGGCGAGGAAGCCGATGGCCGTCGTCGCGGTGACCAGTACGAACGCCGTTGCGAGCCCTGCGAGTGCGCCGGCCATCGAGGTTCGAACGTCGTCGGTCGTTCGGACGTCCTCGTCCTCGCCTTTGCCATCGTCCTTGCTCTCGCCTTTGCCCCCGCCCTCGCGTTCCTCGCGGTGGCGCATCACCACGTGGATCGCGTAGTCGATCGAGAGCCCGATCAGCAGGACGGGAACGGCCACGAACACCTGCGTGAACGCGACGTCGGCCCACCCGGCCATCCCGAGCGTCCAGACGAGTACCATCACCGTACCCGTGACGCCCAGCGCGATGTCGAGAACGTCGCGGTAGGCGATGGCGAGTGCCACGATCACGAAGAGTAGCGCGAGTGGGCCGACGATCACGAGGCTATCGGCCACCGCGCGGTCTACCTCGTCGGCCACCAGTCCCATCCCGAAGACCAGGTTCTCCTCGCCGCGCTCGAGCACGCGCTCCTCGAGGGCGAGTTGGCTCTCGACGATGTCGGGACCAACCTCGCCGGGCGGCCCTGCCCCGCGGTCGAGCGACTGGGTCACGAGCAGCAGTCGCTCGTCGGATTCCAGCGATCCCGGTTCGTACGACGACGGGAGGAGGCGAAGCGCTGCCGCACTTCCCGGGCCGCCCTCGGCCAGCACCAGGGTGATCGCCCGGTCGAACCGGTCGTCGTCGGCACGTTCGAGGGCCGAAATCTGCTCTTCGAGCGGCGGTCGGTCGAGGCGCTCGACCCCGTCGCGTTCGGCCTCGAGTTCCCGCGCTTCCTGCTGGAGGGACTGGAGGTCGTCGCCGAAGAGCCAGCGCGAGCCGTCGACGATAGCCTGTTCACGGTCGTCCTCGAGGGTCTCCATTCGAGCCTCGTACTCCCGGTCCGTGACGGAACCCGCGGCTCGCCGGCGCTCGAGGTCGGCCATCTCACTTTCGATCGCTCGGACGGTCGCGGCCGCCCGCTCGAACTGCGTGGTTCGCTCCTGATCGAGGTCGGCCGTCGCGTTCGAAACCGTCGCGTTCAGGTCGGCCTCGATGGCGGCCGCCCGCCGGTCGTACTCCTCGTCGCTCACCTCGCCGGCCGCGTAGGAGTCGTTCAGGGCCTCGTAGTCGGCCTGGAGCGAGCCGACGCTCTCGAGCGCCGACGCGAGGCCGTCGATCCGTTCTTCGAGGTCGCTCACCCGGGTCTCGAGTTCAGTGGCGCGTACCTCGAGGGCGTCCGCCTGTTCCAGCCGGATAATTGCCGTAGCGACGACGTTCTCGATTCCGAGCGTCGAGTCGTTCTCGACTAGCGTCGGCCCGATCGCCTCGTCATCGCGGAGCGACTGCTGGAATCGGAGCCCCTCGAGCAACGACTCGCGCTCGAGGGCCTTCTCGTCGGTGACGACGACGTGCGCGGTCGTCGTGTTCTCGCCCCGTTCCTCGAAGTGGCGGTCGGCGTACGCGAGCGCCTCGCTTTCGGGGGTGTCGGTCCGGAACTGCTCGAGGGTAGTGTCCGTCTCGAGGGCAGGAATCCCCGCGCCGAAGAGTAGCGTTGCGAGGAGACAACCGACCAGCACGAACCGTGCGTGGGTCGTGATCGCCTCGACCAGTCGGGAGCGTCGCCTCACGCGACCACCTGCTGACCGTGCGACCCGTCTCCCTGCATTCGATGAGCCGTTGACAGGCCGCGAGTATATAACTTGATGACGGTGCGTCTCGAGTCGGTGTGCCCGAAGCTACTCGACCGAAATCGTCTGGAGGTCCTCGGCGAATCGGACGTCGCCGTCGTAGTGACGAGCGATCGACTCGCGCATCTCCGTGTGGCGGCCGTCCGTGTGAGGGTAGAGGTGGCTCAGGTAGACGCGACCGATTTCGTGGCCCTCGAGGACCTTCCCGAGTTCGCTCGGCGTCGGGTGGTTCGAGACGTCGACGTCGTCGGGGAACGAACAGTCGTGGATCAAGATTGCCGAGCCGTCGGCGAAGTTCGCCAGCCCCGCGAACGCCTCCGTGTCGCCGCTGAAGGTGACGTAGTCACCGAAGCGGTAGGCCAGACACGGCAGCGAGTGACGCGTCTCGTAGGCCTCGACGTCGAAGTCAGCCACCGTGAACGAGCCAGCCACGACCTCCCTGACCCGCAACTCGAGTCTGTCCTGCATGTACTCGTGGACATCGAGCAACCCGTCGACGAGCGACTTCGTTCCCTGCGGGCCGACGACCTCGAGGTGTTCTTCGCCGGCGAGCCACCGGGCTTTCATCAGCGGAAGCAGATCGGAGACGTGATCCAGGTGGTGGTGGGTCAGGAGGACGCTCGAGATTGCCTCGAAGCCGACGCCCGACTGCTGCAGCCGTTGGAGGACGCCTGCACCGCAGTCGACGAGGACGGTCCGTCCCTCGTTCTGGACGAGCAACCCGGTCTGGAACCGTTCACCGGTCGGGATTGCGCTGCCGGTGCCGAGAAACGTGACGC
Organism: Natronosalvus caseinilyticus; assembly: GCF_017357105.1. Classification (NCBI taxonomy): domain Archaea; kingdom Methanobacteriati; phylum Methanobacteriota; class Halobacteria; order Halobacteriales; family Natrialbaceae; genus Natronosalvus; species Natronosalvus caseinilyticus. Next base: position 1,867,061 of record NZ_CP071596.1, read on the forward strand.
GCATACTCGTAGATGTGGCCGGATCACGGATATATGTTCGTGGCTGACTCGGCGGTGAGCCGTCGTTCGGTCGATCGGTTCGAACCGATGTTCACCGTCCTATCAAAAGTGATAGGTGAATCCATCAATTTATATGATGTGGTTTACGTATCGGGTAACGTACAAATGAGCCCCGGGGAGTCCACCCCGCCGGATCCGGCGTTAGCGGTCGGGGAAGCGTCAGCGACCGACGGGCGTCGTTTGGGTGACTCCCCGTCGTCGCTTCCTCCTGATGACCGGTATCACATTTTACAGACGCGTCGTCGTCGCGATACGCTCCGGTACCTCCGCCGCCGCGACGAACCTGTCGACGTCCGGGATCTCGCCGAGTGGGTCGCCGCGCGCGAACACGAGACGACGACGGAGCAGTTGACCTCCCGCCAGCGCCAGCGCGTCTACATCTCGCTCTACCAGACGCACCTGCCCAAACTCGACGAGTACGGGGTCGTGCGCTATCACAAAGACCGCGGGGCCGTCACCCCGCTGGCGCTCGTCGAACACTTCGACGAGTACCTCGCCCCCTCCGAGGCCAGGGATGGAGTCGAGGGCAATGACGAATCCGAGGGCGCTCGAGCGTGGTGGCGACCGTACCTCGCCCTCTCCGGTCTCGGCGTCGCCCTGGTCGGTCTGGCGGCGGGCGGCGTTCTCCCGCTCCCCGCGCTCGCCGCCGCAGGCCTCGTCATTTCCTCGTTCGCGATACTGTCGATTTTTCACGCGCTGGTGGCGACGGGGCGGACGAACGGACTCGACCTCGAGGCGATAGCAACCAGGATTGGTCGGTGACCGCAGCAAAAAGGACCGGTCGGCGACCATAATTGCACTGCAGCGCGGGCGACTCGGCTTCGTTAAACCCCTCGAGCGGTGATAGGTTTCGGTAAGACTGCTGAATACAGGGCGCGAATCGGTCACTCCTCGTTCAGTGAGAAGCGGCGATACAGATTGGTTGATACAACCTGTGGAGAGTATAGCCGCTCAGTCGTCAAGATATGGTTTCTCAACATGTGGGTCGCCCCCAATAAGCGTCGTCAGCCACCGAGTGACGGTATCGAACAACGCAACGAGTGGACCCAGTGCGCGTTCGACGTACGAAATCGGGCGGGCGACGCGGAGACTCCAGGACTCTGCATGGCCGAGCCCGTACGATTTCGGCACGATTTCTCCGAAGACGAGGATTAGAACGCTGACGCTGAGTGTTGCTATTACGACGGCGAACCCAGGGGGAACGAACCGTGCAACAAGAAGTGTGATGATGCTGGTGATGGCGATGTTAACGAGGTTGTTCCCGACCAGCAGTGTGACGAGGAGTCGATGCGGGTTCGCACGGAGTTGTTGGAGCATACGACTATCTCGTGTACTGTCTTCGGGAGTAGTCTCCACCCATTCATCCGGGAGTGAAAAGATCGCTGACTCACTGCTGGAAAAGAACGCACTCAATGACAATAGAATCATGACTGCGATAAGGGACGGAACCAAGAACAAGTATGTACTCATGTTTGACTCATATAAAGGTAGCTGTATGAATACCGGTGGTTGATTCGCAAGCGTAGTGAGCGGGTGGTCCAACTTTCTCAACGTGAAACAAACACAGCAATCGTGCTGAATATATCCTCTGAGTCGGTCACGCCGCTCCTGACAGAAACTCAGTAGTTCGAACAACCCGTGCTGAACTCAGAGGGCGAGTGTCGTATGAGGCTTGACTCACTTCGTGTGAAGAAGATCCTCAGCATAATCCACCGATGAATCATCCAAGAAGGAGGTTTTAGTGACTATCTTCTGTCGGTTCGGATATGAGAAGTGATCCGAGTGTTATGAGAAGTCCACCATAAAGCAAAACAAGGGGAAGGGATGCTCTTCCCCCACCGGTCAATTGCCAAGTGAGATAGTCATCGATGCGGAGGAACCCTCCGAGAACCGTTATATGAAGACCAATAAGAGTTACATGAGTTTTGTTTATTCTCATTGGAATTATTTGGTGATTGAATGTCATAACAGTTCTGATTCGCTGCATCCACCCTCTGTATGCAGCACGCGATTCCTATCAATTACGAAGGAACTCAACAGAGCCGGCGACTCAGTAGATGAGTTCGTCGTCGTTCTCGACCATGTACAGCGTCCGGGCAGCGATGTTGACCGCGTGGTCGCCCACCCGTTCGAGGTCTCGAATCGTCAACAGGAGTCGAGAGACGTCCTGGAGGAGGCTTTCGACCTCGTCGGGGGCGTCGAGTTCCCGCTCGATGAGATCCCGAACGACGATCTCGCTCGCTCGTTCGGCGAAGTGGTCGAGGTCGTCGTCCCGAACCGCGAGTTCTCGGCAGGCGTCGACGTCCTCCTCGTCGTAGGCTCGCAATGCGTCGTCGATCATCTCGAGAGTCAAATCGCCCATCGCCTGCACGTCGACGTCGGGAAAGAGGTCCTGTTCCGCGTCGATGGTGTACTCTCCGAGGTTGACCGCCAGGTCGCCGATCCGCTCGAGGTCGGTGATGACCTTGAACGACGAGGCGATGAACCGCAGATCGCTGGCGACTGGCTGCTGGAGCGCCAGGAGGTCGATACACTGTTGCTCGAGGTCGAGGTACATTCGGTTGATCTCGCCATCACCCGTGATGACCTCCTGGGCAAGGTCCTCGTCTTTTTGCTCGAGCGCATCGAGGCCCATCCGGAGGCGTTCCATGACGACCTCACCCATGTAACAGATGTCCGATCGAAGCTCCAGAAGCTGTTCCTGGTAGGAGGTTCTGGCCATGCACGAATCACCACGGCCGGCGTCCAAATACCTTACGTACGGGTGCATCATCTCCGCGTCGGCGTTCCGGACTCGAGCGCGTCGAACACGCCCGACCGGACCCTCGTTTGCTACGGCAGAAACGATTATACACCCTATATGAGATCGTTGTACTGGCGGAAAATCGCCGCTACGACCCATTTTACGGGTTTCAGTCTCGAGGCGAGTCAATCACAGTGTATCGACGTATAGTGACCGCATAGTTCCGTGAACGATGGGCGCCGTTGATAGTGCGGTCCGTGGTCGAATCACGTACCGACCCGCCTCGACCAATGAGCGTCACAGATACCGAACACACTAGCGACGAATCGACGCAGAGTACACTGGTAAGCGACCTCCCGCCGAGTGCCAAACTGGTTTACAAGGTGCTCGAGTACGAGGGCGCGATGACCCAGGAAGAGATTGCGACGGAGTCTCGGTTGTGCGCGCGGACCGTCCGCTACGCGCTCACGAAACTCGAGAACGTCGACTGTGTCGACAGCCGCCCGTCGCTGCGAGACGCGCGCCGGTCGATCTACACGGTCGACGGCGAGTTGTAACGGCTGATTCGGCCGTTCTTCGGTCGGGGGTGGCCCGCCCCGTACCCCTGTCACACCATCGCACCACCACTATCGGGCCACCCATTCTTCGATCGCTCACCTGGTGAGCCGTCGGTTCGTCCCTCGAGCCGTGACCTGCCGGAAACCTCCCGGACATGACCTGCCATCGTCTCTCGCTCGTCGGCCGCTTCATCGCTCGTCCACCACTTCCCCACACCTCCCCTCCCTCGTCTCACTTTCGCTTCCGATACCTGTCGATCAGCACGTCGAGTCCGAACGCCCCAGACGTGACCGTGTAGTGGGTCTCGAGACGCGGATTGAACTTTGCTTTGTAGCGGTTGATGCTCGGCACGCCCGCTCCGACCAGGTCGTAGCGCTCGAGGCCGGCCTCGAGGCCGTCGCGCATGACGTGCCAGTCGAGCAGATCGTTGACCGGCAGGTCGACGTCCGCGTCCGGTTTCACCCCACCCTGCCAGCGAAACCGCGTCGAGTCCGACTCGAGCACCAGGATGCCTCCCTGGACGTCACCGTTCACGCGACAGACGTACGGCCGGACCGACCCTCGGGGGAGGTCCTCGTAGAGCGACCGAACGAACGACGCGGAGAGGTGAAACGACCGACCCTGACTCGCGTAGCGCGACCGGACCTGCTCGATGATCCGGTCGATGTCGTCGATCGACCCCTCTTCGACGACGTACACGCCCTCGAAATCCTCGGCGTTTCGCACGTTGGACCTGGCGTCGCCGCTGAAGGTGTCGAGCAAGCGGTCGGGGTCGTCCCCGAGGTCGACGACGTAGGTGTAGGTCGGGTCGACCTCGTAGCCGTTCCAGACGAAGGGGCGAACGTCGCCGATGCGAACCGACTCGAATTTGGCGTACATTGGCGAGAGATGCTCGTCGATCCACTCGAGGCTCTCCTCCAGAAACGTCTTCATCCGCCGGTCGGCCTTGCGCCGTTTCAGCTTCTCGAAATTGCACGTGACCGGTCCGAGATAGCAGCTCCAGGAGTACGGCGCCGGCGAGAACGCGCTCGTGATCGGCCCCTTCCTGAACTCGAACACGGGAAAGAGGCCGACGACCTCCTGTCCCTTGAACCCGACCAGCGGGTGGACCGCCGTGCTCGTGTCCTCCGCCTGCAGCGCGAGCGACTCGGCCCGGTAGAACGGGTGCGTCCGGTCTGCGCGCTCGACGTACCGGTTCCACTCGTCGGCGTCCTCGCGGACGTCCAGCCGTTCGATTTCGATGCCCATGATCAGAGGTACCCCAGGTCGGTCAGTCGCTCCTCGACGGTCGCGTCGTCGGTGGCCGTAATCGCGTCCGGTTCGTAGCTCGGGTACGCGACGCGTTCGTTCGCCTCGACCACCGGGAGGACCTCGCCGTCCATCGCCGCGTCGACGTTTACGTCGAAGAACGAGCAGATCGTCGGCGCGACGTCGAAGATCGTCGCGTCCGAGAGCGAGGCGTCCTCGTCGAAGGCCGTCCCGGCCGCGGCGATCACGCCCGTTCGCTTGTGGTTCCAGGTCTCCCAGGGCTCGGCGAAGTGTTCGCCCTCGAGTCCCTCGACGACCGCGTTGTCGAAGCCCGCCGGAACCGTCACGATGTCGGGTGCGCGCTCGAGTTCGGGCCCGTCGAAGACCGCCTCTCGCGGCTCGACGGCCTCGAACATCGGTTCGCCGTCGGGCGTCTCGACGGCACGGAGGTCCTCGATGAGGGCCTGCCGGTAGGCGTCGTACTCCCCGGTCGACACCTGGCCGTTGGGCTCTCGTCCCTCGAGGTTGATCCTGACGCCGAGTTCGCTCTTCGAGCGGAGGTACGCCCTCGAGTTCGGGAAGTCGACCTGCTCGCTCGCCGACCGGATCACGTCGTTCGGCACTCGTTTTCCCACGGCCTCCTTCACCCCGACGCGATCGAGCAGGTTTGCGACGCGCTGGGTGGTGATACCGGCCCGGGCAGCCAGGTTCATCGCTCGCTCGAGCGTGTTCCGGTCGTGAGCGCCCGCCGATTCTCCCTCGAGCAGGTCGTTCTGCCAGGCTCGCGACCAGGTGGGCATCCCCTCGCCGCCGCTCCTGGTGACCACGTCCCCGCGGTCGCGGAGGAATTCGTTGATACGGAACTCCCAGCCCTCGACTCGACCCATGCCGTGGTCGCTGACGACGAGGACGTTGTCCGGTTCGAACTCGAGGATGATCCGGGTGAGCTGGTCGTCGACGGCCCGGTAGACCGCCTCGACGGCTCGTTTCTCGCCTGGACGTTCGTGAAACACGGAGTCGGTCTGCTGGAACTGGAGGAAGGCGAACGCGGGGTCGAATCGTTCGAGGAGGTATCGAAAGGCCCGTCCTCGCCCTTCGATCGTCCGCTCGTAGCTCTCGATCGACGTCTCGGGTTCGGGACCGCTCCGGGGATAGACCCAGTACTCGCCGCACTCGGCTGTAATCTCCTCGAGAATCCCTTCGGGATGGCACGGCGGATCCTCCGGCGCGGTCATTCCAGGAATCAGCGCGCCGTCGAACTCTCGCGTCGGGTGGGTCACGGGCACGTTGACGACGACGCTCGAGAGGCCGTGGTCGCTCAGCAGTTCCCAGATCGGGCGGGCGCGAACGTGCGAAGCGTTGACCACGTCCCAGTCGTACCCCTCGAACCGGAGGAAGTCGTAGACGCCGTGTTTGCCCGGGTTCTGTCCCGTGTAGAGGCTGGGCCAGGCGCTCGCCGTCCACGGTGGCAACTGTGACTCGAGCGGGCCGGAGGCTCCGACCTCGAACAGGCGACGAAGCGTCGGCGTCGTTCCCGCCTCGAACAGTGGCTCGAGCACCGGAAAACAGGCGGCGTCGAGCCCTACGACGAGCAGTTGTGGTCCGTCGTCATCCATACTCGAGTGTTGGCTGTCGGCGCCATTGTTATGCGACTGTATTGACCGTGTACGTCGAGATTTCCCCCAGTCGGCGGACGATACAGCGGGGTTCCGGGGGGCTGTAAGTCGACGTTGAACGGTCGAACCGATTCGTATCGTCCGCATCACTAAGCCGGTGGCTGTCCGTGGTTTCGCCGACGATGGCAGGACGGAAATCGACCGACTGTAGGCAGACGTGGGCGAATCGATGATCGGGGGAACGCCATCGGTGCTCGCGTCGATCCGCGACGGTGGACGTCCTCTCCTCGAGCAGGCAATCGTTGGACCGACTCGATTCCGAGCCACGGGTGCGCTCGCGGACGACACTCCTTCAGCGTCTCGCCCGAAACGCCCGACCGTCGCCTCCTACCTCGAGCGGCGTGCCGATGAAATGGCGTACTACGGCTCGAGCAAGGCTGCGCTCCGCGACGGCCTCGCGACGCTCCTGGCGATGGACGGAGACGGGGCAACGAACGTCGCCCTCCCCGCGTACCTCCCCGACGCCGTCGTCGAGCCGATTCGCGAACTCGGCCTCGAACCCCGGCACTACGCCATCACCGAGTCGCTCGCGCCGGACCGCCGGGACCTCGAGTCCCGCATCGACGACCGGACGCTCGCCGTCGTCTCCGTGAACTACTTCGGATTTCCCCAGCCGGAATTCGACGTGATCGAGACGCTGGTCGACGAGTACGACTGCTCCCACGTCGAGGACAACGCCCATGGCCCGCTCAGCCTCGAGCGTGGTCGATTGCTCGGAACGCGAGGCGACGTCGGCGTGACCAGCCTGTGGAAACTGCTGGCGATCCCGAACGGGGCGGTGCTCTACCTCTCGGATCCGGACGTCTCGGCCCGGTTCGAGCCATCCACCCTCGCCGGCGTCGACGGTCGCGTTCGACGGTCGGACCTCGAGTTCGTCTGTAAATCGCTCGCGTCCGACGCCTTCGCTCGGTGTCCGTCGCTCGAGGACGCCGTCACTGGGTTCTCGAGGACCAATCGCGGCGGCGAGGTGATTCCCGATCCGAATCGACGATACGAGGCGTCGAAACGGCGGCTGTCGCGACTGTCGGCGTTGGTAATCGCGGGATCGAACCCCGACGAAATCCGTTCGCGCCGACGGGAGAACTACCGCGCCTGGACCTCGTTGCTCACGAATCGCCCCGACGTCGACCCCCTCTTCGAGACGCTCCCACCGGGGGCCTGCCCCCAGGTCTTCCCCGTCCGGACCGACCGACCCGAACGGCTTCGTCGCCTGCTCGAGTCCCACGGCGTCGGCGGCGTGCACACCTGGCCGCGGCTCTCGCGGCCGGTGCTCGAGGACTACGCCTACGAGACGGCCCACCGGCTCTCGGAGACGGTCGTCCTCCTGCCGGTTCACCAGCACGTCGATCCGGACGCGATCCGAGCGGTCGAACGGGCTATCGAGCGCCGCCTCGAGCCCGAATGACGAGCGTTCAATTCTCGCCTCACGACGCACCAGGACGAATATCCCGGTAGCCGGACTGCGCCGAGAACTATAGAATTTGTAGTATTGGATTCTGGCTCGAGGTACGAATTGTCCCGGAGAGCGCCTCGAGTCGCGAGCGGTCGTCCGACACAGTCAATACCGTCTCGCCCGTGGCCACTCGTAGTGAGTCGATTCCAGACGCTCGTCGTGGACCCCTTCCTCGTGATGAACGCGATCGGACTGGTCGCGTTCGCCCTGGTCGGATCCGTCAAAGCGATTCGGGCGGAGTTCGACCTCTTCGGCGTCACCGTCGTCGGCCTCGTGACCGCGTTCGCCGGCGGCGCGACGCGCGACGTGCTCGTCGGCCGTGTCCCGCTCGCCCTGCAGAACGTGGGGGAGATTGCCCTCGGACTCCTCGGCGTCTGCCTGGCGGTCCTCCTCTACGCCTGGCTCGAGGCGCCCGACGACCGACCGATCACGCTGTACGCCGACGCGGTCGGCCTCGCGGCGTTCGCCACGGCGGGAGCGATCGTCGCCATCGAAATCGGTTTGCCGGCGTTCGGCGTCGTCGCCATCGCCACGATCAACGCCGTGGGTGGCGGTGCGTTCGCCGATCTGTTGCTGGATCGGTCCCCGTTCATCCTCTTCGAGGACTTCTACGCCAGTTGCGCCGTCCTCGGCGGGAGCGCCTACTGGCTCTTCACGGTACTCGCCGCCGACGCGACCCTCGCGGCCGCGGCCTGTGCGATCGTCACCGTCGGAACGCGAGTGCTCGCCCTCTCGCGGGGCTGGACCGTGCCGACGGCCCAGCGACTCGAGGTCGTCGCCGGCGAGTAAGTCTCTCCTCGAACTCGAGAGCCAGTTTTCGCTCGCTAGCCGCTCTGATATCGCCGAGAGCGCTGGTGCTGTTGCTCACGCTCACTGGCTCGAACTCGCAGTCGCGCAAAACACGATCTGAATCGAAACGTGACCTTACACCAGGCTCTCGAAGTCCTCGAGCGCGTAGCTGGGCTCCGCCCCACGGCGATCGAGGGTTTCGTTAGCCAGCAGCCAGTAGACGACCGACAGCGCCTTGCGCCCCTTGTTGTTCGTCGGGACGACGAGGTCGACGTTGCTCGTCTGGTTGTTCGAGTCACACATCGCGATGACCGGAATGCCCACCGTGATGGCCTCCTTGACGGCCTGGGCGTCACCGATGGGGTCGGTGACGACCACGACGTCCGGCTCGATGTAGCCGTCGTACTTCGGATTCGTGAGCGTGCCCGGAATGAACCGCCCGGTGCGAGCGCGTGCACCCACGGCCTCGGCGAACTTCTCGGCGGGGAAGCGACCGTACTGGCGACTCGAGGTCACCAGAATTTGTTCGGGCGCGTAGTTCGCGAGGAAGTCCGTGGCCGTGCGGATGCGGCCGTCGGTCTTCGAGACGTCCAGCACGTAGAGCCCGTCGGTCCGGACGCGGTGGATGAACCGCTCCATGTCCTGGGTCTTCTGCTGGGTCCCGATGTGGACCCCGGCGCCGAGGTAGTCCTCGACGGGGATGAGGAGGTCGGCCTCCTCGTCGCTCATGACGTCGTCGTCGAGCGTGGGTCCGGCTGATTCTGCTTCTTCCTGTTCGTCCGCGGCCTCCGCGGCCTCGGCGTTCTGTTCGTCTACTGACTCGACGTCCTCGTCGGCGGATTCGGCGGCGGGGCCGGCCCCTTCGGCTGGCTCCTCGTCGATCTCCGCCTCGGCGGCGTCGAGTCCGTCCTGTTGTGCGTTGTCCTCAGTCATGTCGCATCGTCTGCAATTCGGATGAGTTCGTTGAGTTTGGCGGTTCGCTCGCCGCCGACGGCGCCCGTCTTGATGAACGGGACGTCCGTCGCCACGGCGAGGTGTGCGATCGTGGTATCCTCGGTCTCGCCCGAGCGGTGAGAGACGATCGACTCGTAGCCGTTCGCGCGAGCGAGTTCGATCGCGTCGAAGGCGTCGGTGAGCGTCCCGATCTGGTTGGGCTTGATCAGGATGCTGTTTGCCGCACCCTGTTCGATGCCCGCAGCGAGGCGCTCGGTGTTGGTGACGAACAGGTCGTCGCCACAGACGAGCGTCCGGTCACCCACCTCCTCGGTGAGTTTCGCGAAGCCCTCGTAGTCGTTCTCGTCGAGGGGGTCCTCGACGTAGACCAGGTCGTACTCTTCGACGAGGTCGGCGACGTAGGCGATCTGTTCGTCGGTGTCTCGAGTCGTGTCGCTGTACTCGTAGACACCCGACTCCTCGTCGTACATCTCGGCGGCAGCGACGTCGAGACCGAACCGGATCTCGAAGCCGACCTCGTCCTCGATGGTCGAGACCGCCTCGTCGACGATGTCGAAGGCCTCGGCGTCGTCGATCGACGGCGCCCAGGCGCCCTCGTCACCCTTGCCGGCGGGGACGTCGCGCTCGTGGAGCAGTTCCGAAACTTCGGCGTGGACCGCCGCGTTCGCGAAGACGGCCTCGGCGACGCTCGGGGCGCCGACCGGTGCCGAGAGGAACTCCTGGATGTCCGTCGCGTCGGCGGCGTGTTCGCCACCGCCGACGACGTTTCCGAGCGGAACCGGGAAGTTCTCGCCGCGGAAGGTGCCTCCCAGATGCTGGAACAGCGGTGCGCCGAGCACGTCGGCGCCGGCCTTGGCGGCGGCCATCGAGATGGCGACCGCGCTGTTGGCGCCGATTTCCGAGAAGTCGTCGGTGCCGTCGGCCGCTCGAATGATGCCGTCGACCTCGCGCTGATTGCCGGCGAAGGCCTCACCGACGAGACGCGGGACGACGGTTTCGCGGGCGGCGGCGATGGCCTCGCCGGCCGGCCGCTCGATCGCTTCGTACTCGCCCGTGCTGGCACCCGAGGGGGCCGCGGCGCGGCCGAATCCGCCGCTCTCGGTGAGGACGTCGGCCTCGACCGTCGGGTTCCCTCGCGAGTCCAGCACTTCCCGGAGCCGAACGTCGGTGATGCGCGTCATTTCCCTCCTCGATGGACGGTGAAGGGCAACACGCCCTCGTCGTACTCTTCGGCTGCGATCAGGATCGGTTCGGACTGATCCGTGTCGATCAACACTGGTGCCCCGTAGGACACCTGCAGCGCTCGAGCGCCGAGGATGCGAGCCTTCTCGTATCGGTTGTGGCGTTGTTGCATCATTGGTAGGGTGAGACGACGTCGACGAGGTCGGTGTGACTGACGAGCATGCGTCGGCAACAGAAGCGATCGACGCCGAGGTCGTCGAGGACCTCCTGTGGGTCCTCGTCGCCCTCGTTCGCTCGCTCGTCGAACGCCTCCCAGTGTTCGCCGACGACGTTACCGCACGTGAAACACCGGACCGGTACCATCATATCTTGATCACCTTAGCGGTAGGACTTCTGGTAGCGAGCCCGTGCGCCGGGGCCGCCCCACTTCTTGGGTTCGGACTGTCGAACGTCGTTGACCAGCAGCGAGCGGTCGAACTCCATGTACGCGTCGCGGAGTTCGGCGTCGTTCGTGTGCTGGACGATGCCGCGAGCGATGGCGGTGCGGACGGCGTTGGCCTGGCCGCTGACGCCGCCACCTTCGACGTGAACCTCGACGTCGATGCCGTCGCGGAGGTCGTCGCCCGCGATGCGGAACGGCTCGAGCATCTTCAGTCGGGACATCTCGGGTTCGACCAGCTCGACCGGCTGGGAGTTGATTCGGACGCGACCCTCGCCCTCGCGCACCGTGGCGCGGGCGACGGCCGTCTTCTTCTTTCCACTCGTGTTCGTTACCATGTGACGTTAGCACCTAGCTGTTCGGAGACTTCGTGCAGGTGGACGAAGCGGATGTTCGAGAGTCGGTCCAGCGACGTGCCCTCCAGGACCTCGGCCTCGTAGTCGTCGTCGCCCTCGTAGGGGTTGCCGACGTAGACGCGGACGTTCGAGAGTGCCTCGCGGCCGCGGGGCTTCTTCGCGGGAAGCATGCCGCGAACGGCGCGCTTCAGGATGGCGTCCGGACGACGCGGGTAGTACGGGCCGCTGTCGGAGCCCAGTTGCTGGCGCGTCTGGTAGGTCTCGAACACGTCGTTCTTGTCGCCGGTGATCACGGCATCTTCGGCGTTGACGATGGCGACGCGGTCGCCGTCGAGGGCGCGCTGGGCGACCTCGCTGGCCACGCGGCCGAGGATGCAGTCGCGGGCGTCGACGACGACGTCGGCGTCGTATTCGGCGACGCTCATCAGGCGATCACCCGGACGTTCGACCCGTCGGGGTTCTCCTCGAGCAACTGCTCGAGCGAGACCGACTGGCCGACCTGTTCGATTTTCGTCTCGGCCGACGACGAGAAGTCGACGGCGGCGACGGTGACGTTCTTTTGCAGTGCGCCAGACCCCAGCACCTTGCCGGGGACGACGACGGTCTCTTCCTCGCGTGCGTACCGCTCGATCCGCCCCAGGTTGACTTCCGCGTGGTTGCGGCGGGGCTTCTCGAGACGGTCCGCGATATCTCGCCAGACGGCCGCGTCCCGCTGTCGGGACGTCGACTTCAACTCGGCGATGAGATCGGTGAGTCGCGGATTGGTCTTTGTACTCATTGGTTTCCTCCAGATTCGGTCTGCGTCGCGATTGCAGGTGCAGTCGAAGTCGCAGCCGCAATCGCGGTCGTAGTCGCAATCGTAGTCGTAGTCGTCGAGACGCCAACGAACGCTCGAGACCCGGCCGAAGCCGTCACTCGAGCAGTCGACGTCTGATTTCGATCGGAGAAGTGATGCAGGGAGCAGGATTTGAACCTGCGGACTCCTACGAGACAGCGCCCTGAACGCTGCGCCGTTGGCCTGACTTGGCTATCCCTGCTCGCACTCCTCCGTACCCGTCGCCCCGTAAAACCCCTTTCGATTTGGGAGTCCGATCGGCTGCCAGTTTCGCCGCTCGCGGCCTCGACGGCCGTCGATGGCGACCCAGCGTGTGTGTCAACGGGGGTGGGACGTCGGATCATTGGTGTTCGTGTGTTGTTCGTAATTCGTTGTTCGGTACGTCGCTACAGCTGAACGGCTTCCTCGAGTTCGGCAGCGCGCCGATCGATCGAATCGACCGCGCGGGTGACGAGCTCTTCGACGCTGAACGAGCCGTCGGTCTCGACGTGGAAGACGAACGCGCCGGGCACGTCCTCGACGCGCACTTGCTTGCCGGGGTAGCGCTCGGAGAGGTCGTGGCCGAACTCGCTCGTGGGAACGAGTTCGCCGTCCTCTTCGATCACGCCGCGGACGATCTGTGGTTCCTCGTCTTCGAACTCGGAGAGGTCGTCCTCGACGGTCACGCGCTGTAAGTGGCGATAGCCGACGGCCACGCCGCCCTGGTGTTTGGCGTGGTCCTTGCCGCGGTCGATCACGGCGTCGGCCTCGGCCTCGAGGCGCTGCCCGTCCTTGAGGTCGATGATCGGGACGTTCTCGTCGGCGGGTCGAACGAGGTCGTCGCTCGTGACCAGGTCGCCCGAGTAGGCGGTCGCCGGTCCTTCGACGTCGATCGAGAGGGTGACGGTGTCGTCCTCGACGAACTCGCCTTCCGGGGGCGTCGTCAGCGGGACGAGTCCCAGCCGAAGCGCGAGTTGCTCGTCGAACATCACCGACGAGTTCTCGATGAAGCGAACCTCGTCGATCGCCATCGTGGGCACGTCCGCGACCATCGCCCGGCGGATGCCGTTGGCAAACGCGGGCGTCAGGCCGCGGACGAGAAAGCGGGCGCTCCGGTCGTCGCGTTCGACGAACTCGACGTCGTACGCTTCAGTCATGATCTAGTAGCCGCCCTTGCCTTTGGGTGCGCGCGATCCGTCGTGGGGGATCGGCGTGACGTCTTCGATGCGGCCAATCTCGAGACCCGCACGGGCGAGCGCGCGAATCGTCGCCTGCGCGCCAGGTCCGGGGGACTTCTGTAGGTTGCCACCGGGACCGCGAACGCGGACGTGAAGGCCGGTGATGCCGGCCGCCTTGATCTCGTCGGCGATGGACTCGGCCATCTGCATGGCCGCATACGGCGATGCCTCGTCGCGGTTCTGCTTGACCGCCGTCCCGCCGGAGGACTTCGCGATCGTCTCCGCACCCGTGAGGTCGGTCACGGTCATGACGGTGTTGTTGAACGATGCGTGTACGTGGGCAATGCCCCATTTGTCGTCGTCTGCCATGTTATTGACCCTCCGCTCGTGCCGGGTGGAGTTCGTCCGCGATCGGACTGTTCTCGTCGAAGTCGACCAGGTCCTCCTCGTCGACGTCGACGACGTACGACGGGACTCGCTGGCGCTGGCCGTCCAGAACGATGTGGCCGTGCGTGATGAACTGGCGCGCCTGCTGTGGCGTCTGGGCCAGTCCCTTGCGGTAGGCGACCGTCTGGAGACGGCGCTCGAGGACGTCCTCGATCTCGAGGCTCAGGACGGCGCCGAGTTCGTCGCCTTCGTTGAGGATCCCGACGCGCTTGAGGCGTCCGAGGAACTCCTCGGTCCGGTTGATGACGGTCGCTTCGTCCTGTGGCTGGGCGAGCAGGTCACGAGCCTCGCGTCGGTACGAGCGAAGTTCGGACTGGGCTCGCCAGAGCTCTTCTTTGTTCTTCAGGCCGTAGCGGTCGAGCAGCGCGTGCTCGTTCGAGATGCGCTCGCCCTGGTAGGGGTGATTCGGCGTCTCGTACTGCTTGGTGTTGGATCCCAGCGGCATTATTCGTCATCCTCCGCTTCCGCTGCGGCTTCCTCGGCCTGTTCTTCGCGGATCTCCTCGACGTTGACGCCGATGGTCCCTTCCGTTCGGCCGGTGGACTTCGTCCGCTGGCCGCGGACCTTCTGGCCGCGCTTGTGACGGACTCCCCGATAGGAGTCGATCATCTTCATGCGGTTGATGTCGTGTTGACGGGTCAACTGGAGATCGTTGCCGATCTCGTGGGTCGTTTCGCCGGTGTAGAAGTCCTTCTGGCGGTTGGTGAGCCACTCTGGGACCTCGTCGGCGTAGTTCTCTACGAGTGTGACGACTTCGTCGATCGTCTCTTGCTCGAGGGCACCGAACGTCGCCGTACGGTCGACGCCGGCTTCCTCCGCGATGATCCGGGCGGCACGTCGGCCGATTCCGTTCATCTCGGCGAGCGAGCGTTCGACGGACTTCGTCCCGTCGAGGTCGGTCTTCCCGATCCGGACGAAGTACTGAAGCTCGTCTTCCTCCTGTTCTTGCGGTTCTTCCTCACTCATGTGTTGTAGGTCGTCTGTGGTTCGTTGATCGGCTCTCGCCGGCGACGGGTCACGGGGTTCCATGCTGCGGGTTGCGGTTGTGGGTCCCGTGACTCGTGGCCGGGTGCGAGTGGGTGATCGACGTCGTGGCGGGGATTTGAACCCCGGAGGCTTGACGCCACATGGTTAGCAACCATGCGCCTTGGGCCGCTTGGCTACCACGACACCGTGGTCATTGTCGCCCTCGCGGACTCGGGGCCGACCCCCTACATTCGTATTGCACCCGTCACTTCCCGTGGCCAGTACTTAAGGGCAACGAAAGGCCGTGATTCGTCGCTCTCGAGTCGCGTGCTACCACATCGAAATGCTACGACTTATTAGGAACTAGGAACAACGAACTGACAATCGGTGCCTTCCACAGAAACGCTCCTCCGTCTCGCGGTTGCCCTCCTCGTGATCGTCGCGATCGGCCTCGTCGCCGCGACCATCACCACGCCCACCGATCCCGGGAGCGACGGCGTCGGCTCCGGCGAAGGCGTCGGCGAAGGGCCGGGCGAAGGAGAAGGTGAGCCGTACGCCGATTCAGGTGCGGACGTATGGGGCTCGACACCGGTATTTCTCCAGTACCTCGTGTACGCGTTACTAATTATCACGGCACTCGTGGTAGTCTGGTACCTGATCAACTACCGGCGTGAACTCGTCAAGATAGGAGCCGCCGCCGTTCTGGCGGCGCTCGTCATCCTCGCGCTCGTCTATCTCATCCTCGAAGTCGGCGCGCCGCCGGAGTTCCCGAACGAGAGCGGCCGGGTCGAACCGCCAAACAACAGCTCCGGCGGTGGCGGGAGTCCCGGTAGCGACGCCCAGAGCACGGACACCTCGTTCGATCTCGGCCCGCTCTTCGGTGCGCTCGCCGTCATCGCGACGATTTTCGTCGGCGGCCTCGTCGCGAGCAAGCGGTCCACGTCCACGGATGACGCCACGGCACTCGAGGACGCGGCGGACGCGCAAAACACCGAACAGGCGGCGGTCGCTGCTGCCGCCGGTCGCGCTGCGGATCGAATCGCCGACGATTCCTCGACGGGCGTCGACAACGAGATCTACCGCGCCTGGCTCGAGATGACCGACCTCCTCGAGGTCGACCGTCCCGAGTCGACGACGCCCCGCGAGTTCGCGGCCGTCGCGGTCGATGCGGGCCTCGAGCGCGACCACGTCGAGGAACTCACAGGCCTGTTCGAGGCCGTTCGCTACGGTCACGAGGACACGACCGACGAACGCGAAGAACGGGCGGTCTCGATCCTGCGAGCGATCGAGTCGACCTACGGCGAAACGGACGCTGCCAGCCGAAACGATCGAGGTGACGACAGATGACCCGCCGTTTGCCGCTCGCCGTTGGCGTATTCGTGTTTCTCGCCGGCGTACTCGTTCTCGTCGGCGCGACCGATTTCAACGTCAGCCAGAGCCTGATTGGTCTGATAGGCGTGCTGGCAATCCTGGTCGCGGTGAGTGGATTCAGCCGTCGCCGCACCGAGCGCGACCTGACGACGACGACCGACCCCGAACACCGGACGACCGTCCCTGTGCCCGGGCGGACGCTCTCGAGCGCCATCGCCCAGTTTCGAACCGACTCCTACGGATTCGTCTCCGGCTCGAGACGCATCGTCGACGGGCTCCGGGAGGCGGCGATGGCGGTCCTCACGCGGTTCGATGGGGTCTCGACGGAAGACGCGCGGGACCGCATCGAATCGGGCACCTGGACGGCCGACGAACGCGTCGCCGCGTTTCTCTCGCCGGACCTCGAGCCCCCGAAGACGTCCCTCCGAAATCGGCTCGTGGCCGGACTCGACCGCGAGACGACCTTCCGGCAGAACGTCCGGCGAACGGCGGCCTCGATCGCGGTGATCGGGTACGGCGGCCTCGGCGATCAGGTACTGCCCGACTCGATCCCGCAGTACGACCCGGAAGAACTGGAGGACGTCACCCCACGGACGACCCAGGACTCGTTCACCGGCCGGGTCGAACGGTCGGTTCGCGAAACCGGGTACTGGACGGGCGTCGGCGGCCTCGCGCTCTTCGCCGTCGGCGTCGGTGCCGTCGCCCAGTCGCCGGGCGCCGTTCTCGCCGGCGTCGTCGGGGTCGGCTACGCCGGCTTCGCCCACCTTCGGGACGCCCCGGCCCCCGACCTCACCCTCAAGCGCACGCTCAGCGACGACCGCCCGGATCCAGGCGAGGAGGTGACGGTGACGGTGACGATCACCAACGACTCGGGCGGATTCGTCCCGGACCTTCGCTTCGTTGACGGGATTCCCGCGGGGCTCGCACTCGAGTCGGGTTCGGCCCGACTCGGGACGTCGCTTCGCCCCCACGACTCGGTAACCCTCGAGTACACCGTCACGGCTCGTCGTGGTAGACACACGTTCGACCCGGCGCTCGCGCTCACGCGCGACCTCTCCCGTTCGAGCGAACGCGAATCGTATCTCACGGCCGAGTCCGAGACGGAGACGGCTATCGTCGCCGAGCCGACGCTCCAGCCGCTCACGACCGCGGTCCCGCTCAGGCCCGCCGCCGCGGCGTTTTCGGGTCAGTTGACGACCGCCGACTCGGGGGAGGGGATGCAGTTTCACTCGGTTCGCGAGTACCGGCGCAACGACCCGCTCAACCGGATCGACTGGAATCGACACGCCCGGTCGGGCGAACTCGCGACCCTCGAGTTCCACGAGGAACGGGCCGCTCGTGTCCTCGTGTTGATCGACGCGCGGAAGGCCTCCTACCTCGCACACCAGCCCGACGCGGCCCACGCCATCGATCGGTCCGTCGAAGCGGCCGGTCGGATCGCCGCGTCGTTGCTCGACGCCGGGGATACAGTCGGGCTGGCCGCGCTCGGCCCCGTCAACCGGGAAGCCAATCGGCGGCTCAACTTGCGCGAGACGTGCTGGATCGCCCCCTCGTCGGGACAGCACCACCGAATTCGGCTCAGCGAGGCGCTCGCGTCCCACGTGCAGTTCTCGACGGACCCGCCCCGCGAGGAGACCCAGTGGCGACCACAGCTGCGGATGATCCGTCGCCGACTCGCCGCCGAGACCCAGATCGTCTTTCTCAGTCCGCTGTGCGACGCTGCCGCGGCCCGGATCGTTCGCCGCCTGGACGCCAGGGGCCACGCGCTCACCGTCATCAGTCCGAACCCGACGGCCGAACGGACGACCAGTCAGCAACTGGCCCGCGTCGCCCGCCGAATCAGGCGATTCGACCTCCAGCGCGCCGGTATCCCCGTGATCGACTGGGAACCTTCGGAGACGATCGACGAGGCGGTCGCTCGAGCGAACGCGGGTGGTCGTCGATGAAGGAGTTGACCAGACGACCGACGCGGATCGCGAGCCTCGGGGCGGCTCTCGCTGCAGTGATTGTCGTCGGAGCGACCGCCGTCGGGTCGCCAGCCGGCGCGGTCCTCGCTGTCGTCGGAACCGCCTCGCTCGCCGCAGGTCTGGTGTGGGGAATCACCGACGCGACCGACGCCGGCGCCGGGTTGCTGTTCGTCGCCGTCGTTCTCAGCGGGTTGCAGGGAATGCCCCCCGAAGTGACGGTCGTCGGTGCCATCGCCGCCCTCGTCGCCCTGGACCTCGGCCGAAGCGCCGTCGAACTCGGTGAGCAACTCGGGCGAGAGACCGATACTCGCCGCCTCGAGGCCGTCCACGTCGTCTCGAGTGTCTCGGTCGGATTGGCCGCGGCGACTCTCGGGTACGGCGTGTACGTCTTCGGCGGCGGCGGACAACCCGCCGGCGGCGTCGTGTTGCTGTTGCTCGCGGTCGTCTTCCTCGTGGCTGCGCTCAAGTAGCGTTCGTCCTCGTGGCTGCGCCAGGGCACCTATTCCGTTCTTCCGTGAGTCGCGAATCAGGCGCCGACGTCGATGTACTCGTCGTTGAGTTCCCACTCCCCACTCTCGTTCCGGACCATGTACTCGCCGTAGTAGGGCACGCGATTGGCGACGACCTCGCGGAACGCCTCGCGAATCTCGGCCCTGGTCATCTCGCCCATCGGGCGCAGGTCGTCGTTGCGGTTGAGACAGCCCTTGAGGTAGCCCTCGTGGGTGACGCGGACGCGGTGACAGTTCGCACAGAACGTCGAATTCTCGACGGGGTCGACGATCTCGACCATCCCGCGGCCGTCCCCGTCCTCCTGGCCGATCCAGTAGCGCTTCCGGTCGTGCATCTCGCGGTGTTCGATCTCCTCGGCCTGGTCGGCCAGCCAGTCGTGGACGCGCTCGATCTCGACGTGCCACTCGGGCTTGCCGGTCAACTCGGGCATGTACTCGATCAACTGCAACTGGAGGCCGTCGTTTTCGGCCACGTGCTCGACCATCTGTGGGACGTACCCCGCGGTGTGCTCGAACACGACCATGTTGAGTTTGACCGGGTCGAGTCCGGCCTCGAGTGCCGCTTCGACGCCCTCGATCACCCGGTCGTAGGCCCCGCTCTTCGTCACCGCGGCGAACGCCTCCGGATCGAGGGCGTCCTGGGAGACGTTCACCCGCTCGAGTCCGGCGTCGACGAGCGCTTCGGCGCGGTCGGGCAGGAAAGTCCCGTTGGTCGTCAGCGAGACGGCCATCGAGTCGGGCGTTCGCTCGATGATTTCCTCGAGGTCGTCACGCAACATCGGTTCGCCACCGGTGAACTTGACGGCCTCGACGTCGAACTCGGCGGCGACCTCGAGAAAGCGGACGACGTCGTCGGTTCCCATCTCGTTTTCTCGCGGGTCCATTGGCCCCCGCGTGTCCCCCAGTCCCTCGTTGTGACAGTAGACACAGTCGAAGTTACACCGATCGGTGAGCGAGATACGTACCCCGGAAACCTCGCGCCCGAAGTCGTCGGTGAGCATGCGACTGACTTACGCACGAAACCGCTTAAACTCGAGGGTGCATTCGGACGAGAGGTAACCGGTTGTGGTTACGTTGCACGTGCGTGCGTCTTCAGGGCATCAGGCAACCATCATCGACGAACCCGCCAATTCCTCGGAGGTCGGTGTGTTAATATTACCCCGTCCTGGGCTGTCACGGCCGGGCGCTTTATTACGAGGACCGACGAGGGGTTCCTATGGGACGTTCTCCTCCGGCAGCGCTCGATCAGTACGACCCGGGCTCGAGCGTGCTGGTCGTCAGCCCCTCTATGGACGCCTCCGACATCGTCACCACCGTCGAGGGCATCCGTACTCCCGATCCGACCGGCGAGACCGACGACGAGCGGCCGACGGTCGTCGTCTCGCGCGCCCACACGGCCGAGGCGATCCTGGACGCCTGGCGGTCGCGTATCGGCGACTTCCCGAGCAAGTTCGGCATCGTCTCGATCGGTGAGGTCACCCGCTCGATCGCTGCCGGCACCAGTTCCGTGGAACTCCCTCAAGCGCACATACTCACCGTCGGTACCGAGGACGTCACCGGCATCGGCATCGCGATTGGCGACGCGCTCTCGCGGTGGGACGAGAGCGAGGGTGCACTCGAGGACTCGAACTCGAACACAATCTCGAGCCGCCACCAGCACCCCATCCTCTGGTTCGAATCACTCACACCGCTGCTCGAGCGTAAGGGTCTCGAGATGACCTTCCGATTCCTGCACGTGACCCTCGAGGAGATTCGCCGGGCCGACGCCGTCGCGTACGTCCACGTCGACTCGTCGGTCCACGACAGGGAGACGATCGCGACGCTCACGCATCTCTTCGACGACGTCGTCGAACTCGAGCCGTGAGTGTGACTCTCGCTTTACTGTGAACACTGCTCGAGTGTAACCCTGTGTACCACGGCGCAGAACCTGTTACTCCGAAGTGTCTCTTCTGAGGTGAATCAGAAGCGTCTATCGACGATCGGTTAGCGCCGGCAGCGAGTCGGAGGCACCGGGACGCGACGATCCTCGGCGACGGCTCTCCGCCTCAGGACTCGATCGGCGGGTGCTGTACCGACTCGATCCAGAAATCCTCGACTGCTCGCACCATCGTATCGAACTCGTCGGGCGAGTCGGGCTTGGTCAGATAGGCGTTGGCCGCCCGTTCGTACGATTTGACGATGTCCTCTCTGGCTGTCGAACTCGAGAGGACGAGCACCGGTGGAGACGGGTGGTCGAAGTCGTCTTTGAGCATCTCGAGAATCGCGAATCCGTCGAGTCGGGGGAGATTCAGGTCCAGCAAGATCAGATCGGGAAAGGATCGTTCGTCGTCCTGTTGACACTCGTGTAAGAATCGAACGGCTTCTTCGCCGTCCGTCGCAATCTCAAAGCGCACCTCGCTCAGAGCCGATTTGAACGCCTCCTCGGTGAGCCGAATGTCACCTGGGTTGTCCTCGATGAGGAGAATGTCGACGGGCTCCGTTGGTCTGAACGTCTGCACACACGTCCTTTCTTCCAGACCTGCCTAAAGGTGGTCCCTAAGCATGTGGGGTAAGCACCGATACGTGCCGATTTCGTGTGGAAGAACCGCAAGCAAAGACGTATTCTCGTGACGGTTCACGCGATTCCGATGCGAACCGTGATCCCGTCTGGATCGGTAGTCTCGAATCCGTTCTCACGCTCCGTTACGGAGACGTCGGTGGTGACCAGCCGGTCGCGGATCGTCTCGAGGGCCGCCGCGCTCGGAACGAGGAGTTCGAACCACGCCAGCCCGCGACCGTCCGCCAGTCGTGGCTGCGATCGACCGGCCCACGCGTTCACGCCCAGGTGGTGGTGATAGCCGTCTGCCGAGACGAACAGGGCTCTGTCGAGTTCGGTCTGAACCTCGAACCCCAGTGTATCGACGTAGAACTCGCGAGCGGCCTCGAGCGAGGTCGTTTCGAGGTGGACGTGACCGACCGTCGTCCCGTCGGGAACGGTCGTCGCTCCGTCAGATTCGGCGGGGAGGGTCTCGAGATCCAGCGGAATCGTACCGATCCGGACCGTTCCGTCGTCACGGCGCGGCCACGCCGACCGTGGCCGGTCGCGATAGATCTCGACGCCGTTTCCGTCGGGATCGTCGAGGTACAGCGCCTCGCTGACGTAGTGGTCGGAGGCGCCGTTCAGTGTCCACCGGTCGCGAATCCGTTCGAGGGCAGCCCCGAGCGCGGCTCTCGAGGTGACCTCGAAGGCGTTGTGGAACAGCCCCGCCTGGTTCCGATTTCGTGGCGGGGCATCGGCGTCTCGGTGAAGCTCGAGCAACGGTTCCGTCTCGGTGCCGAGCGTGGCCGCCGTCTCGCTGTTCGCTCGGACGACGAGCCCGACGACGTCTCGATAGAACTCGACCGACTCCTCGAGGTTCGCGACGGTCAGCGCGGTGCGACCGATGCGCGCCGAATCCGGGAGGTGGTCAGTCATGCGATTCGGAATCCTCGTCGGCGGCGAGCGATGTTCGTCGGTCGTCGATCCGGCTGGTGGCTGTCACGATGTTCTGTTAGATATTCGGGCGTGAATCCGATATACTTTCGCGAACACCGGTTTCACCTGGTTACGTCGATGTCATCCGGCGGTTGCTCGAGGGAGTGCGTTCGTCTGGTTCTTTCGACGCATCCGTTTCGTTCGGGAGTCGGCAATTGTCCGGAGACGTCTCCAATGGCCCAGGCCGTTCACGCGAGCCGATTCGAGGCGAGTTCCGCACCCTGGACCAGCGACTCGAGCTTCTTCCAGACGAGCGCCGGATAAACGAGGTTCGCGGTCATCACCGTCTCGAAGCCACAGTCGCATCCGGCGACTATACGCGACGGATCGCCGACGCTCTCGGCGAACCGCTCGAGCCGGTCCGCGACGACCTCGGGGTGCTCGACGACGTTCGTCTTCACGTCGATTACGCCGGGAACGAGCGTCCAGTCGTCGGGGAGCGGATGTTCCGCGATGGTTCGATACTCGTGGTTGTGTCGAGGGTTCGCGCCTTCGACGACCAGTCCCGAAACGTCGGCCTCGTAGAATTTGTCGATAACGTCGCCAAGCGCCACGTCGTGGTGGTGGGGACCCGGGTAGTTCCCCCAGCAGGCGTGGAGTCGAACGCGGTCGGACGGGACGTCGCCGAGCGCGACGTTGATCGCCTCCACGTAGGTTTCGACCTGGTCGCGGAACTCCTCGGTCGAGGCGTCCTTGTAGGTGATCGTGAACCCGGCGAGCAGTTCCGGCGCGTCGATCTGCAACTGTGCGCCGCTGTCGACGATAATCTCGTACTCGGTCCGGAGCGACTCCGCGAGGTCGAAGATGTACTCCTCATTCGAGTCGTGGTACGTCGAGTCGGTGAACCTAAGCACGGCCCCTGGCGACGGCGCGGTGTGGAATCGATCGCTGAAGGAGACGCCCGTCTCCTCGACTGCCTCGTCGAAACGAGCCAGGTCACGCTCGAGGGCCTCCTCGCCGACGTACTCGATGGGACCCGTCGCGATCGGTCCGCCGATGTTATCGATGTCTCCCAGCGCGTGTTCGGCGAATTCGGGATACTCCTCCAGGTCGGCCGGCAGGTCGCGCTCGGCGAACCGATCCGAGTACCCGGAGAGGCGGTTCGTCACGTCGACCGAGTACGCGAGCCGACTCTGTTCGCCGTCGTTCGCGACGTCGATTCCTACTTCGGCCTGTTTGCGAACCACGTCGCGGATCGCCTCGCCGACGGCGGTCTCGAACGTCTCCGAACGCGAATCGTCGTCGCGTCGCAACACTTCGCGGAGGGCGTCCGACCGGGGAAGACTTCCGACGTGCGTCGTCTGGATGGAGAGATCACTGGACATCTACGTTCACTCGTGTGACGTCAACGTGCTCGAGCCACGTTTATATTCTCTTCTCCGCTGCTTCGCCCGTCACGCGGGGAGTGCGGGCGGCCACCGACCGTGACCCCAGTCACGGCGATGGCTCTCCAGCGTCGATGGTCTACTCGATGTACTTCGGTAAACGCGCTGTTTCGCTCGTTCTGGAGGCGAGAAGTGGTGCAATACGATCGGCAGAAGGATCGATCGAGAGGTCGGTCGCGACGGAGCGGATTCGACGACGGCATCGAGTAACTCGACGTTACGTCTGCATCCGCCTGTGCGAGGAGCACAGTACAGGAACAACAGCCGATTGAGCGAGAAAAGTACGGGAACGATTGGTGGCGTTTATCCATTCGTCCCTTGCCGTCTCGAGCGTTATGAGCGAACAGCCAGGCGACGAGCGACCGACCCGTCCGTACGATTCCGCGGGAACCGAGAGCTCCCGTTGGTGGCCGACCACGCGGCGACGACTGCTGCAAGCGACCGCCGCCGCGGGCAGCCTCGCCGTAGTCGGCAACTCGGTGCTCGCCCAGGAGAGCGAGACGATCGAACTCGGGGGCGAGACCAGCGGCTGGCAAGGAATCGCCCCAGACGAAATCGAAGGCGAAACCAACCCGACGCTGGAACTCGAGGAGGGGACGACGTACGAACTCACGTGGGAGAACCTCGACGGCCAGGCGCACAACATCGTCATCGTCGATGGCGAGGGTGAGGAACTCGAGCGCACGGAACTCCTCGCTGAAGAGGGGGAGACCCAGACGCTCGAGTTCGAGGCGACGAGCGAGATGGCGGAGTACTACTGCGAACCGCACGCGGGGACGATGCGTGGGGAGGTCTCGGTCGGCGGTGAAACCGACGACGAAACCGGCGACGAGTCGGAAGACGGCGAGGTGCCAGCGTTCTTCGATTCGGGGGCCGAAATCGGGCTCCAGTCGGTTGCAGAGGGGATGACGGCGCCGACGGATTTTGCCGTGATCGGTGGGGGCCAAGAACAGGACCAGGACCAGGACCAGTACCTCGTCGCCGATCAAACGGGCGAACTCTGGCTCGTCGACGGCGACGGACGCCGGGAAGAACCGTTCCTCGACGTGAGCGACCGGCTGGTCGAACTCGGAACGTTCGAAGGATCGTACGCCGATCCGAACCAGGACTACGACGAACGGGGCCTCCTCGGCGTGGAAGTCCACCCGAATTTCGCCGAGAACTGTCGCTTCTTCGTTCACTACAGCGCGCCGCCGAACGACGAGACGCCCGATGGCTGGAGTCACGTCGAAGTCATCTCTGAGTTCCACGCGTCGAGCGACCGGAGCGAAGCCGACCCGGACTCGGAGACCGTCCTCCTGGAGTTCCAGAAACCACAGTACAACCACGACGCAGGCCCGATGGCCTTCGGACCCGACGGCTACCTGTACGTCCCGATGGGCGACGGCGGCGGTGCGAACGACGACATGGAGGGCCACCTCGAGGACTGGTACGACGAGAACGCGGGCGGAAACGGCCAGAACGTCACCGACACCCTCCTCGGCGGCATCCATAGAATCGACGTCGATGCGGAAGGCGACGAGCCCTACGCCGTCCCGGACGACAACCCCCTGGTCGACGTGGACGATGCCATCGACGAGTACTACGCGTGGGGGTTCCGGAACCCGTTCGGCATCTCGTTCGACAGCGACGGGCGACTGTTCGTCTCCGACGCCGGGCAGGACCTCTACGAGGAGGCGAACCTCGTCGAAGCCGGCGGCAACTACGGCTGGAACGTCAAGGAGGGGACCCACTGCTTCAGTACGGATAGCCCGAGCGATCCGCCCGCAGACTGTCCGGACGCCGCTCCCGACGAACCGCCGTACAACGGCCAGGAACTGCAGGATCCGATCGTCGAGTACCCCCACGTGTACGAGGGCGATACGGTCGGAATCACGATCATCGGCGGCCACGTGTACGAGGCCGACCAGGTCGAGGAGTTGCAGGGGAAGTACGTCTTCGGCGACTGGACGGCCGATCCGGCGCGCCAGGCGCCGGCGGGTCGACTCCTCGCGGCGTCAGAGCCTACCGGCGACGATTCGGACGACGACGGGGGTTCGGACGACGACGAAACGGCGGATACCAACTCGAGCGACGATGCTGACGGCGGGGAGGAGGACGTCGAGGCCATACCCCGCGACGAACTCTGGGAGATGGAAGAACTCCAGGTCTCGGGGACAGACGACGGCTCGTTCCCCTACTTCGTTCGGCAGTTCGGCCAGGACGGCGACGGCAACGTCTACGTCCTCGCGAACCGGGAGGGGGTCCCGTCGGGCGACACGGGGGTCGTCATGAGGATCGTGTCACCGGGCGAGGGAGACGACATCTCGGTACCCGAGGACGGGGCTGACGAACAGGAGGCGGACGAGGAGGCGACCGAGGACACCCAGGACGAACCTATCGACGAGGACGAGGACGAAGACGAGGGCGACGGAGATGGCGGTAACGAAACTGACGACGGAACCGATAGCAACGAAACCAACGGCAACGAATCCGACGGCGAAACGTAGTCCGGATGCTCAGGGGGTGAAGACCGGTCGCACGCACCCGTCTTTCTTGTGCTTGAACAGTTCGTACCCGCGAGGTGCGTCCTCGAGGGAGAGTTCGTGTGTCGCCAAATACGACGGGTCCATCTCGCCCTCGGCAGCGTGTTCGAGCAGCCGCGGGACGTAGCGTTGGCCGTGTTGCTGGGCGGTTCGGACGGTGAGCCCCTTGTTCATGACGATTCCCAGGGGGAACTTGTCCATCAGTCCGTAGACCCCGAGGATCGAGAGGGTTCCGCCCTTGCGACAGGCGACGATGGCCTGTCGGAGCGCCTCCCCCCGGTCGGTGTGGAGTTTGAGTCGTTGTTTGAGCCGGTCGTAGGCGTGAGCGACGCCCGTACCGTGAGCCTCCATCCCGACGGCGTCGATACACGCGTCGGGGCCGCGACCACCGGTTCGAGCGTCGAGTTCGTCGACGACGCTGTCGACGTCGGTGTAGTCGACGGTCTCGGCGCCGGCCTCAGTTCGCGCGAGCCGTAGCCGTTCGGGAAACCGATCGATCGCGATCACGCGTTCGGCGCCCATGAGTTTCGCGCTCTGCTGGGCCATCAGCCCGACGCCGCCGCAGCCCCACACGGCGACCGTGTCCCCGTCTTCGATGTCACAGAAGTCGGCGCCCATGTAGCCGGTCGCCCACGCGTCGGAGGCGAACAGCGCCTGCTCGTCGTCCAGTTCGTCGGGTACGTGAAAGCAGTTCTCGTCGGCGTGCGGGACGCGAACGAACTCGGCGTGGGAGCCGGCGTATCCGCCGAAGGCGTGCGTGTATCCGTAGATGCCGGCGGTCACGTCACCCAGGATCGGTTCCTGCAGTTCCGGGTTCGGGTTCGTGTTGTCACAGAGCGACCAGAGATCGTCCGCGCAGTACCCGCAGTTCCCGCAGCCGATGAACGACGGGACGACGACCCGGTCGCCTCGCTCGAAACTCGACACGCTCGACCCGACCTCCGCCACCTCGCCCATGAATTCGTGGCCGATGACGTCGCCTTCGCGCATGGTCGGCAGGTAGCCGTCGATGAAGTGGAGGTCCGAGCCACAGGCCGTCGTCTTCGTCACCCGGAGCACGACGTCCCGCGGGTTGACGATCTCGGGCTCCGGAACGTCGTTCACCCGCAGGTCGTTCACGTCGTGCCAACAGAGTGCTCTCATACTCATACCAGATCACCGTAGCCGCGCGCGGAGGGATTTCGCTCGAGCGTGGGAATCTCGCCCGTCTCGACGAGGGCCTTGAATCGCCGAAGGGCCTTCGTCACGAGCGTGGCGGGAACGATCCCGACGCGGTTCAACGCCGCGTCACCGAGCGCCCCGCCGGCCGGGTCGAAGTTCAGATCGAGCGTGACGACCGTTCCGCGGTCCGTGGGCTCGGACCGGAACCGAACGGTTCCCCAGCTCGGGATCGCCGCGTCGTCGTGTGACTCCCAGCCGATAAACGTACCGGGCTCCGATTCGACGACCTCCGTCTTCCAGGTCCACTGCCGATCGAACGGCCCGACGATTCGCCACGTCCAGACGCCCGGATCGTCCGCGGTGACGTCGACGACCGGCCCGAGAACCCTCGTTACGGTGTCGGGGTCGCGCCACCGCTCGAAAAGTTCTTCCGGCGATCGGTCGATCGTGATCGAACGCTCCACCGCCGGGGCCGCGCCGGAGAACCGCGCATCGGGTCTCCGATCGCCGTCCGGTTCCGACTCGAGCGGTTCCGATTCGAGAGTGGCTCCCCTCCTGTCGCGCGCCGCGAGACCCCGATAACAGAGCAGGGCGCCGACGCCCGCGGCTATCGCTCCGCCGAGCGAACGTTTCCTCAGCCCGATCGCCAGGAGCGCGCCGCCGGCGACGATGCTCGCGAGGCGCGTCCAGAAGGGTCGATCGATTGCGGTCGAACCGGTCTTCGCGGATCGGTGTTCGACGGTTCCAGATTGCGTCATCGAAATCCCTCTACCTGTACTCGCGACGATTGTCCCCATCGATCAACGGGTTGAAAGTGCAGCCACCGCGCCCGCGGCATCGTTTCTCGTGGACCCGTCACCTGTCGACGCTCCCGAGCACGATGTCGAGGCTGCCCAGCGTGGCGATCATGTCCGCGACGTACTCCCCTTCGGCCATCTCCGGTAACGCGGAGAGGTTGTGGAAACACGGGCTCCGGATCTTGAACCGGGCCGGCGAGTTCGAGCCGTCCGACCGGACGTAGACGCCGAGTTCGCCCGTGGCGCTCTCGACCGCCCGGTAGGTCTCCGTGTCCGCCGGCGGTTTGAGCGTCCGAGGGACGTTGCTCTGTACAGTTCGCTCGTCCTTGGGCCAGTCCTCGATCAGGTCCAGACACTGTTCGACGATCTTGGCGCTCTCCTCGACCTCGTCCAAGCGTACGAGCACGCGCGAAAAGTTGTCACAGCCGTCCTCGGTGACGACGTCCCACTCCAGTTCCGGGTAGTAGCCGTACGGGTCGTCCCGCCGGAGGTCGTAGTCGACGCCCGACCCCCTCGCGACGGGTCCGGTGCAGCCGTAGTCCTTCGCCACCTCCGGCTCGAGGATGCCGGTGTCGACGGTCCGGATCTGGTAGACCTCGTTGCTCGTGAGGAGGGCGCCGTACTCGTTCATCTTCCGCGGGAGTCCGTCGAGGAAGGTCCGCGTCTTCTCGATGAAATCCTCGCGGGGTTCGGGCAGATCCCAGGCGACTCCACCCAGGCGGAAGTAGTAGAACATCATCCGCTGGCCGGTGAGGTCCTCTAAGATGTCCTGAACGACCTCGCGGTCGCGGAAGGCGTACTGGAAGATGGCCGTGAAATCGCCGTACACGTCGAGGGCGAACGTGCCGACGGCGAGGAAGTGACCCAGCATCCGACCGAGTTCGGTCGTCATCGTCCGCAACACCTGCGCATACTCGGGGACCTCGAGGTCCGCGAGATCCTCGATGGCGCGGGCGACGGCCCACTCGTTGGGGAGGTTCGACGTGTAGTGCCACCGGTTCGAGTACGGGATGATCTGGTAGCGGTAGGTGCCCTGCTGGCACATCTGCTCCTCGCAGCGGTGGAGGTAGCCGATGTCGGGATCGACGCCGACGACTGACTCCCCGTCGAGGACGGTTTCCAGGTGGAGGACGCCGTGGGTGGCCGGGTGATGGGGCCCGACGTTCAGGAACATCGTGTCAGTGTCCGCGTCGTGGTGGTCGGGCTGGAGCGGGTTGGCATGCGCCGCCAGGTCGACGACCTGGGGCTTGTCCTGGTCGTAGTCCAGCGAGAGCGGGTGGCCTTGCCACGTCTCGGGCAGGAGTATTCGACGAAGGTCGGGGTGGTCGTCGTACCGGATGCCGACCAGGTCGAACGCCTCGCGCTCGTGCCAGTCCGCGGTGCGGAAGACGGGTTCGGCGCTCTGACAGACCGGATCGTCTTTCGGAAGGGGAACCACCAGCGTCACCTCGTGCGTCCGCCGGTCGTACTTCGTCAGGTGGATGTTCGACTCGTAGCGGTCCTCGTACTCCTGGGGCGTGATCAGCGAGAGGTGATCGAACCCCGCCTCCTCGCGTAAGGTCGTGAGCGCCTCCTGGACCTGATCGGGGCGAATCACGAACGCGGGCGCGTTCATGTGGTCGTCTCGGCCGATGGTGTACTCCTCGAGTAACTCGGCGACCCGGTTCTCGTCGACGAAGTCTCTTCTGACGTGGTCGAAATCGGGCGGAATTCGCTCCCGCTGGTGTGTCGATTGGTCGTTCATGGAATCCCTCGCTGGGCACGTCTCGGCGCTCGACGGCGCGCGTACACGTCGCACCCCTGCTACGCAAAAGAAGCTTTTCGGCGACGGAGACGACCGTCACGACGAGCCGAGAGACCGTCGATGGAGACTGTTTCCTACGGTGGCTCGAGGCTCGGCCATCGGTGACGGGTCGACAGGTAACGGCGAACCTCGTCCCTGGAGCGCGAGGTGGTTCTGGTCGCTGCTGTTGCCACTCGAGCCGATGGAAGATCTACGACTGCTGACTTTCCGGCCAGCCGGCATCCATGCCCGCACCGAGGACGATCCCGAGCGCAATACCGATAGCCAACTCGTTCATCGCGACGCCAATGGCGACGCCGAGTACGAGTCCGATCGACATCCCCATTCCGGGAGCTCGTCCGGACCCATTCTCTTCGTCTCTCGAAGTCATAGGGACATACTCGCTGCATCCGGAGATAATACTATCGCTGAACGTACCGAAGGCGGTCGTGCGAGTTTGACCTCTCGAACTGACCGATCCCTCGAGAGGAGTACGCGTCTCGAGCTCATCGACGAGCCCGCCATCTTCAGTCGTAGCCGAAGGGTTCGGGTAACCACGGCGGTACCCGTCACGCCGGCGAGAATCAGGAACCGGCGGCGCGCCGAAGCACGCGCGAGCGGCCCGTTTCCGTCACGATCAGACGTCCTCTGCGACGACAGTTACGTCGCGGTCGGTACCACCGAGCAGAATCCACTCGCGGTCGGTGAGCGTCCCGTCGTCGCCGGTGTCACGCGAGACAGCGATCGGTCCGAACGTGTACTCACCAGTGTCGAGCAGGTCGTCGGGGGCCTCTACGAAGTGCGTGAGGTTCTCGTAGGCCGATTGGGCGTCCTCGAGGCCGAAGTAGACGTGCGTGCCACCGTTCAACGCCGGCGTCGTCGCCTCGACGTCGCCGTACCCCTCGTCGACTGTCCAGTCTTCCGGCACCGTGTCACGGACCAGAACCGGTTCGGTGGCCTCGACGTCCAGTTCGGTGCGATTCGTTTGCCCGCCGGTGAACACCGAGCCCGAATCCTCGCGCTCGCCGTCGACCGCGAACCGCGGGCCCTGCTCGCGGTCGCCGACCGTCCGGACGATCTCGCCGTCCACGAACCGTCGCTGCTCCATGCCGAGCGCGTTGACGAGGACGGTGAACCCGAAGTACGAGAGGACGTAGTTCTTCAGCCCGAAGGGGTGCAGTTCCTGCTGGCTGGCCGGGGGAAAGAGTCCACCGATCGCGTGGATACCACGCCACCCGTCGCTGTCGGTGAAGATCGAACCGCAACTCACTAGGTCGTCGGTCGTCCCGGCGACGGTTCCGCCGGACGTCTCGAAGGCGTCCGCGTCGATCAGCGTCATCGGCGCGTCGTTCGCGTACGGGTAGCCGAGCGGTGCTACCTTCCACGTCATCCGCTGGATCGGACGGGTGTCGGTGAGCAGCGGGTGTTCCTCGTCTTTCTCCTCGAGGTGACTGACGCCGAACGTCTCGTCGACGACGTCGCCCTCGGCGATGCCGGGTGCGGTCTCCAGGTCTGCGAGCAGGTGGAGGCCCGTGTCGGTTACCACGAGGTTACCGCCGGACTCGACGAAGTCGTCGATCGCTGCGGCGTAGCCCTCGGGGTCGTCGCCGCGGTCGTCGTGGACGACGACGAGGTGGTCAGCGTCGACCCCCGATTCGGCCACCTCTTCGGGCGTGAGCGCGACCGTAGTGAGCAGTTCGTTCTCCGCCTCGAAGTCGTCGAAGAACGCCAGCGGCGTCACCTCGTACTCCTGTTGCTCGAAGCCGAGCGCGTCTCGAGGGTCCGGGTTGTCGGCCTCCGACTGCAGCGTCCCGACGTGAGCGTGGAGTTCCGTCGCTTCCTCGGCCATCAGGCTCTCGACGTCGAGCGTCCACTCGCCGGCCGCCGGCTCTTTCACGACCATCGGCGGGATGTGGTGATGTCGATCGCCGTTGAACGTCGAGGGACGATACGAGCGGACCTCGTTCCCGTTCGGACCGCGGAGCACGACGTCGACGAGGCCGTACGGTGCGTGTGCGTGTACCGATAGCGTGTGTAGACCGTCGGCGACGTCGAACGTCAGCGTCTCGGTGGATTCGGCGTCGACGATGAGATCGTGCTCGGTGCTGGCGAGTTCGGTTCCGCCGCTATCAGTATCGTCATCCTGCAGGAACGAGAGGTCGTCCGACGAACGCGTGAGTTCGTCGGTCGTCACGTAGGCGATCTCCGTGGGTTCGCCGTCCCGGGTGACGACCTCGGAGTCGACGTCGCGGAGCGCGTAGTCGGTCATCGTCTTCATTGCCGCAATGTAGCCCGTCACCCACTTGTCGGCTAACTCGGGATTGTACACGTTCCCCCCGATCATGTGGCTGTAGGCCATCTCGAACGCCATCGTCGTCACGTCGAGGCCGCCCAGGTCCTCACTGGCGCCCATGAAGCCGATGAGTCCGCCGGTGATCGTGTAGCCGATCGTGTCCCAGATGGTCGAGTAGTCGTACGCCGTCTCCGGCAGCGTGGGCATG
Source organism: Natronosalvus caseinilyticus (assembly GCF_017357105.1). NCBI lineage: Archaea > Methanobacteriati > Methanobacteriota > Halobacteria > Halobacteriales > Natrialbaceae > Natronosalvus > Natronosalvus caseinilyticus. The sequence goes on from NZ_CP071596.1 coordinate 1,899,437, forward strand.
AGGACCTCGGGGTTGAACTTACCGGTGGCTTCCTCCTGGACCTCGGCGAGCGTCTCCCAGTCGTCCATCGCCTCCTCGAGGTTCGTCTCGAGGGTCCGGTTCATCTCGTAGAGGTCGTGGAACTCGTCCTGGGTGTACTCGATCTGGTTGATGAGTCCCAGAATGAAGTCCGAGTTCCAGAACATCGCGTGGAGGTCGGCGCCGTGAGTGAGGTTTTCGTACCCACGGAAGTGCTCGACGACGCCCATCGCGTCGGGAACCTTGTCGATGATATCGTGTGGATTGTCCTCCGCCCAGCGGCTCTCGTCCGGTTCGCCAGGGTGGTGAGACGGATCGATCCACCCGACGGTGGGGTACTGCCGGTTCGTGTCGTACACTTCGGCGTTCCCTCGCTCGTGGAGTGGCGCCGCGGGTAGCCGTGGATGGGTCGCACCTGGTCCCCCGGTCTGCCAGCCGCTATCGTACTGCGGGCTGCGGGCCACCCAGCCGTCGGGATTACACGAGAGGATGATCAACACGCAGTCGTCCAGCAGTCGCTCGAACTCCTGCTCGCGTCCGGTGAGTACTCGCTCGATGAACCGATAACACGCCTCGGGGCCAGCGCGCTCGAGGCCGTGCATCGAGGCCTCGAACATCACCTTTTGACGGTTCTCGAACTCCTTAGTCCCGCGAATCTCGTCGATGTCGTTCGTGATTTCGGCGACGTGGAGGTCCTTCGGATCGTACCGGTCGGTGAGTCGGTTGTGGTGGCCGGGACTCGTCCCGAACTCGACGTCGTGCGGGTTCTCCGCGTCCGCGAGGGCGTAGAAGTTGAGCCGCTCTGCGTGCTCGGACTCGAGGTACTCCATCCCGCTGATCATCTGCTCGTAGTCGATGAAGTCGACGGCGCGGTGCGGGGCCGGGAAGACGCCGAGAGGATAGTACCCCAGTCGCCAGAACGGGTTCGATCCGGGCGTGTAACTCAATTCTTCAGCGGTTGGAATCTCGAGTACCTCCTCGACCTCCGCCGTCGTGAGTTGCGCGTAGGCTGCGGGCGGCTCCTCGAGAATCCAGTCTTCGTCGATTTCGACCTCGAGGTCGAGCCCGAGCAGGTCGTCGATCCCCGACTCGTCCTCGAACTGGATGAGCGTCGCGACGGCGTAGTCGTCAGGCGTGTGATTGACGACGTACTCGTACTCGTCGGTCATCGCCGAGTCTTCGAGGTCAGCGATAGCGTTGCCTGGCAAGGCCAGAACGCCACCCAGTGCAGCAGAGAGTCGTACGAAGTCGCGTCGGTTGATTGGTACGGTATCGAAGGTTGCCTCGGCTTCGTGCGTGTCGTCCGCGCCGTGTTCGTGTTCCATCATAGTTCGTGTGCAGGGTGGTCCAGCGGACCTATCGCGGTCAACAATAATCATGATAAAAATGGTATTGACAAACGCATCCAGGAGTCTTCTCGGAGTCCGGATACCGATCGAATCAGCCGTCGAGACGGCTACGCTTCGCAGACGGTTACGCGGCTTCAGTCTCGAGTCGCGACTCGGACTCGTCCGACCCGTGATTCGCCCCGTCCTCGAATATTACGGACTCGACGGTAGGAGCGAGTTCGTTGACGACCGTCCGGCCGTCACGCTCGCGAACGACGAACCCGGCGTCTTCGAGCATCGAGAGATGATGTGAAACCGTACTCGAGTCGCACTCGAGTGCGGTAGCGAGGCGAGCGTTGTGCGTCGGACCCAGCGTCGCCAGCGCCTCGAGCACCCGTCGCTTTGCCGGTTCGAAGAGGACGCTTCGCAACTCGAGGTCGTCCTGACTGAACGGAAAATATCGTCGTTTCCCACAGACTGTGACCGATTGGATCACGTTCTCGTCTTCGAGAACGCGGACGTGATAGCGAACGGTCGAGAGTGCGACGCCGCTTTGCTCGCTCACGGCGGAGAGACAGAGACCGGGCTCGGCCTCGACGGTCTCGTAAATCATCCGCCGTCGATCGTTTTCGAGCGGACACGAATCGCTAGACGACTCACGCTTGGAAACTGCCATCGTCACACTCGTCGTTGAAAGAACCGGCATCTCGACGGACAGTCCACGACCAATCTCCTCCTCTCATCGACGGCGTTACCCGCGCTCGAGCGAATCCGCCACGATCGGGTATCGGCTTCGTTCTACGAGCCGGTTCCCACCACTGCCGTTGTCCCAGTTCAAATGTATCATCCAGTCCGTGATATCGACCTGCTCTGGTTTCGCGTGCCATTCGATCCCATGAATATCACGACCTGGTATAAACTAATGTTGCCGATATATTTTGGATTGGGCATATATATCGGACGTAAGTGCAAAATATATGTAAAAAATACTCAATATGTATGGGAATTTGCCAAGAAAACGCCGATTCGGGAGTGCGTAAACTCCAATGCCTGGCTCGATGGCGTCACACCGACCCCGTGCTCGAGTTGACTCGAGGCGCGACTCGCTTCGCTCGTCGATGTTGGGCGGTGAAAACGCGCTGGCTGGGATTTGAACCACGCCCGAGAACCTGTTCGCTACGCTCACAGAACCTCGGTCTGATTCAAATCCAGGGACGATTTTCACTGAATACGCGACTCGCTCCGCTCGTCGGTTTGATTCAGTGTAAATGCGCTGGCTGGGATTTGAACCCAGGTTGTGACCATGGCAAGGTCACGTGATACCACTACACTACCAGCGCCCTGTTGCACTCTCACCTACACCGGCAAGGGTGTATAAGGGTTGCGAATCGGGAGGGGTATGGGCTACGACTGCACGACTCACACCGCGGGCCCGGCCGGCGGTTTATCGACTCGATAAGTGTCTCGAGGCCGGTGGCCACGGCGTCGGCTCACTCGATCTCGAGCGACCAGTCGCCGTCGGCCTCGACGTCGATCCAGCAGACGTTGGCGGCGGCGTACGACCGGGATCCGTCGAACTCCCCGCTCTGTTTGACCAGCTGTTCCCAGCTACCGTCGGCTCCCCAGCCGTCCACGATGAACATCCCGTCCCCGCCGTGAGTGACCTGGAGGCTGAGATCGTTTTCGGTCCACAGCGGGCCAACGAACGACGGCCCCGATCCGGACGCCGAGTTCGGGACGTCCGTCAGGTCATCGGCGTGAACTTCGGGCTGGTCGAGACTGATCTCCCACTCGCCGTCGGCTTCGACATCGAGTTCGTAAGAGCCCCCGCCGACGACCATCATCGATTCGCCGTCCGCGCCGCCGGCGGTCTGTACCAGCAGGTCGTCGGCCAGGTTGTCGTCGCTCGACTGGAGTCTGGCGACGAACTCGCCGTCGGCCGAGACGTCTCCCACGAGGATTCCCTCGGAGAGGTCGAACGAGTCCGACGTCGTCGAGCCGTCGCCGTCGAACGAGAGCGACCGGCCGCTATCGAAGATCGTTCCCTCCGGTCGTTCGGTGGCTTCGTCTTCTTCGCCATCGTTGCCGTCGCCATCGCCACCCAAGTTGCCGTCGACCACGTCCGACAGCGTCACGACGTCGACCCCGCGCTGTTCGATGTGGTTGAGCAGGTGCTCGAGGTCGTCGACCGACATGCTGCTCGACGTCGACTCACCCTCGACGATGCGCGGAATGCGAAGGATGGAGAGCTGGTTCCACTGGTCGACGTTGTTGATGTGACGGCGGACCCCCTCGTGAAGAGCCGGCCCCCAGATCTGAGGGAGGGTGTGAATGGAGGTCGGATTGCCGCTGGTTGGTCCGCCGCCAAACAGTAGCCCTGACTCGTAGTGCTCGCGGAGGGCCTCGTGGGTCTCCTGGGTCATCCGATCGTCCGGGACGACGAAGTGCCGGGCGCCCTTTTCGAAGCCCCGCTCTTCGAGTGCGGTTCGGGTGACTTCGAGGACGCGCTTCTGGCGGTCGATGGGCATCTCCGGAAGCGCACCCTGACTCACGGGATACGCACAGACGTCCCAGCCCTGGTCCTGCAGTTCCTCGAGTTGCTCGAGCGTCATCTGGCTGCGCCCACCGATCTGTTCGGGGTCGACGGCGACCGCTGCCGACCAGCCGCGCTCCTCGAGCATCGGCGCGGCGCGCTCGTACTGGGTACGGTGGCCGCCGTAGAACGCCAGGATGGCCTTGCCGTTGTCGACGCCCTGTGTCCTCCGGAGGTCGTCGATCACGAGTCGTGTGGGTCCGTCCTCGGGTCCGTACCCGATGATGTTTAGCCGGGTGACGTTCGGGAGGTCGAGTTCACCGTACTTCTGGCCGTACCCGAAGTCGATGCGAAGCCAGCCTTCGTACCCGCCAGGGACCACGCGGATGCTCTTCAGTCGGTTGTCGCGGTTGCCGGTTTCAACTTCGAGGGCGACTCGATTGGCTGACTCAACTTTGACTGCTAGCGAGACATCGTACCCGTCGAGATCGAGTCGATCCGGGAAGGCCGTCGTGGCGACGACCTGACTCGAGTCGCCCTCGAGGACCGCCGCCTGTGATCCGGTTCTGGCCTCGTCGGGTGCGGCCTCGATCGTCCCTTCCGTCGTCCGCCAGTGCTCGAGGTTCTCGAAGGTGTCGATGGCTTCGCCGGTGTCGATTGCAGGCCACTCGATGCTGCCCTCGTCGTCGCCGTTCCCGGTTCGATCGCTGTCGCCGTTTCCGTTGCCGTTGCCTGAGGTTCCGTTTCCGTTTCCGTTCCCGTCTCTCGGATCGCCGCCGGGGATCATGTCCAGACAGCCAGCGAACGATGCCGAGCCTGCGCCCAGTGCAGCCAACAGCTTGCGTCGAGATGACGGTTGCATTGGGTCACCGTCTGCCGCCGGGTACCTTCTTAATGGAGGCTATAATGAAAAAAATCCAACCGTTTCACGGAAAAGGACCATCCTTTCCCTTTCGCTAAGCCCGCCGAACCCGGTAGCGATTGCCGCGTTATCGCGACCATTTTGTGTGCCCGAGTGTCACGAATTTGGCCCTGCGAACCCCTCACAGCCCGGAATCGAATCCGCTACCCTTTTAAGACACTGTCCGTAACACATCGCTACAGTCTAGTGACGAGGCGCCGAAGTCGCGGTATGACCGTCAGCGTGCTCGTGCCGTCGTCACTCAGCCGGGAAGCCGAGGACAAACGCGAGGCCACTCGCAAACTCGGGTACGTCGCCCGTGCGGCGACCATCTTCCGGGCCGATCGCCTGATCGTCTACCCCGATCCAGGGGGCGACGACGGGCGATTTGGCGACGGGTTCGTCGAAACCGTCTTGCGGTACGCCGCGACGCCCCCCTACCTTCGAAAGGAGGCCTGGGGCAAGCGGGACGAACTGGAGGCCGTGGGCGTCTTACCGCCGCTCCGTGCCCCGTCACAGACCGGCTCCGAATCGAACGGTTCGGGGTCGACAAGACAAGGAATCGTGACCGAGGTCGGACCTGAAGGGCGCGTCCGGGTCAATTGCGGACTGCAACACCCGATCTCCCTCAACACACCTCCCGGAATGGAGGTCGACGAGGGGGAGCGCGTGACCGTCAGGATCTCTTCGCGACGACCGGTCCGGGCGAAACTCGTCGACGAATCCCCACCGGGATTCGCCGTCGAGCGGACGGACCTCCCGGCAGCACTCGGCCGTGAGGACGCCGGCGTTCGCATCGCGGCCTCCCGATACGGTGAACCGCTCACCGTGGGACGCCTCGAGACGCTGGCCGGACGCGTCGAACGGGACGGGATGACCGTCGCCTTCGGCGCACCCGAGAGAGGGTTGCCGGACATCCTCGGTATCGACCAGGGGGCCGTCGAGGCCGCTTACGCCGATACCGAGGACGACGCAAACGTCGAACCCAGCGATCTGCGCACGGAAACGGGGTTCGACCTCTGGCTCAATACGGTTCCGAACCAGGGGAGCGCGGTCGTGCGAACGGAGGAGGCTCTGTTCGCCACCCTCGCTCCCCTCTCACTGAGAGCGTGATAGAATGCCACAACCAAACGCACCACGCAAAGGCTCACTCGGGTTCGGCCCACGAAAGCGGGCGACCAGCGAGGTCCCACGCTTTTCCTCGTGGCCGGACGACGACGGACAGCCAACGCTCCAGGGCTTCGCGGGCTACAAGGCCGGCATGACCCACGTGGTTATGGTCGACGACACCGCTAACTCGCCGACCGAGGGAATGGAACAGACCGTTCCCGTGACCATCGTGGAGACGCCGCCGATGCGCGCCGTCGCCCTGCGTGCGTACGAGAACACACCGTATGGACAGCAACCGATCACCGAGGTCTGGACCACCGAGTTCGTCGACGAACTCGAGCGCGTCCTCGACGTCCCCGGCGACGAGTACGACGCCGAGGCCGCCGAAGACGAGTTCCGCGAGGAACTCGAGGCCGGTCGGGTCGACGACGTTCGCGTCATCACCCACACCGTCCCTGGTTCGATCCCCTCGGTTCCCAAGAAGAAACCCGACGTCATGGAGACGCGCGTCGGCGGCGGCTCCGTCGAGGAGCGCGTCGACTTCGCGCTCGAGACGATCGCCGAGGGCGGCGAGCACGTCATGAACGACGTGTTCCGCGCCGGCGAGTACGTCGACGCCAGCGGCGTCACCAAGGGGAAAGGTACCCAGGGTCCCGTCAAGCGATGGGGCGTCCAGAAGCGCAAGGGCAAGCACGCCCGGCAGGGATGGCGCCGCCGCATCGGGAACCTCGGTCCCTGGAACCCGAGCCGCGTCCGCTCGACGGTCCCCCAGCAGGGTCAGACCGGGTACCACCAGCGGACCGAGCTCAACAAGCGCCTCGTCGACATCGGCGACGGCGACGACGCGACGGTCGACGGCGGCTTCGTCAACTACGGCGAGGTCGACGGCCCGCACGCGTTGATCAAGGGCTCGCTCCCCGGGCCGAACAAGCGCCTCGTGCGCTTTCGCCCGGCGATTCGACCCGGAGACCAGCCGCGTCTCGATCCCGAGGTGCGCTACGTCTCCACCGCATCCAACCAGGGGTGAACTAGCAACACATGAACGCAACAGTACGAGACCTGGACGGCGCAGACGCGGGGGAGGTCGAGCTCCCGGCGGTCTTCGAGACGGAGTACCGCCCGGACCTGATCGCCCGCGCGGTCCGCGTCGCACAGGCAAACCGAAAACAGGCCTACGGTGCCGACGAGTTCGCCGGCATGCGAACCCCCGCCGAATCGTTCGGTAGCGGTCGCGGGATGGCCCACGTACCCCGGCAGAACGGACGCGCCCGCCGCGTTCCCCAGGCCGTCAAGGGACGACGGGCCCACCCGCCGAAGGCCGAGAAGGACCAGGGCGAATCGATCAACAAGAAAGAGCGCAAACTCGCGATCCGGAGCGCCATCGCCGCGACGGCCGACGCCGAGCTCGTCGCCGAACGCGGACACGCCTTCGACGACGACGCCGACCTGCCGCTGGTCGTCGGCGACGACTTCGAGGACCTCGTGAAGACGAAGGAGGTCGTCTCCTTTCTCGGGGCCGCCGGGGTCGACGCGGACATCCAGCGCGCCGACGACGGACGCAGCGTCCGCTCAGGGCAGGGTAAACTCCGCGGTCGCAAGCACAAAGAGCCCAAGTCGATCCTCTTCGTGACCTCGAGCGAGACCGGTCCCTCGCGTGCCGCCCGCAACCTCGCGGGCGCGGACGTGGCGACCGCCGCCGAGGTCAACGCCGAGGACCTCGCACCGGGCACCCAGGCCGGTCGACTGACCGTCTGGACCGAGAGCGCCCTCGAGGAGGTGGCAGACCGATGAGTTCGATCATCGAGTACCCGCTCGTCACCGAGAAGGCCATGAACGACATGGACTTCGAGAACAAGCTCCAGTTCCTCGTGCACGTCGACGCCTCGAAACCCGAGATTCGGGACGCCATCGAGGAGCGCTTCGACGTCGAGGTCGCGAACGTGAACACACAGATCACCATGGACGGCACGAAGAAGGCAACGGTGACGCTGGGCGAGGACGACGACGCCCAGGAAGTCGCCTCACGAATCGGGGTGTTCTGAGCATGGGACGACGAATCTTCGGCCAGCGTCGAGGACGCGGGTCGCCGACGTTCCGTGCCCCGTCGCACCGATACAAGGCGAATCTCGAGCACAAGAAGCTCGAGGACACCGACGTGGTCTCGGGCGAGGTCGTCAGCATCGAGCACGACCCGGCCCGCTCGGCGCCGATCGCGGCCGTCGAGTTCGACGACGGCGAACAGCGCCTGATCCTCGTTCCCGAGGGCGTCGCCGTCGGCGAGGAGATCCAGGTTGGCGTCAGCGCCGAGATCAAGCCCGGGAACACGCTCCCACTCGCGGAGATTCCCGAGGGGGTCCCGGTCTGTAACGTCGAGGCCAAGCCGGGCGACGGCGGCAAGTTCGCCCGCGCCTCCGGCGTCAACGCGGACCTCATCACCCACGACCGCAAGGCTGCGGTCGTTCAGCTGCCAAGTGGCGAAGTCAAGCGGCTCGATCCACAGTGTCGCGCCACCATCGGCGTCGTCGCCGGTGGCGGCCGCACGGAGAAGCCGTTCGTCAAGGCAGGAAAGAAGTACCACAAGATGCGCGCCCGCGGGATCAAGTGGCCGCGCGTCCGCGGGGTCGCCATGAACGCCGTCGACCACCCCTTCGGTGGCGGTGGCCGTCAGCACCCCGGTCGCCCCAAATCCGTCTCGAAGAACGCACCGCCGGGACGGAAAGTCGGTGACATCGCCTCCCGGCGAACCGGTCGAGGTGGAAACAAATGAGTCAGGAGTACCGAACCGGCCGCGAAGGTGAAGAGTTTACCTACCGCGGTCACACGCTCGAGGAGCTCCAGGAGATGGAGCTCGAGGAGGTCGCTGACGTGCTTCCGGCACGACAGCGACGGAGTATCGTGCGCGGGCTCTCGGTCGAGCAGGAGAAGCTGCTCGAGAAGGCCCGTGAGAAAGACGAACAGGAGACGGCCAACTCGCCGATCCGGACGCACCTGCGCAACATGCCGGTGCTGCCGGAGTTCGTCGGGCTGACCTTCGCCGTCTACACCGGACAGAGCTTCGAGCGCGTTCGGATCGAGCCCGAGATGATCGGCCACTACCTCGGTGAGTTCCAGCTCACCCGATCGTCCGTCACGCACGGACAGGCCGGTATCGGCGCGACCCGATCGTCGAAGTTCGTCCCACTGAAGTGATCATCGCATGGGAATCAACTACTCAGTCGACGCCGACCCGGACACCACCGCGAAAGCGATGCTCCGGGAGCGTCACATGAGCCACAAGCACAGCAAGGAGATCGCCCGCGAGATCAAGGGTCGAACGGTCGACGATGCCGTCGAGTACCTCGAGGCGGTCGTCGAGGGCGAGCGCTCGGTTCCGTTCCGGTCGCACAACTCCGGCGTCGGCCACCGATCGGACATCGACGGCTGGGACGCCGGTCGCTACCCCGAGAAGGCCAGCAAGGCGTTCCTCGAACTGCTCGAGAACGTGGCGGCCAACGCCGACCACCAGGGCTTCGACGGCGGGTCGATGGAGATCGCCCACTGCGCCGCCCACAAGGTCGGCGAGTCCGTTGGGCGCAAACCGCGTGCGATGGGCCGGGCCTCCGCCTGGAATACCCCGCAGGTCGACGTCGAAATCGTCGTCGCGGACGCGGACGCAGAAGGTGACGACTAATGGCAGACGAACACGAATTCATCGAGAACGGCCTGCAGCGGTCCCAGATCGACGAGTTCTTCGAGGAAGAACTCGGCCGCGCGGGCTACGGTGGCATGGACGTCGCCAAGACGCCGATGGGCACCCAGATCGTCCTCAAGGCCGAGAAGCCGGGGATGGTCATCGGCAAAGGCGGCGAGAACATCCGGAAGGTCACGACGGCTCTCGAGGAGAAGTTCAACCTCGATGACCCCCAGATCGACGTCCAGGAGGTCGACGAACCCGACCTCAACGCGCGGATCGTCGCGGACCGACTGGCCAACGCCCTCGAGCGTGGCTGGTACTTCCGGAAGGCCGGTCACACGACGATCGACCGGATCATGGACGCGGGCGCTCTCGGTGCCGAGATCGTCCTCGCCGGAAAGGTCACGGGTGCGCGCTCGCGCGTCGAGAAGTTCAACCGCGGCTACATCAAGCACAACGGCGAACCCGCCGAGGAGATCGTCGACACCGGCCAGGGCGTCGCGGTCATGAAGCTCGGCACGATCGGCGTGACGGTCAAGATCATCCCGCCGGGAGCCGAGCTCCCCGACGACTTCCGCATCCACGACGACCTCGATCCAGCGGAAGTCGTCCCCGATGCCGTCGAGGCCAACGAGGCCGAGGGCGTCGAGGAATTGCTCGAGGGTGAACCCGAGGAAGATGAGACCGAGGCCGAGGCCGACGAAGGCGAAACGGACGCTGAAGGCGGCGAACCGGCACCCGCCGACGAGGCCGAGATCGACGAAGAGGTCGTCGAGGAGGTTCTCGAGGAAGAAGTCGCCGAAGAAGAGACCGACGCCGGCGAATCGGAGGCGGCGGTCGGTTCCGAAGACGCCGAGGACGTCGAGGAGGAACTCGACGAGCTCGACGAGGATATCGAGGCGGAAGCCGAGGATCTCGTCGCGGAGATGGAGGCCGAGGACGAGGGCGACGAAGCCGAAGCCGAAGCCGAAGACGACGAAACAGACGAGGGAGGTGACGCCTGATGGCGATCCTCCACAACGAGGAAATCCGCGACATGACGCCCGCCGAACGGCAGTCCGAACTCGAGGACCTCGAGACGGAACTGCTGAACGCCAACGCGGTCCTCGCCGCCGGTGGCGCTCCGGAGAACCCGGGCGAAATCGGCGAACTCAAGCGGACCATCGCGCGGGTCAAGACGATCCAGCGTGAAGAGGGCGACTTCGACGACACCGACGAGGAATAATCGATACACGATGGCACTGACACCCGAAACGCTCCCGCGACACGAACTCAACGGCCTGCCGGTCCGGGTCGTCGATAGCGACGACGCCGGCCGCGTGGGTATCGAGGGACGAGTCGTCCTCGAGACGACGAAGACCCTCTCGATAGAAGTTCGCGAGAACGGGACGTCCCGGGTGCTCACCGTGCCGAAATCGGGCTCGGTATTCGAATTCGCGATCACAGATGAAGCCGCCGGAGACGAGAAGTCTCCGGGGACTACGTCCAAACTGGCCGATACACAACCTGCCGATTCTCCGGCAGACTGCGCCGACGGTGACAGCGTCGGCGACCGTGCCAGCGGGCACGCTGCTGGCGAGGACGTAGCCTACGTTACGGTCGATGGATCGCGACTGCTCTCACGACCTGCCCGACGCACCGAAACGAAAGGTGACTCACCATGGCAATAGGACTAGATGTTGAAAGGCCTCCGGAACCCGAAAACCCGGAGGAGTACGACTACGAGACGTGTCCGTTCTACGGCGACCTGCCGGTCCGAGGTCAGATCCTCGTCGGCACCGTCGTCTCGACGGACATGGACAAGACCGTAGTCGTCGAGCGAGAGTACGACGTGACGGTTCCGAAGTACGACCGTCAAATGAAACGTCGCTCGCGCATTCCGGCACACGTGCCGGGCGTGCTCGAGCCGCTCTCGGTCGGCGATACGGTCAAGATCGCAGAGACCCGACCACTGTCGAAGACGAAATCGCACGTGGTCGTCGAAGTAACCCAGGAAGCGACCGCCGTCGACGTCGCCGAGTTGACGCTGGAGGAGGAACACGACCCGCAGCTGTCGGCCGAAGATTTAGCTGGCGGTTCCGGCGACGAGGACGAAGCCAACGAGGGTGATGCCTGATGGAGGCAATGAAAGCCGACGTCACGCAGGGCCTGAAGAAGGGCTCGCTCGTGACCTGTGCCGACAACTCCGGCGCGCGCGAGTTGAAGATCATCAGCGTCGCGGGCTACCACGGAACCAAGAACCGCCAGCCGAAGGCGGGTCTCGGTGACAAAGTCACGGTCTCCGTGACGAAGGGTACCCCCGAGATGCGACGCCAGGTCCTCGAGGCCGTCGTCGTTCGCCAGCGGAAGTCGATCCGCCGGCCGGACGGGACGCGCCTGAAGTTCGAGGACAACGCCGCCGTCATCGTCGACGAGAACGAGGAGCCGCGAGGCACCGAGATCAAGGGACCCATCGCCCGCGAGGTCGCGGAGCGCTTCGGTGCAATCGCCAGCACGGCGACGATGATCGTATAGGATAGACTATGAGTAAACAACCACGCAAACAACGAACCCAGACTGAGCAGGCGCCGCTTCACCAGAAGCACAAGCAGGTTCACGCCACGCTCTCCGACGATCTTCGCGAGGAGTACGACGTGCGTCGCACCCGCGTCAACGCGGGCGACCGCGTCGAGGTCATGCGCGGTGACTTCGCCGGCGACGAAGGCGAGGTCCTGCGCGTCGACCTCGACGAGGCCGTGATCCACGTCGAGGACGTGACGGTCGAGACGGCAGACGGCGAGGAAGTCGCCCGACCGCTCGACACGTCGAACGTCCGGATCGTGGACCTCGACCTCTCGGACGAGCGTCGCGAGGCGCGCCTGGAAGGTGATAGCGAATGAGCAACCATCAGAAACGACTCTCGGTACCGAAATCGTGGCCGGTCGAGCGCAAGACCGACGTCTTCACCGTCAAAGCGCGCGCCGGCCCCCACGGCGAAGCCGGCGTCCCGCTGGTCATCGTCCTACGGGACGTCCTCGGCTACGTCGACTCGAAGAAGGAAGCCCGCTACGCCCTCTCCCAGGACGCGATCCTGGTCAACGGCGAGCCGATCAACGACGAGAAGCGTCCCATCGGGATGTTCGACATCGTCGGCTTCCCCGGACGCGAGGAGTACTACCGCGTCTTCCCCGACGAGGGCGGCCGCCTCTCGCTGACCGAAATCGACGCCGATGCCGCAGACAGCCGTCTCGGCAAGGTCGTCGGCAAACAGCAGGTCAAAGGCGGCGAGACGCAGCTCTCGCTCCACGACGGTACGAACGTCGTCGTCGACGAGGAGTACAGCACGAACGACTCGGTCGTCGTCGACAATGAGGACAAGTCGGTCGTTGCACACTTCCCCTACGAAGAGGGTGCGCTGGTCACCGCCGTCAGCGGCAACCACGGCGGGAAGATCGGCGAACTCGTCGACATCGACGTGACCCTCGGAAGCGGCTCGAACATCGTCACGGTCGAAACCGACGACGGCGAGTTCGAGACCGTCGAGGAGTACGTGTTCGTCATCGACGAGAACTTCGTCGACGACGACTCCTCGGAGACGGCGAGCGGAGGTGACGACGAATGAGCGAAAGTGAAGCCGGCGAGGCCGACTTCCACGAGATGCGCGAACCCCGCGTCGAGAAAGTCGTCGTCCACATGGGCGTCGGCCGCGGCGGACGCGACCTCGGACGCGCCGAGGACATCATCGAGGAGATCACCAGCCAGCAGAGCGTCCGAACCCTGGCAAAGGCGACCGAACCCGAGTTCGGCATCCGCCAGGGCGACCCGATCGGCACGAAGGTCACCCTTCGCGGTGACGACGCCGAGGACTTCCTCGAGACGGCGCTGCCTCTCGCGGATCTTTCGGCGTCGCAGTTCGACCAGACCGGAAACTTCAGCTTTGGCGTCGCTGAACACACCGAGTTCCCGAGCCAGGAGTACGACCCGAACGTCGGGATCTACGGCCTGGACGTGACGGTCAACCTGGTCCGACCGGGCTATCGCGTCACGAAGCGAGCCAAAGCGACCCAGGCGATCCCGTCGCGACACCGGCTGACACCCGAGGACGCCATCGCGTACCTCGAGTCGAGTTACGACGTGGACGTGGAGGTGCCAGACGATGAGTGAAAGCGAAACCGAGACTGAAAACGAAGAGACGGGCGAGCACGCCGCCAAGCGCACGGGACAGGAAGCGGCCTGTCAGCGCTGTGGTCGCAAGCAGGGACTGGTCGGCAAGTACGACATCAACCTGTGCCGGCAGTGTTTCCGCGAGATCGCCCGCGACATGGGATTCAAGAAGTACAAATGACCGGGAACGATCCACTCAGTAACGCGCTGTCGGGCATCGACAATGCCGAGAGCGTCGGACACCTGAGCCACGAGGTAGAACCCGCCTCCAACGTCATCGGCAGCGTCCTCGAGGTCTTCTACGACCGCGGGTACATCGACGGCTTCGAGTTCGTCGACGACGGCAAAGCCGGCACGTTCGAGGTCGAATTGAAAGGAGCGATCAACAAGTGCGGCCCCGTCAAGCCCCGATATTCCGTCAAGGCCGACGAATTCGAGAAGTGGGAGAAGCGATTCCTCCCGGCTCGAGACTTCGGCGCGCTCGTCGTGACGACGAGTGAAGGAATCATGAGCCACTACGAGGCTCGAGAGCAGGGCATCGGTGGCCAGGTGATCGCGTACGTCTACTAACAATGCGAACCGAACTGGACATCCCAGACGACGTAACCGCCGAGGTCGATCACCTCGACGTGACGATCGAGGGCCCGGAAGGCAGCGTTACCCGCCGCCTCTGGTACCCCGACGTCACCGTCGACGTCGACGACGACCGCGTGGTCATCGAGAGCGAGACGGAGAACGCGAAAACGAACGCGACCGTCGGTACCTTCGAGAGCCACGTTCGAAACGCCTTCCACGGTGTGACCGAGGGATGGGAGTACGAGATGGAAGTCTTCTACTCTCACTTCCCGATGCAGGTCCGCGTCGAAGGCGACGAGGTCGTCATCGAGAACTTCCTCGGCGAGAAAGCACCGCGACGAACGACCATCCACGGCGACACCAAAGTGAACGTCGACGGCGAAGCGCTGACGCTCTCCGGCCCGAACAAGGAGCACGTCGGCCAGACCGCCGCCGACATCGAACAGTTGACCAAGGTGAAAGGCAAGGACACCCGCGTCTTTCAGGACGGGGTCTACATCACCCAGAAGCCACAGAAAGGAGGTGCCTGATAGATGGCTGACGACGACCAACCACAGGAACTCGAAGACATCAGCGGCGTCGGCGAGAGCAAGGCCGACGCACTCCGCGAGGCCGGGTTCGAGTCCATCGAGGACGTCAAAGAGGCCGACCAGGACGAACTGGCCGAGGCCGAAGGCATCGGTAACGCGCTCGCTGCGCGTATCAAAGCCGACGTCGGCGACCTCGAGGTCTCCGAGGAAACGGAGGCCGAGATCGAAGACGAAGCCGCCGAGGAAGAAGACGAGACCGAAGACGTCGAAACCGAACTGCAGCCCCGAGGGCTGACCGAGAAGACGCCCGACCTCGACGACGAGGAGGCGCGCCTGCTCGGCCGGCGCCACGCCGAGGGCAAACCGCAGTTCAAGCGACAGGACTACCACAAGAAAAAGCGCACGCCGGAATCCTGGCGGCGCCCCCGTGGTGGCCTCTCCAAGCAGCGTCGCGGCTTCAAAGGCAAGGGCGCGAAGGTCCAGGCCGGCTACCGCACGCCCGAGGCTATTCGGGGCAAACACCCGAGCGGCTTCGAGGAAGTCTACGTCGAGAACACGGACGACCTCGAGGGTGTCGACGGCGACACCCAGGCCGTTCGTATCGCCAGCTCCGTCGGCGCTCGCAAGCGCGAGCGAATCGAGGAGCAGGCCGAGGACGCGGAAATCCGCGTTCTGAACCCGACCTACGTCGAAGTCGAGGTGGAAGACGAATGACCGACCTGAGTTCACAGAAGCGACTCGCAGCGGACGTCCTCGACGTCGGGCAGAACCGCGTCTGGTTCGACCCCGAGGCCCAGGGCGACATCGCGTCGGCGATCACGCGCGAGGAGATTCGCGAACTGATCGACGACGGAACGATCCGGGCGAAAGACGCCCGCGGGAACTCCCGCGGCCGTGCCCGCAAACGCAACGAGAAGCGCTCCTACGGCCACAAGAAGGGGCCTGGCAAGCGCCGCGGCAAGAAGGGCGCCCGCCAGAACCAGAAAGAAGAGTGGACCAACAAGATTCGCGCACAGCGCCGGAAGCTTCGCGAACTCCGCGACCAGGGCGAGATTACGCCCACGCAGTACCGCCAGCTCTATCGCAAGGCAGCCGGCGGGGAGTTCCGCAGCGTCCGGTACCTGTTGAACTACATCGACAACGAATACGGTGACCAATAATGGCGACAGGACCACGATACAAGGTACCGATGCGACGTCGCCGTGAGGTCCGGACGGACTACCATCAGAGGTTGCGCCTGCTGAAATCGGGGAAACCCCGCCTCGTTGCTCGCCTGAGCAACAAGCACGCCACGGCGCAGCTGATCACCCCCGGCCCTGACGGTGACGACACGCTCGCCAGTGCTCATTCGAGCGACCTCGAGGAGTACGGCTGGGACGCGCCGACGAGTAACCTCTCGGCTGCGTACCTGACCGGCCTGCTGGCCGGGAAGCGAGCGGTAGACGCCGGCGTCGACGAGGCCGTCCTCGATATCGGCCTCAACAAGGCGACGCCCGGAAACAAAGTGTTCGCGATCCAGGAGGGCGCGATCGACGCGGGGCTCGAGATTCCCCACAACGACAGCGTCCTCGCCGACTGGTCGCGTACTCGCGGTGAGCACATCGCCGAGTACGCCGAACAGCTCGACGAGCCGCTTTACAGCGGCGACTTCGACGCGACTGACCTTCCCGAACACTTCGACGACGTACGAGAGGCGATCTTAGAATGAGCGCAAACGACTACGACGACGGGTGGCAGCCCGTAACCCGACTCGGGAAGCTCGTTCAGGAGGGCGAAATCGACACGATGGAGGACGCCCTCAACTCCGGACTTCCCCTCAAAGAGCCCGAACTCGTCGACCAGCTCCTCCCCGGACTGGACGACGAGGTGCTGGACATCAACATGGTCCAGCGGATGACCGACTCCGGCCGCCGGGTGAAGTTCCGGTGTGTCGTCGCCGTCGGCAACCGCGACGGCTTCGTCGGCTACGCCGAGGGTCGCGAGGACCAGGTCGGCGCCGCCATCCAGAAGGCAATTGGTATCGCGAAGCTGAACCTCATCCAGGTGCCCCGCGGCTCCGGGTCGTGGGAGGACCGATCGGATCGGCCCCACTCGCTGACTCGTCGGACGACTGGCAAGGCCGGCTCCGTTGAGGTCGAACTCATCCCGGCCCCCGAAGGGCTGGGCCTGGCCGCGAGCGACACCGTGCGCGCGGTGCTCGAGCTCGCCGGCATCGAGAACGCCTGGACGAAGAGCCACGGCAACACCCGAACGACGGTGAACCTGGCGAAAGCGACCTACAACGCGCTCGAGAACGCCTCGCAGTCGCGTGTCCCCCGTGAGGTGGCTGAACGATGACGGCGAAGGCTATCGTCCAGATTCGCGGCGAGGTCAACCGCCAGCAGGCCGTCGACGACACGCTGTCGATGCTGAACCTGCACAAGGTCAACCACCTCACCATCGTCCCCGACACGGACACCTACCGCGGGATGATTACCAAGGTCCACGACTTCGTGGCCTACGGTGAACCCGACGTCGACGTGCTCGAGACGGTGCTCGCGAAGCGAGCGGAACCGCTCGAGGGCCGCCAGTCCGACGTCGACGCAGACTGGATCGCCGATCACACCGAGTACGACGACTTCGCCGCCCTCGCCGAGGCCCTCCTCGCAGAGGAGACGACGCTTCGCGAGCAGGGGCTGTCGCCGACGCTGCGACTGCACCCGCCACGGGGTGGCCACGATGGCGTCAAACACCCGACCGGTAACGGCGGGCAACTCGGAAAGCATACAACCGAGGAGATTAACGCCCTGCTAACGGCGATGCGATAACCATGACGAGCAAGAAACGACGTCAGCGCGGCTCGCGAACCCACGGCGGCGGCACGCACAAGAACCGCCGCGGGGCCGGCCACCGAGGTGGCCGCGGCAAAGCCGGGCGTGACAAACACGAGTTCCACAACTACGAATCGAGAGAGAAACACGGCTTCAAGCGACCACAGGGCGCCCAGCCCACCGTCGCCGAGATCGACGTCCAGACACTCGACGAGGACGCGATCCTCTACGTCGCCGACGGCGACGCCGAAGAGACCGACGACGGCTACGCCATCGACGCCCGCGACGTCGTCGAGGACGGCTACGAGGCCGACGTCGTCAAGGTCCTCGGCAGCGGCCAGGTCCGGAACACGCTCGAGATCACGGCGGACGCCTTCACCGAGACGGCCCGCGAGAAACTCGAGGACGCCGGTGGCGAAGCGGTCGTCTCCGAGCGCGCACAGGCAGCAGAGGAAAACGACGAAGCCGAGGCGGAAGCCGAAGCCGACAAGGCCACTGAGGACTAACCATGGGATGGAAGGAAGCCGCTGAACCGGTCTTGACGCGAATGCCCACCGTTCGCCGCCCGGAAGGGCACGTTCCCTTCAAGCGAAAGCTGGGGTGGACGGCGGGGATTCTCGTACTGTACTTCTTCCTGACGAACATCGCGGTCCTGGGCGTCGCTCAGGGCGGCGAGGACCTGTTCGGCCAGTTCCGCGCGATCTTAGCCGGTGAGCACGGCTCACTCCTGCAGGTCGGTATTGGCCCAATCGTCACCGCCAGCATCGTGTTGCAGTTGCTCGGTGGGGCGAATCTGCTCGGACTCGACACCAACGACCCGCGCGATCAGGTCCTCTACCAGGGTCTGCAGAAGCTGCTCGTCGTCGTGATGACGGCGCTGACGGCCCTGCCGATGGTGTTCGCCGGCAGCTTCCTTCCGTCAGTGAACGTCCTCCAGCTCGGCGGCCTCACCCTTACGGGGGCTGAGGTGCAGACGCTGATGTTCGTACAGATCTTCATCGGCGGGATCCTCATCCTCTACATGGACGAGGTCGTCAGCAAGTGGGGCGTCGGCAGCGGTGTCGGCCTGTTCATCATCGCCGGAGTCAGCCAGCGACTCGTCTCGGGATTCCTCTCGCTTTCCGACCAGGGATTCTTCTACAGCTGGTACCAGATCCTGTTCACCGATGAGATTGCGGTCAATTCCTGGCTCAGTAGCGAGGGCTTCAATACGCTGTTCATCGCCAATAACGGCGGCCAGCTGCTGGCGCTCGCGACGACACTGTTGATCTTCGGGATCGTCGTCTACGCGGAGTCCGTCCGCGTCGAGATCCCGCTGAGCCACGCCCGCGTAAAGGGTGCTCGCGGACGCTTCCCCGTAAAGCTCATCTACGCGAGCGTCCTGCCGATGATCCTCGTTCGCGCCGTGCAGGCGAACATCCAGTTCCTGGGCCAGATCCTCCAGAGTCAGTGGTCGATGCCCGGGTGGCTCGGCGTCTACTCCAACGGACAGCCGGTCGGCGGGTTCTTCTACTACTTCGCGCCGATCTACTCGCCGGGCGACTGGATGTGGTGGACGGGACAGACCCCCGCGGGAATTGACCCCTGGCAGATCATGGTGCGGATCGGCATCGACCTGACGTTCATGGTCGTTGGTGGTGCCATCTTCGCCATCTTCTGGGTCGAAACGACGGACATGGGGCCGAAAGCGACGGCTCGACAGATCCAGAACTCCGGGATGCAGATCCCCGGCTTCCGCCAGAACGCGGGTGTCGTCGAGAAGGTCATGGAGCGGTACATTCCGCAGGTGACCGTCATCGGCGGCGCGCTCGTCGGGTTGCTCGCCGTCTGGGCGAATATGCTCGGTACCATCGGTGCCGTCTCCGGAACCGGCCTGCTGCTCGCGGTCTCGATCACGTACAAACTGTACGAGGAGATCGCCGAGGAGCAGTTGATGGAGATGCATCCGATGATGCGCCAGATGTTCGGCGGCGAGTAGCCACGCCTTTCACTTTTCCTGCCGTTCTCCTCGTTCTCGAGCGACGCATCTGTCGGGGCCGCGGCGCCTGACGCGTATTTTCGAGTCTCGAGCGAACCGGCCGAAGCACAACTGCAGGATATATATGGGCGAAGGGACAAGCCTCTGCTAAGAGCTGGTTCGATGTCAGAGATATACCTGGTAAGCACACTCCTGATGGGATTAATCGTGCTCGGTGCGGCAGCGATCATCACCCGAATGGGTCAGCGGGCGACGCCGAGTGGGCACGCGGGAACGCGCAGCGGGTACGCCGAGTGGTCGCCGCGAACGGCTACCGAGGAAAGTCGCGTCGTCGCCATCGCGAAGACACCCGTGGTCTGGGCGCTCGGCTTCGTCGGCACTGCCGTCGCCCTCCTGGCCGGCGCCGTGCTGGTCGTCAGCGAAGGGGAGTACGTCGACTCGGCGCTTGTCGAACCGATCGTCTTCGCCGTCGGCGGCGCCGCCCTGATCGGTTACGTCTTCTTCGGTGCGTACTTCGCCGCTCGAGACCGGTTCGGAAACACGGCCATGGGCGTCGCCTTCGCGGCGCTCACCCTGGGCGTCCTGGGACTGCTCGCGGTCGCCGTCCTTCTCGTGATGGGGTAGGCCTGACCCATTTTCCGTATTTCCCTCGACTAGCCGTATCGACCGCCCGAGAGAGTGAACGCTCTTCCATCGCTCTCCAGCACACCGCTTTTCCCTCGAGTGGGGTTGAACCGAACCCCGGTTGTCGGTCTCGAGTGCTATCCAGTTTCAGCAGGCGAGTCTCAGTCTGATAGGACGCGCGTCCGTGCGGTGACTACCCTGTGATTCATCGGACGGCTATACATCGGGTCGTGGATTCGCCCCATACGTCTGTAGTCTGGCCTCCGGTGTAGCCTCGACGTGATGCGGTCCTCGTGGTCGACTCGAGTGAAGTGACGTCTGGAGACCGAGAGTGGAAGGGACGAGGGGGATGAGAGAAAGCGACCGTACAGACGAGAAAGCAGAGAGGCGAACAGCCGCGGCCGTCGACCGTTACTGGATCGAGAAGCCGGCGGCGACCGCCAGCAGGAAGACCATGAAGACGGCGCTGAGCATCACGTAGGTGATTGAGCGCGGTTCGTCCACGAGATGCTGGTACCAGCCGGCGATGAGCAGGGACTTGATGACGGCGAGGAAGAGCGTCGCCCCCACGGCGAACTCGTAGGTAAACCAGGGGAGTTCGAAGAACACGAACTTTGCCGTCCCTAACGACAGCAACAGGACGTAGATGAGGGTGTAGGTTCGTACACTCGACATTGGTGAGAGTTCGGAGAGACGCACACTTATACCTTCCTCATGCCGCTTCCGCGGGTGACTGTTCGCCTTTGGGACCGGTCGCGCTTCGCGTTCACAACTGGTCGTGTTGCACGGTCAGAACTGGCCGGACTGTACGACCGGCGAAGGTCGCTCGCATGGTCGACACTGGTCACTCGAGCCGACGACTGCAATATCGGCGACGAGCATCCGGACTGTCGAGGGTCGAACCCGGCCCGACAACGACACCATCATGCTCGTCCGGGCCTTCGAGTCGACCAATGACTGGGCGATCGGTCGCCGCTCGCCGAACGGGAATCGTCGCGGGGCTGGCCCTGCTCGCCGTCGCGCTCGTAACGGGCGTCGTCTCCGCGAGCAACATCGCCTCTGGCTTGACCCAGAGCCGTGGCGACGTGAGCGTGCCGACGTGGCTCTATCTCGCGACTGGGGCGGGTGTCGTCGGCGTCTCCGCGCTGTTGACGATGCTGGTCACCGATCGGGAGTTCCTCGCACACGCCCACGATCAGCACGTGGGCCTCTCGAACCGGACGCTCGCTCGCGCCGCCTCGATCATCGGCGGGACGGTCGGCGTCGGCGTCCTTCTCGGAATGATCGTCGTGGGGATCGTCGGCCCGCAGGGGATCGGCCTGACCAGCGCCACGGTGCTCCTCTCGTTCGTCGTCGTTCGTGCCATCCTGACGACGGTCGCCTACACGGTGGGCGATCCGTGGCCCACCCTCAATCCCTGGCGACGGATCGCGAGCGTCCTCCCGACGCTCGACCGCACGTACCCGTCCTCGCTCGGTTCCTGGCCGGCCGTCGGCGCCCTCCTGGTGTTCGTCTGGCTCGAAGTCGTCGCCCCCGTCATCTCGAGTCCGCGGCTGCTGACGACGATCATCCTCGTCTACTCGGTGCTGACGGTGGCCGGCGCGGTCGCGTTCGGGTCGTCGACCTGGTTCGAGCGAGGCGATCCGCTGTCGGTCTGGTTTCGCCTCTACGGCTCGGTCGCACCAATCCAGCGAACCGACGACGGCCTCTCGCTTCGCTGGCCGGGCGCGAGATTGAGCGACGACGACGTGGTAACGGACCTCTCGGTGGTCGGGTTCGTGCTCGTGTTGGTCTGGGAACTGACGTTCAGCGGCTTCATCGTCACCCCGCCGGGCGTCACGGTGATCGAAGTGCTGGTCGGAATCGGCCTGCCGCCGCAACTGGTCTATCTCCTGTTGCTGGTCGGAGGGTACGCCCTCTGCTGGTGGGTCTACTGGACCGCGGCCGGACTGACTCGCTCGAGAGCGGAGACGTATCTCTCCCGGCGATACCTCGCGATCAGGTACGCGCCGCCGCTGCTGGCCATCGCCGCCGGCTACCACTTCGCTCACTACATCGGCTTTTCCATCTCGCTGTGGCCGGCCCTGCTCGAGGCACTGAGTGCGCCGCTGAACCCGAGTGCGAATCCGACCCAGCTGGCGCTCACCTCCTGGTTCGGCTACGTCGAGATCGCCGGCATCCTGATCGGGCACGTGCTCGCCGTGTGGATCGCCCACGCGGTCTCGATCGAGTTGTTCCCCGGGAAGCTCCAGGCGATCCGGAGCCAGTATCCGTTCATCGTCGTCATGATCGTCTTCACGATGATCAGCTTGTACCTCGTCTCGCTGCCGACGACGAGTGCGCCGTTCGTTCCCGCCTGAGCTTCCACGATACTCATTCGGCCGTCGAGGTACAGTGCGGTTACTCGAGCAGTCTCCTGTTCTGGAGAACCGGCAGACACTTTTTCGACCGCACCCTACGCAAGCGTAGATGCACGCGGAGCCCGTCACCGAACCCGAGTACGACGTGCCCGAGGAGGGACCGGCACTGAGCTGTCCCTACTGCGCTCGCCCGCTCCAGACCGAGGAACTCCTCACGTATCACGTGGGTCTCGCTCACGACGACGTTTGCAGCGACGCTGAGCGCGAGGCGTTCGAGGAGGCCCGCGAGGACGAGGAGTTCGACCTGTTCACCTTCCACGCGAAGGCGGCCGTCTCGGTGTTTCTGATCTACTTCATGTTCGTGTTCCTCTACGGACTCGTCTGGTCGGGCTGACGCGATAGGCTTCGAGTCCGCCCCGTTCCGAGCCCAGCCTCCGAGCCCGCCAAGACCGGCACGCGCCGCCCGGACCTATTTTGGGCTCAGCGTGGTGCAGCCGTCTATGGCGGACCACCACGGATCGACCGATCGGACAGTGGCCATTACCGGCGCCTCCGGACGGGTTGGTCGAGAGGCAATCGAGGCCCTGTCGGCGTACGACTGTCGCCTCTTCAGCCACAGCGAACACGAGGACATCGACAGCGAGACGCTCGAGATCGCCGACCGCGACGCCTTCTCGAACGCGCTCGAGGGCGCGAACGTGCTGATCCACCTCGCCGCGAACCCCTCCCCCAGGGCCGAGTGGGACGACCTGGAGGGGCCGAATATCGACGGCGTGTACAACGCGTTTGAGGCTGCCCTCGAGAACGACCTCGAGCGAGTGATCTTCGCGAGTTCGAACCACGCCGTCAACGGCGAGAACGTCGTGGACCCGACGAGGGTCGAGACCACCGGAGGCGATCCGCGCGTCGTCCGCCCCGACGACCCGCCCAGCCCCGACAGTTACTACGGCGTGACGAAGGTCTTCGGGGAGGCGATGGGCGAGTACTACGCCCGCAGACACGGCCTCGAGGTCGTGAACTTGCGAATCGGCTGGCTCCTGGACGAGGAGGAATTACGCGAAATCTGCGACGAACGCGACGGCTCCGGCGAGCGTTACGCCCGTGCGATGTGGCTCAGCCCCGCCGATTGCTGGCGCCTTCTCGAAGCGACGGTCTCGGCCTCGCTCTCGACCCACGCTATCACCGCCCACGGCGTCTCGAACAACGCGGACCGCTTCCTGTCGCTGGCCGAGACGATGCACGAACTCGAGTATCGGCCCCGCGACGACTCGAGCGTCGTGCTCGACGAGTAATCGCTCAGCAGATCGATACCGAAAATCGGTTAGATCGTTGGACCGAGACGGATCGAACCGTCGAACGGTTCGATCGTCGTAGGCGGCGTTACCCTTGTGTCTCGTAGGACTCGAGCATCGTCAGCAGTTCCTGACCCAGGTCGCCGGTGGCGTTCCGAATCCGATTCGTTTCGGTGTCGCGGACGACCAGCCTGCACGCTTCCAGTTTCGGGAGGTGGACGTGATGGAGCGCCGTTCGGACGCGTTGTCTGTGCTCGCTGTCTGCTCGATCTGTATTCCGTAGCGCTTCGGCAACCCGGTCCGCAAGTACGTCCATCTCCATCGCTTCTTCGTCGGCGAGCTCCAACGTTCGAAGAATAACTCGACGTTGCTCGCTGGCAATTGCCAGGAGAACCTCGTCGAGAGGATTCGGTTCGCTGCCCACCGGTGAACTGGTTCTCGTCGCCTCTCCCCCGATACCCAATCCTTCCGCGCTCGACTTGCTCGACTGGCGATCCATATTCACACATTACCGGGTGAGAAGTGTGAGGATTCGCCATGATGCACGAGGGAACCCGAGCTTACGTGTCTCCCTCGGAGGGGAGGAGCGTGTACGTGACGAGCGCCCCGATCGCTCGGCGGAGTCGTTCCGTGACGGCCTGATCGGAAATCTCGAGTTCGTCGGCGAGTTCCTTGGTCGTACAGCCTCTCGGGATGTCGTAGTAGCCCATCTCCACGGCCAGCGTGATCGCTTCCCGCTGGGGGCCAGTCAGACCGTGCCACGGACCGGCGTCCGGTTCCGTCGGATTGTACACGCGAGCCACTTCCAGCGAGATCTGTGTGTCCTCACAGCGTGTCGTGAACTCGCTAAGGGCCGTGTGATCGGGAAATCGCAGTTCGAAGGCCCACGATTCGGGTGTCCCGGTGGCGCTCAAGAGCTGGCCCTCGGTCTCTCTGATTCCCCGAAAGAGGTGGTCCTGGTTCGCGTCCCAATCGAGTGTGAAGAGCGTTCGGTCCTCGAAGACATCGACTTCCGACGCGTCGTTGACGGTCGGGTGGCGTTTGACGGCGTCGACAAACGAGCTTCGCGTCGAGTTGTGAATCCAGAAGAGGGGAACGGTGGCCTCACCGATCGGCACGAGGTTCTCGAGTTCGATAGACGTGATCCCATCGATGTGCAGAATTCGTCCGAGTTCGAAGTCGGCGGACGGGATTCGGAATTCTGCGATCACGCTCATGACTCGCTATCGTCACCATGGTTGGCCATGCTAGTACAAAACTAGGTGGCATGGTACACCATGCTCTGCCGAGATTGGAATCGGGAAACCATTTCTCCGCCTCGGAATCCCACCGCTCGAATCATCGTAGCCTGCTCATGCTGCCATTACCTGGGTCGCCGCGTCGTCCTCATACTACCATTACTCGAGTCGCTGCGTCGTCTTCGAACCGCCATCGTCGGACTGCTGCGTCGTGGCTTGATACATCACCCACACCGGTTATTCGCCGTCCCGACGAACTGGGAGTATGGCTACCGTGTTAGAATTTACGAGTCCAGCAGAGGAGTTTCCGCTGGGTACGGTCTTCGAAAACTTGCCGGGAGTCACGGTCGAACTCGAGCGACTCATCCCACATGAGACCCTGATCATCCCCTACTTCTGGATCCGTGGCGCGGAGGCCGAGGATATCGAAGCCGCCTTTGAGGCTCACGCTGGCATAGTCAGCGTCGACCTCGTCGACAGCGTCGATAGCGAGTTTCTCATGCGGGCAGAGTGGGAGGAGTCGTACTTCGGTATCCTGAGCGCTCTCGCCAAGACCAACGTCGCCGTCCTCTCTGGGATCGGGACGAGTGACGGGTGGCGTTTCGAGGTTCGAGGCGAAAGCCGCGACGCGATCAGCGAGTTCCGAACCAGTTGCCAGGAACACGAGATTCCCATCGAAATCACCGCCGTGCACGCGTTGCTCCCGGTACAGGGCGACGGCTACGAGTTGACCGACACCCAGCGAGAGGCACTGGTGCTGGCCTACGAGCGAGGTTACTTCGACTCGCCGCGCGAGGCGTCGCTGGAGGATGTCGCCGACGAACTCGGTATCACCCAGCAGTCGCTTTCGTCCCGACTCAGACGCGGCCATCGCCGGCTCATCGGCGGAACGCTCGCTAATCCGTAGACTCGGCTGGAACGCTCGGTAGACCGGTATTAATACCTTCTGTATAATCAGTGCCGCTCTTCACCCGATTCAGTCCGCTAGAGTGACGTAGTATGATTGATACACAGGCCGGTGTCGAGTTGGCGTCGATGGCGTTTCATCCAGAGTCGGAAACGTACAGAGCCGAGTACGACCAGACCTCAGTTTCTGCGAGCATGGCCGTTGTGGCGGTACTCTCGGAGGTGATGGATGTCGATCCAGTCGAACTGGAACCGCTTCACGCGTCCGTCAACACCAGTGCGCTCGACAATCTTGCCCGGGTTCGAGACGGGACGGGCGAAGAGGTTTCGATCACGTTTCGGGTAGCGACGTACGCGATAACCGTCTCCAACGACGGCACGGTCGCGCTCACTTCGCGAGAGCAGACGGGAACGGACGGCGTAACCGAGGGAGTGTCTCCCGTATGACCTCCGAAGAGGCCTCGCTCGCGACTCGAGCGGAACTCAACGCCGAAATGCAGTCGCTTCTTCGTCGAGCGCACGGTAACGGTGTCGACGTCGAAGGTGGGTGGGAGTGTCGAAACGGTCCCGAGCATCCAGACTGGGACGTGATCGTCACCGAAGTGCGAAAGAACGACGGGTCGGAGTGAACGAGTACGTCGGCGAACGCGGTTTCTGCGGACGGTGATATTTTCGCTGAACGATGTTCAGCCCCGGTGGCAACGAAGGGGGCGCAGGCATCCGACCTCGCCTCGATTACGTTTCGCTCTGGACTCGACGGACGAACTCCTCGAGTTCGTCTTCGATGAGCGTCGAAACGCGCTCGCTGTATTGCCAGAGCGCCGCGTTGAGTCGCTCTTCCGTTTCGTCGTCGATATCGTCTCCGTCTC
The DNA here is from genome assembly GCF_017357105.1 of Natronosalvus caseinilyticus. NCBI lineage: Archaea > Methanobacteriati > Methanobacteriota > Halobacteria > Halobacteriales > Natrialbaceae > Natronosalvus > Natronosalvus caseinilyticus. Next base: position 1,926,326 of record NZ_CP071596.1, read on the forward strand.
GGAGGACGGAATCGTCGGTGATCTGTGGGTGATAGACACAGACGACGCCGAGCGGAACGTCAGCCTCGATCTCACCAGCGGTGTGAATACCGTACTTATCGGTTCCCCAGACGCCGTCTCCACCCTGTCGCTCGAGTGCCGAGTCGAGCGCATCGAGAAGCTGTACGTCCTCGGCCGTGAGAATCGGGTCGTCACCTTCGAACAGTTCCGAGTACGCCTCCGTTCGGGCACGGTTCGTCCACTGCTCCAGGTGAGACTGTGCGCGTACGATCAGTTGCCGTTCGTCCGGACGCTCGGTCATGGGCTAGTGACGACTGCCAGGTCAATCAACGTTTGCGTCGACGGCCTGTGAGTTCGCTGGCGACGGCGGCGTGACAGCCATTCCTGAGGCGTCCATTAACGTGCCGTCCACAGCGTTATCACGATCACGACTGTATGTCACTGTATGGCAGACACGAAACGGAGTCGAGAGAAACAAGCTCGTAACGAGGAGAACCGACAGCGAGAACGGGAAGTCTCGGAGGCGCGCGACCGTGCCGACGAAGCCGAGCCGCCGGGTAACGAATGGGAGGAAGCCGACGACGAAGGCTCGACGGACGACGGCTCCGACTCGCCTCGAGAGTGCCACCGTCGCGACTGTACCGAACCGGCGACGTTCGTCGTCGTCGAACGCTATCAGGAAGAGACCGGTCACGGTGCCGTCGAAGCGAGGGCGTTCCTCTGTCGAGCCCACACCGACGAGGAGAGTCCCGCGAATCTCGACAGTGCTTACGACGACTACCTGTTTCGCGTCGAGATGTTGCCGGAGGCAGGGACAGAGACAGGCACTGCGGCGACGGAGTAATTGGCGCCTCGATTTGCATTCGCAGTCGAACGCTCGAGGCCGCTCCCCAGCCGCTCGAGGTCGGTCCCCGACCGCTTGGCGCGTCCGACGAGCCTACCGATACGATAGCTCGAGTTCGAGCGCCCGCTCGAGCAATCCCTCGTCGTACAGGTCGTCCGTCTGCTCGGGACGGGTACGGTGGATCGCCCGAACCGTCTCGACGGTGTTCCGGAAGTTCTTGAACGTCGCCTCGTCGACCATCTGGCCGTCGATCGTTACCGCGCCCGTCCCCTCGACTTTCGCGGCGTTGAACCGTTCGATTTTGTGGACGTCGCGCTCGAGTTCCGTCGGCGTGGGCGTGTGGATCCGGTTGGCCTGGATCGTCTGTTTGGGGTACAGCGACCAGGAGCCGTCGAGACCGATCCGCGCCTCGCGCTCGACCTGGTCAGCGTAGCCGTCGGCGTTGTAGACGGTCACGCCCGCGCGCTCGACGAAGAGGTCGTCGAACGGGCCGCCGATGGCGAGCAAATCACCGGCGCTCGCCTCGTTGGAGAGCGCCTCGAGCAGGCCGTCCCAGCGCGGGCGGCCGTCGCCGAGGTCGCGTCCGCCGAGTTCGGCGGTGTAGTCGACGGGGCCGAAGACGAGGGCGGTGAGCCGCTCGCTGCCGGGGCCGGTATCGGTCTCCAGCCGGGCAATCTCGCGCAGATCCGATCGGGCGCGTGCCGTTTCGACGATGATCGAGAGGCCAATCGATCCCTCGGGATGGCCGTGATCGGCTTCTGCTCTGGCTACCGCCTCGAGGGCGCGCTCGACGTCCGAACGACGGCCGACCTTGGGGACCACGACGCCGTCGATCTCGTCGCCCACGTCGCGGACGAGCGTGTCTATTTCCTCGCGGCCCCGCGCGCGCAACGTCTCGTCGTCGTAGCTCCACTGGACGCGCGGCCAGATCTCCCCGGGGAACTCGAATTCTGGGAGTAATTCGCAAACGTTCTCGAGGCCCTCGGCTTTCATGTCCGGGGCAGTGCCGTCCTCGAGGTCGGGGACGAGCCAGTCGGGAGCCTGGAAGCCCTCGGCGGTGAGGCCGGATCTGAGGTACTTCGCCGTGTCGTCTTTCGGGACGGCGGCCGGTGCGGTCTGGAAGGTGCGGCAGGTTCGATCGGTCATTGGAAGTGTGGTCGTTGTCTCGTAGTGAAACTCGCTTCAGTCGTCTCGAGTCAGTATCTCGGCGGTTCGAATTCCGGAGTACACCGGCTCGTCGCGCTGGTTGAACGCGACGTGCTGGAAGCGGACGGTCCCCGCCCGCTCGTTCGCGGTCGTCGTCTCGCGACTCGTCTCCAGGACGCGCGTGAAACAGTAGACGGTGTCGCCGGGGGTGACGAACGCGTGGAAGCGTTCGTCCTCGAAACCGACTTCGCGGTGGGTTCGCTCGTCCGAGCGAGCGTGGCCCAGCGCCGTCGAGCGCGTCACGTCGCCGTAAGCGACGATTCCGCCCGAGGGTGCGTCGGCCATCGCGTCGACGTTGTGGTGCTGTTTCGCCGTGTTGAGCGTCGCCAGTGGCAGGGTCGCGACGGTCACGTCGTCCATGGTGCGCCCGCGTTCGTGCCGGTAGGCGACGGCGGCGTCCCGGTTATCGGCCGTCTCGAGAGCGACTTCGAAGTCCTCGAACGCGTCGCCCTCGGGGGTGACGAACGTTTCGGGGAGCGCGCTCGTGGGACGTTCGGTATCCGATGGGTGGCCGTCGCCATCGGTTTCGACGCCATCTTCGTCGGTATCACCGCCGTCTCCATCGGTTCCGACGCCTCTTCCGTCCGTCTCGAGTCGCTCGCGTCGCGGAATCATGTTGGTCCGCTCGTAGGCGCAGAGCGTTTTGCCCGTCCCGGCGTCGTATCCACGAGTCGCCCAGGTGACGATGCCGTAGTTTGGTCTCGAGTTCGATCCCTTCGTAGTCAGGACTTCGCTCTCGACGCGCAGGTCGGTCCCCGGAGCGACGACGTCGGCCGGAAAGCGGACGTTCGTCCGGCCAAGGAAGTAGCCGCCTTTCTCGCTCAGGTCCTCGACGGTGCAGCCGAGGGTGGCCGCCAGCAGGTAGTCCGGGTGGATCGGCGGTTCGTCGAAGCCGCGGTCACGGGCGACGTCTGCGCGCCAGTACCCGGGGTCGTGGTTCAGCGTCTGGCTCGTCCACAGTTCGTTCCCCCAGCGAGTCAGTCGGAGTCCGGGTTCGTGCTGGATTACGTCTCCCTCCGCGAAGTCCTCGAAGTGGTGCCCTTTCTCGCGGGTGTCCGCTCGCTCGAGCGCGCTGGTGAAGGTGTCGGGGTCGGTCCACTCGAGGTCGTTCGCGTTCCTGGAATTGGCACTCGAGTCGTTCTCGTCTCGCGAGCCGTCCTCATCGGCGTCAGTCATCGGCAGTCACCTCCTCCGCTTCACTCGAGGCGGCCGGTGCGTGCCCGCGCCGGGCGAGCGTCCGGCGCATCTCGTTCTCGACGATCATGTACCCCTCGTCGAACCCCATGCCGGGTTTGGCCAGCACCTGGGCGGCGTCGGTCGCGAGCGCTACGTGCGCACAGGCACGCGCGGAGACGTCCGTCTCGTTGCAGGTGCCCCCGAGGTACGCGCGGGTGTCGGTCCCCTCGCAGTAGCGGACGGCCTCGCCGCTCCGGTGAATCCCGCCGAGATCCGGCGTCTTCACCTGCACGACGTCGGCCGCCCCGGCGTCGACGAACGCCCGGACATCCTCGAGGGTGTTACACCATTCGTCGGCCACGACGTCGACTTCGACGCCTGCCGACGAGAGCCCGTCGCGCAGTTCGGCCATCGCGTGAATCTGGTCCTCGCGGGTGCCGACGTCCATCGGCCCCTCGATCTGGAGGGGGATCGGGCCAGCGGCGGCCTCGAGGTCGGCGAAGTACTCGAGAATTTCGTCGTCGTCGAACGGCGCGCCAAACAGCTCGCCGATCGTGCCGTAGACGTCGATATGGAAGCGCGGTTCGTAGCCCTCGGAACCCAGTTCGCCGGCGCGCTCGCGAAGCCACTCGAGGTAGGCGACCAGGTTCTCGCCCTCGGGGCCGAGCTTCGAGGGGCTGTTGAACAGCCCGTGGGGGAGGACGGGGACACCCTTGAGCAGCATCTTCTCGGCGTTCCGTCGACGGTCATCGCCGGACTGACCGAAGACGGGGACCGGTCCGGTCGCCGGTTCCGTCTCGAGGGCGTCAGCGAGCACGTCGGTCATAGTCGTTTTTCGCGCACGCGCGGCCGCGTTGAGGAGTGCCTGGGAGACGCCGTAGCGGACGGCGGTGTGTAGTCGGGAGCCGTTCTGGCGAAGGCCCTCGAGCACGGCCGCGTTTTCGCCGAAGTCGCTCGGGTCGCGACCGACGAGCGCGTCGGCGACCGCACCCTCGACCAGTGGGGTGTACTCGGCGGCGCGAAAGAGGGGGTCACGCCCGCCCGCCCCGGAGTACTGGACGGCTGCACAGTCGCCGCGAACGACCGTCCCGTCGCTCAACTCGAGATCGACGAGCAGGGCCTCACCGGCCTGACGGACCGACTCGAAGCCGTCGGTGAGCGGGTCACCCGCGTAGGCGAAGCCGTCTTCCTGGGCACCTCGCTTGATGGCCAGCTGGTCGTCGGTGTAGAAGCCGGAGACCCCGGGAGTCGCGCGGACTGATTCAATCTGCACGGGTGTCACCCCCGTTCGGCCGACCGATGAGGCGGCCGTCACTGATCGCGTCGACGTCGTCGGCGACCATGCGGAACGATTGCTGGCGGCCCTCGGTTTCGGCCCGCTGGGCGAGACGCGCGGCGTGGATTTCCTTGACCTCGTCGCTCATCGCGAGGTCGCCGAACTCGAGGATGCGGACGCGGCCGTCGTCGTCGCGCGCGGGGAGGACGGCTCCGCGGGCGCTGTCACTCGGAGCGAAGGGAACGTCGAGCGCTCCCGAGTCGAACGCCCGAATCGTGCCCCGGGCGACGTCACCGTCGCCGTGCTCGAGGACTGCCTCCAGGAGACAGCGGGTCTCGCGCTCGATCAGATCTTGTTCCTCGTCGATGCCGTCGATGTCGATGTCCTGCTCGAGTGCCATGTCGATGATCTGTCTCGTGGTTCGGAGGCCGGCCGCGTTCGCCTCCTTCGTCGGAACGCCCTGGAACTCCTGGGGCGATTTCGTGATTACCTTGTCGGGGCGGGCGATGGCTGCGGTCATGCCGCCGAGACCGATGACGCCATTCGCCCGCGCCTCGTCGGGCGGGAAGCCGCCCATCCACTCGTGGAAGACGGTGGTGACGCACACCTCGTCGGGGAGGTACTCCTCGCCGAGCGCTCGCAGTGCGCGGAGGGCCGCCACGTCCTGGACGACGTTCCCGACCTGGCCGTAGCCCAGTGTGAGCGAACGCACGCCCTGGGTCGCTGCGAGCAGCCCCTCGAGCACCATCACGGTGATCGCGATGCTCGGCGGGACGAGCGTCCCCGTGAGTGGGCCGAACGGCTCGCGGTTGATTCGGACGCCGCGTTCGGTGTAGGCACCGGCCAACCGGTCGACGAATTGCCAGTGCTCGATGGTCGTCGCCAGATCGTGGCGCTTGGTGTAGGGAATGTTGTAGGAAATCGGGCCGCCTTCGAAGCTCTGGAAGCCGCCCGCGAACGTGATCGCGGCCAGCAGGCGGGCGTCGGGGGTCCCGTGGCGGACCTCGATCGGCGCGTCGACGGCGTCGATCAACTCGCGACAGCCCTCGACGCCGTGGTTGACCGCCGGGAAGCCGTTGAGGGTGTCGTCGCCCGACTCGCGGGCGGCCTCGAGTCCCTCCTGGGCCTTCCCGTACTCGTTGTCGCGCGTGTAGGAGTCGATGGTCGTCGGCAGGAGGTCCGCCTCACCCTCCGAATGAAGGTACTCGAGCAGGGCGATCTGGTCCTCGAGGCGCGGGACGCCCGCTCTCGGTTGCAAGAGCGGGTGGGTGGCCGACTCGAGTACGTCCGCGAAGCGCTTCGCGGGCGGCAACGACTCGTGGAACTCGACGGCTTCGTCGAAGTCGACGGCCTCGCCAGTGGGCCAGTTCTCGCGGAGGGCCGCGTCGATGCGTCGCAACTCCTCGGCCGGAATGCGCTCGTCGCGTATCATCTACGAGGTGACGGTGGCCCGGTCTCGTTCTTGCTCCGTGGCCGTGAGCTGGAGGTCGCGTTTCAGGGCCGCGATCGCTTCCTCGGGCCGGGTCTCGGCGTCGAAGACGCGATCGAACCCCAGTTCGTGGAAGGTCTCGCGAGTCCGCTCGAAGTCGTCCTGGCCGACGGCGAGGTTGCCGCCGATGTAGGTCACCGCGTCGACTTCGTGGGCTTCGAGCGTCTCCTGGAACCCCTGGCAGTCCTGCTCGGCGTGGCCGTAGAGCGAGGAGACCAGTACGGCCTCGGCGTCGTGCTCGCTGGCGGCGTCGGCGAACTCCTCCTGGGAGGTCTGGACGCCGAGGTTGATGACTTCGAAGCCTGCTGCAGCGAACGCCTGCTCGAGGATCGTGATGCCGACGACGTGGGCGTCGGACCCGATGACCCCGAGAACGACCGTGCGGGACATTGTGTGCACAACCATGATAGACCAGTGTTTAAACTTAATGGTCGATTATGATAATACTCCTAATACACCTTAACGCCCCTCCTGTGGGACTCTATGACACCATCATGATTTATAGTAAAGATTTTTACTCACATTGCGTGAGGTGAACCCATGGGAGCGCTCTCTTCGCTTCGCGTGCTGGACCTGACGCAGGTGCTCGCCGGACCGTACTGTACGATGTTGCTCGCGGACATGGGCGCGGACGTCGTCAAGATCGAACGGCCGGGTGGGGACCTCATCCGCCCCAATCCACCGTTCGTCGAAAGCGCTCAGGAAGAGGCCTACGGCGGCTACTTCCAGAGCGTCAATCGCGGAAAGCGCAGCCTCGAACTGGACCTCGAGGCCGAGCGTGACCGCGAGGCGTTCCTCTCGCTCGTCGAGGAGGCCGACGTGGTCGTCGAGAACTACCGCGCGGGCACGATGGAGCGATTCGACCTGGGCTACGAGACGCTCGCTGAGCACAACCCGGAACTGATCTACTCCTCGATTCGCGGTTTCGGGGATCCACGGACGGGCGAGACACACCGGCAGGGCCAGCCGTCGTTCGACCTCGTCGCGCAGGCGCTGGGCGGCGTCATGGAGATCACCGGCCAGGAGGACGGCCCGCCGACGAAGGTCGGCCCCGGCATCGGCGACCTCTTCACGGCGACGCTGAACTGCGTCGGCATCCTCGCGGCGTTGCACCACCGCGAGCGAACCGGCGAGGGCCAGTACGTCGACACCGCCATGTACGACGCGATGATCAGCATGACCGAGCGGGCGATCTACCAGCACTCCTACACCGGCGAGGCGCCGACACGCCAGGGGAACTCCCACCCGACGCTCTTTCCGTACGACGCGTTCGAAGCCGCCGACGGCCACGTCGTGATCGCCGCGTTCGGCTCGAACCACTGGAACGCCCTCTGTGAGACGATGGATCGTCCGGACCTCGCCGCCGAGTACCCGGACGCCTCGAGTCGGCTGGGTAGTCGAGAAACCCTCCGAGCGGCCATCCTCGAGTGGACGCGCGAGCGCACGTGTGACGAAATCTGTGACGCGCTCGAGGGCCGGGTGCCCGTCGCGCCCGTCCAGAACACGGCAGACATATTCGACGACCCGCACGTGCACGCGCGCGAAATGCTCGTTCCGGTTGTCCAGCCCGGGGCCGACCGCGAGGTCGAAATCGCGGGCAGTCCGATCAAGATGAGCGAGACGCCCCCACGACCGCGTGGGCGCGCGCCGCTGCTCGACGAACACCGCGAGGAAGTACTCGAGGACGCGGTTCGAGCGGCAGAATCAGACTGAGCCGTCGAAGCGGAGAGTAATCCTTTTGCGCCCCCCGGGCACACGCTCTGGTATGGACTGGCCACACGACCCCGACGGGGAGGAGGGCAGCGAAGGGATGCGCAAGTTCGACATGGCGATCATCGCCAAAAAGGTCGACGAGGACGAGGACTTCCCGCTCGAGCGCGACGCGTTCGTCGAGGCCCACGGCGAGGAACCCATCCGGATCAACTACCAGTCGGTCGTCGCGCTCGCGGACATCTTCGAGTACGTCGGCGAATCGGAGTTCGAGACGATCACGGACATGCACAAGGCGGTCGGCGCGGCCATGCGCGAGGGGAACTTCTGGGACTACCACCCGGTCGGGGCGAACCCCGAGACGAAGTCGGCCTGATCGACGCCTCGTTTCGATCGAACGTCGTTGTGCCGTTCTCGTTTTCGTTCTCGTTCCAGGTCTCAGTACACATCCACTCGAGTCACCCGATCAGTAACCCTTCCTCGGGCGGGCGCGTCCGCGAGGTCGATTGTGGAGGCCTCCGCTCGAATCGCCTCGGATCGTCCATCACGAATCTGGATTACGTATCGCTTATACGATATCGTTCGAAACGGACGAGTACCGTGACGAACACGCAGGTGACGCTCTTCCAGATCGACAACTACGGACCGTGGACCGTGACGCCGGAACCGCGACGGGAAGCCGACCTCCAGACGCTCCAGTCGCGACTGTACGCCGACCTCTCGCAGTACATCGGCGCTCGCGACGGCTACGTCTTCTTCACCCGATTCGACAACATGATCGCCGTCACGAACGGCCTCGATTTCGAGGACCACGCATTGATCCAGGAATCCGTCGGTAACCGCTATCCGGTCACCCTGAGCCTCGGCGTCGCGACGGGGACGACCCCGGTGCAGGCGCTCTCGGACGCGACGAGCCTCATCCAGGATGCCGGCAGCGCCCAGGACAAGAATCGTCGCGAAATCCTCGAGGGCCGAACCATCGACGACGCCCACCGAACAGACGGCGACGTTCAAATCGCTCACTTCGACGTGATCGACGCGACCGGCCAGTACACCGACGAACTCAACGCCTTCGATAGCTTCATCGAGATCGAACAGGGCTACGCCGCGCTCATGCGCCACATGCGTCGCGCCCACGGCAGCCTCTCGTTTTTCGTCGGCGGCGACAACGTCATCGTCGTTTGCCCGGACCTCGAGCGAGCGGACTACCTCGAGGCCATCGAACACGTCGAGTCGGCGGTCGACGTGACCATGCAGGTCGGCGTCGGTACAGGAGCCAGCGCTCACGAGGCGGGGTACGCGGCGAAACACGCCCTCGAGCACTGTCGGGCGAACGGGACGCGCGTGGAGTTCTGAATTCTGAATCGTTCTCGGTCCGTTCGGGTACGACAGAAGAATCGCCGCCGGGCCGTCAGGGTACTACAGAAAGCGAAACTTCAGTGTGTGACCGTATATACGTGTCGGAGGTACCTTTTAGGTCGTTTGGGCTGTGTATTTGGCTATGGAATCGGATCTGTCGGTCAAGGATACCCTGACGACTGAATACGTCGGTGTGAGTGAATCCGACACCGTACTCGGTGCGGTGCAGTTGATGCGCGAAGAGCGCGCCGGCTGCGTGCTCGTCGTTCGTGGGTCCGAGGCCGTCGGGATCATGACCGAGTGGGACGTCCTGGGCGTCGTCGAAGACGAGGACGACCCGAGCGAGATGACCGTCGGCGAGGTCATGTCGTCGCCAGTGCTCACGATCGAGACCGACCGCTCGCTGACCGATGCCGCGGACACGATGGCAAGTCAGAACATTCGCAACCTCGCGGTGGAGGAAAACGGCGAACTCGTCGGCGTGCTTACCCAGCGCGACGTCATCGCCGTCGCGGGGTCGTTCCACGGTGCGACGAGCCAACCGGCCGCCGAGGGCGTCGGCGTCACGAACGAGGGCACCACGACCCTCTCGGACGAGTACGCGACCAACGGCGGCGAGGAGTTCAGCACGCAGGGCGTCTGTGAGGCGTGTGGGACGCTCACCGACTCGCTCCAGGAGGCCAACGGCCAACTGGTCTGCGTGGACTGCCGGCAGGTGTGACGTGCCCGCCGAGCTGTGTGACCAGCCGATTCAGACCGTGGCTCGTTCGCCCGGGCATCTCGAGCGGCGAAGCCTGTACCTCGAGCGGCGATATCCGTGTCTCGAGCTGCCAGTGTTAGTGAACCTCCCTCGAGCGCCGCTCATCCACGAATGACGGTCGGCGACGATCCCGACCTCGTGATCGAACCGGCAACGAGTGACGACCTCGAGGCCGTCACGGAGTGCTGGGTCCGCCTCGCGACCGATCAGCGCCGACACGGCTCCGTCGTTCGCCCGGAGGAAAACCGGGAGACGATGCGGGCGACTCTCGGCGCTCACCAGGTCGACGACGGACTGCTGGTCGCCAGAGACGGGGACCGAATCGTCGGATTCGCGTCCTTCTCGGTCGAACACGGCGCGCTCGAGCTGGCGTGTACGCGTGGCCTGCTCTCGAACATCTACGTCGACCCCGACTACCGCGGTCGGGGACTCGGGTCGGCGTTACTCGACCGCGCCGAGGCCAGCCTCGCCGACCGCGGCGTCGATCGGCTGGTTCTCGAGGCGATGGCCGACAACGAGGAGGCCAGGCGCTTCTACCGCGAGGCGGGGTACGAGCCGTTTCGGGTCGGCCTCGAACGCGAACTCGATCGGCCGGCCGAAAACGATACACACTCAAAGGACGAGTGATAACTCACAGACCGCGCCAGGGGAGCATGGGTGGTACATGCACTCGACTTGTAATCGAGAGTTCACGGGTTCAAATCCCGTCCCTGGCTCTTTCTCGCGATTGTCGGTTCCGACGTCGAACGGCATGGACGATCGCCCCGATTCGGCGTGGTGCTGTCCACGCTCACCTCGAGCGGTTCGCACGAGTGTAGGAGCAGCCCGCCTTCACCTGCTGTCGAACAGTCGTTATGCGTGTTACTCTCCCACGCGGTTGATGACGAGAAACCCGGTAAAAATTGCAACCACCTGCGACGTTCGGTCAATCGACCGACTGTTTCATAGAATCCAGACGTTCAATGCGTGATTACACTCTCGAGTTCGCCACTGAACTCGTTCAGACTACGCTGACAGTACTAATTTTATGATAAAGTAGATGCCCAAATTGAAGAATAATGTCTGTATTAGATGATTGGTGTATAGAAATGTGCAGCAAGAGGGGCTTGAGGCCACAGGTTTTATATCCAACCGTGTAAAGCATCCGCCAATGCTACTGTCAGCCGACCGATCGAGCATGAACGAAGGAGTTCCTCTTAGTTTCCGTATCGTCGAAGCCGTTGCCAGAGAAGAGGGTGTCGACCCTGTCGAAATCGAACCTCCCGAGTACGACGCTCTCTACGACGTTCTCAATCCTGAAGCGCTCGACTCCCTGTTCGCGCCGCGCGAGGATGGCACTCCGCGGAGCCCCGGCGAAGTAACGTTCACGTTCTGTGGGTACGAGATGGTCGTCGAGAGCGACGGCGAAGTCACTATTCTCGATTGACGCGTTCGCGTTACGGTCGTCTCTGCCCACACACCTCACAGCAGCGCCCAGAGCGACGTAGTGTCGTCCGCGTCGAACATGGACGGCTATTCGAGCTTGCATCCGGAAACAGTTATTCGAACTCGCGTCCGCAAATGGCTACTCGAGGCTGCGTCCACAAACGGGTTCGAAGACCGACTCGTGGAGGCGTTCGGCCACCGTCTCCATCAGCGGCTCGAGGTTCGCGGTGTCGGCCCGATTGTACCGCACGAGCGTCTCGAGGGCGTCCTCGTCGCCGCGCTCGTACTGGTGCCAGAGGCGAATCGCGTCGCGGCCGCTGATGTCGGGTTGGTCGCGGTCGATGCCCAGGTCCCGTTCGATCCGTTTGAGCCCGCCGGTCAGGTCGAGTTTGCGACAGGGGTACATGAGGTCGATGTGGGGCACCGAGGCGTCGACGTCGAACGCCGTCTCGAGGAACGGGACGTCGAAGCGCTGCCCGTTGAACGTCACGAGCGCCGCGGCGTCGTCGAACTCGCTCTGAAGGCGGTCCCGCGTGAGGTCCTGGCCGTTGACGTACGTTCGCGTCTCACCACGACGGTGGACGCTCACTGTCGTCACGTCGTGACGACTGGCGTCGAGGCCCGTCGTCTCGATGTCGAGGTAGCAGACGTCGTCGCGAACGTTCTCGAAGAACCGCCAGCGACTCGCCGCCGGGAGCGCCTCGGCGAACGGCGAGACGTCACCGGCCTCGAGGTGGCGTCGGCCGTCGTCAATGAAGGCCTCGATGCGGTCGGCGACGGTCGAGCCGACGACGCTGCCGTCGAACTCGTCCCAGTGGGTGATGCCGTGTTCCCAGAGGCGATGCTCGGTGGTCTCGCCCACGCCGCGAACGGGGAGAAAGCTGTTCTCGATTTGCACGTCCGATGAGGGGCGTTCGGGTCGCAAAAACGTGTGGGTTCGACCGGACACGAAACGAACGGCCCGTCGTCTTTGCTATATTTTCTATAGGTATGGTCGAGGCGCTCTCGGCGTTCGACTCGCCACTATCTGGCTCGAACGAGATTGAAACCCCCGTTGTACTCCGCAGTCGATTTCGATTGGCTAGCGCTCGGATCGTGAGAATCCGAACCTCCTCCCCGAAACCTAGTAATAGTACAGCTCGACGGTGTGACCGCAGTTGTGACACGTCGTCTCCGTACCGCTGAGACGGTGTTCCTCGTCGTCCGCCTCGAGGTGGTGTCCGGATTTCCTGATCCCCGGTCCGCCGGGGACGGCCGCTCGAACGGACTCGCTACAGGCGGGACAGCCGACCGTTACTCGCGGGCGTTCAGATTGTGACATACCTCCCACGTACCGTATCGGTCGTTTTTGTTATACGAGTCATAAGCCCGGTCAGCGCCCGCCTAGCCGGGATCGAACTCGCTGAAACTGTTCGGAAGCGTGTCTTACTGATCGAACGAAACGGGCTCGAAGTCGAAGAACGCAGTCTCGTACCCGTCGTGGCGAGCGACCTGTGGCGCGGTGTCGACGGAGACGGTTACGCGGTCGGCCGCGGTCAGGTCGTCGATTGCCAGCCCGTAGTGGTGCCCAAACTCGTGATCGAGGGTTTCGACCAGCGGTTCCTCGAGCAGCGTCTCGCCGTCGGCCTCGAGAGTCGCTGACAGCGACGTGAAGGGGAGCGGGACGTCGTTGTACGGCGTGCGCGGGAAGACGGCGAGGTACGTGTCTGCGTCCGCGTCCGCGTCCGCGTCATCGCGCAGCCGCTCGAGATCGGTCTCGATGGCGGTGATGTCGGCGTCGCCGCTCCGTTCGGTGCCGAGGCGAGTTCCGGGGAGATTCGAGATAGCGGGTCCGGTGAACGCGGGTGCGGCGCCGTTTCCGTGTCCGTCGCCCGACCCGGTTTCGTCGTGCTCACCCTCGTGTCCGTTCCCGCTTCCGTGGCTCATCACCTCGAGCGCCCCCCGCGTCCCCTGTTCGTCCTCGGGAACCGAGATCAGTTCGAGGTCGCGCACGTCCGCGCGGGCGTACTCGAACGGAATCTCGACCGTCTCGGTCGACTCGAGTCGTCCCTCGAGGTCGCCGGTTCGGCGGGTCGTCACCGGACCGACCTGGATTCGGGCCGTGTACGATCCCTCCTCGGGGAGCGTGACGTTGTCGCCGTAGTGAAATCCCATTCGCTGGGCGAGCATCGACCAGGGGGCGTCGCCGTGGACGAGGTCGCCGTCGGCGTCGACGATCTCGAGGCCCAGGTCGGCGGGGAGGACGACGCCGGTCGCGTCGTCCCAGACGGTCATCATCAGGTGGTGGGTGTCCTCGGTCTGGACGTCGACGCGGTGACGCTCGCCGGAGACGAGCCAGAACCGGTGGGGGAACGTGTAGGTGAGCGAGACGGCGTAGTCGCCCGCCGTCCCTTGGCCGTACGCGGCCATCTCCTCCTCGCCAGCCGGCACGTAGACGGCGTCGGGGCGATCCTCGATCAGCGGCGGGGTGTTCCAGGCCGACTGCTCCTCGAAGCCGAGGCGCTCGAGGCAGCCGGCGAGCGCGAATCCACACCCGGTCGCGCCGGCCTTAAGGACGTTGCGTCGCTCCCAACGAGCGCCGCTCGAGGAGGCGCGTCCGGTGCGGTCCGCGGTTCCCTCCTGTTGATTCATACGATAAATGGGGGCACGGCGCGCAAAACGTCGTTGGTTCGCCGCTCGAGTACTCCCAGCGTCCGGAACCTGCTCGCGGTGTCGGTGGTGCGCTGATCCACGTTTAAGTGGGTCCGATAATCGCTGTTTCGGCCCCGACACAGATCGGACGAACCCGGATCCAGTGTTCTATTTTCAAAAGGAATCGAAACGAATCTGAGAGCTAATTTTATTACGAACCACACACATAGTCGTAACTGCACGCGAGGTGAATAGTAATGGCACTGCCACGAAACGCACCAAGCTCCTGGATTCAGGGACTCGACTTCCCGAGCCGACTCTTCGAGACCCAGAGTACCGATTACGAACTGTACGAGGAGGAGGACGATTTCGTCCTGAGCGTCGAGATGCCGGGTTTCGATCGCGAGGAAATTAGCGTCTCGTGGGACGACGGCATGCTCAACGTCGCCGCGAACCGCGAGGACGACCAGCGCGGTCAGCGGAAGACGTACCACCGACGGTTCCGCTTCCCGAAGAACGTCGTCGAGGAGGAGATCACCGCTCAGTACCGGAACGGCATCCTCGAGGTGCGTCTTCCGGTCGAGACCGGCGCGACCGTTAGCGGCACCGAAATCGAGGTTCAGGGCTGATCGTCCGCCTCGGGGCGATCCGCTCCCTGTTCCGTTTTTCCTGCACGCGAGGTGAGTCACGATGTACCTCACGGTGAAACAGCTCAAGAACAGGGACCCGGGCAGTGGAATGGCCGTAATCGACCGCAACGCGCTGGGCGAGCTGGGCGTGAGCAGCGGAGATTTCGTGACCATCGACGGTGGTGACGGCGAACGGACGGTCGCTCGCGTCTGGCCCAGCGATAGCGAGGACGCCGGCCGCGGGCTGATCAGGATCGACGGCCAACTTCGCCACGAGGCGAACGTGCGGATAGACGACCGCGTCGCCGTCGAACCCGCGGATGTCGAGCCGGCTCGGTCGGTGACGATCGCGCTTCCCCAGAACATTCAGATCAGCGGTGACGTGGGAGCACACGTTCGGGACAAACTCGTCGATCAGGCGGTAACTGAGGGGCAGACAGTCGCTTTTTCGATCGGCTTCGGACTGTTTTCGAGCAGGTCCGGTCGGCGGATTCCCGTTCGGATCGTCGACACCGAGCCGTCGGGAACGGTCGTCGTTCGCAACACCACGAAGATTGACACCGTCGGCGAGGACGGCGACTCGATCACCGTGTCCGACCCCGACGCCGACGACGTCTCCGCACCGACGGTAACCTACGAGGACATCGGCGGCCTCGAGGACGAACTCGAGCAGGTTCGCGAGATGATCGAGTTGCCGATGCGCCACCCCGAACTGTTCCACACGCTCGGCATCGAACCGCCGAAGGGCGTCTTGCTCCACGGTCCGCCCGGCACCGGGAAGACCCTGATGGCGAAGGCCGTCGCCAACGAAATCGACGCCCACTTCAAGACGATCTCCGGCCCGGAGATCATGTCGAAGTACTACGGCGAGAGCGAAGAGCAGCTCCGCGAGGTGTTCGAGGAAGCCGAGGAGAACGCCCCGGCGATCGTCTTCATCGACGAACTCGACTCTATCGCCCCCAAGCGCGAAGAAGTCGGTGGCGACGTCGAGCGCCGGATCGTCGCCCAACTGCTCTCGCTGATGGACGGCCTCGAGGAACGCGGTCAACTCACCGTCATCGCGACGACCAACCGGGTCGACGCGATCGACCCCGCGCTCCGTCGTCCCGGTCGGTTCGACCGCGAGATCGAGATCGGCGTCCCCGACCGCGTCGGCCGCGAGGAGATCCTCCGGATCCACACCCGGGGGATGCCGCTGACCGAGGACGTCGACCTCGACCAGTACGCCGAGAACACCCACGGCTTCGTCGGCGCCGACCTCGAAAACCTCGCCAGAGAGAGCGCGATGCGCGCGCTTCGCCGCGTTCGGCCGGAACTGGACCTCGACGCCGAGACGATCGACGCCGACGTTCTCGAGGCGATCGAGGTGACGAACGACGACGTGCGGGCGGCGCTCAAGGGAATCGAGCCCTCGGCGCTGCGAGAGGTGTTCGTCGAGGTTCCCGACGTTTCGTGGAGCGACGTCGGCGGCCTGGACGACGCCAAACAACGCCTCCAGGAGACGGTACAGTGGCCGCTCGAACACTCCGACGCCTACGAGCGCGTCGGTCTCGAACCCGCCAAAGGCGTCCTCCTGTACGGGCCGCCGGGGACCGGGAAGACGCTGCTCGCCAAAGCTGTCGCTAGCGAGGCCCAGTCGAACTTCATCTCGATCAAGGGTCCCGAACTGCTGAACAAGTACGTCGGCGAGTCCGAGAAGGGCGTCCGCGAGGTGTTCTCCAAAGCCCGCGAAAACGCTCCGACGGTCGTCTTCTTCGACGAGATCGACTCCATCGCGACCGAACGCGGTCGGGGCGTGGGCGAGTCGAACGTCGGCGAACGGGTCGTCTCTCAGCTCCTGACCGAACTCGACGGCCTCGAGGAACTCGAGGACGTGGTCGTCGTCGCGACGACGAACCGGCCGGACCTCATCGACGAGGCCCTGTTGCGGCCGGGAAGACTGGACCGTCACGTCGAGGTGTCCGAGCCCGACGACGACGCCCGCCGCGCGATCTTCGAGATTCACACCCGCGACAAGCCGCTGGCCGAAGACGTCGACCTCGAGACGCTCACGGAACGGACCGAAGGCTACGTCGGCGCCGACGTCGAGGCCCTCTGTCGGGAGGCGGCGACGATCGCCGTGCGCGAGTACGTCCGGACGGACGACCCGGGTGAGGTCGACGAGATCGAACTCACGATGGACCACTTCGAAGCGGCGCTCGAGGACGTCGACTCGAGCCCGAAGCCGATCCCCGCGGAGTAAATCGCGCCGTACGGTGGACAGACCCTCCGCTCGGCGCCGACAGGACGATCCCGCGGCCATCGGTTTTCGGATTGTCGAACCAACGAGCCTTTGATCGACCGGTCCCAGGATTCGAGTATGGACAGACGGACGTATCTCGGCGGTCTCTCGACGGCGGGTCTCGCCGGGGTTGCGGGGTGTCTCGGCTCGATCGAGGGCGTGCTCGGCGAGGACGAGCCCGAACCCGGCCGCGGAAACTGGGGCGACGGCCAGACCGCCCTCGACGCGCCGACCGAGGACCGGGGCGATCCGGTCCACCCGATCTACGGCCAGGAGATGCCGTCGTTTTCCTTCCCGGACCCCCTGACCGGAGGAACCGTCTCCTCGAGCGACCTCGAGGGGGAGAAGTCGTACCTCATGACGTTCTTCTACACCTCTTGCCCCGACGGCGCCTGTCCGGCCCTACTGCTGCGCCTGCGCCGTGCCCAGGCCGACGCAGTCGAGAACGACTACGTCGACGACCTCGAACTCCTGGCGATCACGTTCGATCCCGACCGGGACACCCCCGAGGTGCTCGAGGCGTACGCCGGCCAGCAGGGAGCCGACCTCGAGGTGGGCAACTGGCACTTCCTTCGTCCCGAAGACAACGAGACGGCACAGACGACGCTCAACGACAAGTTCGGGATGCGACTCGAGCGGGTCGAGGATCACGAGGCGGCGGGTCACGGTGACGGGAACGAGAGCGAGGACGACGAAGACCACGAGAACGATACCGAGGGAACCGATGACGATAGCAACGACTCGAGCGGTCACGAGAACGACTCGAGCGAGAACGAACACGACCACGGCGACTACGCCTTCACCCACATCAACCTGATCCTGCTCGTCAACGAACACGGCGTCGTCGAACGCTCCTATCCGCGCGGGACCATGGTCGATACCTCGAAGGTCCTCGAGGACGTACGCACGGTCGTTGGACAGTAACATGCGCAGGCGCGACCTCCTCGCAGGACTCGGCAGTCTCGGCGTCCTCGCCACCGGCGGCGTCGTCGCCACGACCGACGTCTCGAGCCTGCAGTCTCGCATCCGCCGTCGTTTCGGCGAGGATGCCAACCAACTCGAGGTCGAGACGGTCGACGCCCAGGGGAGCGAGGCCGGGACGATTTCGCTCCCGTCGCTCGAGCAGCCGACGTTCATCGACTTCTTTGGAACGTGGTGTGCGCCCTGCATCAAGCAGATGCCTGCGCTCGTCGAGGCTCACAAGCGACTGGGCGACGAGGTGCTGTTCGTCTCGGTGACCAACGAGAATGTCGGGTCGTCGACCGGCGCCTCGATCACGGAGGCGGAACTCGCCGACTGGTGGGCCGAACACGACGGCAACTGGACGGTCGGCGTCGACCGAACCGTCGAACTCGCCGAGCGCTACGGGCTCCAGGGCTACCCGTACGCGGTCGCCGTCGACGAGTACGGCTTCGTCCAGTGGTCCGAGGGGGGCATCAAATCGGCCGACGAACTGGTCGCCGGTATCGAGCGCGCGATCTGATCGATGGTCGATCTCGCCTTCGTGTCGACGGTCGCGTTCGCAGTGGGCGCCGGTATCGCGACCTTCTTCTCCCCGTGTGCGTACCCGCTGCTTCCCGGCTACGTCGGCTACTACGCGAGCCGAACCGAGGACGCCGAGCCAACGCTCGGGGGTTCGCTCGCTCGCGGGATCGTCGCCGGTGCCGGCGTCATCATCACGTTTCTGGTCCTGCTCGGGGCGACGTTCGTGGTCGGCCACGAGACGCTCTCGAACATTACCCTGTTCGAACCGATCGTCGGCGCGTTGCTGATCGTGTTCGGGCTTATGGTCGTCGCCGGACGGGCGCCCTCGCTATCGTTCGCGCTTCCGAAACGCCGTTCGAGCGTCCTCGGGTTCGGCGTCTTCGGCGCCGGGTACGCGCTCGCGGCGGCCGGTTGCGTCGCGCCGCTGTTCATCGGCGTCCTGACCAGCGCGCTCTCGTTATCGGCGGGCGCTGGCGCACTCGTCCTCATCGCGTACGTGGGGAGCGTTACCGGGCTCATGATCTCGCTCACCGTCGCGACGGGGATGGGACTCGTCGCCGGGGCGGGGTGGATCGCGGCGCACACGGGAACGATCGAGCGCCTCGCTGGCGCAGTCATGATCGTCGCCGGCCTCGGGCAACTCTACCTCGCGATCGTGATCCTCGAGGTGCTGTGAGCGGTTTCGGGACCGACGCGGCGAACGCAATCGCTCGCTACCGGTCGATACGGTGGGGTTACTTAATCGTCTCAGGACGGTCGTGTTCGACAGTGACTGACGAGACCGGGCGGCTAGACGACTCGCAGACGACACCACGTCGGAGGTGACTCCGGTGAGCGAGCGCGCCGGTCTCGAGTCCCGCGGTACGCCGCCAGTTCTCGTGATCGACCCGACCGATAGCGTCGGCGAGATGGCGCGAACGCTCGAGGACGTCCTCGGCCCGAGTGCCGTTCACCGGGTGACCGACCTCGGGACGGCCCTCGAGTACCTCGAGGTCGCGCAGGCAGGCTGTCTGGTGTACCCGATTGACCTCCCGCCGACCGATCTGGAACGCGTTCGCGAGCGCGCCGACTGTCCGCTCCTGGCGATTGCGAGCGGCGCCGACGCCGAGGCGGCGCTCGAGGCCGGAGCGACGGACGTACTCGACCCGGACGCCTCGCGAGCGGAGGCTCGCGCACGCGTGGAAACACTATTAAATGCGTCACCGTCCGCCGCCGACCAGACCCGAACGGCGCTCGAACGGGCCGCCCTCGAGAACGGACCCGGGACGGCTCTCGTCGTCGACTCGACGGGCACCGTCGAGGCCGCCCTGCCCTCCGTCGAAACCGTGCTGGGCTACACGCCGAGTGAACTCGTCGATCGGCCCGTCGAGGAGGTCGTCCACGACGACCGACAATCGATCCGACGCGCACTCGAGGTGGCACGAACCTCGTCGGCGGACGAGGTGGGGGACGAAGCGGGGGACGAGACGGAGGACGAGGGGGGAGTTGAGACGAGAGACGCCCCGACCTGGCCGCAAACCGTACAGCTTCGCCACGCCGATGGCACGTGGCGAACGCACGTCGCGACGGTGAGAGGCGGCGACCCGGTACCCGACGACAGCCTCGTTCTGACTGTCGGCCCCGCCCCGGAATCGGACTCGACCGACGTCGAAGCCTGGGTCGGCGCGCTCGAGCGCCCGGCGTTCGCCGTCGACGAGACGTGGCGGATCGTCGCGGCGTCCGACGAAGCCAGCGTCCTCTTCGTCGACGGTCTCACGGTCCGTACCCCGATTCAGGAGGCGCTGCCGGCGGACCGTCACGAGGCGATTCTCGACCACCTTCGGGAGGCTCGAGAGAGCGGGTCGTCGGTTCGGTTTCGGACGTCGCTCTCCCTCGACGGGGAGGGGTCACCGGACGAGGAAGGATCGACGCTCGAGTGGGTGGCCGCGCCCACGGACTCGGGCGTGCTGGCCATCGCCGTGGGTGCGTCGACCGATCGCGACGAGGCGTCACCGAAGGACGAGGCGGGTCCGGCCGTCGAGACGGCACGGGCGCTCGAGACGGTGACGACGGCGCTCCGAATCGGTGTCGTCGTCTTCGACCGGGAGACGGAGCGAACGCTCGAGGCGAACCCGGTCGCGCGGGAACTGCTGGGCGCGACGGACGTGCTCGCCGGAACACTCGATTCACTGGTCGACGAACGGACGTGCGACAGAATCCGACGTCGAGCGGGCGACTCCACGGTACGGCGCGCGGACACCTTCGAGGCGACCGTCCGAACGGGGGACGGCGATCGAACCGTCTCGGCGACCGTCGTGTCGCTGTCTCGAGACCGGGCGGCGTTCTGCGTGCTCGGCGACCGGCCGCCGTCGGCGGACGACGCCATCGTCTCCGTCCTCTCCCGGACGAGTCGCGCGCTCCGGTCGGCGAGTTCGCCGTCGGTAGTGAGCCAGCACCTCGCCGACGGCGCCCTCGCGCTTACCCCATCGTCGGCCGCCTGCTGTTACCTGCTCGACGGTGAGCGACTCTATCCGGCGGCCGTCGCGCCGACCGATGCGGATCCGACGATACACTTCCCGACCCTCGACTGTGCGGACGTCCCGGCGCTCGACCCGCGGCGGCTGTCGGGACCGTCGCTCGGCCGTCTCGAGTCGGGAGCGTTCGACCCGCTGCTCGCAACGGGGGCGGTGGCGACCGATCGGGTGTTCGTCGCTCCAGTCGGCGACCGCGGGGTCGTCGTCGCCACGGGACTTGGCCTGCGGACGCTCGATTCGACGGACGTCGAGGCGACCGACTGGATGACGGCGCTGGCCGCGACCGAACTCGAGACGATGGATCGCCGGCACGCGCTCGAGGCACTGGAGGAGACGGTCGACCGCCTCGAAGCGGATCGCGACCGACTGGGTGAGCTCGAGGCGGTCGTCCAGGGGCTCGAGTCCACGCTGGCCGACGCCTCGGATCGCCGGGCCACCGAGTCGGTACTCTGCGCCGACCTGGCGGCGCTCGAGTGGGTCGACGGCGCCTGGTTCGGTGACGTCGATCCGGCCGCCGAGACCGTCACCGAGCGAGCGAGCGCTGGGTCGTTGACCTCGGGTTCGCCGATCGGAACCGACGGCTTCGTAGAAGACGTCGACTCGATTTCGGCGGCGATCGAATTGAGATCTGTGAGCCACGTCCCCGCCGCCGACCGGAACACGCCGGGGACGGTGGGACGAACCGACCGTCGTGGTCGATCAGACCGCCCCGACGACCGGGCCGGCGACGCCGTCTATCTCCCGCTGTCGTTCGACGACCGGCGATACGGCGTGCTGGCGCTCTCCATCCCGGCGGCTACCGTGACGTCGGACTTGCTCGAGCGACTCAAGACCCTCCGAACGCACCTCTCGCTCGCCTTCGCCGTCGGCGAGTACCGACGGTTCCTGACCGCCGAGGACCGACTCGAACTCTCGTTCACGCTCCCGTCGGCCGACGACGGGGCGGACCGTCCTCGAACCGGGCCGGGGGAGCCGACGGAGGGGAACCAGTCGGGTGATCCCCTCGTCGTCCTCGCCACACGCTGTCGGTGCCGAATCGACCTACTGGCGCTCTCGGAGGGGCCGAGCGGGACGTCCGTCGTGTGCTCGATTGCAGACGACGACCTCGAGGCGGCGACCGTTCGCTCGACCGCCGACGAAATCGAGGGGCTCGAGGCGCTCGACGTATCGAGCGAACGAGGCGCCCGTCTCCACGTCGAGGCGCGCCTCGTCGGCGAGACGCTCGTCGGACTGGTGGGCGCACATGGGGGAGATCTCCGCACGATAGACGGACGCGAGCGGCAACCGACGTTCGTCGTAGATCTCGCGCCCGGAACCAGCATCCGGTCGTTCGTCGACCGCCTCGAGCGCTGGGAACCTGGCGTCGAACTCCACTCGAAACGGGTCGTCTCGTCCGGGGACCGCCCGTACGGCTCGTTCGAGGACCGTATCAGAGAGCAGCTGACCGAGCGCCAGCTCGAGACGCTCAGGGTCGCGTACTACGCGGGCTACTTCGCGTCCCCGCGCGAGCACACCGGCGGCGAGGTCGCCGACCTGCTCGACGTGTCCCAGCCGACGTTCACGCGACACTTGCGCATCGCCGAGCGAAAGGTGTACGAACTCCTGTTCGAGGCAGGGCGGCTCGAGTGATCACCGAACTAACCCGATTGTATGAACCGTCGTCCGCTCGCTGGTACACGCGTCAGGGTCGGAAATTCCGAATTACTCGTCGTGTCGTGACTGTCACTCGAGCCGATGGATGAATCAGTTTAGCGCCCCGTTAATCGCCCGTTTCACCATTTAGCGTCTACCACCAAGTGACTCGGGGCGAAATGCACGCTTGATGTATCTGTCTGCGATAAGCGGCGATTACCCGGCTCGCGCTCCGCGCGGGGTGGTCCGTCGATGAGCACCAACCCACTCGATGCCGATTCGGTTCCGCTTCGATCTCAGGCCGACGACGGAATCGTCGCCGAACTCGAACTCGATCACGACGAACTGATTCTCCGACCGACGCTTCGTCGGCTCTCCAGCGGTCGCGTCGAGCTGGAGTACTCGAGCGAGCTCGAGGACGGCACCACGGTGATATTCTTCGTCGCCGAGGCCGCTCCTTTCGACGAACTCGAATCTGCGCTCGCGCGCGATACCACGGTCTCGAATCCGACGCTGGTCGAACGGTACCCCCGAAGACGGGTGTATCGCGCCACGGTTACCGACCGAGCGGTCCGATTCACGAGCCAGGTCGTCGAAGCCGGCGGCCGCGTCCTCGATCTCTCGAGCGGACAGACCGGCTGGGTACTTCGAACGCGCTTTCCCGACCGCGATAGCTTACTGGCGTTCAACCAGTCGTGTCGCCGACGAGGAATCTCGTTTCACGTCAACCACTTGCGCCTGGCGAAAGCGAACGAGACGACCGCGATCGGGTTGACCGAAAAACAGGAAGAACTTCTGAGCGTCGCCTACGAGGAGGGGTACTTCGACGTTCCGCGCGGCATCTCGCAGGACGAACTCGCCGAGACGCTGGGGATCTCGAAATCCGCCGTCTCACAGCGGCTCCGGCGGGCAGTGACCGAGCTGTGTGAGTCGTCGCTCTAGGGCTCGATTCGAACTAGTCGGGTCGCGATTATAGACTGTGTTATAGCCACCGTTTTCGATCGTGTAATCGGTTCAAAACTGTTTCCGGAGACACGATGGGTGAACATACCGATGGAAAGGACCGTCTGCGCGGGCGGAATTCTCTCCCATCTCGTGAAATAATTCGATCTGCGTCGAAAGACGGCAATTTCGACGGGCTCGAGGCCGGTTCGCGACGTATCAGCCGGTGGAGAGAGTACGTGGTGACTATCGACCGCGTTAGTGGATCTATAGTAATGGGTCGAGCGCCGCTCTGTAGTGCTATGACAGTGCATCGTTTGACGGTCCGAGCGACCCGTGGCGGCTCCCCCCGAAACGGCTCCGCATCTCTCCCTCGCACCCGACAGACTCCCGCGGTCGACGTCGCGATCAACGAGGTGAGCCACTGATGTGTGGCATCATCGGACGCGTGGGCACCGACCAGGCGATCGATACCCTGCTGACCGGCCTCGAGAACCTCGAGTATCGCGGCTACGACTCCGCGGGCGTTGCCGTCCAGAACGGCTCCGGAATCAAGGTCCAGAAACGCTCCGGGAAGGTCGACGACCTGAAACGCACGATCGACAGCGACACCCTCCACGGCGAGGTTGGCATCGGCCACACCCGCTGGTCCACCCACGGGCCGCCGACCGACGAGAACGCCCATCCTCACACCGATTCGACCCAGGACGTCGCCGTCGTCCACAACGGCATCATCGAGAACTACGCCGAACTGAAAGCCGACCTCGTAGCCGCGGGCCACGAGTTCACCAGCGACACCGACACCGAGGTCATTCCGCACCTCATCCAGTCGTACTTCGACGAGGGCGCATCCGCCGAGGCGGCGTTCCGGCAGGCCATCGAGGATCTCGAGGGAAGCTACGCGGTGGCCGCGATGGTCGCCGACGATCACGTCATCTACGCCGCCCGACAGGGCTCGCCGCTGGTCGTCGGCCTCGACGAGGAGGGCTACTTCCTCGCCAGCGACGTCCCCGCGTTCCTCGAGTACACCGACAGCGTCGTCTACCTTGAAGACGGCGACGTGGTCGTCGTCCGCCCCGACGGTATCGAGTTCACGGACCTCGAGGGCAACGCCATCGAACGGGAAGCCGAGACGGTGAACTGGGACCCCGAACAGGCCGGAAAGGGCGAGTACGACCACTTCATGCTCAAGGAGATTTACGAGCAGGGTACCTCGCTCAGCCAGGCCATCGAGGGCCGGATCGACCACGAGGCCGGCGACGTCGCCCTCGAGTCGTTCCCCCCGGGAACGTTCGAGGGAATCGAGCGCGTACAGTTCGTCGCCTGCGGCACGTCTTATCACGCCGCCCTCTACGGATCGATTGCGATGAACTGTGCCGGCGTCCAGACGAGCGCCCACCTCGCCAACGAGTACGGAGTGAGTGCTCCCCCCGTGGACGAGGACACGCTCGTGATCGCCGTCACCCAGAGCGGCGAGACCGCGGACACCCTCTCGGCGATGCGCCAGGCGGCGGCCGACGGCGCCCGACTGCTGACCGTGACGAACGTGGTCGGCTCGACGGCCGCGCGACTGGCCGACGACACCCTGCTCATCCGCGCCGGCCCCGAAATCGGCGTCGCCGCGACGAAGACGTTCTCCTCACAGGCCGTCATGCTCCTGTTGCTCGCCCAGCGGGTGACCGGCGACGTCGTCGGCGAACAGCGGGCGAACCTGGAGGCGCTGCTCGAGGACGTCTCGGCGCTCCCGGAGACGATCGAGTCGGTCCTCGAGGACGACGATTCGAGGGACCTCGCCGAGCAGTACCTCGACAGCCAGTCGTTCTTCTTCATCGGTCGCGGTCTCGGGTTCCCGGTCGCGCTCGAGGGCGCGCTGAAGTTCAAGGAGATCACCTACGAGCACGCCGAGGGGTTCGCCTCGGGCGAACTCAAACACGGCCCGCTGGCGCTCGTCACCCCCGAAACGCCGGTGTTCGCGATCTTCACCGGCGAGGAAGACGAGAAAGTACTGAACAACGCCGAGGAAGCCCAGACGCGAGGTGCGCCGGTGATCGCGGTGTGTCCCGAGGGCCACCGTGCGTTGAATATCGCGGACGCCCACCTCGAGATTCCGGACGTCGATCCGGACCTGGCGGGCCTGCTCGCGAACGTCCAGCTCCAGCTGGTGTCCTACCACGCGGCGAACGCACTGGGGCGACCGATCGACAAGCCCCGGAATCTGGCGAAGAGCGTCACGGTCGAATAATCGAGCATCGATTCGGGTGACCGCCTCGAGGCGGCGAGGCCGCCGCTTCCGGTCACGCGATCCCGACTGTCGAGACGCTGCTGCGGTGCCAGACGGTTTTCATCGGTTCAACTCCTAACACTATACAAACAATAGTCAGAACGCAGTCTCGCTACAGGTGGGCAGGTGACTCTCTTCGTCTCGAGTGACACGCCGATTAGCAGCGAACCCGTCGCTCTCGAGGCGAGCCAGCGAGTACCGTCAGCGAAAACACTCAGTCGATGTGCCCTTCGCGGCGCAACTGGTCGGCGTCCTGGCCGGTGTAGCGCCACTCGATCGTCGCCTTCTCGTCCTGCCAGTCCCAGGGTTCGGCGACGACGATGTCGTCCTCGTTGATCCAGGTCCGGTACTTCATGCGGCCGGGAATACGTCCGAGACGGCTCTTGCCGTCCTCACACTGGAGTCGGACGTGGTTGCCGCCGAGGTGTTCGGTGACCACGGCGAACACTTCGTCATCGTTGGGCATCCGCAAATTGCGTCGTTGGTGTTCTTCGCTCACACTATCACTACGAACTCCAGCGGTATAACGTATCGGTGGCTCGTGGTATCATATAACGAGACACTCGAGGGAGGAAACACAGGGATGTATTCGTCGGCTGGCGTCGGACTCGAGGTACGTCGATTCGATCACTACGACAAGGTGCTGGTCCTGCGCGCCTCGGTGGCTATCGACTCGAGATTCGTCGGGAGCTGTCCGTGAGTATCGGTCCTGGTCGACGGCCGCCTGCTGGTTATCGGTCCCGGTCGACGGTCTCTCCGGGATAGCTCGTCGCCCCCGCAGAGAGCTTCAACCCCGGCGTCAGACTCGTGTTGATACCCGTCTTGACCTCGTCACCCGCGACGACGCCGAACTTCCGGCGTCCGGTCGAGACGCGCTCGCCCTTCACGGTGAATCGGACGTCCTCGCCGTCGTGGCGCAGGTTCGCGACGTTCGTCCCGGCGCCGAAGTTCACGTTCTCTCCGAGGACGCTGTCGCCCACGTACGAGAGGTGGCCCACGGTCGCCCCCGACGAGAGGACGCTGTTTTTCACCTCGACGGCGTGGCCGACTTTCGCGCCCTCGCCGACGAGCGTCGAGCCACGAACGTAGGCGTTCGGACCCACGGTCGCCCCCCCGCGAATCAGCGCCGGTCCCTCGATCACGACACCGGCGCGGACCTCTGCGCCCTCCTCGACCACGACGGGCCCCTCGAGTGTGGCGTCCTCGCTCACCTCGCCGTCGATCCGGGGCTCAAGTTCGCCGAGTTTCCACTCGTTGGCCTCGAGCAGTTCCCACGGCCGGCCCACGTCGAGCCAGCGGTCGACGACCACGGGCGTGACGTCGTACTCGTCGATGACGGTCGCGAGCACGTCGGTAATCTCGTACTCGCCGCGCTCGCTCTCGGGGACCTCGAGCCACGCTTTCGCCTCGGCGGGGAAGGCGTAAGCCCCGGCGTTGGCGAGGTTGGTGGGTGGATTCTCCGGCTTTTCGACGATGTCCGTGACGCGCTCGTCGTCGGTGCTGAGCACGCCGTAGTGCTGGGGTTCCTCGACTTCGATCGCACAGACGGCGGGACAGCGAGTGAAGAGTTCGTCGATGGCCGCCTGATCGTAGAGGTTGTCGCCGTTAAGGACGGCGAAGGGGCCCTCGAGGTGCTCGCGCGCTGCGTTGACGGCGTGGGCGGTGCCCTCCTGGGAATCCTGGACGGCGTAGCGAATCGGCGTCGAACGGTACTCCGTGCCGAAGTGCGAGCGAACCGCATCGGCTTCGTACCCGATTACCAGGACGATCTCGTCGGCTCCGGCGTCGATGGCGGTGTCGACGGTGTGGCCGAGCAGCGGGCGGTCGGCAACCGGGAGCATCGGTTTCGGCAACTCGCCCGAGAGCGGACGAATCCGAGTCCCCTCCCCAGCAGCGAGAATCACGGCTTTCATCAGTACCTACGGGTTATACGAATTCACGGATAACTATACGGGTTATCGATCACCCGATGGGAGCGTGACCGGCTGTCGGGAACGTCGTCCAGCGAGGGAGAGGCGACGACGTTTCGTCGCCCACACCAGTTCGTCGTCGAGATCGTTCCAGTGCCGGAGCGAGCACGGCCGGCTGAACGGTTTGCATCCGTCTTCCCGAATGTTGAAACTGGCCGTATCGGGCTCGTTCGGGTTCGTCTCCCTCGAAAACGGTAGAGACCACTCGGTCGGCTGGCAATCGTCTATCCCGCGACTAATTTCGTATTACGTGCGAATAACGGTCCATTACATGCCTACCGTCGGCCGATTGTCCGGATTTCGGGACACTGTCCCATTCGAGACTTGCACGGCGATTTGAAACGCTTGCAGCCGATTTCATTCGTTAGGCGACCTATAGTAAATACCCTAACGTCGAAAGAGGCTGTTGATGTCGACTGAACCAACGCAGTGGACCCCGATGGCGTCTCGAGAGGCGGCGACCACGACTACACCCGAGTGCCTGAACTGTGGCAACCGGGTGACCCGGCAGTTCGCCCGCGTGTTCGGCGACAATCGAGACGACGTCCACGCGTGCCCGGACTGCTCGACCTACCGGGAGATGAAGACGGCCGATTTCATCCCCGAGGAACGGCGCTGACCGCCCGTCGTGGTTCGTAAATCCCTACCTGACCACTCGGCCCCCACGCTCCACGACCTGATCCGAACCCAGAACCGCCTCGTCCAGGAATTGCCTGTCACCCGGTATCGAGGCAATTATTCGACGCGATCGCGCGCCGCCGCTACGACCAGCGGCAGCGTGATGGTCGCGTCGGCGTACACCGACACATTTTGAGCCTCCGGCTCGAGTTTCCCCCACGACCGGGCCTCGTCGAGGGTCGCCCCCGAGAGCCCGCCGGTCTGGGGCGGGTCCATCGTCAGCTGGACGGCGTAGTCGTAGGCTCGCGGGGTGACCAGCATCGTCTGGAGGGTAAAGTTCTTCGGCACCCCGCCGCCGACGACGAACGCGCCGGCCTCATCCGCCTCGAACGCGAGGTCGGTCAGGCGGGTCATGTCCCCCAGCGCATCGAGTGAGAAGGCGGTTGTCTGGGAGTACATCCAGGCCTGGAGTCCCAGCACCGAATCCTGGACCGCGGGACAGTAGATCGGCACGTCGTTCTCGTAGGCCGCCGCCGCGAGACCGGGATCCTCGTCGACGCCGTCCCGCTCGTTCACGTCCGCGTTCGCCCGCCCCAGCTCGCGGGTCAGCCGTTCGATCGAGACCGACCCCTCGTCTTCGCACTCGGACTCGAGAACGGGGAACACCTCCTCCCGGAGGTGTCTCTCGAACTCCGCGAAGTGTTCCTGGGGGAGGTAGACGTTGTAGATTCGGTCGACGCCCTCCTCGCGAAGGCTTTCGTCGTGTTCGCGTTCGGTCTTGCCCTCGGCGTGGACGGCGCCGTGGTGGTGTTTCCCGCCTATGGCCTCGATCGAGTCGTGAGTGAGGTTCGCTCCGGTCGTCACCAGGGCGTCGACGTACCCGTCGCGAACGAGGTCGGAGACGATCTTTCGCATCCCCGTCGGCACCATCGCGCCCGCGAGGCCGAAGAAGACGGTGACGTCGTCGTCGAACATGGCGCTCGTGACGTCGATTGCCTTGTGGAGGTTCGCCGCGCCGACGCCCGCGCGTCCGTACTGGCTCGCGAGGTCATCGACGGACATCCCGGAATGGACTTCGGCGTGACCGACGGGGTCGTGAGCGAACGTCTCTCGTTCGGGATCGTGGTGGTCGGGCTCGTGCTCGGCATTGGAGTCATCGTGATCGTGACCGTGGTCGTGGTCGTGGTCCTCGTCGCCAGTCATACTCGAGCCTGGGTGTGCCAGTCGTTTCAACACCGCGATTTTCTGGCCGACGGTCGCGTCGAACCGCATCTGCATGTTCGACATCCCGTTCCTCAGTCTCGAGCGGTTCAGTCTGAACTGAGAGCCGTCCGTCTCGGGTTCGGGTTCGGGCTCGAGCCTCGCAACTAACGCGTCGAATCAGCGGCGAAAAAATAATGGAGCGTGGAACAGTCGGCGTTCGCGTCGACTCAGTCGTCGTCGTACTCCTCACACAGCGTGTCGGTGTCGGCGTCGGCCTCGTCGATCTTCTTGTTGTTGAAGTAGAGGTTGACCATCGCCTTCCCCTTCTTGTCGAGGTCGACCCAGAAGTAGTGGGTCTCGCCGACATCGAGTTTGATCGTGTCGGCCTCTTTGGTGTAGGCGCTCTTCCAGGTCACCCGGACCTTGTAGTCGTAGCAGTTGTGGATGGCGAACCTGGCCTTCCCCGGCTTCTTGCCCTTCCCGGGCCGGTAGCACAGCCCCTCGAGGTCGATGGCCTCTTTGGGGTTCTCGGGGCCACAGACCTTCTCGGCGACCTCGTCGGTGTCGAGTTCCTCGCCGAGGTACGAGAGGGTCACGTCGTCGTCATCGTCGTCGACGTCGACCCAGAAATCCAGCGAGTCCATCGCGGGGACGTAGCCGGAGCCGTCGTACTCGCAGTCGTCGTCATCGTCATCGTCGTCGATCGACCAGGACACGGGCACCGTCTGCTGGTTGTAGTTGAACACGCGGAACCGTGCGCGACCGTTCTCGTGGCAGACCGCCCGGAACCGGATCTTGTGCGGGTTCGGCGTGCAGCGTTCGTCGGTGTTGGCGTCGGCCTCGTCGACCTGCTCGTCGTCGTAGAGCAGTTTGACGTGTGCCTTCCCCTTCTTGTCGAGGTCGGCCCAGAAGCACCGCGTGCCGCGTGCGGGAATCGTCAGGAGGCCCGACTGATGCATGTAGGTGCTGCGCCAGACGACCTCGACGTCCTCGTAGAACTCGTTGTGGACGCAGAACTTCGCCATCCCGGGGAAGTGATCACCCTTCTTCTTTTTCTTCCCTTTCGAGCCGTCGTCGACCTCGCCGATCGTGAACGCGCTCACCCACGACTCCTCGTCGTTCAGCGTGAACCGCGCGGTGTAGACGCCCGCTTCGGCGGGGTTTTTGACGTCGTCGAGGCAGACCCGGATCTCGTCGCCCTCCTCGAGGTCGTAGCTACCGCCGAAGGTGAGCGTGAGCGTCTGGCCGTCGTTGCTGCCGTCGACCTCGTCCAGATCGTCGGTCACGTCGTCGCCGTTCAGTTCGACCGTCACGTCCTCGTCGCCGACGTCCGAAATGTCGACGCCGCTTCCACAGAAGTCGGCCTCGATCTCGTTCAGCGAGTTCCCGTCGGCGTCGTCACCCACCGTGAACGTGAAGCAGTACGTCGCCTCGTCGCAGGTCCCGTCGGGATCGACCGTGACGTCGTTCTCGCCGTTGTAGACGCGCTCGTCGATGTAACACGCGGGCTCGAGGTCGATCGCTTCTTTGGGGTCTTCGGGCGCACACACCTTCTGGTCGTTGGCGTGCTTGACGTCGATCTGTTCGCCGTCGTAGAAGAGCCTGACCGTGGCGTCACCGTGGTCGGCGTCGACCCAGAAGTACGCCGAGTCCTTGCCGGACACTTTGAGCGATCCGGACTGGTCGGTCCCGTAGACGTCCCAGGTGACTTTCACCGTCTTCTTGTTGTGATTGTCGACGCGGAACTTCGATCGGTCTTCCTCGTAGCAACTGGCCACGAGCCTGATGTTGTCGGCCATCCCTTCGCCCGCGCTCACGCTGGTGGCGAAACCGGTGCCACCGAGGAGCGCGCCGGAGGCGGCGATTCGTTTGAGGCTGTCCCGTCTCGTGATGGATCGTTCGTCTGTCATCGTAGTCTCCCGGGGGATCGCCCCCAGAGTGAGTACACCTCCACGAGATGGACAGTTTGTAATCGATGAACTACCGGTTTTCACGAGCATCCTTCGGCGTGAATCGTCTCGCACGCGAGAATAACCCCGCCGTTGACCGAACGAGGGCGTGAGAATCGCTCGAGTAATCGGTCCCAAACTCGATTCATCACTAATTAGACGAGTGACAGGATCCGTATCCGGCCAGCCGGCCCGTCGATTCGTTCCCCGAGTAGCAACTCCCTTCGCCTGAAACCGACCGCTGTTCGAAGGAGTAGGAGGCGATTAGAAGGCTCGAGAACGCCCCGTGTGGGACCGTCGCCTCTCCCCGATGTGCTCGCGAGCGTCAGGGTAGTGACGGTGGGAACGAACCGAAACTCGGTGCAATGGTTGGCGAGCTAATTGGTAGACGCGGGCGCGGCTCGTCGCCGGATCACCTGCTCACAGCCCCGTCGGCGCCTCGAGGAACGTCATCTCGAGGCCCCACTCCTCGGCCAGCCCTTGCAGTGAGCGCACGCCGAACGTCTCGGTGGCGTAGTGCCCTGCCAGGACGACGTGTATCCCTGCCTCCTTCGCCTCGTGGTAGACCTGCTGTTTCCCTTCGCCGGTGACGAGCGCGTCGGCGCCAGCGTCGACGGCCTCTTCGAGCCAGTCGACCCCGGAACCGGTGACGATGGCGACGTTCTCGATCTCGTCGGGCCCGAACTCGAGGAGTTGTACCGACTGGCCGCCAGTGTCGAGCGTGGACTCGAGTGTCTCCTGGAGTTCTGCTGGCGCGTACGATTCGGCCGCCCGACCCTGCTGGCCGATGTACTCGGGCCCATACTCGCCGAACGGCCGGCGCTCCTCGAGGTCGAGCACGTCGGCCACGCCGGCGGCGTTGCCCAGTTCCTGGTGGCCGTCGAGCGGCAGGTGGGAGACGTAGAGCGCCAGGTCACGTTCGATCAGGGGCTCGAGGCGGTCGTAGGTCCGTCCGGTGACGCGCTCGAACCCGCCCCAGGAGAGGCCGTGGTGAGTGACGAGTACGTCTGCACCCGCCTCCGCGGCGGCGTCGATCGTCTCTCGAGCAGTGTCGACGGCGAAGGCGACGTGCTCGACCGTCTGTTCGTCGGGGCCAACCTGGAGGCCGTTCGCGCTGGCGTCGAGGTCGGCGAAGTCCTCGGTTCTGAGTTCCTCGTCGAAGCGGTCGACGAGCGTGGTGAGATCCATACTCGAGGGTTCGTCGGGAGGGGTGTTGAGTCGGACGGTTCGGACTCGTCGTCAAATGACGCTCGACGCATCTGCTGATAGCGGGAGGAAATGACGATAGTCAGAGGACCAATACGATCAGTGTGACGAGTGTCGCGAGAACGAGTATTCCCACACCGATTCGCAACGGTGTGAAAGCGCTTTCCTCGTTCGCAGGTTGAACCGTCGTCTCACGAAACTCCGGCCCGAGGGTGTGAACCTGGTCCAGGTTCGGGCAGTTGTGGTTCTCGGGAAGACGGTGTTCGCTACAGTAGTATTCGCCACAGTAGTTGCAATCGTTCGGAAGATCCAGTGATTCGTGGCACACGTGGCAGCGAGTCATCTGTACTAGCGCTAGCTCTCGATTAGGACGTGATAACGTTTCCCACGTTCGAGTTACTGGATAGGAGTTCGATTTAGCCATCGCCGTGGCCCGAGCCTACCGGTACTGATTCAACCGCGCTTTCAGCCGCTTCGCCGCCTGTCCAGCCACGTCCGCGAACTTCTCGCCAGCGTCCTCGCCCGCGAAGATAATCCCGCGCGAGGAGTTCACGAGGCCGACCCCGTTCGCCAGGCCGAACTCGACGGCCGCCTCGGCGTCACCGCCCTGGGCGCCCACGCCCGGCACCAGGAACGGCAGGTCGGGCACCTGCTCGCGGAGGTCCTCGAGTTCCTCGGGCTTCGTCGCGCCCACGACCAGCCCCACGTTGTCGTTCTCGTTCCAGAGATCCGCGAGGGCCGCGACGCGTTCGTACAGTGGTTCGCCCGTCTCGAGTTCGAGGTCCTGCAGGTCGGCCCCGCCGGGGTTAGACGTGCGACAGAGGACGAAGACGCCCGCCTCCTCGTTCGCCAGGAACGGCTGGAGGGAGTCCCGGCCCATGTAGGGATTGACGGTGATGGCATCCACTTTCTCGAGCATTTGTGCATATTGTCGCGTCGTGTTCCCAATGTCTGCCCGCTTAGCGTCGAGCAGGACAGGAACGCCCTTCCCGTGGGCGTAGGCGATGGTCTCCTCGAGCGCCCGCCAACCGTCGGGGTCCTCGTAGAACGCGGCGTTGGGTTTGAACACGGCCGCGTGTTCGTGGGTGGTGTCGATGATTCGACGGTTGAACGCCCACCGCGGGAGGTCGTAATCTTGCAGGTGGTCGGGAATGCGCTTCGGATCCGGGTCGAGCCCGACGCTGACGACGCTGTCGACCGTCACGATGCGGTCGTGCAACCGATCGAAGAAGTTCATGGCCTCGAGTGCTCGAGGCAGGGACGAAAACGTTGCTATTGTGGACACGTCCGGACGGAGTGATGATCACTGGTTCGAACGATCGGTCGGGGTGGAATGGGATTCGATACCTGAGACGATCACTTTGCCCCCTGGGTTGCGCCTCGAGAAGGGAATCTGGCGCTCATCTCCAGCTACAGGTAGTATCCAGCATAGACTCGGATGCGTTCGAACGCGCCAAAATAAACGCTCGAGCGGCGCTCGCCGCGGAGAGCGCGGACAGTCGTCACCACGCGCGTAACGCGTGGCGCTCTCGAGCCGCTACTGCCTCGTCGTGGATCGTACGACGATGATCGTTCCAGGACACGTACTTCGCGACCGGCGTCGCCCCGACTGGGACGGTTGGTCGGTGCTGTGCATTTGGATGCTTCATAGCATAGATACCTATGTCACGTGTGAACATACGACGGTCGTCGGCCGCCCGTTGACACAATCGTTCGCTGGCACGAACGAGAATTCGTTCGCGGATCGGCTCTCGCTGGATCCTCCTAGCCCTGTTAAAATCCTCAAACGTTGATAGGAATAGGGTGCTGAATACAGAGGGTGGGAGAATGGATGCAGCACATTGATCTCGTTTATTTCAATCATATTGAAGGGAACCAACCGGTACATATGGGTACGAACTGAACATGCTCCTTAACGAATAGAGGAATTCACAGGGGTAAGCGCTTCTATGATCGTATTGGCCAGACTACCTTGATGATCATAACCACGACAACTGTCCGGAAGATATGTGTAGAGTGACCTATGAACGAATCTAGGAAGAGATCATGGAGTAGGCAGTTATCGCTCGAGATGGCTTCCAGAACAGAGATAGGCAGGAACAGAGAAAGAGAGTGACCGAAAAAGAGGGAGAAATTACGCTCTCAAAAGTTCATAATCGGTTTCTCGCTTGCATTTTCCGGGTTAGCGCTCACCAGGAAGAGAAGCGTTACGTAGAGAGCCTCAAGCCAGTTTCGCGAAATTGGATTCGTCGGTTTAGAGCCTTCTCTGCAGGGATCTCACTCACCCACTCGAGGCGAACGGGTGGCCGTCCAGTACACGATTCAAAATTTCATAATCGGTTCCCTGCTATCGGTTTTGAGGTGCTAGACAGCACTGGAATCACCGATGGGACTGAGACACTTTTCGAGAAGGAAAACACACCATAGAGCGTGTCTCGAACCGGTTATGCACGTTTGACGCTTCGAGCCCTGCATCTGCTCAGCGAGTACCGATCACCAAATGGACCTCGCTCGCCCATCAGCCCCGGCAATCACCAACCATACGCGAACGCTCCTTAATTGCCTCGAGGGGGCTCTTACTCGACGATTAGGTCATAAGTTATACGCTCGAGGGAGATCCTCATCGTGAAATCTTTCCTAGACTAACTTCATAATCGGCCCTCGAAACAGAGACCATACCTACTCTTCCGGACGTAAAACCCGATTATGAACCATCTGAAAGGTGATTAGTACGTTTTGTTGTAACCTCCAGTAGATTCCATGAATTCTCTGCTGAATATAGAGGAGGAGTTCAGCACACGGATTAGTTGCCAGGAACTCGCTCAATTCCGTCGTAACGGTCGTGCATCAATACGCGCCCGTGTCCCAGTGTCGATGCCTTCTTTTCGAGTTGGTGGACAAGTTCCTCACTCGGCTGTCCGTATACGTCGACGACCTCGAGGTCGATGAATTCGCCGATCGGAGAGAACTCGGGGCCCGCGACCTCCATGTGATATGCCACTGACGCCGAATCAACGTGCGTATGTACGACGTTCTTTCGAGATATATCCTAACTGAAATAAAAGTTGTAGGATAGAATGTCAGGTTCGTTGGCGTTAACGAACTCCCGGGGAGCTGTCAGTAGAGGCGTGCGAGATATAGAGGAAGAGTTCAGCACGATAGTGTGGCGTATTTCCTCGGTCTGCTCAGTAGCCCACTTGTTTGTCAACTCAGTCGTCACGGAAATCCGTAGTACTCGTCTTTTTGACGGCCTGAAATTCGATTGACCCGCATTGGCATCCGTTTCTCGCCCCGATCGGCTGCGCCGTTCCGTCAGGCCATTGCTTCGCTGCATAGGCAGCTCCACAATTGAGACATATAACGGCTGCTCGTTTGCTCTTTCCATTAGGCATAACTATTCCTTCAACGAGTAATACCGTCAGCGCTTCTTTTGGGTATCCAACGGGTTTTTAAGTACCTTATCGATTCGACTCCATTGTTTCGGGGAGGGTACTCTCGAGGATGTGTTTCATCCCTCGACGGAGCCGAGACGCGATGGCCTGCTGAGAGATGCCGAGTTCGTCGCCGAGTTCTTCCATCGTCACTTCGCGCGGGGATTCGAAGTACCCACGCTCGTGGGCGAGTACCAGTGTGTCTTGTTGCTTGTCAGTGAGTGCGGCTTCGGTTTCGGTCTCAACCGGTGTCAGTGCGTGTAGTTCCGTCAGCGTGACCGGGATCTCTAACTCTCGACAGCGGGATTGAAAGGTTGCAAGATCGCTTCGACTGTCTCCGCGAATGTCGAACGTCCACCGACGGCTCGTGCCAGTTGCTTTGATGAGCGGAACGCCGATCTCAGTCAGCACGCTCAGCACGTCGTCGTATTCGAGTGACCACTCGACACGCAGGAGATACTCGCCATCAACGGAATCGACGAGTTGGATGTCCCTCACGCCTGGATGGGCAGCAAACGCGTCCTCGATGTCCTCGACTTTCGTTCCTCGAACCCAGAAGTAGGGAATCACCACGTCCTGTGAAGGGATCAGTCGCTCCAGCTCGACCGTCACGTCCGGGAGTTGTGCGAAGACGGTGCCGAGGGGGAACTGATCGGATGGAACGGTATAGGTCGCCTCAGTCGCCATGACTCGAACGATGTCACACTGATTGTAAAACTCTTCCATGGAACAATGTGGAGGGGACGAAGGACTCCGTCAATCCGCTTTGGTCGCTCTCGCCGTGCTAGCGACGCGCCCTGAGTTCTGCACATACCAAATGAATCGCCTGGCTCCTTTCAAAAATGACATGGGCGACTCAGAGGGTGTATGCAGTACGGGCAGCCCATTTATTTCGCCGTTTCAGGAAGAGATCAATCACTACATACGAACGCTTACAGACCAACTCTCACGATAGCCGTACACGGTCGATTTCAGCAATATTCGAATTCATAACGTATACTCTGATACAGTCCTCGCAAACGAATGCCCAATAGATCTTCCCACTCTCATATGTTACTTTAGTTACTTTCCCATCCTCACTTTGACAGTCGGTACATTCGATAGTTGCTTGAGGGGATAGAAACGGATACTCATGTTCTACAAAATAGTTCATGGTTTCACTACAGGCTACAGTGACTTATCCTTGGTGTGATTATTTGGGTTACAAGACAGACTCTCTATTCTTCTGAACTGGTGTTACGTCTATTATCTGTACTGAGCGATCATCGTCTTCGCAGATCGAGCCAAATGTCGTGCATCATTCGCGCTCTGTATCTTGTAGAGACTCGACTAACTACCGAACTGCTGTCAGAAATGGCGTGCGAAATACAGAGGTGCCATTCAGCACGACGACTTCGTTTGTTTCACGCCGACACCTGAGAACCACCCACTCACTACACGTACGCACAAGCAGTAACCGGTATCTCACAGTAGGCAATTGGCTCACGACTCCAGCGAGGGACACGGAGAATCCTCGGCAATCCCCTCATTGGGTTGAAGACCTGAACTCAATACTATATAAAGAAGTTGTATAACCAAAATGAAGTCTCACGTGGAGCGGTCTCTTCAGAGTTAAGTACACCATGTTCACGGAAACCGACTCCTCGCCGATGATTCCCAGGAGAGATACGCTCCTTCTCGCGCTCGCCAATCGGCACTGTCGTTTTGTCATCGAGTACTTCAAAGACGCGTCCGAAGACCACGCCACTGTCGATGACATTGCAACCGCGTTTGCCCGACGTGACCACGCAGACGAGACGCAGGTTGCAATCCGGCTCCACCACGCTGCACTCCCCAAACTGGACGACGCTGGACTCGTTGACTACGACAGGCGGACCAAAATGGTCCGATATCACGGTCACTCGCAACTCGAACGGGTAGCGGAGCGCTTCTCCGAGTCCGGTTCTCCCAAATGCCATGGAGGAATGAGAAGTACATGACGCAAGACAAGCCCAGGCGAACGAGCCAAACACGGGAATGGTACACTCCTAATCAGGACCGCTCGTTGACCGAAGCGGTGCTCGACGCCATCGAGGACTATAAGGGGGAAGACCTCTTGCGAGCGGATTTCGTCCTCTACGAGGACATAGACGCTGACGCCCTCAATTCCCTCTTTCGCCACGACGCACCGTCGAGAACGACCGTGACGTTCGGCACCGACGGGGTCAAGGTCGAACTCTGGGGGGGTGGTGGGGTCGAGATTCGCGTCACGGGGCGATCAGTCGAATAAGTGGCCGAGACTGGTCCAGAACGCGCTCTGGGGGCAGTGTTGGATAGGCGACCATTGCCGTGATGAGTTCTTCACTTGGACTGATCGATCAGCACCCTCCGTGGATCAGCCCTCAGCTCGGGCCACATTCGCGCTCTGTATTCAGCACAGTCGTTAAAATCTATAACTGTAATAGGTATTTCAACAAATATGGCAGTTCGACGACCATCAGTCCTCGCACTCGAGAGTGAACGCCTCGAAACCTACGTCGTCGCTCGGCCTATATACTGGGCGCTCATCGACGCTACAGAAACGTCGAGATCGCGGGCGGGGCTACCGCTCGAGTACTTCCACCAGGTTCTCCTCCGGATCGCGCAGAAAGAGGATCGAGGTGCCACTCTCGGTGGTCCGGGGCTCGCTCAGCGTCTCGACCTCGGCGGGCAGGGACGCGAAGAACGCCTCGAGGTCGGCCACCGAGAAGCCGACGTGGGTCGCTCCCGACTGATTCAGTTCGGAGTTCGACCTGGCCGCTCCGGTCGGCGCGTACTCGACGAGTTCGAGGCGGACGTCCCCGGCCTCGAGGTGGGCGAACCTGCCCGCGGCGTCTGGGACGTCCACGGCGTCGGCGAACGCGGGCCCCGAAACGGCGAAGCGATCGAGCACGTCGAACCCGAGCACGTCGCGGTAGAAGGGCAAGACGGACTCGAGGTCGGAGACGGTTATTCCGACGTGGTGTGCGCGTGGCGTCGTCATCGACTCGACCTCGGAGGGGCGGCGAAAAAAGCGCGTCGACCGCCTCGCGGATCACGACCGCCAGTACGCCGCCGTCAGCAACACCAACACGGGGAAGATCTCGAGGCGGCCGATCCACATGTAGAGGATCATCAGGAGTCGTGAGGTAACCGGGAACTCGCCGTAGCCGCCCATCGGACCGATGATGCCGAACCCGGGGCCGATGTTGCCCAGGGTGGCGATCGAAGCCGTGACCAGTTCGATCGCCTCGAGGTCGAGGCCGACGCGGGCGGCGTCGGCAGCCAGTAGCAGAACTCCGAGGAAGAACAGGCAAAAGTACAGCAGCGTGAACGCGTAGATGCCCCGAATCGCCTCCTCGTCGAGGGTTTTTCCGTTCATACGAACCGGACGGACGGCCTCGGGGTGAACGGTCGTAAACAGCTCTCGACGCAGGGACTTGAGGATGACGAGCCACCGCAGGACTTTGATCCCGCCGCCGGTCGATCCGGTGCTCCCGCCGATGAACATCGCGAACAGCATCACACCCTTCGCGGTGCCGCCCCACTGATCGAAGTCGACGTTCGCAAAGCCAGTCGAGTTGGTCAGCGAGGCGATCTGGAAGGTCGCGTACCGTAACGAGGGCTCGAGGCGACCGCCGATCTGGCCGACCCGATCCGTGCTGGCGGTGGCATCGAAAAAGAGGACCACTGTGAGCACGACCGAGAGCGTGGTGACGGCCCCGAGGTAGAGGCGGAACTCGTTGTCCCGGAACAGGGCTCGCGTGTCCCCGGAGACGAGGTGCCACCAGAGGACGAAGTTGACCCCGGCGACGAACATGAACGGTACGATGAGCCACTGAACGGCCGGCGAGAACGCCTCGATGCTTCTCGCCTCCGGTGAGAAGCCGCCGGTCGGCATCGTCGAGAGACCGTGAGCGATCGAGTTGTACAGATCCATCTCCGGTGCAAATCCAGCGAGGTGAAGGCCGTACAGCAGCGCCATCAGGAGGAGGGTGAAGCCGATGTAGGCGAACCAGAGCACCCGCGCCGTCTCCGCGATGTGGGGCGTCAGCTTCGAAACACCTGGACCAGGACTCTCGGCTTCCATCAACTGGGCGCCACCGACGGACATCTGGGAGAGGATTGCCACCGCGAGGACGATGATCCCCATCCCGCCGACCCACTGGGTGAGCTGTCGCCACAGCAACATCGCCCTCGAGTGGGTGTCGAAGGAGATGTCGCCCATCACCGTCGCGCCAGTAGTCGTAAAGCCGCTCATGCTCTCGAAGAGGGCGTTCGTCGGGTGGGCGACCGTTCCGTTTCCGGCGAGGAGGTAGGGAAGCGCGCCGAAGATTGCGGCGAGAAGCCACGTCAGTGCGACGACCATGAACGCCTCTCGAGCGCCGGGATCCGGATCCGGGTCGAACTGTCGCAGCGTGAGCCCGAACCCCGCAGTAACGACCATCGTGGTGACGAACACCCAGAGGTCCTGGCCGTCGTACGCGAGCGCCGTTACGATCGGGAGCACGAAAAAGAGCGAGAGAAACGCGAGAATCGTCCCGACGAGGCTCAGCCCAGCCCGCCAGTCGACGCGGAGGTGGGTGTCGACGTGGAGGTGGGAGTCCATTAAATCGCCTCGAGCACCTGATCGAGAACCGTCGCATCGACGAACAGCACGATGTGATCGCCGGGCCTGAGCGTCGTGTCCCCACGGGGGGTCACGAGATTGCCGCCGCGGGAGATGGCGCCGATGACGACGCCCTCGGGGAGGTCGGCGACCGAGTCCATGATCGTTCGACTGGCCAGGGCGCTGTCGGCGCCGACCTCGATCTCGATGACCTCGGCACGGTCGTGCTCGAGCATGGCCACCTTCTCCGCGCGGTTCGATCGCGTGAAGCGGACGATCTCCTCGGCGGTCTCCTCGCGGGGATTGATCGCCACGTCGACGCCGACGGTCTCGAACAGTTCGGCGTACTCGAGGTTCTCGATGACGGCGACGGTGCGGTCGACGCCGAGCCGTCGAGCGAGCAGGGAGACGAGCAGGTTGCGCTCGTCGCTGCCGAGGGCGGAGACGACGATGTCGGCCTCGTCTATGTGCTCGCGTTCGAGGAACTCGGTGTCGGTGGCGTCGCTCTGCATAACGAGCGTGTTTGGCAAGGCTTCGGCGACTTGCCGGGCGCGATCGGGATCTCGCTCGATGAGGCGTGGTTCGTAGCCGTGTTCTTCGAACTCGCGGGCGGCCTGGTAGCCGATCTCGCTGGCGCCGACGATGACGACCTCCTCGTGTTCGGTTTCGGGGAGACAGACGAGATCGTCGGCGAACGTCGAGACGGAGTCGGGGCTCCCGATGACGACGACGCGATCGTTCGGTTCGATCACCGTCTCTCCGCGGGCGACGATCATGTCCCCGTTTCTGAATATTCCCGCGAACGTCAACGAGTCGTACCGATCGGCATCCTGGACGCTCTGGTTGGCGATCGGACTCTGGGGGCTGATTTCGAACTCGGCCATTCGCACGAGACCGCCGGCGAACATGTCGACGTCCTGAGCGCCGGGGAGGCCGGAGATGCGGAAGATCGCCTGGGCCGTGAGCAGGTCGGTACAGACCATGAAGTCGACGCCGAAGGCGCCCTCCGACCCCTCCCACGTCTCGAGCAGCGTCCGTCGTCGCACGCGGGCGATGGTGAACGCGTCGGTCAGCGTCTTGGCCGCGCCGCAGATGACGAGGTTCACCTCGTCGTCGTCCGTGCAGGCGATGACGAGGCCGGCCTCCTCGACGTTCGCCTCGTGAAGCGTCGTGATTTCGGTCCCGTCGCCCTCGATGGTGAGCACGTCGAGCGAGTAGGTGAGTTCTTCGACGATATCCGGATTACGGTCGACGACGACCACGTCGTGGGTCTCCTCGAGGTTCGTTGCGATTGCCCGGCCGACTTCGCCAGCGCCGACGATGACTACGTGCACGATATCCCCCGTGGCGGCTCGGTCATTGAGGTGGTGTTTTG
This sequence comes from Natronosalvus caseinilyticus, assembly GCF_017357105.1. NCBI lineage: Archaea > Methanobacteriati > Methanobacteriota > Halobacteria > Halobacteriales > Natrialbaceae > Natronosalvus > Natronosalvus caseinilyticus. The sequence continues at coordinate 1,968,323 of NZ_CP071596.1, forward strand.
CTGGTACCGAAATAGACGTTACGACGTAGTGCGATAGCTGACTGACCAGTTAGTATGCACGAGCTAACGCTCGGGACGTCACTGACGCCGAGAGAGCGAAGCCCTGATATCACCCGTGTGAATACGTGGTGGTAGCAGCCGTATTCTTCCCACCAATGTTCATACTCGCTCACCCATCTGCCGGCCGCAACGACGGACGAACGCCCCGAAATTACCACGGGACGCCGCGCTCGAGTCGCACTCTCGTCCACGACGAGGTCTCTCGAGGTGATCCGACGTGAGTGGCGACGAAGAACTCGCCAAGGACCTCGGGCCCCTCGCGGCGCTGACGATCGGGATCGGGACGATGATCGGGGCGGGCATCTTCGTCCTGCCGGGGACCGCCGTCTTCCGGGCCGGACCGTTCGCCGCGGCGACGTTCGTCCTCGGCGGCGTGATCGCCCTCTTCACGGCGCTGTCGGCCTCCGAACTGGGGACGGCGATGCCGAAATCCGGCGGTGCGTACTTCTACGTCAATCGCGCACTCGGACCGCTGTTCGGCTCGATCACCGGGTGGGCCAACTGGATCGGCCTCGCGTTCGCCTCCGCGTTCTACATGTACGGTCTCGGCGAGTACGTCAACGACCTGGTCGGCCTCGGCGCCCTCGCGCTTGGGCCTGTGACGCTCGGCCCCGCCCAGTTGATCGGCCTGGTGGGGGCGCTTTTCTTCATCGCCGTCAACTACATCGGCGCGAAGGAGACCGGAACCCTCCAGATCGTCATCGTGCTCTTACTTGTGGGGATTCTGGCGCTGTTCTCGATCGTCGGTCTGGCTAACGCCGACCTGGACTCGCTCGCCGGATCCGCGCAACCGGGCATGGCCGCTGAAATCCTTCCCGTCACGGGGATCATCTTCGTCTCCTACCTCGGCTTCGTCCAGATCACCTCCGTCGCCGAGGAGATCAAAGATCCCGGTCGAAACCTCCCCCGTGCCGTGATCGGGTCGGTCGTCATCGTCACGACCATCTACGCGTTCTTCCTCGTGGTCTTGCTCGCGGCCGTGCCGAACGAACTCGTCGCCCAGAACAATACGGCCGTCGTCGACGCCGCTCGCCTCCTGTTCGGCAAGTACGACCTCCTCGGGTACAGCCTCGGCGCCTTCGGCGCTGGCCTTCTGCTCTTCGGTGGCCTGCTCGCGACGGCCTCCTCGGCGAACGCCTCAATCCTGTCGTCTTCGCGGATCAACTTCGCGATGGGTCGAGAAAAGATCGTCACTCCGAAACTCAACGAGATCCATCCCCGATTCGGAACGCCGTACAAGTCCATCGCCGTCACAGGTGGGCTGATCCTCTTCTTCCTGATCGTGGGCGACCTCGCATTGCTCTCGACGGCCGGATCGGTCCTGCACCTGATCGTCTACGGACTGTTGAACATCGCGTTGATCGTCATGCGCGAGACCGAACCCGAGGGGTACGACCCGGACTTCGAGGTACCGCTCTATCCTATCGTCCCGATCATCGGGACGCTCTCCTCGTTCGCCCTCATCGTTTACATCGAACCGCGCGTCGTCTACCTCTCGCTGGGGCTGGTCATCTTCGCGGCGCTGTGGTATCTCTTCTACGCCCGACGGCACGTCGAAGCGGCTGGCGTCCTCGACGCCTGGATCCTCGACCGCTCGGAACTGCTCCCGGACGTCGCTGTCTCCGCCGCGACGAGCGTCGCTCCCGAACAGAGCGATTACCGGGTCATGGTGCCGCTGGCCAACCCCGAACACGAGAAGGACCTGATCTCCCTCGGATCGGCCATCGCCAACCAGCACGACGGTACCGTCGTCGCCGTCAACATCGTCGACGTCCCGAGACAGACCGCTCTCGAGGCCGCGCGCGAACAGAAAGCACACGAGACCGCCCACGACCTGCTCGAGCAAGCACAGGCCGACGCCCAGACTTACGGTGCCGATGTCGAGACGCACATCGTCCTCTCGCACGACCCGTTCGAGGAAATCTTCGGAGCGGCGAAACGATATGGCGCCGACGTGACGGTGATGGGCTGGGGTCCCGAATCCCACGGTGCCCCGGGCCGGGCCGAAACGACCATCGACGAACTCGCTCACTCGCTCCCGTGTGACTTCCTCGTCTTCCGCGACCGCGGGTTCGACCCCTCGAGAATCTTGCTCCCGACCGCCGGCGGCCCCGACTCCGAACTCGCTGCCGCGGTCGCAACGACCCTCCAGTCGCAGTACGACGCCGACGTGACGCTGCTGCACGTGACCGACCACGGCGAGCGTGAGCAGGGAGAGGCGTTCCTCTCGTCCTGGGCGGCCGATCACGGACTCGAGGACGCGAGGCTCCGCGTCGAGACCGGCGACGTCCAGAGCCGGATCGCCGAGGCTGCCGAAAGTGCTACACTTCTCCTGATCGGGGCGACCGAGAAGGGCGTTCTCTCGCGACTCGTTCGCGGGTCGCTCGTGCTCGACGTCCTGGACGAGGTCGAGTGTTCGGTCCTGCTGGCGGAGAAAAAGCACACGCGAAGCCTCTGGGACCGACTCTTCGGGGGCGGAACCGGCGACAGCGACCTCGAAGACGAACCGACGGGCGTCGAACCTGAGCCGACGACGCCCGACGTCGACGAGAGCAACTCCGAAACCACCACCCAGTAAGCGACGGCGAACGGGACTACTGTCGATTCGACAATACTCGACTCTAATATTGCGGATTCGAAAATCCAAGCGAGAGTTTTATCATGTATCGATAGATATCCTCAATTATGATACCATCGGCCAGTCGCTGTACGCTGCTCGAGAAGAACGCTCTCGAATCGACGAGAGGTGGATTTGGATGAGCGACGAGCCGTTTCGGCGTGTCCTAGTGCCGATTGCGAACGAAGCGGACGCCCGAGTAACGGGTAAAGCCGTCGCCGATCGGTTCGACGACAGCACCCTGATTCCAATCTACGTCGTCGAAAAAGCTGGCGGTGCTCCCGATGCTGCAGGCGTCGAACAGCGAGAGGAGTTCGCCGAAACCCTCTTCAAGATCTTCGAGGCGGTCATCGACGAATCCACGCTCATCGTCGAACCCACCGTTGGATACGGGATCGACGTCGCGGCGACGATTCTCGAGGTCGCCGACGACGAACGCGCCGACGCGATCGTTTTCGTCCCGCGCAGCGAGAGTCGGTGGCGACAGCTACTAACGGGGGACGTCGCGCGAAAATTGATCAACCGAACCGATCGACCGGTCCTGATCCTGCCGGGTGACCGAGATGAGTGACGAGGAACTCGCCAAGGACCTCGGCCTGATTCCTGCAATGACCATTGGCATCGGGACGATGATCGGAGCGGGCATCTTCGTCCTCCCCGGTGAGGCCGCCCAGGGAACGGGCCCGATCGTCGTGATCTCGTTCCTCGTCGGCGGGCTCATCGCCATGGTCAACGCCCTGTCGGTCTCCGAACTCGGAACGGCGATGCCGAAAGCCGGCGGCGCTTACTACTACGTCAACCGCGCGCTCGGCCCGCTGTTCGGTTCGATATCTGGACTGGGCGACTGGCTCGGCCTCGCCTTCGCCTCGGCCTTCTACACCATAGGGTTCGGCCGTTACCTGGGTGAACTCGTCGAGTTACCCTCGATCCTGTTTCTCAGTAACGTTCAGGTCGGGGCGATCGTTGCCGGCGCGGTCTTCGTCGGCGTCAACTACATCGGCGCGAAGGAGACAGGCGGCGTACAGACGATCATCGTCTCCATTTTGCTCGCGATCCTGGGGATCTTCACAATCGCGGGCTGGTTCGCCTTCGACTGGGGAACGGTGTCGGGAAGCGGCGGCTACACGCCGTTCGGCACCGCCGAACTCTTGCCGGCGACCGGCCTCGTCTTCGTCTCGTTCCTGGGGTACGCCAAGATCGCCACTGTCGGCGAGGAGATGAAGAACCCGGGACGGAATCTCCCAATCGCCATCGTCGGGAGCGTCGCCATCGTCACGGTGCTCTACGGCATTCTCGTGACGATCATGCTCGGCGTCGTCCCGTGGCCGGACCTCGACCTCGAGGCGCCGGTCGCCCAGGCGACCGAAGTGGCGTTCCCCGGAAACTACGCGGGTGCGGCCGCGGTGATCATGGCCCTCGGTGCGCTGCTGGCGACAGCCTCCTCGGCGAACGCCTCGATCCTGGCGTCGGCCCGGATCAACTTCGCGATGGGACGGGACAAGATCGTCAACGACTGGCTCAACGAAATCCATCCGCGATTCGCGACACCCTACCGATCAATTATCGTTACCGGCGGGCTGATCCTCGTCTTCGTCATCCTCATGGGCGGTGACGTCAAGGTGCTCGCGGAAGCGGCGAGCGTCCTCCACCTGATCGTCTACGCCCTGATGAACGCCGCGCTAATCGTCTTCCGCGAGACCGAGCATCCCGACTACGATCCCGACTTCACGGTTCCGCTGTACCCGATCGTACCGATTCTCGGGTTCGTCCTGTCGCTGGGACTCATCTACTTCATGGACACCACCTCCCAGATCCTGGCGGTGGTGTTCATCGTCGGGGCCGTCCTCTGGTACGTTCTCTACGCACGCTATCGCACGCCGATCCAGGGCGTCCTCGGGGAGTACGTCCGCGACCGGTCCGAGGAGATGCCCGACATCGCGGTTTCGGCTGCCGAGGCTGCCTCGCCCGACGCGACCGCCCCCTATAACGTGATGGTCCCCGTCTCGAACCCCCGGACCGAGGACGAACTGGTCGCCCTCGGCTGTACGATGGCCAACCAAAAGGGCGGCGTCGTTCACGCTGTCCACGTCGTGCAGGTTCCCGACCAGACCTCACTCGATTACGTCGCCGATCAGATCGAACGAATCGACGACGAATCGGATCAGCTCTTCGAAAACGCCCGCGCGGTTGCCGCCGAGTACGACGTCGACATCGAAACGCACACCGTCGTCTCCCACCGATCGCTCGAGGAGGTCGTCGACTCCGCCGAACGACTGAACGCCGACACCGTCGTGATGGGATGGAGTCCGAGCAGGCCCTGGACCAGCGGGCGAACGGGTGGCGCGCTCGATGAACTCACGACGAACCTCCCATGTGACTTCCTGGTGTTCAAGGACCGTGGGTTCGACCCCTCGCGCGTACTCGTGCCGACGGCCGGCGGTCCCGACTCGGACCTTAGCGCCGAGGCGGCCAAGGCGCTTCGGGACGTCCACGGCGCCGACGTGTCGATCTTGCACGTCGTCGACGAGGATACCGACCGGGCGAAAGGAACGGCGTTCCTCGGCACCTGGGCCGACGATCACGGGCTCGGCAACGCGACCCTCCTCGTAGAAACAGACGGCAACGTCGAGGGAGCCATCGAGCGCGCCGCGAACGATCACACGATGGTGGTCCTCGGCGCAACCAGGAAGGGGCTGCTCTCCCGCCTCGTCGGCGGTTCGCTCGTGTTCGACGTCGTCGACGAGGTCGACTGTTCGGTTCTGCTCGCCGAACGTCCGGCCAAGCGGTCGCTCCGGGAACGGCTCTTCGGCCGTCCAGGAGTCGAAGCGTCCACGGAAACGGAAGAAGGCGAGCCAAAAATGGAATCCGGCACCTGACCGTCGACGATCCGCTCGAGCCTCACTCGAGGTTTACCACCCGATGGGGAGACCCGGAGGGACGAACGCTCTGCACTCCTGGACGACTTTCTCGCGGCACTCGAGTGAACGCCGTTTCGCGACACTTTCCCCTCGACGCCGTACCCTCGACACCGTGTTCGAGTCCCTGAATCACACCCCGAACTGGACGACCAAACCCAGTATCGTTATCACCGTCGCTGACACAGGTCGAGTCGTTCGATGAGGATCCGAGTCGACTGGCGCTCGAGCTGTAGCGTGACGGGAACCGTTCTCTTCTGGCTCGCCGTCCCGCTAGCCGCGCCGCTCGCGCTCGCGGCCCTCGACGGCGACGAGACGATTCCGTTCGTCGTCGCCATCGCCTGCACCGTCGCCATCGGCACGCTGCTCGAGCGCCTGACCGACGAGCGCGACCTCGGTCAGCGCGAGGCGTTCCTGATGGTCGCGTTGACGTGGTTCGGGGTCGCGCTGATCGGTGCGATCCCGTTCTTCCTGCTGGGACTGGGTGCCGACCCCGCCTCTGCCTTTTCTGGCCGACTCGAGGGACCGGTCAACGCGATGTTCGAGAGCATGAGTGGCCTGACCACAACGGGCGCAACGGTGATGAGCGGCTGGGACTTCACGAATCAGCCGCGATCGATCCTGCTCTGGCGACAGATCCTCCAGTGGCTCGGCGGGCTGGGAATCCTGATCGTCGCCATCGGCCTGCTCTCGAACCTGATGGTCGGGGGTGCGCAGCTGATGGAGACCGAGACCCAGACCCAGACGGTCACGAAGCTCACCCCCGAGATCGAGAGCACGGCACGGCTCATCTGGGGGCTCTACGTCGGGCTTACGGTTGCGGCGGCGGCGATCTTCTACGCGTTTCACCTTCTCGGACTGGCCCCGGAGATGGACCTCTTCAACGCGATTTCCCACGCACTGACGAGCGTCTCGACGGCCGGCTTCTCGCCCGAACCCGACAGCATCGGGGCGTTCACGCCGCTCGTCCAGTGGACGATGATCCCGATCATGATCGTCGGCGCGACGAACTTCGTGTTGCTCTACGCGGTCGCCCGCGGATCGTACGCACGGCCGCTCGAGTCCGAGGAGTTTCGCTTCTACATCGGCGTCATCGCCGTCTTCGGAGCGATCGTCTCGGTACTCATCGGCCTCGCCGGCGACACCGTGGGCTACGAGGCGACGCTCAGACACGGCCTGTTCAACGTCGTCTCGATGGTGACGACGACGGGATACGCGTCGACGAACTTCGACCTCTGGAACCCCGGCGCGAAGCACATCCTCTTTCTGGGGATGTTCGTCGGCGGCATGGCCGGCAGTACGACCTGCTCGATCAAGTCCCTGCGCTGGCTGGTGATCCTGAAGGGACTGGCTCGCAACCTCTTTCTCTCCGTCCACCCGCGAGCGGTCAGGCCCGTCCGACTCGGCGATACCGTCGTCGACGAGGACACGATCAACGACATCTTCGCCTACGTGATGCTCGCGATTCTTATCTTCTTCCTGTTGACCATCTTCATCGTCGTCGACGCGGCGCGCGATGGGATCACCGTCTCGGAATTCGAGGCTCTCGGCGCGGCCGCCTCCATCTTCCTCAACATCGGCCCCGCGTTCGGCCTGGCCGGCCCGTTCGACAACTACGCCGGCTTCCCGCTGTTCACCCGCTTCGTCATGATCTTCATGATGTGGATCGGTCGCATCGAGATCATCCCCGTACTAGTTCTCTTGCTCCCGGCCTACTGGCGCTCGTAGGCGGTCGCTGGCGCTCGTAGACTCGAGACCGAGCGTCCGAGGTATCTTGCCCCTCGAGGACGAACCGAGCCTATGGTCCGACTCGCGCTCATCGCCCACGACGAGAAGAAAGACGACCTCATCGCCTTCGCCCGCGAGTACGAGGACGTACTCGCCGACTACGACCTCATCGCGACAGGCACGACCGGCAAACGGTTGATCGAGGCGACCGATCTCGAGATCGACCGGAAGGAGTCGGGGCCCCTCGGCGGCGACCTGATGATCGGGAGCGAGGTTGCTCAAGACCTTCTCGACGGGATCGTCTTTCTGCGCGATCCGCTCACGGCCCAGCCCCACGAGCCCGACATCTCGGCACTCCTGCGGATCTGTGACGTCCATGACACCGCCTTGGCGACGAATCTCGCGAGCGCACGATACCTGCTTGAAGGAATTGACGACGTATCGTAAGATTCCGTACTATTCTACAAACATATCATAAACATTTACCTCCAGTCTCGATTTCATCGTCACCACGCTTCGACGATACCAAGACCGACTCTATAGTCGTTATAGAGCTAATTACGACAGAATCCGAACTTCGTCGACCTTGTACGCCGGCCGTACGGGACTCCCGACGTCGAAGACCGATGCTGGCATTTTTCGGAAGGACACGCCGTCAGAGCGGATTCTTCTCGATAAACGCCGTAGGCGCCGATTTCGCTCTCGATACAGAAATATCATAGTATAGTCTATTATTTAATTCCGAGAAATCTCCGATCCAGACCGAACGCGCCGTATTACGTTAGTAACTGACACACTATTACATAGCTATGCTCGTAATCTATACTAATTCATCACGCTTTTAGCGCGAACGCTCGATCGGTCAGATGCGAACCGACGGACGGGTCGTCGGCCAGCGAGAACCGACTCACTCGAGAGGTGTTCCGTCGACGAACAATCGACAGCCCGCGTCCCGCTCGGCGGCGTACCCTTCGTAGTACTCCATCAGCTGAAAGAGGACGCCCGTGGGATTCGCCGGGGAGACGAACGCCTCGCCCCACGTCTCGAACTCGTTGTGGTCGATGACCGACACGCCCGCCGCCTCGAGCGCCTCGACTGCGGCCTCGAGGTCAGCCACCTCGAGGGTGACGTGGTGGAGGCCGGGGCCGTGTTCCTCGAGGTAGTCGGTCAGAAACGAGTTCGACCCCGGTTGTGGGGCAATGAGTTCGAGTCGGGAGGCGCCGCCAAGGACGTAGGTCGCCCAGGTGAACGACCCGTACATGCTCGGTTCCTCGTGAATCTTCTCACAGCCGAGGGCGAACAGGAGCGGTTCGGCCTCCGGAATGGATTCGACGACGATTCCGGTGTGATCGACGCGCATCGGCGGCAGGTCGTCCCCGTCCATACGTCGAAACGTCTCTCGAGGACGATAATCGTTTGGGACGCCATCGTCGCGCTCCCTGTGGCGCCGAGTCCGGATTCCAGGCCGAGCCATTGTCTTCCAGGCGGGGGCCACACGGGAGTCGTCTGCACGGCGCTGGACGGCGATAGACGGCGATGATTTCCGCAACCGAGAGGGGCCGGAGTCGTGCCGTTACACCAACCTATAACACGCTTCCGTCCGTCGTTTTTCGTGCATGAGCTACACGGGTCCAACGGACCTCTACATCGACGGCGAATGGACCGGCGGCGAAGACGGCGGGCGGATCGAATCGGTCGATCCGGCGAACGAGACGACCTACGCGACGGTCGCGGCGGCGAGTGAAGCAGACGTCGACGCTGCCGTGTCGGCAGCCGACGCCGCGCTCGAGCGCGGCAGCGAGTGGGCCTCCCTCGACCCCGCCGAGCGCGCCGCGTACCTGCAGGCGTTTGCGGACCAGCTCGAGGATTGGAAGGACGAAATCGCGCTCGTCGAATCCCACGACAACGGCAAGACGCAGTTCGAGGCGACCCTCGAGGTTGGGATGGTCATCGACACGTTCCGGTACTACGCCGGCTGGGCGGACAAGCTCGCGGGCGACCAGATTCCAGTCCCGGGTGACCGCCTCGATTACACCATCCGCGAACCCGTCGGCGTGACGGGCCACATCGTCCCGTGGAACTACCCGTTCCAGCTGGCGGGGCGCAGCCTCGCGCCCGCGCTGGCCTGTGGCAATACCGCGGTCGTCAAGCCCTCGAGCCAGACGCCCCTCTCCGCGCTGTATTACGCGAAGGCCGCCGAGGAAGTCGGGTTCCCCGATGGCGTGCTCAATGTCGTCCCCGGCCGTGGAAGCGTCGCCGGTGCGGCGCTGGCCGAACACGAGGGTGTCGACCACGTGGCCTTCACGGGCAGTACGGAGATCGGCAAGCGCGTGATGGGCCAGGCCGCCGACAGTGTCACCGGCGTTACGCTCGAACTCGGCGGGAAGGGACCGAACGTCATCTTCCCCGACGCGGACCTCGAGGCTGCATCGAAGGGCGTCCACTACGGCATCTTCATGAACGCCGGGCAGATGTGCTGGGCAGGCTCCCGGCTGGTCGTCCACGAGGACGTCCACGACGAAGTCGTCGATAGCGTCGTCGCTGGCGCCGAGAACACGCCGCTGGGGAACGGTATCGACGACGACGCGCGGATGGGCCCGCTCGTCAGCGAGAGTCACCGGGACGAGGTCGCCGACTACGTCGAAACCGCCCTCGAGGAGGGAGCGACCGTCGCAACCGGCGGCGAGATCCCTGCCCGAGAGGGCTACTTCCTCGAGCCGACCGTGCTCACGGACGTGACCAACGACATGACCGTCGCCCGCGAGGAGATTTTCGGACCGGTGCTCTCGGTCATCGAGGTCGCAGACGAGGAAGAGGCCCTCGAGGTCGCCAACGACTCACCCTACGGCCTGCTCGCGGGGGTCTGGACGAACGACCTTTCGCGAGCCCACCGCTTCGCCCGCGACCTCGAGTACGGAATGGTGAGCGTCAACGAGTATCCAGTCACCTTCCCACAGACGCCGTTCGGCGGCGTCAAGGAGAGCGGCGAGGGCCGCGAGCAGGGTGCCGAAGCTATCGGCGAGTACACACAGGCGAAGAACGTGAACATCAACTTCGAGTAGCAGGGCGAACGGACGCGGTCGTCGCCCGGCGCCGATTCAGTCGGTTCGGTGCGACTCGAATCAGCGGTGATCGTACACTCGCTTGACCTTCCCGACCTCGGTTCGCTCGATCGAGCCGTACTCGACGAGGGCGAGCGTGTCGGGCGTCAACGAGAGCGTGCTCGAGATCGCCTCGAGCAACCGGTCTCGGAGCGCTTCTTCGTCCCCGTCGAACCCGCGCTCGAGTTCCACCGTCACCTCGAGTCGGTCGAGCGCGTCCTCGCGGTAGAGGTCGATCCGGTACTGGGGGGCGACGGCGTCGAACTCGAGGATCACGGCCTCGAGCTGGCTGGGGTAGAGGTTGACGCCGCGGACGATCAGCAGGTCGTCGGCGCGGCCGGTGACGCCGTCCATTCGGATCGTCGTCCGGCCGCAGTCACAGGGTTCGTCGATCAGGGCGGTCATGTCGCCGGTCCGGTACCGGAGGACGGGCAGGGCTTCCTTCGTGAGCGAGGTGAGCACGAGTTCGCCTTCCTCACCGGGCGGCAAGGGTTCGCCGGAGTCGGGGTCGACCACCTCGGGGTAGAAGTGGTCGGTCTGGATATGCAGGCCGTCCTGGGCGTGGGCGCACTCGACGGCGACGCCGGGGCCGATCAGTTCCGAGAGGCCGTAGTTCTCGATGCCCGTGACGCCGAGGCGCTCCTCGATGGCCTCCCGCATCGGCTCGGTACAGGGTTCGGCGCCGTAGAGGACGATCGACAGCGGGAGTTCCCGCGGATCGACGCCCATCTCCTCGGCCCGTTCGGCGAAGTACAGCGCGTAGGAGGGCGTACAACAGAGCGCGTCGCTCTCGAGATCCGCGGCGAGTTCGACCTGGCGCTGGGTGTTGCCGCTGCTCGTCGGGATCACCGTCGCCCCGAGCGACTCCGCTCCGGCGTGAAAGCCGAGGCCACCCGTAAAGAGCCCGTAGCCGTAGGCGTTCTGGACCGTGTCGTCCGGCCCGAGTTCGGCGGCTCGCATCGCTCGTTCCATCACCTCGTTCCAGAGCTCGAGGTCGCCCACGGTGTAGGCGACGATCTTCGGCTTTCCGGTGGTTCCCGAGGAGGCGTGGATACGGACGATGTCTTCGTCGTCGACGGCGAACAGGCCGTCGGGGTAGGTGTCTCGAAAGTCGGCTTTCGTCGTGAACGGCAGTTTGGTGACGTCCTCGAGCGTCTCGATGTCGTCGGCCGTGACGCCAGCCGCTGTGAGCCGTTCGTCGTAAAATGGGACGTTCTCGCGAACGCGTTCGACGGTCTCGCGGAGCCGCTTCGTCTGCAGTTCCCGGCGTTCCTCCCTCGGGAGCCGTTCGTCGGATGCGACCATGCTGTCTCGAGGGGACGAAGGGCGAGCCTATAGTTCTTGGCGTCGGTTTCGTCGCCCGTGACGGGTTTGTGCGTCAGCGAACGCTCCGGGTTTCGCGTGGCCGGCTCGCCGGTGTACGTTAGTATGCTGGCACTCGAGTCCTCGACTCACTCGAACTTCTCGAACGGCTGCTGGCACTCGTTGCAGTAGTGCATCGAGCGACACAGCGACGGCCCCTTCGGATGCTCGCGGACGGTGTCCGTCGATTCACAGTACGGACACTCCGCTCCCGACGCTTCGCCGCTCGTCATCACGGACGGATCGGTTTCGCGCATATTAGATGCTCAACCCAAATTCTCGCAGGTCGGATCGGCCCTGTTCGGTCACCATCTCGATAGTCCAGCCGGGGCTCCAGACGAGCCGGAGGTCGACCGACTCGACGCCGTCGACGTCCGCGACAGTCTCTCGGATTTCGTCCTGGAGCATGTCCCGTGCGGGACAGCCCGAGTACGTCAGCGTCATGTCGACTGTCGCGTGACCGTCTTCGACTACGAGCCCGTAGATCAGGCCGAGGTCGACGATGCTGACCGGCATCTCGGGATCTTCGACTCCGTAGAGGGCGTCCCAGACGGCGGCCTCGACGCCCGTCGCGCCCTCGCCGGTCGCCGGGAGGTCCTCGACGGCCTCGCCGGAGCGGTAGTCGGTGTACGAACACGGGGTCGCCTCGCTCTCGGGGTCCAGGTCCGGGTCGAACTGTGCTCCCGGCTCGAGGCTGTCGTCGTTCGTTTCGTCGACGCTCTCGGTCGGTGAGTCGGCCTCGAGCGTGGCATCGGCGTCAACGTCGACGTCGGATGGTGTGTTACGGTTCATTGTGGTTGGTAGCAGCGGGTACGGAGTACGGGTAACTGGAGGCGTTACTCCGGTTTCTCCATGATCTTCGTCGCCTCCGAGCGACCCAGTTCGCGGTAGGTGCTAGTGAACTCCTCGCGGAGGTCCGCCCAGGCGTCGGTGTGGTCGCCGTCGCGCCCGCGCGCCAGGTCCGGATCGAGATCGAGGACATCGTCCTCGCCGATCGGCACGTCGAGTCCCAGTCCCTCGAGGAACGGCACGACCTCGCTCGCCCAGTCGGTGGCCAGCTCCTCGAGCGTGGCGTCGCGGAAGCCGGCCTCCTCGATCGCCGCTTCGGTTTCGTCGTCGACGGGGGCGAACAGGGTCAGCGCGTACGGGAACAGCCGGTCGACGGCCTGCTGGAGGCGTTCTCGGCCGCCGTCGTCTCCCTCGTCGTCAGCCAGCCGTTCCATCCAGTTCTGGGCGTGCTCCAGGTGGTAGCGCTCCTCGGCCTGGATCTTGCCGACGCGGTCAGCGAGTTTCGGGTACGCCGAGTCCTCGAGCGCCTCGAGGCGACGCTTCTCGGCCACGTCGTAGAGGTAGTGGCGGACGATGGCGTCTGCCCAGTCGCCCTCGGGGAACGGCCGCTCGACGAGGGTGCTGTGGCGCCAGGCGTCGGCCTCGCGCTCGTAGATGAGTTCGTGTTCCTCGTAGCCCAGGTCCTCGAGCACGTCGTACCAGAGGCGGGCGTGGCCCAGTTCGTCCTGGGCGTTGTTCGACAGCGCGAGGTCGGACTCGAGGGTGGGCGAGCGGACCTGCCACTCGGTGTAGCGCTCGGCGAGGACGAACTCGTCGTCCGCCAGCCGGAGCAATAGTGCCTCGAGGGCGTCTCGTTCGTCGGCCGAGAGGTCGTCGGCCGTGACGGATTCGGCACTCGCCATCAGTCGTCACCCTGCGCTTTCGAGCGCTGTCGTTCGGCGGCTTCCTGTTCTTTGTCCGATTCGATGACCTCGGCGGCGTGGTCGACGTCGGACTTGTAGGTCGGCCCCCAGCGGTAGCTCTTGTCGGTCGTGCCGCCGAAGGAAGTCTCGTCGGCGTCGATTTCGGCGACCTCTTCCTTCGGGACGACCCAGAGGCTGTTGGTCGCCTTGCGCCGGCCGTGCTGGATGGCCGCGAACTGCCTGGCCATCTCGCGGTCGGGCGCGTGGACGTTGCCGCAGTGGGTGTGGTACCCACCTTGCTCTTCCTGTCGGAATACTTCCCAGATCATGGTCAGTCAGCCGCCTGTGGTTTCGGACTTCCGGCCGGTCGGTTCTCCCACTCGAGACTGTCACGGACCCACTGGACGGCGCCCTGGGCCTGCTTGCGGCCGTCGATCTGGCCGAGACCGGGTTCGTAGTCGTTCTTCGCAATCTGGAAGAACTCGTCCCAGTCAAGGTCGTCCTCGACGACCTCGTAGCCGCTGTCGGTCTCGCGGATGCGTGGCTCGTCGGGGATCTCGAGGCCGTAGCGCTCGGCCTTCGGGATGTACTCCCGGAGGAACATCGAGCGCAGGTCGTCGTTGGACTGCGCTTTGAGTCCCACCGCGGCGGAGAAGTCGTGGTGGGTGCTCTTGTCGTTGGTCGGCCCGAAGAACTGGATGATCCGGGGCCACCAGGTCTCGAAGGCCTCCTGGGTCATCTCCTGTTCCTTCTTCGAGCCAGTCATCAACTCCGCGAGGATGCTCTCGCCGTGTTTGACGTGGAACCCCTCCTCGAAGCACACCTTGTCCATGGCGTGGGCGTAGGGCTCCCAGCTCGTCCGGCGGAGCGTCGCCTGGCGGCGCATCGCCGCGCCGTCGACGAAGAAGGCGATCATCGGCGTCTCGACCCAGCTGTCCATCGGGTAGTGGAAGCAGTTGAGGAACTTCCCCTTCCCGTTGGCCAGGTCGTCGAGCATCTCTTCGCGCGTTTTCACGCCCAGCGACTCAGCCGCGCGGTAGAGCAACTGCCCGTGGCCGATCTCGTCCTGCACCTTCGCCGAGAAGGCCAGTTTGCGGTCGATACTCGGTGCCTGTCGAATGAACGGCCGCTCGAGGTACGCCCCCATGATCTCGCTGTTGGCGTGGAACTCGATCATCCGGGTGGCGGCCTCCCGGTACTCGAGGGGCATGTCGTCCGCGGGGCTGAACTCCCGCGGCCCGGCCCGTTCTTTGACGGTGTCGATGTCCATCGTTCACTATACTACACGTCGTTTCGACCCTTAGCAGTTGACCGCCACATGACGGGGTTTTAAATACTCTCGCGCGTATCTTCCCCCATGATCGAGGAGTGTCTCGCCGTCGAATTCCGGGTGCAGCACGACGATTGCCCGCTCGCCGAGGCGACAAAGTCAGTCGACCTCGAGGTCCACGCCCAGGCGCCACAGCTGCGGGCCGACGGCTACGACCTGCTGCAGTTTAGCTCGCCGCGAAACGACCACTTCGTCGAGACGCTCGACGCCGACGACCGCATCCGCTACCTCCACGTCACGGAGGTCGACGGACGGTACCGATTCCGGTGTCTCTCGAAGCAACCCTGCGTGGTCCACGACCTGATCAACGGCGGCCTGATCGTCGAGACGCTCCGGTATCGAAACGGCGCCGCCACGGTCTTCGGAGCCGTCGTCGGCCGGGACGTGCTCAAGAACGTGATGGAGACTGCGGGCGACACCGTCGGCGTGCGCCTCGAGCGCGTCTACCCGATGGAGTCGGAGGCCCAGGAAGCCCCGAGCCAGCAGTGGGATCTGACGCCCGCCCAGGAGGAGTGTATCCGGGTCGCCGTGGAGATGGGTTACTTCGAAATCCCGCGGGGGACGAGTTCGGAGGCGGTGGCGACGGAACTGGGGATCAGCAAGTCGGCGTTTCTCGAGCGGGTTCGGCGGGCGGAAGAGTCGCTGTTTCGACAGATTTTCGCGTGAGGTGACTCGCCATTTACGGTACTCGAGTTGCGCCACTCTCGCCTTCGACGTCACTCGAGCCGACGTCGCTCTCGACGACCGGTTGCCCCCACCAGTAGTTTCTTGCCACCCGGCCACACTGGCTGTGGGTATGGCAGACACCGACGCGCTGCGCGAGCACATCGAGAGCGATCCCTACTGTGCGACCCTCGGCATCGACCTCGTCGACTTCGAACCCGGCCTCGCCCGGACCGAACTCGAGGTCACCGAGGACCTGACGAACTTCCACGGGACGCCCCACGGCGGGGCGGTCTACTCGCTGGCCGATGCGGCGTTCGCGGCCGCCTCCAATTCCCACGGCGAGACGGCGGTGGCCCTCGAGACGAACATCTCCTACCTCGAGGCGGTAGACGTGGGCGATGTCCTGACGGCGACGGCGGAGGAGACCCACGTCGCGGGTCGCACCGCGGAGTACGAGGTGATCGTCACCGACGAGGCCGACGATCGAATCGCCACGTTCCGCGGTCGCGTGTACATTCTCGGTTGATCGGTTGGTTCTCGGTTGATCGGTTGGTTCTCGGTTGATCGGTTGGTTCTCGGTTGATCGGTTGGTTCTCGGTTGATCGGTTGGTTCTCGGTCGATCGGTTGGTTCTCGGTCGATCGGTTGGTTCTCGGTCGATCAGTTGCGTCGACCTCGAGCCGGCCTTCGTCGAAGTGTGACTCAACGTGAGACTCGAGATGGACGAACACGGCTCTGACAACGATTACGACGGATCGAGTTGCACGAACACGACGAAACCCCTCACGCCGCTCGCAACCGCAGTGACGGATATCCTCGCTATGCTCGGATAGGGCCGTCACTGCGACTCCCCGTCGGCGCGAGCGCCGTTCGCCCTTTCGGTCCGCCAGGGGTACCGCCTGCCCTCCCCCGGGTCGCGCGGCCCGCCGTCGCGGGCACGCGCTCCCGGCCATAGTTCGATTTCACGATTGGCTCCGCCGCAAACGAACCTTCGGTATCGAAAGTAGAGCTATAACGTACAGAAACGGTAGTACTGTCGGATTGACGGTCGGACGACCCTCGAGAATCGCACCTCGAGTGTACGATCGCGACTCGATACGCGTACGCTCAGCGGTGGTCGTAGACGCGCTTGACCTTCCCAACCTCGGTTCGCTCGATGCCACCAGGCTCCTCGATCGTGAGGGTATCGGGGGTGAACGAGAGCACGTTCTGGAGTCGGGTGAGCACCCGGTCGCGCAGTTCCTCGCGGTCGCCGTCGAAGTCGTGCTCGCACTCGATGGTGATCTCGAGGGTGTCCAGGTTGTTCTCTCTATTCAGGTCGATCCGGTAGTGCGGGGCGACCTCGTCGAATTCGAGGACGACGTCCTCGACCTCGCTCGGGTAGAAGTTGACCCCGCGGACGATCACGAGGTCGTCGGCGCGGCCGGTGACGTTGTCCATGCGGACCGTGGTGCGACCGCACTCACACTCTCCACTGGAAAGCGTCGTCAGGTCGCCGGTCCGGTACCGGAGGACGGGCAGAGCCTCCTTCGAGAGCGTCGTGAGGACGAGTTCGCCCTCCTCGCCCTCCGGCAGGGGCTCGCCGGTGTCGGGATCGACGATCTCCGGGTAGAACCGGTCCTCGTGGATGTGCAGTCCCTCCTGGGCTTCCACGCACTCGATGGAGACGCCGGGGCCGACGATCTCGGAGAGGCCGTAAATGTCGATTCCCTTTACGCCGAGGCGTTCCTCGATGGCCTCGCGCATCGGGTCCGTGCAGGGTTCGGCACCGAAGATGACCACCCGCAGCGGGAGGTCCTCGATGTCGACGCCCATGTCCGCCGCGGTCTCGGCGAGATACAGCGCGTACGACGGCGTGCAGGCGATGGCGTCGCTCTCGAGGTCCTCGAGCATCTCGACCTGGCGCTGGGTGTTGCCGCCGCCGATCGGGATTACGGTCGCGCCCAGTTCCTCGACGCCGTAGTGGAGCCCGAGGCCCCCGGTGAAGAGCCCGTAGCCGTAGGCGTTCTGGACCGTGTCGCCCGCGCCGAGGCCGGCAGCCTCGAGACACCGGGCGACGGCGTCGCTCCAGACGTCTACGTCGTTTTGCGTGTAAGAGACGATCTTCGGCTTCCCCGTGGTTCCCGAGGAGGCGTGGATCCGGACGATGTCCTCGTCGTCGACGGCGAACAGGCCGTCGGGGTACTCGTCGCGGAAGTCCTCCTTCGTCGTGAACGGGAGCTTCGTGATGTCGTCGACCGTCTCGATATCGTCTGGGGTGAGTCCGGCGTCCTCGAGCGCGTTCCGGTAGAAGTCGACGTTCTCGTAGGCGTTTCGCACCGTTTCCTGTAAACGTTCGTTCTGGCACTCCCGGAGTTCGTTCCGTGGAGCGGTCTCTATTGCCTGGTAGGCCATCTCATCTCCCTCTCTGGAGTGGGGCACCAAAAATTATGTGGTAGGCACAAACGCCCGGGCTGATGGGGCAGTGGACGGCATTTACGGGGACGAGAGCGGACGACTACGGTTGCCGGCTCCACTCGAGCCAGGCCTGCCAGGGTCCGAAGCTATAAATCCGCCACCTGACAAGGGTCGAGTATGCGGGACGTCTACGTCATCGGTGCTGGACAGACCGCCTTCGGTTCGTTCCCGGAGCGAGGATACCGGGAACTGTTCGCGGAGGCGTACGCGGCCGCCAGGGATCGCGTGGACAACGGCCTCGAGACCGAGGACATCGACGAGGCGGTCGTCGCCACCCTCGGCGTCGGTGGTCGCCAGATTGGCCTCTCGGGCCCGGCCGTCACGGAACACGTCGGCCTCCACAACGTGCCCTGTTCGCGGATCGAAAACGCCTGCGGCGCCGGCGGCTTCGCCGTCCGCCAGGGCGTCCAGGCGATCAAGAGTGGCATGGCCGACGTCGTCCTCGCGGGCGGCTTCGAGGTCATGACTGACATGTCCGGCGACACCACGAAGTACTGGCTCGGTGTCTCCGGGGAGACCGAGTGGGAACGCCTCACCGGCACCACCTTCTCCGGTGTGTACGCCCAGATGGCCAGCGCCTACCTGGACGCCTACGACGCGACCCCCGAGGACCTCTCGCGAGTCGCCGTCAAGAACCACGCCAACGGCGCGAAGAACCCCAAGGCCCACCTCGGCTTCGAGTGTTCGCTCGAGGACGCCGTCGCGGCGCCGGCCGTCGCCGACCCCCTCAACCTCTACCACTGCTGTCCGACCTCCGACGGCGCCGCTGCGGTCCTCCTCGCCAGCGAGGATGTCGTGGCCGAGTACACCGACGAGCGCGTTCGCGTCGCGGGCGTCGGCGCGGCCAGCGAGCGGGTCGGCCTCGCCGAACGCGACAGCTACACGAGCATCTCGGCCTCCCAGGAGGCCGGCAGACGAGCCTACGAGCGCGCGGGAATCGGTCCCGACGACCTCGACTTCGCCGAGGTCCACGACTGCTTCGCCATCGCGGAACTCATCGCCTACGAGGACCTGGGCTTTTGCGAACCCGGCGAGGCCCCGAAACTCCTCCGCGAGGGCGTCACCGACCCGGAGGGCGACCTCCCAGTGAACACCTCCGGCGGCCTCAAGTCGAAGGGCCACCCCATCGGTGCGACCGGCACCGGGCAGGTCGTCGAGGTCTTCGACCAGCTCACGGGGAACGCGGGTGACCGCCAACTCGAGGACCCGCGCTACGGCCTCACCCACAACGTGGGCGGGAGCGGCGGCGCGACGGCGGTCCACGTCTTCGAGCAGGAGGTGGCGCGATGACTGACATGGACCTCGGCATCGCGGGTATCGGCGCGTACGCCCCTGACTACCGGCTCACGGCGGAGGCCGTCACCGAAGCCTGGGGGCAGTTCCAGGGCGCCGGCATCTCCGAGACGGCTGTGCCCGCTGGCGACGAAGATACGTTGACGATGGCGTACGAGGCCGCCCAACGGGCGCTCGAGGCCGCCGCGGTCGATCCCGAGACCGTCACCCATCTCTTCCTCGGAACGACCACGCCACCCTACGAGGAGGAGGCGCTGGGGCCGCGCCTGGCCAGCTTCCTCGGACTCGAGTCGTCGCTCGAGAGCCGCCAGTTCACCGGGAGCACCCGCGTCGGAGCCGACGCGCTCCGGACGGGCCTCGAGACCACGACCGACGACGCCGTCCTCGTCGTCGCCAGTGACGCGCCTCGCGGTGCCCCCTCGGACGAACACGAGCACGCGGGCGGGGCGGGCGCCGCCGCGCTCGTCCTGACGCCCGACGGTTCTGGGAGAGTCACGGACGCCGGAGAGTACGTCGACGCCGTCACAGGCACTCGATTCCGGGAAGCGGGGTCGACGGAAACGACCGGTCTGGGCATCACGCAGTACGACCGGGACGCCTACACCGACGCCGTCGCGTCGGCCGTCAAGGGGCTCGAGTCCTCGCTCGAGGACGTCGACGCCGTCTGCCTCCAGTCACCGAACGGCAAACTGCCCTATCGCGCCGCAAGCGCGCTGGACGTCGACACAGACCGGATCCAGGCGGGGACGACCGTCCACGATCTCGGCGACACGGGTGCCGGGAGCACTCTCCTCGGGCTCGCGAAGGCGCTCGAGGCCGGCCACCGCTCGCTCGCTCTCGTCGCGTACGGATCGGGCGGCGGGGCGATCGCAATGCGCCTCGAGGTGGGCGGAGGCGATGCGGACGGGAGGGACGAGAGCGACGCGGGCGGCGACTCGAGTTCGAGCGATAGCGTCCCCGTCGAAACCACACTCGAGGGCAACCAAACCCTCTCCTACGGCGAGTACCTCCGCATTCGCGGCGACGTGACGCCCGGCGAACCCGACGGTGGCGGCGCCTACGTCAGCGTCCCCAGCTGGAAACGGACGATGGCCCAGCGCCACCGCCTCCTCGCGGGTCGGTGCCGGGAGTGCGGACGGCTCGCGTTCCCGCCTTCCGGCGCGTGTCGAGAGTGCGGAACGCTCGACGAGTACGACGACGTCGAACTCCCGGGGACGGGAACCGTCGAAGCCGCGACCGTGATCGGCCAGGGTGGTGCCCCGCCGGAGTTCGTCGAGCAGCAGGCCCGCGAGGGCGCGTTCGTCAGCGCCGTCGTGGCCCTCGAGGGACCCGAACCCGACGACGAGCCCGTCTCGACCCCCACGCAGGTGCTGACGCCCGACACGGCGTCCGTGTCGGTCGGCGACCGCGTCGACGCGACGATCCGGCGGATCTACACCCAGGAGGGCGTGACCCGGTACGGATTCAAGATGCAACTGTTCGAGTCCTGAGCGCCTGCGTTCTGAGCACTCTCGTCCTGATCGCTCGAACTGGATTTTCGTCTCGACAAAAGAGCACGCTCGAGCTGATTCACTCCCGCTCGAAGACGACGGCGACCCCCTGGCCGAACCCGACGCACATCGTCGCGAGGCCGTAGCGGCCGTCGCGGCGAGCCAGTTCGTGGAGCAGGGTCGTCGTAATGCGGGCGCCGGAGCAGCCGAGCGGGTGGCCGAGTGCGATGGCGCCGCCGTTGACGTTCAGTTTGTCCTCGTCGAACCCGAGTTCGTCGGCGCAGTAGAGACTCTGGGAGGCGAACGCCTCGTTGAGTTCCACGAGGTCCAGGTCCGAAACCGAGAGGTCGGCTGCCTCGAGCGCCTGCCTGGTGGCGGGAATCGGCCCCGTTCCCATCACGGTCGGGTCGACGCCGGCGACGCCGCGGGCGCCGACGCTGGCCAGGACCTCGAGACCGTGTTCCTCGGCGTACTCGCGACTCGTGACGAGCAGCCCTGCGGCGCCGTCGGTCAGCGGCGAGGCGTTGCCGGGCGTCACGGTGGCCGCGTCGTCGTCCGCGAACACGGTGGGCAGGCCGGCGAGGGTCTCGAGATCGGTGTCGGGACGGGGGCCCTCGTCTGTCTCCACGATTCCCTCGGGCGTATCGACCGGGACGACCTCGTCGTCGAACCGACCCTCGTCCCACGCCTCGAGCGCGCGTTCGTGGGACCGAAGCGCGAACGCGTCCTGGTCCGCCCGCGAAATGTCGTACCGCCTCGCGACGCGTTCGGCGGTCGCGCCCATCGGGAGGTCGTCGGCATCGTAGCGCTCCTCGATGCCGGGGTGGAGCCAGCTCGAGAACGGGATCCGGCTCATGTGTTCGACGCCAGCGACGGGGTAGACGTCGCCGTCACCGGTTTCGACGGCCCGGACGGCGTCGACGAGCGTCGTCAGCGAGGAGCCACAGAGTCGAGTGGTCGTCGCTCCCGGCACGGTTTCCGGGAAGCCGCCGGCGAGCAGCGACTGGCGCGCCAGGTTCCGCCCCTGTTCGTTCTCCTGGTTGGCACAGCCGAGTCGGAAGTCGTCCCACTCCTCGGCGGGGACCCCCGTGCGTTCGACCAGCGCCTCGAGGACGGTCACGACGAGGTCCTCGGGGTAGGTCTCGGCGAGTCCGCCGTCCTTGCGTCCCTGCGGCGTCCGTACGGCATCGACGATAACGGCCTCTGCGTCGGCGTCTGTCATCACGAGAGAGGTCGGACGGTCGGGGGTTAAGCGTTTGGCTCTCCACAGGGGTCGCCGGTCTTGTGGAGCCGGGGTGGCGATGAACGACTCGGCGCGCAGGGTTGTTCGTCACGCCGAACGTATCGCCCGAACGGAAACGGCTTTCACACAGCCCCGAAAATCCCGACACATGCGAGTCGCAGTACTCGGCGCCGGCACCATGGGCCACGGCATCGCCCAGGTGACGGCCATGGCGGGCCACGACGTGACCGTGCGAGACATCGAAACCGAATACGTCGAGAACGGCCTCGAGTCCATCGAAGCCAATCTCGAGGGTGGCATCGAACGCGACAAGGTCACCCGCGAGGAGGCCGACGCAACCCTCGAGCGCCTCTCGGGAACGACGGACCTCGCGGAAGCCGTTGAGGACGCGGACCTCGTGATCGAGGCCGTTCCGGAGGACCTCGACCTCAAGAAAGGAACGCTCGAGGACGTGGAGGCACTCGTCGACGACGAGACCATTATCGCGACGAACACTTCGTCGCTGTCGATCACGGAGATCGCGAACGCGGCCGAGCGCGACGGACGGGTGATCGGCCTGCACTTCTTCAACCCGGTCCACATCATGGGGCTGGTCGAGATCGTCGTCGCCGAACAGACCGACGACGACACCGTCGAGTTCGCTCACGAGTTCGTCGACGAGATTGGCAAGACGCCAGTCGAAGTGACCGACTCGCCAGGGTTCGCCTCCTCGAGACTCGGCGTCGCTCTCGGCGTCGAGGCGATCCGGATGGTTCAGGAAGGGGTCGCCGACCCGCGAGACGTCGACGCCGCGATGGAACTCGGCTACAATCACCCGATGGGCCCCATCGAACTCGGCGATGTCGTCGGCCTCGACGTTCGCCTGGACATCCTCGAGTACCTGCGCGAGGAACTCGGCGAGCGGTTCAGGCCGCCCCAGGCGCTCAAGCGGAAGGTGCGCGCGGGCAAGTTAGGCAAGAAGACCGGCGAGGGATTCTACGTCTGGGAGGACGGCGAGATCGTGGGCGTCAGCGGCGAGTACGAGGGTGACGCCGGCGAAGACGGTGACGACCGCGGAGGGTCGAACTGATGCTCCCCGACGGACCCGTCGACGGCGCCGAGGACATCGACGCCGCGGCCGAGGACTGCGATCTGGTCCACGCGAGCGTCGGCGACCGCGTGCCCGGCGTCGCGACCGTCACGATCGACCGCCCGGACGCTCGAAACGCGCTCAACGCACAGGTTCGGCGCGAATTGAAGGAAATCGCGGCCGCGGTCGCCGAGAGCGACGTCCGCGTCGTCGTCCTCACGGGCGCCGACGAGGCGAAGGCGTTCGTCGCTGGCGCTGACGTCGGCGAGTTCCGCGACCGGAGCGCCCTCGAGCAGCGCGAAATCTCGAAGCGCCCCCGCGTCTACGAGGTGATCGACGACCTGCCTCAGCCGGTGATCGGACGGGTCAACGGCCACGCGCTGGGCGGTGGCTGCGAACTCGCCCAGGCCTGTGACGTGCGCATCGCCCACGAACGGGCGAAGATCGGCCAGCCGGAGATCAACCTCGGGATCATGCCCGGCGGAGGCGGCACCCAGCGCCTCCCCCGCCTGGTCGGCGAGGGCCAGGCGATGCGCCTGATCCTCTCGGGCGACCTGATCGACGCCGAGGAGGCGCTCGAGATCGGTCTCGTCGATATCGTCTGTGGAGACGCCGAGGAACTGGACGAGGAGGTCTACGGGCTCGCCGAATCGATGGCCGAGCAGAGCCCCGTCGCCCTCGAGCTGGCAAAGACTGCCGTCAAGGCGGCCTCACGGACCGACCTCGAGCAGGGCATCGAGTACGAGGCCGAACTGTTCGCTCAGCTGTTCGGAACTGCGGACAAGGACGAGGGGATCGACGCGTTCTTCGAGGATCGAGAGCCGGAGTGGACGGGCGAGTGACTACTCCCACGACTGAAGTCGTGGGCTTCCCTCACTGAGGGTTAGGCCCACGTCTTCCGAGGAGTTCGCAGGTTCCATTTTACCGTTAGTTCCCTCGAGTCTGACCTGCGTTTCGGGCTGAGCCACAACAGCCCCCACCGTCGATAGCGGGCTCTGAAGGTCCTTACCGACGGCTCGTTTACCGATATTCGACGCACCGTTCTTGTCCGCATTATCATCCAACTCACAGTCGTGGCACTCCACCCGACCCTGCACGTCACGACTCGTGTGCTGACTGCCACACCGCCAACACGTCACCGACGTGTCCGCCTCGTTCACCGGCAAACACTCTCGACCATCGAGATGGGCTTTGTACGTGAGGATGGTCGCCAGCTTCGCGTACGGCATCTTGTGCGTCTTGTCGTTCACGTACCGACCCTTATCGTTGTCGAAACGCAAGCCCGTCAAATCACCGAACACGATGGCAGCGTTCCGTTTACGAGCGCGGGCGACGAGTCCGTTCGCCACCTGATGTAGTTCGTGTTCGACCGTTCGCGACTCTTTGTCGCCGATGCGGTCGATCACTCGTGCCCCCGAACGAACCTTCGCCTTCCCGATGGACTTGCGGAGTTGCTTGTAGTGTTCGCGAATGCGTCGCACTTCCACGCCGTGGAATTTGGTCTCACGGTCGGAGAGGAACGTACTGACGGCTATCCATTTGGCACCCATATCGACGGCGAGTACGTCGTCGTACGCGTCTGCAACGGCCACAGACCGCTTGCAGACGAGGTGGACGTACCACTCACCGTCGCGGCGGACGAGTTCCGAGTCTCGGATGTGCTCGTCGGTGAGAAGGTGCGTGTCTTTCTCGGGAACGTGAACGGGTACCCAGATGCTGTCTCCGCGTTCTCGCTCGGGGTTGTAGACGGGGAGTTTAAACCACCACGACGACAGCACGGTATCCTCGTCGTGTTCAATGGTGATGCAGTCATTTCGAAGAACGACTGGTTGTTCGGTATCCTCGCGTGGGTTCTTGGTTGACCGGACTTTTCCCGCCTGTTGCTTGGTGGCGGAGTAGAGGTTCGCGTCATCGTCACCGTGAACGGCGTCTTGGAACGCAGTGTATTCGCGTTCGATGAGTCGGGCTTTCCGCTGAGTGAGTGAGTGGAGCTTGACCCGTATCGTGGTGGTGACTTCGCGACGCATTTTATTGGCCGGTCTGGGCTTCGATGTATTCCTCAATGGTCTGGCTCGATACCTCGCCTGCTGAGGAGACGAAGTACGAGCGCGTCCACAGCGAGGGGAGGCCGAAGTCGAATTCGTCTCGGAGGTTCCGCGAGGTGTAGCCCTTGATCTGTTGGATGATTTTGTTCGGGGAGAGTTTCGGATTCCCCGTGATGAACAGGTGTACGTGGTCGGGCTGGATTGCCAGTCGGAGTATGTCGAGGTCGAGTTCGTCCGCTTTCTCCTCGATGAGTTGTTCGAGACGGTCTACAACCTCGTCGGTCAGCACCGACTTGCGGTACTTCGGACACCACACGAAGTGGTAGTGGAGGTTGTGAACCGACGTTCGCTCTTGACTATACCCGCGTGGCATACAGTTAGATAGATACTACTCACTATTAGTTGCTTTGATTCTATCAACCTTACACCGTGCTTTCGAGGAGCGATTGTGTCGGCTTTTTCGGATTCATCCCACGACTGAAGTCGTGGGCTTTCTCCTCGTATCTATGTAACCGATATTCTGCTACATCCCGCCGCAGTTTTCGACGCGTCGCCGACCGACCATCGAGCGCCGTTCAGGCGAGCGTCTCCCGCTCGGCCGGCGGCAGTCGGACGGCGTCGACGATGGGTTCGTCGAACGAGAGGCGCATGGCCAGGTCGCCGCCGCTTCGACCGGTGATCCGGAACCCCAGCTTCCGGTAGACGTGTACGGCTCGTTCGTTGGCTGCGTCTACGTCGAGCGTGAGCGCCTCGTGGCCGTTTTCGGCGGCCGTGGCGATCGTGTGCCGGCAGAGTTCGCTGCCAACGCCCCCGTCGTGATAGTCCGGATCGACGAAGATCACGAACTCGGGTTCCGCGCTCGAGGTCGGGGCGTAGGCCGCGTGGCCGACGACGCGCGTCCCGTCTCGAGCGACGAGATTGGTGCCCGTCTCGAGCAACGCATCGAGCCAGGCGTCGATTCGCTCGAGACGAATCGGCGGCAGTCCCATCGACCGGTGGGCGTCGGGGTAGTCCGCGTACATGGCTCGGAGGCCCTCGCGGTGGTGGTCGCTCGCGGGTTCGACGAGCAGCGCGCGTCCGTGCTTGTCGATGAAGCGCGGGCATCGGGGCGGACAGCCAGCGGTTCCCTCACACGCTGACGGGTTCCAGGCAGCGCAGGTATCGGTCGACATTATCGTTCTTGTCAGTAGATACGGCTGCCAGCACCATCACGTTCGTCCCGAACATGCGGGGGTCCTTTATATATGTCGAGGCTCTCGAAGGGGCGAACGATGTCTCGAGTAGGAGTCTCGAACGGACGGCGAGCTCTGAACCCCTGTTCACTCCGGCGAAACGGCCGTCATCGATCACCCGATTCTGAGGATGACGGCGAGACGGTCGTCACCGGTCGCTCGCTACTGAGGATAACCGCCTGGGTGACGCTCCCGAAGAGCACCTTCCCGGTAGGCGTCCGCTTGCGGCCGGAGAGACAGATCATGTCGGCGTCGAGTTCGGCCGCCGCCTCGACGAGTTCGGTCGCCGGTTCCCCGCTCGTCTCGTAGTACTCGTACTCGACGTCGTGGTCCTCGAGGAAGTCGATGGCGCGTCGGACGGAATCGAGTTGCTGGATCGACGCCCCCTCCGGGTTGTCCTGGAAGACGTGGGTCAAGATTGCGGTCACGTCCGTACTCGCTGCGGGGAGCGAGGCGACCATTCGGGCCTGCGCCTGTGCTCGTTCGACGTTGGTGTCCAGACCGACCAGTATCCGGTACATGCACGTCGATTGTGGTGGAATCGTCATAATCTCTCGGGTGCGAGATGCCTCGAGCCGATTTGGGTGTGCTGCTCGAGGGGGCGTCGATCGGACATATGACGCGAGGAAAATCTATTTATCCGCTCTATTTGAACAGTCGTATCATGGCATACAGCTACGAGCCTCACTACTTCGAGGACTTCGAAGTGGGACAGACCTTCGAGAGCGTCGGCCGAACCGTGACCGAGTCCGACTTCGTCCTCCACTCGATGTTCACCGGCGACTGGACCGAACTCCACACGAACAAGCACTTCGCCGAGGAGGGACACTTCGACGGCCGGGTCGCTCACGGCCCGATGACGTTCACGCTGGCGACCGGGTTCGTCTACCGCTGTGGCATCGTCGAGCGGACGGTCTACGCCTTCCTCGGGATGAACTACATGAACATCCCCAATCCGGTCTACATGGACGACACCATCGAACTCGACATGGAGGTCACCGAAAAGCGCGAACTCTCGAGCAAAGACGATGCGGGTCTGGTGACGATCGATACCACCATGACGAACCAGGAGGACGACGTGGTGTTCGAGGGTGACATGAAGTTCCTCATCAAGATGCAGGATTGACATCCTCCCCGCGCTAAAGCGCGAGGATTCCTCCGTTGGGAGTTCGGCTACCGACCCACGGAGGCAACTTGCGGGTTTGTGCGCACTTCTTTGAGACTTTCGTGAGGGTGTGGTTTCCCCGACCACTCGTGGTCGTCCCACTCGAATCGCACGGGCCGTGCCATCGGCCTGACTTCCG
Organism: Natronosalvus caseinilyticus; assembly: GCF_017357105.1. Taxonomy (NCBI): domain Archaea; kingdom Methanobacteriati; phylum Methanobacteriota; class Halobacteria; order Halobacteriales; family Natrialbaceae; genus Natronosalvus; species Natronosalvus caseinilyticus. The sequence goes on from NZ_CP071596.1 coordinate 1,995,925, forward strand.
TCTCGCTGTTTTCTCGAAGGAACGTCTCTGATGCCGTGAGGTCGGCGTGTCCCTCGAATCCGCATGGACACGTCAGCGTATATCCGTGGCGAACCGTCTCCCCGTGGTCGCCACATTCGGGACACGTCTGACTCGTCCACGCTTCCGACTCGGCTTCGAGGCTGATGCCGTATTCCTCACAGACGCACGCGAGACGGTGGATGAACTTCTTGAACGCCCAGAAGTTGTGCGTCTTTTCGTTCACCCTGACCGACCAATGCGTTTCCAGCACGTCGGTCAAATCGCCCACGTACACCGTCGCCACGCCCTCGTCGTACAACCGTTCAACGAGGTCGCGCAACAGCGCGTTCTGTGCGTGGTCACGGCGCTTCGTCCGCTGTCGGTACAGCCGTCGAATTCGCTTGGAACTGTAGCGTCCCTCGCGGAGTCGTCCGGAAGACTCCGTCTTCCGTGATTCCGAGAGACTTCGTCTCTCGGGCAATTTCGACTGTAGGCAGGCGATTTCGTCGGTCGTCTCGCGGAACCGTCCGAACAACTCGCGTCCGTCGTAGAGGTACTGGTTCCCAGTGGTCGTGGAACAGGCGACGAGGTTGTTCGCTCCAACGTCGAGGGCGGCTTCTTCGGAAGCCAGTGGTGAATCCAGTCGAGAATCAGGTACGGTGACTGGTTGAAAAGCCCTGAACGTGTCGCTAACCTCGTCGTACTCAAGTTCCAGACGACCCCGTCTGCCGTCCCACTTCGGGTTGCCTCGGACTTCGAGGCGGAGTCGTTCGTGGTAGCCGAGTCCGTATTCGTCTTTCAGTTCTTGCCCGACAGGGATTTCGAGACGACTACGCTTGCCCCACTGAATCGTGTACTGGTTGCATCGGATGTAGGTTCGGAGTTCGCGTCCGTCTTCCTCGTTGCCCCAGTACGACGGTGGGTTGGCGTATTCGCCTTTCTCCTTGAGGGCGAAGAACGACCGCCACGCTTCGCTGTTCTTGCGCGTGACCTGTTGACCGGTTGCGCTTCCGACGACACCGTTGTACTGTCCACGGTACTCGGAGGTGTCCCACACGTCGCCGTTACCGAAGTAGTTCTGACGACGTTCGTAGGTGAGTTCATTCCACAGAGAGGCGGAGGCGTCGAGTAGCCGTAGGAGGCACTCTTTGTCGTTCTCGGTCTGGGGGACGACCTCGAAGGTGTTGACGCGCTTCATTCGTCGCCACCTTCCTGTTCAGCGATGTATTGTTCGACGGCGCCTTTTGAGGCGCTTTCCGCTGTTCCGACGTAGTACGAACGAGTCCACTTCACACGGTCGTCGTACCGCTGATTGTACTTGCGGGCGGAGATGCCCTTGACCCAGTTGACGATGAGTGACGGGGCGTTCTTCGGTGGACTCCCGATGAACAGGTGTACGTGGTCGGGCATGACCTCGGACTCGGCCAGTTCGAGGCCTTTGTCTTCACAGATTTCCGCGAAGATGGCTTCGAGACGCTCTTTCGTCTTCCCCGTCAAGTGTGAACACCGATGCTTCGGCACGAACACTATGTGGTAGTAGAGTTCATATTTCGCGTGACGGGTACTCTTCACCATCTATGCATACTATCACGGTCGGGCGGCTTAAAGATTGTGTTGGAACCCCGTCTATGCCATCGTCGGCGGTTGAATCCTGTTGGTCGGCTTCATCCCCGCCCTGAAGGGCAAGGCTTTCGCCTCGAATTTTCCGTAATATTTCAACGCCGTTCTGAACGAACCGTTCGTCTTCGGTCGATTTTCCGTCAGTTGAATAGCTAGTATGTTTATATAACCCGTCCATCTACGGGTGAATATTTATACAACATCCGCGATAGATGGACTTGTGACTCGAGATACCATGAGCCAGGGGAACAGGCGGCAATTTCTCAGGGGTGCAGTCGTCGGCGGGGCGGCCGGACTGACCGGACTCGCCGGGTGTATTCAATCGTCAGGTGACGGAAATGGGGATGGGAACGGCAACGGGAATGGAAACGGCAACGGTAACGGAAACGGCAATGGCGGCGCGAGTGGAACCGTCCCACTCGCCGTCCTCGAGCCGTTCACGGGGCCGTTCAGCGCGCTAGCCGAAGAACGCCACCGAGGAACGGAACTGGCCATCCAGCAGATAAACGAGAGCGACGAGTACGAGTTCGAATTCGAGTACGAGGAGTACGACACCCAGCTCGACTCCGAGTCCGCGATCCAGGAGGCGAACAACGCCGTCCAGTCCCAGGGCGCGGAGTTCTTCACCGGGTGCATCTCGAGTTCGGTTGCGCTGGCGATGAACGAGTTCGCCCAGGACAACGAGGTACTGTACACGCCGGGGGCGGCCGACGTCTCCATCACCGGGGAGAACTGCAACGAGTGGGTGTTCCGGTTCGAGACGAGCACTGCCCAGATCGCGGAGGTCATGTCGCAGTGGATGGCCGAGGAGATGGGCGACCAGCTGTTCTACCACATTGCCGACTACGCCTACGGCAATTCCGTCCACAACGAGATCGGCACGCGGATGGAGAACCTCAGCGATGGGTACGAGGGAGTCGGCATCACCCGCTCGGACCCCGGTTCGACGGACTTCGCCTCGTTCATCACGCAGATTTCGGACGCCAGCGACGAGGCGGATGCGCTCGTCGTTGGGATGACCGGCGCGGATCTGGCGACGTTCCTCACGCAGGCGAAAGATCGGGGACTGCACGACGAAATTCCGATCGTGACGACGACCGGATCGTTCCGGGCCGTGATGTCCGGTGCGGGCGAGGGTGCCTACGGCATCTACAGCGGGACCCGGTACGTTCCGACGATCGAGACCGGCGACAACCAGACGTTCGTCAGCGACTACCAGGACGCCTACGACGGCGACCTCCCGGACAACTTTTCGCGTGTCGGCTACGAATCGATCCGGATGGTCGCGAACGGCATTCAGGAGGCCGGTTCGACCGACCCTGCCGACGTCAAAGACACCCTGCCTGGTATGGAACACGAGACGATTTTCGGTCCCGTCGAGTTCCGGGAGTGCGATCATCAGGCGACGAACCCGGTCTGGATGGCCGAGTGCGTCGAACCCGAAGAGGGGGACATCGCGGACGTGAACCTCCTCGAGGGGTGGGAACTCGACGGCGAGGAAGCTGCCCCCGACTGTGAATCGACGGGTTGTTCACTCTGACCGGAGAGCACTAGTTGAATGACATCTTTACACATCCTTCTGGAAGGGGTCACGACCGGAGTCTTTTCTTTCGTCTCTTTGCAGGGACTGCTGGACGGGCTCACGGTCGGCCTCATATACGTCCTGCTAGCGGCCGGGCTGTCCGTGATCTTTGGGGTCATGCACGTCATCAACTTCGCCCACGGCGAACTCTTTACGCTCGGCGCGTACTTCGCGCTCGCGTTAATTGCACCCCTCGGTGGCGGGTACGCGTTCTTCGCCGCCCTGTTGATCGCACCGCTTCTCGTCGGGGTCGTCGGCGTGGCGATCGAACGATTCACCGTCCGACCGCTGTACGGACGAAATCCCCTCTATCACATCTTGCTCACGTTCGGACTGGTGCTCGTCATCAACGACCTGATCTATCTGGTGTGGGGAACGGGGAACCGCTCGTTCAATCGCCCCGAGATCATCCGTGGCACCTTCGAGCTGTTTGGGTTCAGTTTTAGCTCGTACAACCTGTTCATCATCGTCTTCGGGACTCTCGTCGCCCTCGCCGTCTGGGCGGCACTCGAGTACACGCGGTACGGGCTCATTATTCGCGCCGGGTCACAGGACCGCCAGATGGTCCGGAATCTGGGCATCGATATCGACCGATACTACTCGCTGGTGTTCGGCGCTGGCGCCGCCCTCGCGGCGATTGCAGGGATCATCGTTGGCGGCACCCAGCAAGTGAGCCCCAGCATGGGGATGTCGTTCATCATCCCAGCGTTCGTCATCGTCGTCCTCGGCGGTCTCGGGAGTTTCAAGGGTGCGGTCGTCGGGGGGCTTCTCGTCGGGGTTCTCCAGGAGACGATTATTCGACCCAACGTCCCCGCGCTCGAGGGGACCGTGATCTTTCTACTGATGATCGGGATCTTGTTGGTTCGCCCACAGGGGCTGTTCGGAACCGAAGCTCCGGAGGACGAAAGCGGGACGTTGCTGGCCGGAACCGACGGTGGCTTTCTGGATCAGGACACGCGGTTGAAACTCGGGTTCGTGATGGTGGTCTTGCTGGTGTTGATTCCGTTCGGAAGCGGCTGGCTCTACTCGGGGTACGCAGTCACGCTCGTGACCCGGATGCTCCTGTGGGGACTGTTCGCGCTGTCGCTCGATTTCGTCATGGGGTACACCGGCCTCGTTTCGCTCGGCCACGTCCTCTTCTGGGGGCTCGGCGCGTACACGGCCGCGATCACGCTGATCAACGTGAGCGAGTCCGCGTTCGTCGCAATCGCGCTGGCTATCGCGCTCTCTGCGGTGGCCGCGTGGATCGTCGGGGTTCTCTCGATTCGGGTCGCCGGCGTCTACTTCGCGATGATTACGCTCGCGTTCGCGGAATTGTTCTACAACGCGATCTATTCGCTGGATACGATTTCGCTCTTCGGTCTCATCGAGGAGCGGCCGTTTACCGGCGGCTCGGACGGGCTCTTTGGCTTCGGCGCGTACTACGGTGTCGGAGGCGCCGGTATCGAACTCAACGAAATCGAGGTCGTCCTCGGTCCGGTCGTCCTCGGTGGCTCAGCCTTGTTCTACTACGTCGTACTGGCGGCCCTCGTCGCTTCGTTCTTCCTCACCCGCCGAATTCTCAACTCGCCGTTCGGCGCGGTCATGAAAGCGATCCGCGAGAACGAACAGCGGGCGACGTTCCTCGGCTACGACACGACCGTCTACAAGCGCCGCGCGTTCGTCATCAGCGGGGCAGTTGCCGGACTCGCCGGCAGCCTGTCAGCGCTCAACACGGGACTCGTTACGCCCTCGGCCGCCGAGTGGATCAAATCGGGCGAGGTTATCGTTATGGTTGTCCTCGGGGGTATGGGGACGCTGTACGGGCCGATTCTGGGCTCGTTCGTCTTCTTCGGCCTCGAGAACGTACTGACCGACTTCACCGGCTACTGGCGATTGGTACTCGGTATCATCTTCATTCTGTTCGTCATCTTCCTCCCGCGAGGGCTGGTCTCGCTTCCGGGACAGCTTCGCCCGCTCATCTCGGGCGGTCCCGGCTCGAAACCGACCCCTGACGATACGGCACCGGGAGGTGACGACTGATGGCGACCGAACCGCTTCCGAACGACACGAAAACCATCCTCCGCACCGAGGGACTGGTCAAACGCTTCGGCGAATTCACGGCGACGGACCACGTCGAACTCGAGCTCGAGCACGGCGAGTTCCGGAGCCTGATCGGGCCGAACGGGGCCGGAAAGACGACCCTGTTCAACCTCATATCCGGGGCGCTTCCGGTCACGGAAGGGGAGATCTACTTCGCCGGACGCGACGACGAGGAACCGACTCCTATTACGTCGCTCTCGCCGGCCGAGCGCGTTCGCCGCGGCATCGGCCGATCGTTCCAGATATCGAATATATTTGGCGGCTTATCAGTTCGAGAAAACGTCAGGCTAGCGGTCCAATCGGTAAACCGAGAGGAAATTGGGCTGCTCGAGTCGCTGTTTCGACCGACCGACCGCTACGACGAGATCACCGCCGAAACCGAGCGCATCCTCGAGCGTGTCGGCCTCGAATCAGTCGCGGACGTCACCGCTAACGCGCTGGCGTACGGCGATCGGCGCCGCCTCGAGATCGGCGTCGTCCTGGCGACCGATCCCGAACTGGTCTTGCTCGACGAGCCGACTGCCGGCATGAGCGTCGAGGAGACGAGAGAAACGATCGATCTGATCCAGGACGTCCTGGTAGATCAGACATTATTACTCATCGAACACGACATCGAACTCGTCATGGAACTTTCCGATCGAATCAGCGTGTTGAATCGCGGCGAACTCCTCGCGGAGGGAACGCCGGACCAGATCGCTAGTAACCAGGCCGTCCAGGACGCCTACCTCGGAGGGACGCTCGATGAGTGATCGCGTTCCGCTTCTGGAACTCGAGTCCGTCGACGCGGGCTACGGCGAGACGCGAGTCCTGCACGACCTGTCGCTCACGATCGACGAGGGCGAAATCGTCTCATTGATCGGGCGCAATGGCGCCGGCAAGACGACGACGCTCCGGTCGATCATGGGAATTATCATGCCGACGTCGGGAACCATCGCCTATCGCGGCGAGGACATCACCCAGCTCGACGCGACGGCGACCGCCAAGCGGGGGCTCTCGCTCGTCCCCGAGGAGCGTCAGATATTCCCCGAGTTGACCGTCCGGGAGAACCTCGAACTCGCTTCCTACGGCGGGGCTGACGACGTCGACTCGCTGTCGGTCGACGAGGCGCTCGAGACGTTCGAGAACCTCGCCGAGCGGGAGGGGAACGCCGGGTCGTCGCTCTCGGGTGGCGAACAGCAGATGCTCGCCATCGCCCGGGCGCTCGTCGCGGGGGCCGACCTCATCCTGCTCGACGAGCCGACCGAGGGGCTCG